>JAFZKY010000051.1 GCA_017551725.1 Bacteroidales bacterium
TACAACGTCGGTTCGCAGACGCTGCACTACTACCATCGCAACATGAACGGATACGTCCCGGCTCCCAATTACGGTCCCGTGTCTTTGCATGCAAGCACGGCAGGATGTTCCTGCCTGCTCTCCTGGGACACCATCCAGCCTATCGGTGGCGACGACCCCATCAAGACGGAAGTGGACAGCACGGGTGACAACGCTCCCCAGGACTCACCGAAAGCCCTGCTGATGAGCAATGCCGCCTCCGGCGCAGGTGCGGACGATGTGGTGATTTACCCCAACCCGAACAATGGACGGTTTATAATTAATAATGAACAATTAACAATTAACAATGTTCAGGTTTACGATGTGTATGGTAAATTGCTGAAGATGGTGGAGGTGAGTGGCAATACTGTTGAGCTTGATGTGCGGGAACTTGCTTCGGGCATGTATTTCGTGCGCGTCAGCACCGAGAAGGGCGTGGTGACGAAGAGCTTCGTGAAGAAGTGAGAGCACACGTGTTACATTCAAAAAGAAAAAGAGAATGACTTCTGCGGTCATTCTCTTTTTTTATTCATCCCAAAGGAAAACCAATTTATTCGCAAATGGTTATCTGGTGCGCCAGCCCGTTTGTATCTACAACACCGAGGGAATCGCTCTGCGTGATGTAGTAGATGGAGTCTTCGTTCATCAATGAACAATCCCCGCGGGAATCAAGCAACACGGTATCAGAATAGAAACGGTGCTGTCCGGCCAGCGTGATGTCATTGGAGGTGATGCAGGTACATTCATGCATGCATCCGAAAAACAGCCCAGCGCCGAAAAGCGACGCGATAATCATACAATATCTTTTCATCTTCTTTGAATTTTAGACGGCAAAAATACAAAATTAGTACGAATAACCTCTATAAAACCAGCTTTTTATTTCCTTTTGAAAAAAGTAATCCCACATTTCCCACTTTTTTGTATATTTGCCGCGCTTTAGCAACAAGCAAAACAACATTAATAAATTTAATTTCCAAAAAATCTATGAACAACGCGAATTACGTCTTTAGAGAACCGCAAAACGAGCCTGTTTTTTCGTATGCCCCCGGAACGCCGGAAAGAGCGCTTTTGCAGGCTGAATTAGACAAACAATATAATCAAGTCATTGAGATTTGCCCCATCATTGGCGGCAAAGAAGTGAAGACGGGCGACATGGGTCAGGTGGTGATGCCCACCGAGCACAGCCATGTGCTGGCCAAATATCATAAAGTAGGCAAGAAAGAGGTCCAGATGGCCATCGACGCTGCCATGGCAGCCAAGAAAGACTGGGAAGACATGCCGTGGATTCAGCGTGCTTCCATCATGATGAAAGCCGGCGAGCTCCTCGCCACCAAATACCGCTATGTCCTGAACGCCTCCTGTATGCTGGGCCAGGGCAAGAGCCCGATGCAGGCCGAAATCGACTGCCCGTGCGAGGCCATCGACTTCCTGCGTTTCAACACCTATTTTGCTTCCCAGCTGTACAGCCAGCAGCCCATCTCCGACCACGCCACCCTGAACCGCAACGAGTACCGCGGAATGGAGGGCTTTGTGTATGCCATCACGCCGTTCAACTTCACCTCCATCGCGCTGAACCTCAACGTGGCTCCTGCTTTGATGGGTAACGTCACCATTTGGAAGCCTTCCACTACGGCTATCCTCTCCAACTACTATCTGATGAAACTGTTACAGGAGGCCGGTCTTCCCGATGGCGTCATCAACTTCCTGCCGGGCAGCGGCTCCGTCATCAGCGACGTGGCCTTCAAGTCGCCGCACTTGGCCGGTATCCACTTCACGGGCAGCACCTCCACGTTCAAGAGCTTCTGGAAACTCATCGGGGAGAACATCGACATTTACAACACCTATCCCAAGATCGTCGGCGAGACGGGCGGCAAGGATTTCATCTTCGCCCACAAGACGGCTCCGGCCCGCGAGCTGGCCGTCGCCATCCTGCGCGGTGCTTTCGAGTATCAGGGTCAGAAATGTTCCGCCGCTTCCCGCGCTTATATTCCCAAATCGCTGTGGGGAGCCACGTTGGACAACATCAAAGAGATGATGAAGACGGTGAAGATGGGCGATGTGCGCGACTTCTCCAACTTCGTCAACGCTGTCATCGATGAGAAATCCTTTGACAACATCGCCGGTTACATCGACCGTGCCAAAGATTCCGCCGATGCCGAAATCGCCCTCGGTGGTCATTACGACAAGTCGGTCGGCTACTTTGTGGAGCCCACCATCATCGTGGCCAAGACGCCGGATTACGAGTCCATCCGCGAGGAGATCTTCGGACCGGTCATCACGGTTTATGTGTATGAGGATGAAAAATATGAGGAGATGCTGCATGTGTGTGACGAGACCTCTCCGTACGCACTCACCGGCTCCATCATCGCCCGCGACCGCTACGCCATCATCCAAGCTGAAAACATCCTGCGCCACAGCGCCGGCAACTTCTACATCAACGACAAGCCGACGGGCGCTGTGGTGGGTTGCCAGCCGTTCGGCGGCGCTCGCGCCTCCGGCACCAACGACAAGGCCGGCAGTATGCTCAACCTTGTCCGCTGGATCAGCTCCCGCTGCATCAAGGAAACGTATGTTCCCGCCACGGATTACGGCTATCCGTTCCTGGCAAAGTAACGAATACGTTGATAACATTACAAAAAAGGTACGCTGGATTTCTCCAACGTACCTTTTTTTATATTATAAAATGTATGGCTATTTCACCAGCTTGTAGGTGTCCATTGCCATCACCAGTTCCTCGTTGGTGGTCACGGAGACCAATTTCACCTTGGAGTCGGGGGTGGAGATGATGCCGTCTTCGCCGGCATACTTCTGGTTGGCTTCCTTGTCCAGCTTGGTGCCGAGGAATTCGAGGCCGTCGCAGATAGCTTCGCGCTGGAACCAGGCGTTCTCGCCGATGCCGCCCGTGAAGAGGATGATGTCCACGCCACCCATGGCGGCGGCGTATGCGCCGATGTACTTCTTCACGCGGTAGGCGAACATGTTGAACGCGTAGGTGGAGCGTTCGTCGCCGGCGTCGCGGCCCGCGCGGATGTCGCGCATATCAACGCTCTTGCCGGAGATGCCCAGCAGACCGCATTTCTTGTTGATGAAGGTGTTGAGCTGCTTGGTGTCCATCTTCTCGGAATCCATGATGTAGATGAGCGCGCCGGCATCAATGTCGCCGCAGCGGGTACCCATCATCAGACCTTCCACGGGAGTGAAGCCCATGGAGTTGTCGATGGACTTGCCGTTCTTGATGGCGGTGATGGAGGCGCCGTTGCCGAGGTGGCAGCTCACGATCTTGCAGTTGTTGTAGTCGAGGCCCACCATTTCGGCGGCTTTCGGGCCCACATACTTGTGGCTGGTGCCGTGGAAGCCGTAGCGGCGGATTTTCTTCTCGGTGTAATATTCATACGGCAGGGCGTACAGGAACGCCTCGGGCGGCATGGTCTGATGGAAGGAGGTGTCGAAGATACCCACGTGCTTCACGTTGGGCAGCAGCTTCATCATCACGTCGATGCCGAGCAGGGAGGCGGGGTTGTGCAGCGGAGCCAGCTCGCAGAGCTTGGCGATCTCCTCGCGCTCCTTGGGCCCGATGATCATACTGCGGTCGAAGTACTCGCCGCCGTGCGCCACACGATGACCCACAGCGTTGATCTCGTCCACCGATTTGATGACGCCGTGCTGCGGGTCCATGAGGGCCTCAAGCACCAGCTTCACGCCCACCTCGTGGTTGGCAATGGGGGTTTGCACATAGTATTTGTCCTTGCCGACAGGCTTGTGGGTAAACTCACCCATCTCCAGACCTACACGTTCCACAAGACCTTTGGCCAACAATTCGGGTTGCGGTTCCATTTCCAACAGTTGGTATTTGATGGAGGAACTGCCACAGTTTAAAACTAAAATCTTCATATTTGATTGATTAATAGGTTAGAATACTTTTTTAAGAATAAGCGGGGCAAATATACAAAAAAAGCGGGAAGTAGGAGCGGATGAATGAAAATGAATTTTTCCTGTCGCCGTTATTCCAACATAGCTTTCGATTTACGGACCGCCTCCACCAATTGGTCTATTTCTTCCTTTGTATTATATAAGGCAAACGAGGCGCGCACCGTGCCCGGAATCTGATAATGAGTCATCACCGGCTGGGTGCAATGATGTCCCGTACGCACGGCAATTCCTTGATGGTCAAGGAGAACGCCCATGTCGTAGGGATGGATGTTGCCTACAAGGAACGAGACAACAGCGGCCTTGTGGCTGGCCTTTCCGATGATTCGCAATCCATCAATCTGCAACAGTTTCTCTGTGGCATAGCATCGCAATTCTTCCTCGTAGGCGGCTATCGCCATAATGCTGGTTTGCTGCATATACTCGATGGCTTTCCGAAGTCCGATAACGTCGCCCACGGCCGGTGTGCCCGCCTCGAACTTGAAGGGAAGGTCGTTGTAGGTGGTCTTCTCAAAGGTCACATTGCTGATCATCTCGCCGCCGCCCTGATAGGGTTTCATCTCCCGCAGCCATTTTTCCTTGCCGTACATCACGCCGATGCCCATCGGGCCGTACATCTTATGGCCGGAAAAGCAGTAGAAGTCGCAATCCAAGGTCTGCACATCCACGGGACAATGCGCCACCGCCTGCGCCCCATCCACCATGACGGGAACGCCGTGCGCGTGCGCCGTGCGTATGATCTCCCGAATCGGGTTGATCGTTCCTAACGTGTTGGACACATGGGTGATGGCTATGATTTTCGTCCTGTCCGTAATCAATTTTTCCAACTGTTCCAAACACAACTCCCCATTATCCTGGAAGGGCAGCACCTTGAGCACGGCGCCACGGTCTTCGCACAGAAACTGCCAGGGAACGATGTTGGAGTGATGCTCCATCTCGGAGATGATGATTTCGTCGCCGGATTGGATGAATGTTCTTCCAAACGACGCAGCCACCAGGTTGATGGACTCCGTGGCCCCGCGCGTGAAGATGACCTCGTAGTCGTGCGCCGCGTGGATGAACTGCTGGACCGTTTTGCGGGCCACCTCGAACTCTTCCGTTGCCTTCTGGCTCAAGAAATGCACGCCGCGATGGATGTTGCTGTTTATGCTTTTATAATAATCCGACAAAGCCTCAATGACCGACAACGGCTTCTGCGTGGTGGCGGCGTTATCGAAATAGACCAGCGGTTTGTTGTAAACAGACTGTTTCAGTATGGGAAAATCGTCTCTATTCATTTTGATGATAAATTACTGATTATCGGTTGGTTCTGATTGGTCCTCCTGGGGCTTGCGCATATATTTCAGCTGCGAGGCGAACAAGAGGATGATGCAGATGGTCATGAGAATGGCCTCCCACGTCATGACCAGTTTGCCGCCGATGACGAAGTTGAGAATACAGAAAAGCCCTATCTGGCCGAAGGTGTAGATGTGGAACCCGACAGGGTTGAGCTTCCACAGCATGATCAGCGCGCCGACGAAGATGGCCACCTCGGCGATGATCAACAAGCCGTACTGCCATCCCGCAATGGACTGGAATATAAGGACAAGCTCCTGGTAGGCCTCATCGTTGAAAAAGGACATCTGCGACATCCGGCCGACTGCATCGTTCACCATGTTGGGGAACAACACGCACATGGCATACAAGAGGATGTTGGATCCCGCGTTGATCATTGTGCAGATGGAGAGGAACCAGAGTAAAAACCCGCGTTTGGGCTGCTGAATATTGGGATTAGCAATTTCCATAGTCGGTGATTTTATAATAAAAAGTGGTTTCAGAAGTTATCTTGTACCGTTCGTCGGAACGGAAGCCGACAATCCAGAGGATGTCGTTGCCCGAACAAAGAAGCCGTATTTCCTGTTTTTGGAAAACGTCGATTTTATGGTCGGTGAAAAAGTCGCTGAGCTTTTGTTTGCCTTTTCCGCCAAGAGGGTAGAAGTAATCCCCTTGGTGCCAGGGGCGCAGCGTCAGCGGGAACACGAGTTTTTCCTCCGGGATGAAAAGCGTGCGGTTGTCTTTCGGATATCGGATGGGCTTTTCCGTGGAACAGCGTTCCACATTGAAGCATTTCTGTAATTCTTCCAACGAACGGAAACAGCGCTCCTCATCTTGTTTCGGCTGATTTTTCCGTATCAGAAGATGCTCTCGGTTGACGACAAGCGTGTGAGAGGACGAGAGAAAACGGGTTCCGCTTTGAATTTCCCGGTTGCGAACAATCTCCTCCGCCACCTCCGCCGCAAAGCCATATCCATTCAGCAACTCGTAGAGGATGAGGTTTTTACAGGGATATTTTTCCAGAATATCAAGCTGAATTTTATCCTCCTGTTCCGTGGCAATTCGGATATTGTCCATTATTTCATCCATCTGTTGCCGATAAAAGTCATATTGTTGCCGGAAAATATCGCAGTTTTTGGAAAATGTGTGGATGAGGTTGGGATTGAGTTCAGCGAGTTGGGGCAATACCGTTTTTCGTATGCGGTTGCGCTTGATGGTTTCGTCGGCATTGGTGCAGTCAATGGCGAACGGAATATCGTGTTCAACAGCGTATTGGCGAATCTCCTCGGCGGTGAAGTCCAGCATAGGACGGATGATTTTACCGTTTTTCGGAGGGATGGAGGCCAATCCTTTCAGGCCGGTGCCTCGGCATAAGTTGAGCAACAGGGTTTCCGCCACATCGTTGGCTTGATGGGCGGTCACGATGAAATCGAAGTCACGGCCTATTTTGTCAAACCAGTCATAGCGCAGCTTTCGGGCTGTCATCTCTATGGAAAGTCCGGAGTTCTTTTGGATGCCGAAGGTGTCGAACTCTTGGATAAAGAGCGGCACGTCCAACTGTTCGGCCAGTTGCTGCACCAAGCGCATATCGTGGTTGGAGTCTTCGCCCCGGAGATGGAAGTTGCAGTGGGCAATCGCCATGTCCAGGCCCGCCGCGCGGAACAGGTATGCCATGACGGTGGAGTCGGCCCCGCCGCTCACCGCCAACAGATAGCGGCACCCTTCGTCACCGCCTGTCAGTCTGTCCAACGCTGCCCGGAACCGCTCGATCATAACAAGGCCGGATTGCTGATTTTGAAATAGCGACGCATCGACATCTGCATGTACTCGAAACTGCCGAAGTTGATAGACTTGGGAGCCTCGCCCTTCTTGAACATCACCATGCCGCAGGACATCCCGCCGATGTAGGGCGTGATGTCGCAGTCGAACTGGGAAGTCATGTCATAATCGCGCACCGTGACCTGCTGGTAATTCTGGTACACCTCTTCGTAAAGCACATGATTATCCTCGCAGAAGGCCTGCAGGCGCGGGATGCACTCGTCCCACATTTCAGGCTTTTCATTGCGGTTGTAGAAAAAGATGACGGCATCGTAATCCGGGAGCGTGTCGGCGATTTCCACCATCTCGAACCGTCCGGAGGAATTGATGACAAACTGCTCGCTGACAATGCTTTTGCGATGGTATTTTTCAGGATCTTCCATAAAACCCTGTTTGGTGGCCTTGGTGAGCGACTTTATCCATTCGTACTCTTTCGTGATGGTGAACGTGTTGCCGTCGGCTTGGCGGTAGGTGTTCCACAGTTCCGTTTCGAGCACATCCTGTTTCTGGATGGCCACATTGACGGCTACGGGCATCAGGTCGAGGATGCGCTGCGTGCCGAACCCCGAGGTGATGACGAGGTACATCCATTCCCGCGACTGCGACTGCAGCAGCCACAGTTCCCGGCCTTCGGGCAAACGTTCCTTGCAGCGCACGCCCCACTCCGTGGGAAATTCGGCCTTGGCCTGCACATGACTGCCGATATAGCTCGACGCCTTCTCGGCAAAACGGTCCATGAAATCTTCCGAAAGCGGATAAAGGGTGCTCTGGTCCGACACGCTGGTGTGGAGCGTGTCAGGCAGGATGACGACGGGATAATCGACAATATTGTCGTCCTTGGTCTCCTCTTTGTTGGATTTGGTGCGGCATCCGGCAAGCACAAAGAGGCCTGCGAGGATGACGAAGATGCTGATTTTCGTGTTCATTGCGGCTTTGGTATTGACAGGTGCAAAAATACAAAAAAGTTCATGGTTGATGCCCCCCGATTTTGTATCTTTGCAGCGCAATTTGATATTAAAAATTCTTATTGAAAATAAAACCGTTAACCTATGGATAATACCGATCGTTTTCATGAAATCAGCGATGAATTGTATAACGCTGTAAAAGAATACCTTGCCCATCATACGCAATATGCCACGGATGTGGAACTGGCCGTCAACTGGAACACGCGGGAGGTGAAAATCGCCCGTCCTTCCGAGTTCGGCGCGGACGACACGCCCTACGTCCTGTCCGATTTCATCTTGATCAACGTGCAAGGATTGTACGAACCGAAAGTCTTTTAAGGCATGAGGCGTATTGTCCTTCTTTTCGTATGCCTGCTGTCGATGCTGGCGGTGAAAGCCCAGCCCGGCAGGGCGGAGACGCTGTTCTCGAAGATGACCTTGGAGGAGAAGATCGCGCAGCTGATGATTGTGCGCGTTAACACCTCGGGCACGGCCACCGAAAACCTCAAGATGCTGAACGACATCGCGCAGTACCAGCCTGGCGGAGTCTGTTTCTTCAGGGTCCCGAAATGCGGACCCGTGTGGGAAGCCTCGATGACTAACCAGATGCAGGCGCTCAGCAAGGTACCGATGTTCGTCTCCATTGACGGCGAATGGGGACCCGCCATGCGCCTGGACAGCTGCGTGGCCTTTCCCCGCCAGATGACCATGGGAGCCGTGTCGGACGTCAACGACACGCTGATTTACAAGATGGGCTTGGAGGTGGCGGCCCAATGCCACGCCATCGGGGTCAACCTCAACTTTGCCCCCTGCGTGGACATCAACAACAACGCCAAAAACCCCGTCATCAACAGCCGCTCGTTCGGCGAAAGCCGCGAGAAAGTCTGCCGGAAGGCCTTCCTCTACCTCAGCGGAATGCAAGACGGCGGCATCATCGGGTGCATCAAGCACTTCCCCGGGCACGGCGACACGGAAACGGACTCCCATCTCGGTCTGCCCGTCATCCGGAAGAGCCGCATCGAACTCGATGAATTGGAACTCTATCCCTATCGGCAGCTCATCAACGAGAACACCGATATGGTGATGGTGGCGCACCTGAACGTGCCGGCGCTGGATTCCACGCCTAATTCGGTTTCTTCGCTTTCGTTCCCCATCGTTTCCGACCTCCTGAAACGCGAATATGGCTATACGGGATTGATTACCACGGATGGGCTGGAGATGCAGGGCGTGCGCAAGCAGAACCGCTTCGAAGGCGATGTGGAGATCCGGGCCTTGTTGGCCGGCGTGGACATACTCCTGCTGCCGAACACCCCTTCGTTGGCCATCCAAACTATCCGGCAGGCCGTGGACAGCGGCATCATCCCCGTTGAACTGATCAACGACCGCTGTATGCGTATCCTGAAATTCAAGGAGAGCAAAGGTCTGCTTGACAGCCAGCCGGTGGATATTGCCTCCGTGAAACAACGCATGAACACCGAAAACGCCATCCGCATCAACAACAGCATTGAACAAAAGGCCGTCACCCTCTTGAAAAACGAGGACCATTTTCTGCCGTTTGACCTCAAAAAAAATGCAGCAAAAACGGATAGTGTGCTGTTTTTGAGCATTGGAAGGACAGAATACAATAAAGAATACCGCCGCATTGCCGAAAAACACAACATGGTCTTCTTGAGTCAGCCCAAGGCGGTGCCCACGAAAAATGCCGACATCTTTTGTCAAAAGCTGAAAGAAAGCATTGCCCCATACAAACGGGTGGTGATTGTGTACGGGGGCTCCAACCAGCTGGCTGGTTCCAAATACGGGGTGGATGCCAAGATGGTGAGCCAGTTGAACCAAATAGCCAAAGATAAGCAGGCGGTTCTGATACACACCAACAACCCGTATGCGTTGAATCTTTTCGGCGACCTGTCGGACTTCAAAGCACTGATGGTCACCTACCAAGCCACACCGAACAGCGTGCAGAGTGCCATTGAGGCCTGCTACGGCGAGCGCTGTTGCGAGGGCACATTACCCGTTTCCATAGAGGCATATCCCGCCGGCACGGGCATTGTGCCCAAAGCCGAACCTGTCAACTTCTCGCTGCTGCCCGACACGCTCACCAAAGAACTCGACCGGATGTTGGAAAACGGCGTGCGCGACCAGGTTTACCCAGGTTGTGTGATGATAGCGGCAAAAGATGGGAAAACGCTGTACCACAAGGCTTTCGGTTACTACACATACGATCATCAGAACAAGGTGACCACCCAGACGATGTTCGATGTGGCCTCCATCACCAAGGTGGCCGCCACCACCCTGGCGGTGATGAAACTCTATGATGAACAGAAAATCAAACTCACCGATCATATCGGGGAATACCTGCCCTATCTGAAAGGCACGAACAAAGCCCATCTCACTCTTGCCGAATTGCTGACACACACATCGGGCCTGCCGGCTTTTATCCCGTTTTATAAAAACATACAAGGGAAAGAGGCGTATCTGCGCCCGTACAAAACGCCCAATTTTGAAATCAAGGTGGCCGACGACCTCTACCTGCGCAACGACTATCCCGACACGATGCGCCACACCATCGCCCACTGCAACCTCGGACATCACCAGTATCTGTACAGCGACCTCAACTTCCTGCTACTGAAGGATATGGTGGAGCATGTTACCGGCCAGCCCATGGATTGCTACCTCGCCGAAAAGTTCTATGTGCCGATGGGCTTGGTGCATACCTGTTTCAATCCGCTCACCCACGGTTTCTCCAAATCCGACATCGCCCCAACGGAAAAGGACGAGGACTTCCGCAAGCAGGTGGTGCAGGGTTATGTACACGACCAGACCGCTGCCCTCATGAACGGCAATGCCGGCAATGCTGGACTCTTTACCACGGCGGAAGAGTTGGCCGACATCTTCCAGATGTTGTTGGATGGTGGAATCTACAAGGGTAGGCGACTGCTGTCGGAAGAGACCGTGCAGCTGTTCACCTCGGCATACGAAATACATGGATGCAATGTGCGCGGGCTGGGATTCCATACGCCCAAAACTCCTGGCAACTCCTCCATTGTGCCCGCCAAGGCGAACAAGCGCATCTTCGGTCACCAGGGCTTCACTGGAGCCGTGGTCTGGTGCGATCCGGCCACCAAACTGATTTTCGTGTTTTTGTCCAATAGAGTGTATCCGACCTGTTATCCTAACAAATTATCCAAGAGCCAGATACGTCTAAAGACACACGAAGTGCTGTATCGTCTGCCCTGATGCGTTTGTTGAAATAAAAACTTAACGGAAATTAATTTGTACCTTTGTCGCCCTGTTGTTTGACTTTTTTATGAAAGAGAACCCTATTCTGCTACATATTGAAACAGCCACGGAGGTGTGCTCGGTGGCCTTGAGCCGTGGCGATACGCTTTTGGACGTTTGCGAAGGCCGTGACGGCAACTCGCACTCCAAAAACCTGCTGCCCTACATCGACCATGTGTTAAAAGAGGCGGGCCTCACCCCGCGCGATTTGGATGCCGTGTCGGTCAGTGTCGGCCCGGGCTCTTACACGGGCTTGCGCATAGGCGTTTCCACGGCGAAGAGCTTCGCCTATACGCTGGAGATTCCCGTGCTGACCGTCAACACGTTGGAAAGCATCGCCCAGGGCGCTACGCAGCATCTGCCATCGGATGTGGATGATTTCCAGATTGTTCCCATGATTGATGCCCGAAGGATGGAGGTGTTCGCCGCCCGCTACGACCGTCAGCTGCAACTTCTGGATGAGGTGGCCCCGGTCATTGTGGATGAGGATGCCTACCGCGATTTGCTGGCCACTCAAACGGTGGTGTTCTGCGGCAACGGGATGCCCAAATGCAAGGAAATACTGGCTTGCTCGTCCAACGCCCGTTTCGCCGACTTCGAGTTGTCGGCCCGCTATCTGCTGCCGTCGGCCCTCCGCAAATGGCAGCAGCAGGATTTTGCCGATGTGGCCTATTTCGAGCCGTTCTACCTGAAAGAATATGTGCCCGCCAAACCGAACGTAAAAGGATTGCACGCTTAATGGAAATTCACGAACCCGTTGACCATCAGAAGAAACTGAACATCATCGCCATCGCCGATGCCTCCGACTATGGGCGGTCGGCGCTGGCCTACGGCAACGTGCTGGCCCGCATCTTCGGCGCCTCCCTGACGGTGGTCACCCGCTTCGGCTTCGCCCTGGAGGACAAGGTGCAAATGGAACTTTCCACGACGGAAATCCAATCTTCCGCTCCTGAAAATCTGATTCTCCCCGAGGGCTATTTTTTTCCGGAAATCCTCTATTCCTACGCGGAAAAAACCAACACCATCATGTTTGTCATCGGCGTGTCGCGCGACGGGGACGACGGACTTTTCCATGCCCGGCAGGCGGTTCGCTTCATCCAGCCCTCACGGCTGCCCGTCATGACCGTCGGGCGGACATTCCCGACGGAGACGGCGTTCCAGCGGGTGGTTTTGCCCCTCGACATTGAGCGGCAAGCGAAGGAGAAAGCCCTCTGGGCCGGCTATTTCAGCCGCTTTTACCAGGCCACCATCCACATCCTGCATCCCGACTACCGGGATAGTGGGCTAAAACAGCAAGTGGCTGACAACGTGGACTTTGTAGAGAAACTATACCACAATCTCGACATCACTTACGAGTTACACGCCGTGGAGCCTCCCCGCAACATGGACCTTTTCTCCATCACGTATGCCGAATCATTGGGGGCCACCCTTTCCGTGGCCATGATGACGGGGTACCGCACGCTGGGCGACTGGCTCACTGGTCCGCGTGAGCGGAAAATCATCGCCAACCCGCAGCACTTCCCCGTGTTGTGTATCAATCCCCGCGAGGATTTGTACGTGCTGTGTACGTAAAATGCCAGACGGCAGCTTTTACGGCAAATGACGCTTTTGGGGATTGAAAATATTGTAATTCAAATAATTACCTATTTCAAATTTCCCAATGCAAATTTTTTGTATCTTTGCCGTTTAAATATTTGAATATATGAATAAACTAAAATTCTTTGCTATTTTGCTGAGCATTACCACGTTATCAGCGTGTTCCTCGCAAAAGAAGATTGAGCCGGAACAGAAAAACCAGGCCAATGCGGCTCCAACGGAAACGAAAAAGGAAGAAACAAAAAACAATAAGATGACACAGATAAAGATTGAAACCTCCATGGGCAACATCACTATTGCCCTCTACAACGAAACGCCCCAACACCGCGACAATTTCATCAAGTTGGTGAAAGAGAGCTATTACGACGGTGTGCTTTTCCATCGCATCATCAAGGGATTCATGATCCAGACGGGCGACCCGGACTCCAAGACGGCCAAGCCGGGCCAGCGTTTGGGCATGGGCGGCCCTGACTATCGCATTCCCGCCGAGTTTGTGCCGACGCTCTACCACAAGCGCGGTGCCGTGGCGGCCGCCCGCGACAATAATCCGGCCAAGGCCTCTTCCGGCTCGCAGTTCTACATCGTGGACGGTGCCGTGTACGACAATGCCAAGCTGGATATGTACGAGCAGCGTATGGGCAAGAAATTCAACGCCGAGCAGCGCCACATCTATTCCACCATTGGCGGTGCTCCCTTCCTGGATGGCGACTATACGGTCTTCGGCGAGGTGGTCTCCGGCATGGAGGTGGTGGACAAAATCGCTTCCCAGCCCAAGGATGGCGCCGACAGACCTACCACGGACATCAAGATTATTCGTGCGACCATCGTGGAGTAGGGTTGGAGTTTAAAAGTGTGAAAGTTAAAAGTATAAAAGTGATAAAGTAATAAGAATAAGGATTTTAAGATTGAAAGAATGAAGTCCATTGACGAAATAAGAGCGGAAATAGAAAGATTCAAGATTGAAAATGTAGAGACGCTGGAACAGTTCAGGCTCCAGTTTCTGAGCAAGAAAAGTGAAATTCAGGCTTTGTTTGCCGAAATCAAAAATATCGCGCCAGAGGAGCGCAAGTCGTTTGGGCAGCTTGTTAACGAGTTGAAGGACAAGGCCCAGCAGCGCTTTGAGGAGTGCAAGGAATCGATGGAGGCCTCGCAGGGTGCGCAACACACCATCGCGGATGTGACGCGCCCGTCCAACAGCATCCCCGTCGGGTCCATGCATCCCATCTCCATCATGATGAACCAGGTGCGCCGCATTTTCGAAGACATCGGCTTCACGGCGGTCACCGGTCCCGACATCGAGGACGACTGGCACGTGTTCACCGCGTTGAACTTCCCGGAGGAGCATCCCGCCCGCGACATGCAGGACACCTTCTTCATCGAGCTGCATCCTGACGTGCTGCTCCGCACGCACACCTCGTCGTTGCAGGTGCGCACGATGGAGAACCAGCAGCCGCCCATCCGCGTGATCTGCCCGGGACGCGTGTTCCGCAACGAGGCCATCACCTCCCGCGCCCACTGCATCTTCCATCAGGTGGAAGGTCTGTACGTGGCCGAGAACGTCTCTTTCGCCGATATGAAGCAGACCCTGCTCTATTTTGCCCAGCGCATGTTCGGTCCCGATGTGCGCATCCGTCTCCGTCCCTCCTATTTCCCCTTCACGGAGCCTTCTGCCGAGATGGACATCTCGTGCTACATCTGTGGCGGCGAGGGCTGCAACCTTTGCAAGCACACCGGCTGGGTGGAAATCCTCGGTTGCGGCATGGTTGACCCCAACGTGTTGGAGAATTGCGGTATCGACAGCAAGAAGTACAGCGGCTTCGCCTTCGGTCTCGGCATCGAGCGAATGACCATGCTCAAATACAGAACCAACGACATCCGTCTCTATTTCGAGAACGATGTCCGTTTCCTGCAGCAATTCAAGGCTGCTTCCCGTTAGTTTATCATCAAATAACATAATACAATGAGTAAAAAATTCAAAGTCATTAACAACATCATCGGCCTTCTGATAGGAATCGTGGCCTCTGCTGTTTATATTATGACGGCAGAGCCGACCGTGTCCTGGTGGGATTGCGGTGAGTACATCGCCACCACGTCCAAACTTTTAGTGGGACACCCTCCCGGGGCACCCACCTTCCAGCTTATCGGGCGTATCTGTTCGCTGTTCGCCGGCGGTGATGTCACGAAAGTGGCCTTCTGCATCAACAGCATGTCGGCAGTATGCAGCGGCCTGACCATCATGCTGCTCTATTTCACCATCGTGCGCCTGGCCCGCAAGCTCGTGGCCAAGTATGGCGACATGAACCTCCCGCGCGCCATCGCCGTCATGGGCTCCGCCCTCGTGGGCGCCATGGCTTACGCTTTCAGCGACACCTTCTGGTTCTCGGCTGTGGAAGGCGAGGTTTACGCTATGTCGTCGTTCTTCACGGCATTGGTGTTCTGGTGTATCCTGAAATGGGATGAGGAGTATGACAATCCCAAGGCCGACACCAACCCCAACCGTTGGATTGTGCTGATCGCCTATCTGGTGGGCCTTTCCATCGGTGTTCACCTGTTGAACTTGCTGACGTTGCCCGCCATCGTGCTGATTGTCTATTACAAACTCTCCAAAGAGGCTACCGGCATGGGTGCTGTGCTTTCGTTTGCCATCATCTCCTTCTTCTTCGCCTTCTTCTGTCCTCCCATCTGGATGCTGGCCATCTGGGCGCTGATCACGGTGCCTTTGTTTGTGCTGTGCGCCAAGAAGGGAACGCTGAAGTCGAAGGCCGAGTGGGGCGTGTTCCTGTCCCTCTGCGGCTCCGTGGTGCTTTTGGGTTTGATTCTTTGGGGTGTCATCCCGCAAGTGGTCAACCTGGCCGGCAAGTTCGACCTGGCCTTTGTCAACGGCTTGCATCTGCCGTTCAACTCCGGCACCATCTTCTTCTTCCTGTTGATTGCAGCCTTGATAGCCTGGGGCATTTGGTACGGCTACCGCAAGAGCAAACCCACGTTGTTGCTCGGCACGTTCTGCTTTACGATGCTCTTGGTCGGCTATTCCACCTTCTTCACCCTGGTGATCCGTTCCAACGCCAACCCGACCATTGACGAGAACAATCCGGAGGATGCTGTGGCGTTGTTGGCTTACCTCAATCGTGAGCAATACGGTTCCAATCCCTTGTTCCACGGCCAAAGCTATAACACCAAAGTGGTTGGTGCCAAAGATGGCAATCCTGTCTATGTGAAGGATATGGAAAACAAACGCTATGTGGTGTCCAACGACCGCAAGGAGGATCAGCCCATCTACGATCCTTCGGGATGTATGCTTTTCCCGCGAATGTGGTCTTCGGAAAAGAAGGGTGAATACATCAACTGGCTGAACAACCGTTATAACAGCGACAGTCCTTCCGACAAGGAGAACCGGCGGTTGTTGGCCCGTGGGGATGTGCCGCCCACTTGGCAGCAGAACATCAAATTCATGCAGACCTACCAGTTCGGGTTCATGTACTGGCGCTACTTCATGTGGAATTTTGCCGGTCGCCAGAATGACCTTCAAGGCCGTGGCGACTATATGAACGGCAACTGGATTTCCGGCATCCCGTTTATAGATAAAGCCATGGTGGGCAATCAGAACGACCAGCCTAGGTCCATGCAGCGTCCGGGGCATAACAAATACTATCTGTTGCCGTTGTTGCTGGGTATCATCGGCATTGTGTTCCAGACCAGAAAAGACACGCAGAACTCTTTTGTGGTGTTCATGTTGTTCGTGATGACGGGTCTGGCCATCGCCTTCTACCTCAACATGTATGCTTTCCAGCCCCGTGAGCGTGACTATGCTTTCGCGGCTTCGTTCTACGCTTTTGCCATCTGGATTGGTTTTGGCGTGTTAGGCATTTATAATCTGTTTGAAAAATTAAAGAGCAACACGGTCCAGGTGGCGGGTGCTGCCCTCACCACGGTGGCCTGCTTCGGATTGGTGCCGTGCGTGATGGCCAACGAGAACTGGAATGACCATGACCGCTCCAACCGCTATACGGCGTTGGCGATTGCCAAGAACTATTTGGATTCCTGCGCTCCGAACGCCATCCTGTTCACGTTGGGCGATAACGATACCTTCCCGCTCTGGTACGTTCAGGAGGTGGAGGGCTATCGTACGGACGTGCGCGTCTGCAACCTCTCCCTGTTGAGCACCAGTTGGTATGTGGATCAGATGAAGCGCAAGGCCTATAATTCTGATCCGCTGCCCATTTCCATGACATGGGATCAGTATAAGGACGGCACCCGTGATGTACTCTATCTGGAACCCGCCGGAAGCCAGTATGTGGATTTGAAGGCTTTGGTGGATTACATCAAGGATCCGCAGTTTGACCATACCCGTCACCTCCTCTTGCTTAATCAGGACAAGGGCTATCGGAGCAACGGACGTGCCGTGCCGGCCAGCTTCTCCCTCAAGGTGGACAAGGCTAAAGTGTTGGAGAACGGTACCGTTAACCCGAAGGACTCCGCACTTGTGGTGGATCGTCTGGAATGGAACATGAAGACCAATGCTGTCAATCCGTTTGCCAAGGCATACATCATCATGATGGACATCCTCGCCAACAACAACTGGGAGCGTCCTATCTATTACGCCTCGACCACGGGTTCGGAAGCCTATCTCGGCTTGGAGGACTACTTCCAGCTGGAGGGCTTCGCTTATCGTCTGGTTCCTATCCGCACGCCGCGTCAAAGCTATTCCGACATCGGGCGCATCGATACCGATGTTTTGTATGAGAATTTGATGAATGTCTTCAACGACCACAGCCGTATCGACCGCGTGAACAATCCCAATGCACCGGCCAAGGAGGCCTATCCTTACGCTTGGGGTGGTTTCAACGATCCTCGTGTCTATCATAGCGAAGATAACACGCGTCTGGTGTCCATGATCCGTAAGATTTACGACCGTCTGAGTAACCGGTTGGCCGCCGAAGGCAAGTTGGACAAGGCTGAGGAAGTGTTGGACAAGGGTAATGCCATTGTGCCGGATGAGGTCTTCCCGTATGTCTCCGTCATGTCCAATATGTACGGATACACGCAGAATAGCACGTTCTACATGCAGGATTATTTCAGCTTGCACACGCCGTCCGCCGACAAGAAGGGTATGGAGATGGCGAAGACCATCTGGAATGAGATGGTGGAGCTGTTTGACTGGTACAACCGTCAGGATGAGAAGACCTTGGCATTCCATTCCGATGATTTGCGCTATGACTTTATCTTCCTGCATTATTTCTTGCATAATGTAAAATTCCCGAGCGACGAGTTGGCTGCCCATTATAAGGAACTGAAGATGGATCATGTTGCGGAGGTGTATATCAGGTCTTTGACCGGAAGCATCACGAAGCAGATCCGGAAACCGGATTTCGACCAGCAGTCGGTGGCCGGCGACTTCCAGGAGTTGCGTCAGATTATGCAGATAGCGGAAAAATGTGGCGACACGGGTACGATGCAGAAGGCCCGTCAGGTGGCGGAATCCCAATTCACATCGTTGGATGCCATCTCGCCCGGCTTGGGTGGAGCCTTCCAGCGCTTCTTCTACGGTACGCAAAATGAAGAAGAACAACAAGCAGAAGAATAAAGTTTTTGATTATGAAGAAATTTGCAGTGATATTATGCGGTTGCGGCACATTGGACGGGAGCGAGATTCACGAATCCGTGATGACGCTCTTGGCCATTGACCGTAACGATTGTGAGTACAGTATATTTGCTCCGGATGCCGACCAGTACCATGTGGTGAACCACGTGACAGGTAAGGTGATGGAAGAGAAAAGAAACATGATGGTGGAGGCCGCGCGCATCGCGCGCGGCAAGATCCGCCCGCTGGCCGAGTGCCGCGTGGAGGATTTCGACGCCCTCGTGTTCCCTGGCGGCAACGGTTCCGCCAAGAACCTCTTCACCTACGCCATCAACGGTAAGAAGTGTACCGTGCGGGAAGATGTGGCCCAGCTGATCCGCGCCTTCCATGAGCAGAAGAAACCCATCGGTGCTCTGTGCATCGCGCCCGTCATGCTGTCGAAGGTGCTGGGCGACATCACCATCACCGTGGGCAACGACGAGGGCACCATCGAGAATGTGCTCTCGTTTGGCTCCAAGCACATCAACACCCAGCAAACGGAGGTTATCTCCGACAAGCAGAACATGGTGTTCACCACGCCTTGCTACATGCTGCCGGCCCGCATCTCCGACATCGCCGACTGCGCTGAGAACCTCATCGAGGCTATCCTGGACAATATTCAGTAACGATGGCCAATGTGGTGATTGTGGGCTTCCCCGGGGCGGGGAAGACAACGTTGGGGAAGACGCTGGCCGAACGACTGGGTCTTTCCTTTGTCGATCTTGACACCCGGGTGGAAGAAAACTACCATATCTCGGTTCCCCATCTTTTCCAAAAGTATGGGGAATCCGCTTTTCGGGAGTGTGAGTATGCGATGCTGACGGAATGTCTGGCGCAGTCCGATGTGCTGATTGCCACCGGCGGCGGTGCTCCCTGTTTCAAGGATGCCATGTCGCGAATCAACGGGGCCGCCGTTTCCATCTATCTGAAGCTGACAG
The DNA here is from genome assembly GCA_017551725.1 of Bacteroidales bacterium. Taxonomy (GTDB): domain Bacteria; phylum Bacteroidota; class Bacteroidia; order Bacteroidales; family WCHB1-69; genus F23-D06. The sequence continues at coordinate 19,455 of JAFZKY010000051.1, forward strand.
AGGAGGAACTTTTCCAGCGTTTGCGCAGCAGTCGGAAGGTGCGGCCGTTGTTGCAATCCTTGGATGACGCGGGGTTGCGGGCATACATACACCGGACCCTGCAGGAGCGAGAGCCCTATTATCGGCAGGCCGTGCTCACCGTGACGACAGACGAATTGGAAATGGAAGATTTAGTTAATAAAATTGTATCTTTGCACCCGTAATAAAAAGATTGAATGGATCCGTTTGACGATATCAGACCTTATAATGATGAAGAAGCCCCGGAAGCCTATCGCAGGGTGATGGAAGACCCGCGCTTCCAGGATGCCATGCGGAAGTGCCTGCCGGATTATTCTGTGGAGGATTTGAAAAACGACATGGTCCATTACCATACCATCGATGAGGTGCAGGCGGGTTTTATACGTCGGTGGATCGAAACTTTTGTCAACCAATATACAACAGGTTACACCTTCTCGGGTATGGAAAACACCTCGCCCGACAACGCCTACCTTTATATCGGCAACCATCGTGACATCACCTTCGACCCGGCTATGCTGGAGTTCTATTTTTTTATCGAAAAACGGAAAACCTCCAAAATTGCCGTGGGCGACAATCTGATCAACACACCTGTGCTGGGCGATGTGGCCCGTCTTAACAAGATGATTCTGGTGAAACGGTCGGGCACGCTCCGCGAGAAGCTGGCCAACTCGCACCAACTGGCCGCCTACATCCAGAAAAGTCTCTTCGAGGAGCACGAATCCGTATGGATTGCCCAACGCGACGGGCGCACCAAAGACGGTCATGATTTTACGAAACAGGGACTGCTCAAAATGGTGACCATGGGTTTTGAGAAGGATTTGATGCCAACGATTAAAAAGCTGAACATCACCCCGTTGACCATCTCCTACGAATACGAACCCTGCGACCGCCTCAAGGCCCGGGAAATGGCATTGAGTGAAAACGGGCCCTATCAAAAACAGCCCGGCGAGGATTTCGAAAGTATCAAAACAGGCATCTTCTCTCCCAAGGGACATATTACCATGACGATCGGCAAGCCTTTGCAAGAGGAACTGAACGACATTCCGGCAGAGTTGAACAACAACGACAAACTCTACCAAGTATGCCAACTTATTGACAAACAGATTTATCAAAACTATCATTTATATCCGAACAATTATATTGCCAACGATTTGATGCACCAGAGCGAGCAGTATGCCGGATTCTACACGCCGGAGCAGAAGGAACAGTTCGTTCAATATCTGAACCGCAAGGCTGTGGTGCAGGACGTGTCGCGGGAGAAGATGATGCACTACCTGTTGCGCATCTACGGAACCCCCGTTGACAATCATTACCAAAATACCGTTCATAATCAACAATAAATCATAACAATTTCAACAATGGATGAAAAACAACCCCCGTCGAAAATGAAAATCCTGGTCATCCGCCTGAGCTCCATCGGCGATATTGTGTTGACCACGCCCGTCGTCCGCGCTATCAAAGAACAGCTGCAGGATGTGGAATTGCATTTTCTGACCAAGAAGGAGAACGAACTTGTCGTTGCCTCGAATCCCCACATTGACAAAATCCATTTTTACACCCCTGACGGTCTGTCTGCCCTCATGCAAGAGTTGAAGACTGAGCAGTTTCAGGCGGTGGTGGATTTGCAGAAGAGTCATCGTTCCAGACAGGTGGTGCGCCGATTGGGAGTGCCCCACAGCACGTTCCACAAATACAATTTCCGCAAAGGGCTTTGTGTCTGCTTGAAGCTGAACTTCCTTCCGGATGTGCATATCGTGGACCGTTACTTTGATGCGGTCTTGGACTTGGGAGTGCTGAACGACCACAAGGGGTTGGAGTTTCATGTGCCGGAAAATGCCGCTTTCGATGAGGACGATCTGCCGATGGTCTTCGAGGACGGCTTTGTGGCGGTGGTTTTGGGCGGACAGCATGCCACCAAGCGCATCCCGGTCTCCAAGGTGATTGAGATTGGCAGCATCCTCCACAAGCCCATCATGTTGCTCGGCGGAAAAGATGTCAGCAACGAGGGCGAGGAGGTGGTGGCCGCGCTGGGCGGTCGTGCCCACAACGGATGCGGGAAATACTCGCTGTATCAGTCGTGTTCCATCCTGGACCAGGCCGATTGCGTCATCACCGGCGACACGGGCCTCATGCACATTGCGGCGGCGCTGCACAAGCCTATCGCTGTCCTGTGGGGCAACACCATCCCCGAGTTCGGGATGTACCCGTACATGCCCGGGCAGCGGGAGCTGTTCCGCAATTTCGAGGTGTGCCCGCTGCATTGCCGTCCCTGCTCCAAGCTGGGTCATAAGCGCTGCCCGCGCAAACATTTCAAGTGTATGAACAACATCCCCGCCGTGGAAGTGGCCGATTGGGTTAACAGATTTTAAGATTGTTGTATGTCAAAAAAACAGGTTTTCGATCAGCCTATCACCATACAAGGAACCGCCTGTTTCCTGTCGGATGCGCATTTCCATGTGCCCGAGAACGCAGAAAGCCGGGAAAGGGAGGAGCTTCTAATCCGTTTTTTAGACAAACATCGCGAGCAAATACAACACCTGTTCCTATTGGGCGATATGTTCGACTTCTGGTTCGAGTATCGCGATGTGGTACCCAAGGGCTATTTCAGACTTTTTAACACTTTGTATGAACTGCATCAGTCGGGAGTGGAGATTTATTATTTCACGGGGAACCATGACATGTGGGTGCGCGACTATTTTCAGCAGCTGTTCGGATGCCGGGTGTTCAAACGCCCGCAGGCTTTTGTTTTGAACGGGAAGCGTTGTCTGGTGGGGCATGGCGACGGGCTTGGTGGACGGCAGTTCGGCTACCGTTTCATCAAGGCGATTTTTGGATTCAAGCCCAACCAGGTGTTATACAGTGCGTTGCATCCGCATCACGCTTTCTCTATTGCCCGTTCCTGCTCGCGCAAGAGCCGCAGTTCCCATAAGCCCGAAAACCTCATCTTCGCCCGCGAGGACGAACCGCAGGTGCGCTATGCACGTTCCGTCTTGGAGTCGGAGCCGGTGGACTATTTCATCTTCGCGCATCGGCACATCCCCGTCACGTACAAGCTGACCGACACATCTACCTACATCAACACCGGCGACTGGCAGGATAATTTCAGCTATGTGATGTTCACGGACCAAACACCGGAGCTGCTGTTTTACCATAAGGGTTAAATCTTTATAATTGTAACACGTTGAATCTTATTATACTATGAATACTTTTTCGGAAACACTGACCAGCACCCCGGACCATCGCGCCGGCTTTGTCAACATCATTGGGAACCCCAACGTAGGCAAGAGCACGCTCATGAACCAGCTGGTGGGCGAGAAAATCTCCATTATGACCTCGAAGGCGCAGACCACGCGCCACCGTATCAAGGGTATCGTGAACGGCGAAAACTACCAGATCGTCTATTCCGATCTTCCCGGTGTGCTCGAGCCCGCCTATATGATGCAGAAGATGATGATGCGCTTTGTGGTGGACTCGCTGCAGGATGCTGACATTATATTGTATATGGTAGAATGTGGCGAAATGAAGTATAATGCGGAACTGGTGGAGAAAATCAAATCGCTTGGAAGACCTATTGTTTTAACCATCAATAAAATAGATAAATATACCGATGAACAGGTTGCGGAGACGGAGCATTTTTGGAAGCAGCTCTTTCAGGATGCCGACGTGCTGACGGTATCGGCTCTCAAGGGTGTGCATATTGACGAGCTGAGGGAGAAAATCATTGAAAAGCTTCCGCTCTGCCCACCCTATTTCCCGAAAGATGCTTTAACCGACCGACCAATGCGCTTTTTCGTGTCGGAGCTGATCCGCGAGCAGATTCTGCTGCAATACAAGAAGGAGATACCCTATAGCGTGGAGGTAGTGGTGGAAAGCTACAAAGAAGAGGAGAACCTTATCCGCATCGGGGCCATGCTCTATGTGGAGCGCGACACGCAGAAGGCCATCATCATCGGCAGCAAAGGCGCGGCCATCAAGAAGCTCGGCTCCGACGCACGCCTCTCCATCGAGGATTTCCTCCAGAAACACGTCTTCCTGGACCTGTCGGTGAAGGTGCTCAAAGACTGGCGTAACAGCGAGTTGCTGATGAAACGCTTCGGTTACGACGAGGGCGAAAGATAAAAGGGAAAGATACTCTTAAATTTAAAATAAAAGTAAAAATGGCAATACTGGTAAAAAACATCAAGCAATTGGTTCAGGCGGAGCCGAAAAAGATAAAATTCCGTGCTGGAAAAGATATGCAGCACCTTCCTGTCATTGAAAACGCCTTCCTTCTGACGGTGGGTGACAAAATCAAGGATTTCGGTCCGATGGAAGAGCTTTCCAAGGTTGACTTGAACAAGATAAAGGAACCGTTAGAAGTGATTGACGCCTCCGGTCGGATGGTGTTCCCCTCCTTTTGCGACTCGCACACGCATATCGTCTATGCCGGCAGCCGCGAGGTGGAGTACATCGATAAAATCAAGGGTCTCAGTTATGAGGAGATAGCCAAGCGTGGCGGCGGCATCCTCAACTCCGCGCAGCGTCTGCACAACACGTCGGAAGAGGAGTTGTACGAGCAGGCTTGGCAACGGCTGGAGGAGATGGCCTCCTACGGAACGGGCGCGGTGGAAATCAAGAGCGGCTACGGCCTCTCCACGGAAGATGAGCTGAAGATGTTACGCGTCATTCGCCGCCTCAAGGAGACCTCCCCGCTGACCATCAAGGCCAACTTCCTCGGCGCACACGCGGTGCCCTTGGCCTACAAAAACAATCCCGACGAGTATGTGGATTTGATTATCAATGAGATGATTCCGATGGTGGCCGCGGAAGAACTGGCCGACTACATCGACGTGTTCTGCGACAAGGGTTTCTTCACCTGTGAGCAAACGGAGCGGATGCTGATGCAGGGTATCAAATACGGGCTGCGGCCCAAGATCCACGCCAACGAGATGGCCTGCTCGGGCGGCATCCAGGTGGGTGTTAAGTACAATGCCCTCTCGGTGGATCATCTGGAATACACGGGCGATGAGGAGATTACCGTTCTCAGAGGCAGCGAGACCATGCCGACCATCCTGCCGGGAGCTGCCTTCTTCCTGGGCATGGTGTGCGCCCCCGCCCGCAAGATGATGGAAGGCGGACTGCCTGTGGCCCTCGCCTCCGACTACAACCCGGGGTCCTGCCCGTCAGGCAACATGCAGCTGGTACTGGCCATGGGATCCATCATGTACAAGATGCTGACGGAAGAGGCCATCAACGCCACTACCATCAACACGGCGTATGCGTTGGGCGAGCATGAAACGGTTGGCACCATCACCAAGGGAAAGAAGGCCAACTTCTTCATCACCAAACCGATGGACACCATCTATTACATGAGCTATGGCTTCGGCAGCAACAAAGTGGAACAGTATTTCCTTAATGGGAAACGGCAGTGAGCAATTAATAGTGAACAATTAACAATTAATAATTAATATTTAATAATTAATAATTAATTGTTTTCACTATTAACTATTAACTATTAACTGGCTACTAACTACTAACCACTAACCACTAATTACTATCCCCTGTTCATTGCTCACTGTCCCCTAAAAATTCAGCGGCTTGCCCTCCTTGTACGGACATTCGGGCACTTGGCGTTTGACGGCGGCATATATTAGCAGCCCGATGCCAATGAGGATCATGGGGATGCTGAGGATTTGTCCGTTGTCGAGGGCGTGTCCGACCTCGCTGGCCACCTGCACTTCCTTGTAAAATTCGATGATAAAGCGTGCGATGAAAATGATGGTAAGGGTAAGTCCCGAGGTGAGGCCGGCGGGCACTTTGCCTTTGGCGAATTTGAAATAGTAAACCGTAAGGCCCACGAAGAGCAGGAAATAGACCGCAGCCTCATAGAGCTGGGCCGGATGACGGAACGTGCCCGCGATGCCCGGCCCGCCGTAGATGAAATCAAAGGCCCAGGGTACCGTAGTGATGCTGCCCACAATCTCGTGGTTCATCAGGTTGCCGCAACGCACAAAGGCCGCCGCAATGGGGATGGCGATGGCCAAGCGGTCCAGCAGCCAGAAGATGTTGATTTTATGTTTCCACGTGTAATAAACCACAAACAGGATGATGGCAATCACCGCGCCGTGGCTGGCCAGTCCCTGGTAGCCCACAAAATGGCCGTCGTGGATGGGCAGGATGATTTCCAGCGGGTTGATGATGAACTGCTCCGGCTCGTAGAATAGGAAATGCCCCAGCCGCAGGCCTACGATGGTCCACACGATGGTCCAGATGGAGATCTTGTCCAGCAGTTTCTGGGATATGTTTTCGGTTTTGAATATCTGTTGCAGGGTGAGGTAAGCCAACAGGAAGCCGCTGGCCAGCAGGATACCATACCAGCGCACCTCCAATGCACCCAAGTGGAAGGCTACAGGATTCACCTTCCAGGTCACAGTACACAGGAAATCAACGGTTGTCATAAGCGTTTGAATAAGAACGCCGCAAAGATACTACATTTTATAATATAGGTGATGACATTTTCCGGTTTGCAAAAACAAAGAAAGGCGCATCCTTACGACGCGCCTTTCCGATTATGATTAAGAATGGTGTTCAGCGGTTATTTCGTCACACGCTCCAGCCATTTCACCATGCCGAGCATGATAGCCATAGAGACGAAGCAAACCACGGCGAACACAAGCCAGCAGTATTCAATGGGCCAAGCGTTGTACATGACAGGTCCCAGCCAGATCAGCAGGTTGCCGATGGCGGTGGCACCGAGCCAGAGACCCTGGCACAAGCCCACCATGTGGCGCGGGGCTACTTTGGACACGAACGACAATCCCAGCGGGGAAATGAACAATTCGGCCACAGTCAGGAAGAAATAGGTGACAAGCAACACCCATGGGGCGGCTTTGGTAAGACCGGCTGCTGCCATTTGTGCCAAGTCCATAGCACGGAATTCAGTACCGGACGGGTAGTTGTTCACGATGGAGATGATCATCAGGAAGAGGTACGCCATACCGGCGATAGCCATACCGATGGCAATCTTGCGCGGCGTGGAAATGGGTTTGCCTCTGCGGGCCAATGCGGCGAAGATGACCATGATAATCGGGGTGAGCACAATCACGAAGAACGGATTCAAAGCTTGCCAGATTTCAGGGGCAATCTTCTCCGTTTGGACAAAGTCGCGGGCGAACACGGACAAGGACTGGCCATTCTGGTGGAATGAGAACCAGAAAAACACAGCGATACCCAGCACAGCAAACAAAGCATACAAACGTTGTTTGATTTCCTTAGCCATTGCTTGTTTCTCTTCAGCAGTATATTCCACTACCTGAGCCTGCTCTTTCTTGGCCGGCTGCGGCAGTTTATACTTGTTAAGCAGGAAGATAACCAATGAGATGACCATAGCCAGCACGGAAGCGATGAAAGAGAAGTGTACACCCTGGTTGAACACGGTGATGTAGTCGGAGCAGAATTCAGGAATACCGATGAAGTTGTAGCCCTCTTGGAGCACAGCCTGCATGGTCTCCGTGAATTTCTGGGTCTGCTCGCCGTTGGCCAGGAACTGGTGGCACAGACCGGACATATCAGCATTATATACCAGATGATGGGCTTTCAGCCACCACTCGCGCAGGAACGGGGCGATGAACGGGGCGAAGAAACCGCCGATATTGATAAAGACGTAAAAAATCTGGAAACCGGAGTCGCGGCGGTCTTTGGCCTCTGCCAAAGCCTCGGGACCCTTCTTGGCAGCCTCGGCCTCGAACTCGTCGTACAGTTTGCCGACGATGGCCTGCAAGTTGCCCTTGAACAAACCGTTACCGAAGGCGATGAACAACAAAGCCATACAGGTGACGATGAGAATTGTCCACCAGCCAGCGCCGCTGTCGAGGATAGCGCCCTCGGCGGTCTTGCTGAACAATGGGATGGCCATAATCACATAGCCGATGGCCATGATGATGAGACCCCATTGGATGGTCTTGTTGTAGTTCTGCGTCTTGTCGGCGATGATACCGCCCACCAAGCTCAGCACGTAGATGCCGAAGTAGAAGACGGAATAGATGACGCCGGCAGTGCCGTCGGGCAGACCGAACTTGGACACCAGGAAGAGGAGCAGCACGGCGTTCATGATGTAGTAGCCGAAGCGCTCGCCCATGTTGCTCAAAGCGGCAGCGATCAACCCTTTGGGGTGATGCAGCTTGGCTTCCCGCACATAGTAAATCAAAAACGGTATGATGACAATCGTACCGATGATGCAAATTAATAAAGCTGTACTCATATTGGTAAAAATTTAGAGATTACAAATACTGTTTCACTTTCTCTACGATGAGATCCTTGGGGACGAGGCCCACGAGGCTATCTACCACTTCCTTGTTCTTGATGAAGACCAGCATGGGGATGTTCATCACGCCGAACTGCATGGCGAGTTCGTTGTTCTCGTCCGTGTCACACTTGCCGATGACGGCCTGGCCTTCGAATTCGGCGGCCACCTCTTCGACAACGGGGCCGAGATGACGGCAGGGACCGCACCACGGGGCCCAGAAGTCGATCACCACCAGCTTATCACCGTTGACCAGTGATTCAAAATTGCTTGAGTCAATTGCTAATGCCATAATGATATTGGGTTTTAAGTTTAAAATTTAAAGTTGCAAAAATACAAAAAAATGCTTTTGGAATAGGGGTTTTATAGAGACAATACGCTCATCATTTTCACGAATGGATCACACCAACGCATCCGTGTTTTCTTTCTCCACATCCGGAATCAGCCGTTTCACAATCTTGAAATCGTAGAAAAAGCGGCTGGCGATAACGCGGATGACCGTATAGGCGGGGATGGCGACAAGCATTCCCACAATGCCTCCGATGTGGCCGGCAATCAACAGCACGATGAAAATCTCCAGCGGATGTGCCTTAATGCTGGTGGAATAGATGAGCGGCTGGTAGATGAAATTGTCGATCAGTTGTACGGTCAGCATGATGGCCAGTACAATGGCGGCAAACACCCAGATGTTCACATCCAGCCCGACACCTGCGCCGTATTTCAAGATGAGACAGAGCACCACCCCTATCGCCTCCCCAATGAGCGGGCCCACGTATGGGATGATGTTCAAGAGACCGGCAATGAAGGCGATGCCGAGGGCATAGTTGAAGCCGATGCGGGCTATGAGCCAAAGTCCGAGGCAGTCGAGCACCATCACGCCGAATACTTCCATGGTCAGCCCCACGAAATAGCGGGAGAGAAGTCGCTCAATGTCGAGGATGGTCTTCTTCACCTTTTCCTCTATGGTATCGGGCACCATGGAGCCGATGATCCGCCCGAAAAGGGTCTCGTCTTTTATGAAGAAGAACGAGATGAAAAGAACGGAGAAGAGTCCGACGGCAAGACCGGCCACGGCAGAGGCCACCGAACCCAATATGGAAGGTATGTTTGACAAATCCATCACTTCCGAAAGCTTCTGGATCAGCAGCTGCACGCCGTCAAAATCCTCTCCCACCCAAGGTATAACCCCGATTATCCAGTCATTGGCCCGGTCGATCAGGTTGTGGGCATCCATGGTTTCCTGCGTATTCATCAAAGAGGCATCTTGCAAGATGCCGGAAACGACGGGGATCACCTGCATGACCAAAAGGAACAATAAAGCGAAGATGATGATGAGGGTTAGCACCGACAGCACAGCATCCGGGGCTGATTTCCCTTTGATCTTGATTTTCCGGAGCAACCTCAAAACAGGTTGTCCTATCAGCGACACCACAAAGGCCAAAAGAATGTAAGCCAGCACACTACTGAAGAAATAGCATAGCACCACGGCTATGGCAAGCGTGCCCATAATGATAATATATCGTGCTAATTTGTCGATGTAACGTTCTTTTTCCATAAGCAAGACTATTTCAACCCTGCAAAACTACAAAAATATTCCGAAACGAAAAACGGGCTTAACGGCATGATGCTTTTTGCCCATTCTGCAATCTCATCTCCTTGCGGTAGAGGACAAAGGTTGCGATGAAAAAAGCCTAGTCGCAAATCATAAAGACAGGGGCGAAAAAGGACATGTGCTCATAAACGGAAAGGTTCGGGTCAAAATGTTCTTGTAAGATGTTGTACAAATAATTGTTGGAAAAAAAGTGTGCGAGCACGATGGCTAAGATCGCTACAATAGGAAGAACCACAATGCGTTTCTTCATAAGCAGATAGATGGCTCCAATAGTCAAGAGAACAAGTAGCAAACAAGTAATCACCTCCTCAAAAATTGGATGAGAGACAAATTCCCAGCAAAAGCCACCAATTTTGTTGATCAAAGAAAGTATATATCCAATAGTAATGGAGAAGAGCATTCCACCGTAATAGCTTCGCGATTCCACA
>JAFZKY010000052.1 GCA_017551725.1 Bacteroidales bacterium
AGAACACCATCGGCGGTGTGGAGGAGATGAACAAGATCAACATGAAGAAATCCAACCTGTTGTACGAAGAAATTGACCGCAACAGCATGTTCGTGGGCACCGTGGCCGACAAGGCTGACCGTTCCATCATGAACCACTGCTGGGTGATGGCTCCCGGTTACGAGGACAAGCAGGATGCTTTCATGGCCTTCGCCAAAGAGCGCGGCATGGTCGGCATCAAGGGTCACCGTTCCGTGGGCGGCTTCCGCGCTTCCCTCTACAACGCTTGCACCGTGGAAGACGTTGAAGCACTCGTGGCATGTATGCAGGAGTTTGAAAAGGCGAACAAATAAACACTTAAACAAATAAACAATGAAAGTTCTCGTTGCAACCCAAAAACCTTTTGCGAAGGCCGCAGTGGATGGCATTCGCGCTATTGTGGAAAAAGCCGGATACGAATTAGTATTGCTGGAAAAATATGAAACTCCCGAGGAACTGTACGCCGCCGTGGCCGATGTGGACGCGATGATCGTGCGCTCCGACAAGGTGACAGCCCAGGTGATTGACGCCGCCAAGAACCTCAAGGTGGTCGTGCGCGCCGGCGCCGGCTTCGACAACCTCGACCTCGCCGCCTGCACCGCCAACAACATCGTAGCGATGAACACGCCGGGCCAGAACTCCAACGCCGTGGCAGAACTCGCCCTCGGCATGATGATCTACATGGCCCGCAACACCTTCAAACCCGGCACCGGTGCCGAGCTGAAAGGCAAGAAGATCGGTATCCAGGCTTACGGCAATGTAGGTCGCCTGGTGGCTGAGAAAGCCCGCGCCCTCGGCATGGAAGTCTGGGCCTTCGACCCGTTCATTCCGAAAGAGAAAATGGAAGCCGAAGGCGTCATCGTGCCCGACACGCTGGAAGACCTCTACAAAAACTGCAACTACATCTCCCTGCATATTCCGGCCAACGACCAGACCAAGAAATCCATCAACAAGGCTCTGGTCGGCCTGATGCCGAAAGGCGGCTGTGTGATCAACACCGCCCGCAAGGAGGTCATCAATGAGGAAGAGCTCATCGCCCTGATGGCCGAGCGTGAAGACCTCAAATACTGCACCGACATCGCACCCGATGCGATGGAAGAGTTCAGCAAGTTTGAGAAACGCTTCTTCGCCACCCCGAAAAAACAGGGTGCCGAGACCGCCGAAGCCAACATCAACGCTGGTTTGGCAGCCGCCAACCAGATTGTGAACTTCTTCGTCAATGGTGACAAGAGATTCCAGGTGAACAAATAGTCATTGAACATCAAAATTTGGAATGTTATGTGTAGGGGACGATGGAAACATTATCCCCTACTATTTTATAAATGAAGATTTTATGAAAAAAAATAGCATTTTAACAATCGTGTTTCTACTGTTGGTGGGATTCGTGTTCCAGTCCCATGCACAGGCTCCGTATAAACACAGTATTGGTGTAACGCTCGGTACCACACAGGCCGTGTCGTACAAGACGTTCCCGACCGACCATTTCGCCATCCAGCTGGATTTGGGTACCAATTATTGTTGGGTGTATGGAATCCATACTTGGGCGTTCGAGCTCGCCCCGAACTTTATGTACGAGGGTAGGCTTGCCGGCGGTTTGTATGGCTTTGTGGGCGGCGGCGGAAGTATCGGCTACAATTGGCAAACATATTGGTGGATACCGCGTGAAGGTCAAAATGTACCATGGGACAACACCGCCCCATATTTGGTAAGCAAACATAATGGCAAAGCTGGATTGAACGGCTTTTTCGGATTGGAGTACAAATTCAATATTCCCCTCACATTGCAATTTGATTTCCGTCCAGGATACCGCTGCGTCTTCACCCGCTACTTCTCAGACCACATTTTCGACTGGGGTCTGAATTTCGGAGTGCGATATACGTTTTAATTTCCGCGGATCTCGAGGATCACGAGGATAATATCTGCGGTATCTTTGCGATTCGCGGATACGTTGCTCCAAAAGGAAATATTTTGTACTTTTGCACCCGCAAAACGGCCCCGTAGTTCAGCTGAATAGAACGTCAGATTCCGGTTCTGAAAGTCGTGGGTTTGAATCCCGCCGGGGTCACCAAAAAGTCGGAGATTTCTCCGGCTTTTTTTATGCCAAAATAAAAATCTTCCAGGATTTAACCGCCCTTTCGAACGGAATCCTGAAAGATTTTTCCCAATAACGTAAAAAGAAGCGTTTATTCTATCTCTTCACAATCTTTCCGGTTTGGTTGCCGGCTTTCAGAATATAGATGCCGGACGGAAGGTCCTGCATGTTGATGCGCACCTGCGTGTCATCGGCCACCCCAGACCAAACTATCTGACCAAAGGCATTGCACAACACAACCGTTTCGCCAACAGGTACTTGGTTGACATACAATGTATTTTGGCACGGGTTCGGGTATGCCACGATGGATTCAGCAGGTGTAATATCGTTCACGGAATTCGGGGTCCAGCCGTTCATTACAGCCACACCGGTAAGGTCGAAGCCGCCGCTGCCGTTGTCCGTGAAGTTGGTGGGATAAGGATCGTTGATGATGTGACCGTTTTTATCCGTGGTAGCATACATCGGATCGATGGTGCCCACCACATCCACGAGGCGAACATGGGTCACGTTGTTGATGTCGAGGTTACTGTAACCATCCAGTTCCGCCAGGTCAAACGGAGTACCCCAGCCCACCATGTACTTGCCAGCCAGGTTATGGAGTTGCGTGGCATCCACGCTGCCGGCATTGGCAATCTGTGTGGCCACCTGCGTGTTGGAAACAGACGGGAAACGATAGTAATGAACACCATCGGAGCTCACTTCCACAAAGGCCAGTTCCAAGAACGTGTTGTTCAAAGCGTTCTCGAACACGGCAAAGTCATAGCCCTCGCCATTGGAGATAGGCTGGTCGAAGGTAAGCACAGCCGTGCCGCCATCGCCAAGGCTGACTGCATCCATCGTGGAGAGGCTGGAGGGGCCCACGCCGGCACTCTCATTGCCGAAGAAGGCGAGAGTGGCTGGATTGGCGATGTCAAGGAAGCCGCGGCTCACCGTGCAGTTGGTAGCCCAACCTTGGATGGCTGCGTTGTCGAATTTGATAGCCTGGCAGTTGTCGCTACCTACGATGCCGTCAAAAGTCTCCGTGGAAGGAGCCGGCAGAGCCACCGGCAAAACAGGATCCGTCCAATAGGTCTGCCAGTAGTCGTCCATGATGCCGCACATCTCGTCGCCGAACTTGATAACATCGCCGTTGGCCACTTTCTGCTGATCGTAGCCCAACCAAGCCATATATCCGTTGAGGTTGTACATCCACCAGTTGCCTTGCAGGCCCAGTGTCTCGGTGCCATCATTATAATTGATGTCGTAAATCATGCCGCCCGCACCCGTGTAGCTGAAGCGCGAGTCGTAGAGGGCAATGGTGTGGAGCAGGTCGGCCACCAGGGCGCTGTCGCCGTCAAACATCACGCCCCACGCCTTGGTGGTGGAGGGGTTGCACCAGTTCACGGCTACAATGGCAGAGTTTTCGCCGTTGCCCACCCAGTATTGAACGTCTAACTCATTGATGGTGGCATCGGTGATGTTCGGGTCAAACGGGTAGTAAAGGCTGTCGCTGGGTCCACATATATCAAACGTGGCCATGTTGAATTCCGTAATCTCTAAATAGTCTCCATTAACAATGTTGTCCAACGCTCCAGAAGGAGATGTTGTATTACCATTATTGGTAATGGAATACATCATCATTCCACTCGTAATTTGATGAGTATAGCTTCCGTTGTTATACCCGATGCTGTTAATAAAAGTGGATCCGGCGGGTAAATCATACGTGAAATTTGGGTCTGCCGCGGCTATGGCGCTAAGCATGCCGTCAATGGTGGCGGTGCCGTTGAAACGGTAGCCATAAACAATGCCGACGGCCGAAGAGTCCGTGCCAGTGCAGAAAAAAACAGCTGCCAACGCCTCGTTGGTGCCGGTGCCTACCCAGTAGCGGACATTGTTGGCGGAAGCGGTGCGCGTACCACGCACGGGTTCATTTGTCTGCATGTAATGCCGCACCTGCTCGTTCTGAGCGGAAAGAGCGAATGCTGCGAATACAAGCAATAAACACATAAATTTTCTCATACTTTTTAAAATTTAAAAGTTAAACAATACGTTAATGTGTCATTGCTTTGGGAAAAGAGTACGGAGAGAACCGTTGTCGGTGTTTCTCGTGTAAGCCTACCTCCCGAAGCTGTTCACTAATCATGACTTCCGGCAGGTTTTCTGACTTGCCTTCCCTCGGACGGAACCTTCCCATTGAGCGTATCAACAGTGGTTTGCGGGGTGTCCGAGGCGGATGAAGGCTTACAGCAGCGGGTACTGTACAGGATTTGCACCTGTTTCCCTCTCACGACTCCCTTGCGGGGAACCGTTCACCGGAAAATCGGCGGCAAAGATAGGATTTTTTGTTGGATTCTTGGTATTTGACTTTTTAGTTTCTCACCTCAAAAAACACTCTCCTTTTTGCGCCATTATGAGAAAAAATCCCTACCTTTGCCGCACTAAAACATCAATAAATACGTTAGTACACCTTAAGGAATTAACTTCTTAATTTTAAAGAATATCCCATTAAATTACAATTCTTATGACAAACCCCAATTACTATTGCGTCATTATGGCTGGCGGCATTGGTGCGCGTTTTTGGCCTATGAGCAACAGCACTACCCCGAAACAGTTCATTGATATTTTAGGAGAGGGTCAGACTCTGATACAAAAGACATTCAACCGTTTTACCCAGATTTGTCCCAAGGAGAATATCTATATAGTTACCAGCAAGGCATATAAAGACATCACCCTGCAACAGCTGCCGGAGATTTCGGAAGAGCAGGTGATTCTGGAACCCTACCGCCGCAATACGGCCCCCTGCATTGCGTATGCCAACTACAAGATCCGGACACGCAACCCGAATGCCACCATTGTGGTGGCCCCGTCGGACCATGTAATCCTAAAGGAGGATGTTTTCACCCGTGTCATCGAGCAGGGCCTGGAGGCGGCCTCCCACAACGATTGGCTGCTCACCATCGGTATCCGTCCGTCATCGCCCAACACGGGTTACGGCTATATCCAATACGACGAGGACCGCAGCTACGACAAGAACGCCACCATCTAT
This sequence comes from Bacteroidales bacterium, assembly GCA_017551725.1. GTDB lineage: Bacteria > Bacteroidota > Bacteroidia > Bacteroidales > WCHB1-69 > F23-D06. The sequence continues at coordinate 5,136 of JAFZKY010000052.1, forward strand.
GCGGTGAAGACCTTCACGGAGAAACCGGAGCTGGAGATGGCGAAAAGTTTCCTTGAAAGCGGCGACTTCCTGTGGAATGCCGGCATCTTCATGTGGTCGCTGCCGACCATCCAAAAAGCTTTCGAGGCATTTTTACCCGACGTGGACGAACTTTTCAAACAAGGCAACGGACTCTACGGCACAGATAAGGAAGAGGCCTTCATTGACCAGATATACCAAATCTGCCGCAGCATCTCTATTGACTATGGTGTAATGGAACACGCACAGAATGTGAAAGTTATCGCCGCCGATTTTGGATGGTCCGATTTGGGAACATGGGGTTCGCTGTACGAACTGCGTGCCAAAGATGCCCATAAAAATACCATTGTGGGCAACCATGTGAAAACCTACGACACGGAGAAGTGCATCATCCATGTGCCGAAAAACAAGGTTGTGGTGGTCCAAGGTTTGGAAGATTATATCGTTGTGGAAAACAACGATGTTCTGCTTATTTGCAAAAAATCCGAAGAACAGCAGATTCGTCAGTATGTGACAGATGTGCAAGTGGATTTTGGCAATAAATTTGTGTAAAACATCCATTGAGTCCAAAAAAATGCCATATTTTTCAGAAAATCGGACTGATACTGATCAGTCTGGTTTTCTGTTTCCCCGGGTGTGTGCAGGCGCAGTCGGGACGCGATAGCACGCGAGCCACCCGCTTGGATGAGGTAAGCATTGAGAGCGCGCAGCCCACACGCATCGCCACGGGACCGGCCACGGTGCAGACACTGACAGCCAAGCAGATAGCTCAAACCCCTTCGCTGCAACTATCCGATGCGCTGAAGTTTATGTCCGGGGTGGTGGTGCGCGACTACGGCGGCACCGGCGGCATGAAGACTGTCTCGGTGCGCGGCCTCGGCACCCAACATACGGGCGTTTCTTACGACGGAATCCCTTTGACGGACTGCCAGACCGGCCAAATCGACATCGGGAAGCTCTCCCTGACCAACGTGTCGTCCATCTCTTTGACTACCGGTGTACAGGAGGACATCTTTGTGCCGGCGAGCCTCTTCTCTCACAGCAGTCTGCTGTCCGTCCGAATCTTGAACAACATACCCAAGCGCCCCTTGAGTGTGAAAGCCTCCTTGACCATTGGTTCCTACGGACTGGTAGTGCCGCAAGTGTCGGGAGTTTATCATTGGGAAAGTCCGAAAAAACCGCAACGCAGAGTAATCCTTAATTTTATGACCGGATGTACACGCTCCAAAGGCAATTATCCGTATCTGCTTCATTATGGTGGTGTTACAGATAGTACATCCAGGGAACGGCGACAAAATTCCGATGTTTTTGTGTGGAATACGGAAGCCAATCTACTGCTTCAGTTGGACCGCACCCAGCAATTTTCGGTGAAATGGTATTATTATGATTCTGAACGCGGACTTCCGTCGGCTACCATCTATTACAATTTGGATGCTTCACAACGGCTTGGGAATCGGAACACCTTTGGACAGATTCATTATCACAAATATTTCGAAAAAAAATGGGCCTATCAGGCCAACGGGAAAGTTAATTACGACCACACGCACTATTTTGATCCCGAATATCTGAATTTTGAGGGCTATTTGGACAACCATTACCGGCAATATGAGGGATTTCTTTCCCAAACGGTGCAATTTTCGCCTTTTACTGATACGTTGTTGCGCGGTCATCATACCAGTCTTCGGTTTGCATTGTCCAATGATTTGATTTATAATGTGTTGGATGCAAACAATATTGATTATGAACATCCGGCAAGATTCACCACGCAAACATCGTTTTCCGGCATTTTCAACTACGATCGAATCACCCTTAACAGCTTTCTGCTGCTGACCACAGTCAACAATCTGGTACAGGAGGCGGAAGTGCAGCGATACATTCATCTTGCACCCGCCATCGGACTTTCCGTTAAATTGGCGAAAGATTTGAAACTGCGGGCATTTTATAAGAACATCTTTAGAATGCCAACCTTTAATGATTTGTATTACAGAGAAGTTGGTAATATTAACCTGCAACCGGAAAAGACGCATCAGATGAATATCGGGATAGTATTGGACCAGCTGTTGTTGGGTGCAGGCAAGGTGCAGCTTTCCACCGCTTTGGATGGTTATTTTAATATTGTAAAAGACAAGATTGTGGCGTTTCCATCCCGCAATCTCTTTTCTTGGACGATGCTCAACTATGGCAAAGTGTATGTGTTCGGCGCGGAATGGAACTTGCGGATGCAATATCGCATGGCCAAAGGGTTTTATCTTAGGCCCAACGGTAACGTCACTTACCAAAAGGCCATTGACCGCACCGACCCGACGAGCAAGACCTTCAACCATCAGATTCCTTACACGCCAGTGTGGTCGGGGTCGGCGGGAATTGGCGTACAAACACCATGGATTACAGTGACTTATTCTCTTATTGCCAGTGGAAAACGCTATGCGCTGGGGCAGAACATTCCGGCCAATGAGGTGGCTGGATATTTGGATCACAGCATCATCCTCAGCCACGACATTCCCATCAAAGCCTCCACATTAGGTCTCAAACTGGAATTGCTTAACCTGTCGAATAAAAATTACGAAGTCATTCGCAATTATCCCATGCAAGGCTTCGGTTTCCGCTTCATGGTATATTACGAGTATTAGCCAATCTCTTTCCGAATCTCCATTTCCATCTTCCAAAGCATACGTCGCAGCGTGTCAAGCTGTTCGACGGAATAATTTTCAAACGAAAAGCTTCGGGAATACCAGTCTGGTATATTATTTGGTAGCAAATAAGTTAAATTGTCGAACAAGGCTTCTTCGTCGCGCATTGGATTTTCCATTTGTTTTTTCCGCAAGAACTGCAGGATGCGCAGGCCGTCGGCTTTCTCGTGGAATGCTTGTTCAAAATGGGGCAAGTCTTTCACATTCTGCCGGATGCTTTGCCAAATGTCAGGGGTGTCTGGGATGGATGTTTTGTTGGAATTTTGAAGAAAAGTCAAAAAATCCGTATTTATTTGATGAGCATAAAGCTCGGGGATTCGGTGATAAGTTTCTTCTATGGCGTCAAACAAGGAGTGATGGTAGATGGGGTATGCGGACCAGTCGCCGTGCTGGCCTTTGATGATGGCGGGGCCGGTGCCGAAATCCACCCGGTCGGAAGGGCGGGCGGCGGGGAAGACGCTCTCTTCGTTGTAGAGTCCTATCGGGGCCATCTTGCGGAATTTTTGCATCAGGTAAAAGTCTTCGCCGCTTTTCAGCGGGGTGATGCCGCCAATTTTCCGTAGTGCGCCGGCGCGCATGGCGATGGCGGAACCCAGCGCCGTGAATCCGTAGGGCGACCCGATGCGAAGGAGGTTGATGGCGTAGTTGCGCATATAGAATTCGTAACGCAGGATGGCGCGGTCGGTGGGCTCGTCGCCTGCGAGCGGGTGGTAATAGGGCACGGCGAGAGCCGGAATGTCCGGGCGGCGGGCGAAGGTATGCCGAACGGAAGCCAGATAATGAGACGAAATGCGCGTGTCGGCATCCAGGCTGACGATGATATCCTCGCCCGCCGCCACGGATAAGATTTTGTTGAACAGGATTTTGCGCGCCCAGCCCACGCCCGAGCGCTTGTCGTCCCATCCGTTCCCTTTAGAGGATTTGTCGATCACGTGCAGGTTGGGCATCTGCAATGACTGCAAATAATCCAACAACTGCGCATTATGTTGGCAAACAGCCACTTTTTCCGGCGACTGCCAATACGATTCGGGCTGGTTTACACAAACAAAAACGTGGAATTGTCCAGCATCTTCTTGAATGGAAAGATCTTGGAGAGTCAGCGGCAACGCCTGCCGCTCATCCATTGCCGGAATCGCCACATAAATATCGGGATGGCTCATCACTTGACGGTAACGACCACGTTCCGGATGCGGATAGCCTGCCCCCAATCTTCGCGGGCATAGACGAATTTCAACGTCTGCGTGCCCTTTTCCTTGGCTTCGAACTTCCAGAATAGATGGGAGGAGGCACCCACCATGCCCACCGGCGCGTTGCTCTCGTAACGTTTGTCCTGTGGGGCAACCACCGTCACTTCCGCTTCGTTGGTCAGCTGCCACCAATATCCGGTGGAAGCATTGGTCAGGAACTCTATTTCAAAGGATTGGCCCTTTTTTAAGGTCACTTCGTTGATCTCCCGGTCAAGAATTACTATCTTTTTCTGCGAGGAGCAGCCGGTAAGGATGAGCAACAAGGAGCAGACAAGCCAAAATTTTTTCATGATGATTCGGAATTTTACGCGGCAAAGATACAGTTTTTTCAATCTGCCCCAACATGGTATTTTTCTAACCATTATACCCTGTTGACGAGGCAGGCCGTCAGGTCTGCCGGGATTGGTGGCACAAACGGGTGCGAAGCTGATTCGCACGCCGTAGGTGTGCGGGCAAACCATGGAGGACATAACGAAAAAAGGAGAAACATTCGTTTCTCCTCTTGTTGGCGGACCGGACGAGACTCGAACTCGCGACCCCATGCGTGACAGGCATGTATTCTAACCAAACTGAACTACCGATCCGTTTGCCTTAAAGCGCTGCAAAAATACACTTTTTTTGTTTTTGCAGTATTTTTTTTATGATATTTTTTTGAACAACAACAAAATATTTATAATCAATATTTTATATACTAAAAACGCCAGGTAAGCCCGAAATAGTAGAGGAAGGGCAGCTGGTAAATGATGTCGTTTGTGGTACGATTTACGTAGAAAACGTTCTTATAGTTATACACATTGGAGAGCGAAATGCTCAATTCCAATGAATGGCGCTCGCCTAAGAAGAACTTCTTCTTGGCCCCAAGGTCGAGGCGGTGGTAGTTCGGCAAACGGGCGTTGTTGTAATCAGCCAGAATGAAATCCACATCTTCGTTGACGGTAGTGTAATCCTCGTTGATGTTGGACGGAATATAACTCGGGAAGAAAGCCTGGGTTTGGGTAAACGGGAACCCAGTTCCGAAATTCCAACGGGCATTGATCTGCCAAGAGTGACGTTTGCCGAAAGAATAGGAAGCCAGCAAGTTAATATTATGCCGCCGGTCAAAATGCGGGAAATAATCCATCTTGTCATCCTGCCGTTTCACCCAGCCCAACGAATAGACGAACCACACGTAAACACCCTTGTTATCATATTTCACCGTGACATCCCCGCCGTATGCCTTTCCCTTTTCCCAGATGAACTCCTTCTCATCGTCAAATTGCTTGTACCGGTTGGCGGAAATAAGCTGGGAGAAGTTCTTGAAGTAGCTTTCTAAGTTGATGGATATGGTGGGAATTGGGTCGTACTCGAAACCAAGGATGATATGCTGGGCCTTTTGCAGACGGCTGTCCATTTCCTCCCCACGGAAGGTTTCGCTCATATACGTAAGCTCGGGCGAGGAGAGAAATCCTTGAAACAGGCTCACCACATCATTGTCGGAGGTAATGGAGATGAGGTTTTGGGAGTAGAGTCCGCCGGCCAATTTCAAACGCAGGTTTTTCAGGATATTATATTTGAAGGCTAACCTGGGTTCGGGGGAAACCTCTCCCAAGGCATAATAGTATTGCAGGCGGAAACTGGGTTCCACAATGATTTTGTTGCGCCAATTGTATTTGAATTTGGCAAATATCGACATGTCTGTGGTGTGGTCTTCAATAGTGTTTTCAGACCCCAACCGTGTGAAATACTGGTACATGGTGTTGAAACCGACCGCTTCGGCCCCGATTTGGAGCAGACTTTTGCCTAAGTAATAGTTGAAGGAGAGGTTGAAGGTAAAACCATCCATGGAACTGTTTTTCGGCGTGAACATTTTGTCATCCAGCATACAGGCATAGCGCGAATAAGAGAGGGAACCGTCAATGGTGGTGGGCGCATCGCCAGGCACAATCTGGAAGTTGGCACCCACACCCCAGTTGTTCCAATTATAGTCGGCCACGTTGCTGTAATTCACTTGGTCAGCAAAGCGGAATCCGAACAGGTTCAGTTTGGTGCCGTTTTGGGTGGCCAAAGTTAATTTTCCGTATAAATCCAAGAAATTGTAAGGCAAGCCTTCTTCACCCACGTATGGATAGAACAGCTTTGACGCCTGGTTCAGATACGATCCTTTGGCGGAGAGAATGAAGCTTAACGAAGTTTTGCGGTTATCCTTGAGTTTCACGAGTGGGCCTTCCAGCAGCACTTGGCTCTGGATATTGCTGAGGTCAATTTTTCCGGACAGATGTTTCTTGTTGCCGTCGCGGGTTTTGATATCCATGACGGAGGATACTCTGCCGCCGAATTCCGCTCCATAGCCACCGGTATAGATGTCGGCGCTGCTCATGATGTCCATGTCGAAGACGGAGAAGATGCCGATGGAGTGGAAGGGGTTGTAGAGCAGCACGCCGTCCAACAGCAGCATATTCTGCACAGGTGTGCCACCGCGCACGTAAAGCTGGCCGCCTTGGTCGCCGGTGGAGATGATGCCCGGCAACACCTGCAGGTATTGGGCAAAGTCGGGCTGTCCGCCGATGGCCGGCATCTTGCTCATATCTTTGGGTGTGACGCTGATGACCGATGTGCGCGTCTCCTGCTCCTTACGCTGACCCTCGCCCACAATCTGCACCGCATCCAAAGTGGTGGAAGATGGTTTCAGGGAATAACGTTTAGTAATTGTGGCGTTATTGTGTATGTCAAGAGTGTCGTAAAGGTCGGTATAGCCCAAATAGGAAATCTTCACTACATATTTTCCTTGCGGAATCTTGTTGATGACAAAAGCGCCCTTTTCATCCGACAAAGCTCCATAGCTGGTGCCTTGCAAAAGGATGGTACAATAGGGAAGCGTTTCGCCGTTGGAATCATCGTAGGTAAAGCCTTTCAGCATAGCTGATTGAGCCGAAGAGATTCCTAAACAGCAGTTTATAAAGAGAATAAACAGTAAAAATCGTTTCATTTCACAGGGATAAAAACAAGGCGGCAAATATACGAAAATTAACGGGCCTGCCAACCGATGTCGCTGCGATAGAACAGGTCGGGACATTCCAGTTTTTGAACACCCTCGTAAGCATCCCGATGAGCTTCCGCCAAGGTGGCACCCTTGCCTACCACGAAGAGGACGCGGCCTCCGTTGGAGAGCCATTTGTCATTCTCACGTTTGGTTCCCATGTGGAACACCAACTGGTTTAGGTTTTCCAAGTTTTTGATTTCAAAACCTTTGCCGTATTTTCCTGGATAGCCGTTTGCAGCCAGCACCACGCCGAGGAAGGCTTCGGAGTGAAATTCAGGGTTCACATCCCGATGCTGGAGAATGTCCAGAATCATCTGCAGCAGGTCGCTTTTGAGCTTGGGGAGTACCACTTCCGTTTCCGGATCCCCGAAGCGTGCGTTGAATTCAATCACTTTCGGTCCCGATTGGGTGAGCATGAGGCCGCCGTAGAGCACGCCGCAGAAAGGACAACCTTCCTCAGCCAGGGCTTTGGCCATCGGTTTCATGATATGCTCGACGGCCCAGTCTATTTGTTCTTGCGGGATGACGGGCACGGGCGAGTAGGCACCCATGCCGCCCGTGTTGGGACCTTTGTCGCCGTCGTAGGCACGTTTGTGGTCCTGGGCGATGACAAGTGGTACCACTTGCTGGCCGTTCACCAGGGTGAGCAGAGAAAATTCCGGACCCTCCAGAAATTCCTCCATCACCACTTTCCCTTGGCCGAAATGATTGTCCAAAAGCATGTCTTTCAAAGCATTGTCCGCCTCTTCGGTAGTCATGGCCACCACCACGCCCTTGCCGGCGGCGAGGCCGTCGTATTTGATGACGATGGGTGCTCCGGTTTCGTCGAGATAACGTTTGGCATCATCGTAGTTCTCGAAAGTGCGGAAACCGGCGGTGGGGATATTATAGCGCTGCATCAGCTCTTTGGCGAATTGCTTGCTGCCTTCGATGCGGGCGGCGGCGCGGGTGGGTGCGAAGATGGGCAGCCCGGCCTCCTGGAATGCGTCGGCGATGCCGTTCATCAGCGCTGCCTCAGGACCCACGATGGTCAGGTCTATTTTCTGCTCCATCGCAAACTTCAGCAGTTCCGAGGTGTTGTTCTCATCAATGGGGACCAGCTCCACCGGTGCGGTCGTGATGGTCCTCATGCCCTCGTTGCCGGGCGCGATGAAGAGTTGGGGATGCAAGGGGGATTGGGCTATCTTCCACGCAATGGCGTGTTCGCGACCTCCACGGCCGATAATCAGTACTTTCATTCTTCTTTTTTTGTAATTACGTAACCTTTATATCGATCCATTACTTCTTGAACGTAATGGATGGTGTGTTTTCCAGGATAATAGCCGCATTTGACCACCGGGTCGGTGTAATACTCTTTGTGCGATTTCAAGGCCAGGTATTCCGCCACTTTTTCCCAACGGGTAGCGTCCTCCCCATATTTTTTGCACAAGGCCATCGCATCCAGAATATGGCCCGGTCCCGAATTATACGAGGCGGCCACAAAGTTATAGATTTCGGCAGTATCGACCTTGCCATCGAAAATCCTGTACAGGAAGGAGATGTATTTGGCTCCCGCCCAGATCTGGTCTTCCACCGAAGAGGTGTCGGTGATGCCATAGCGTGCGCAAGTGACGGGCATCATCTGCATGATTCCGAAACTGCCGCCCATGCCTAGCACATCGGAGGAGAAATGGGATTCCTGCCAGATGACGGACGACATGAATCGCCAATCGAGGTTGTAGCGATCGCAGGCTTTTTGCAAGACTTTATCATAGGAGGAAATCCTGTTTTTCTTGCTTCCGAAAGAACTCTGGATAATGATGGAATGACGCGACAGGTAGCGCAGACAAAGATTCTGGTATTTGTTGGTCTCCTTAAAGTCCCGCAGCCATTGATTGATAGTGTCGTTCAGTTTTCGGTTATGCTTGTTTAGAATCCATGTTCGGGGAAAATTCTTTCCTATGGTGGGACCTAACGAAAGATTGGTGTAGAAAGGGAGCATGGTGATAGCCACATTGAAGTTGCACACGGCATAGTCAATGAGGGTGTCGCCGAGCATGTCGAAAAGGTCTTCGGCGGTGGCTTCACGGTCGTGTTGGAGCTTCCATAATTCCGGATGTTCCAAGATGCTCAGGTCCACCTGATTGGAATAGTGTGCCGAAGCGTGGATGATATGTTTTTCGGTGCTGTCGAATTTCATGCCCTTGCGCATGATGAGCACCGGATAGGTATAGGAATGGGGTTCTGACTCCAAGATGTAGTCAGGCACAAAAAAATCCTTGTTGAAGTCAATACCCACCACGTCGTATTGATTGGCGAAACAGTCGAGGATGACTTTGGCGGGATCGGATTCGATGGTGATAGCCACGGGCCGGTGCAGGTCCTTGCCCATCTGGTTCAGCAGGTCGTATTGGAAGCCGATGACCGAGCCGTGATACACAAAATAGTCCGCCGCATGATACAGAATCAGCGCTTTGATGGTGTCCCCGTGCGATTCACGAACGGTTTCGTGTCGGAATTTGTTTTTGAGTGGGACGTGCGAAATCCTACCATGAAAGACCAGCAGCAGGCATAAAGCCAATGTGGCCACTGCCAAGAACAGATAACTGATGTGTTTCTTCAAAATGGAAACGCATTAGTTCTCCGGCTGCATCCAAATGGTGTCCTGTTTGTCCAGCACACCTTCTTCCAGCGTGATTTGCGTGTAGCCGACATAGAGCAAATCCGGTTCCTTGGTGGTATCCACCCAAGTGGCTTTCAACACTAACAGTGCGGGATGCGGCAATTGGAAATGATAAACGCCTTCCGGGGCAGTATGTGGGAAAAGATGCCGGAGTGTATCGGATATGGGTCTTGTGAAATATGTAGTGTCATAAAGGACGCTGTCTCCAACAATTCTTTCTGTAATTTGCATGAATTCGTGATTGTATTTGCCCAACGTGTCAATATTGATTGTGACACCATTTACCAAGGCGACAACCGATGGGTCTGGATTGTAAAGACATGTAATGGTAGCCCCGCAACTGCGCTCCTTGTGGCATTGGGTGAAACACAGCGTCATGAACGCGGCGACAATGAACAACAATACAAAATTACCTCTTTTCATATTATTCGATTTTGTGTGTGCAAAAATAATAAAATTTTATTGTGACAACCTCAATGTGACAGAAATACCTGTTTCAAAGTTCATATTGTCATACTGGTTGTAGATTTTTGGACGATTGATGGTCATGTCGTAGTAGAATTTCACACCCACCATCTGGCTAAACTGGTATTCGGCGGCCACATTCACTGTGGCGGAAAGCATACCGGAGGTGACCTGGTTTTGCTCTTCCTGGATTTTCCGCAAGACGGTCTGGTTGTTTTTAATGCCCAATCCGACTGTAAGGTTCAAGTCGCTGACAAACTGGCGTTTGACACCGGAGAAAATCAGGCCGAGTTTCAAATCCTTAAAACGGTATCCACCAGAGAACGCCAATTCCCAGGAGGAAGTCTCTGTGATTTGGTTGTTAGCAAAACTCAAAGACACATTCCGGTTTTGCTTGTATTCAACTTTCAACAACATGCTGTTCTTCAGGGTCATGTCAAAACCGATTAACGGACCGAACTGTTCGGAAATGGCAATCTGATTTAGTTCGTTAGCCGGAATGATATCTCCCAAGGTGTTGCGGTTGCCTTCACCTTCCTTGTAGGCAAGGTTCGTGGTGAACGATCCGATTTGGTAGGTACAAATGTAATTGTGTACCAAGGAGAGGCTCTGGAAGACCTTGTTCATGCCTTTGATTTTCGTGAAGCCGTTATAATTCAGGCGCCAGTTTGGCAACGGGATTTTGATAAACGGTGAAGAAATGTCCATCTTGTCAGGGTCTTTGCCCATATAGGAGGCCATGAATGCTCCCATCAGCACATCTTGCGACACTTCGCTGTACCCGTCGGGGAAACCCGTTTCAGGGTTGATGTTTTCGGAACTGGTGTGCGGATTGTCGTCGGCAAGTCGTCGGGCCAGACTTAAACGCACGTCTCTGAATTGATTAAACAAGTCATCATAATCAGAGAAGAAGGTCTTTAAACCACAATAGGTCATGCTGAAGGACCCGTTGCGCTGGGGCGTGTAGTGACTGATGTTGCCTGCTTCATCCACATGGAAATATTCGGAGAAATTCTCAGTAAAGTTCCGGTTGGCGGACACATCAATGCGGAAATCCCGGAAAGGCTCGATGGTGGCTCGAAAGTTAATCAGTTGGTTCTTTGTGCGTTGATAGGCCGTATTCAACAACGAGTCTGTGGTCAGCCAGTGTTGTCTGGCTCCGATAGCCTGGATATCCGGTTGTCCGCCGAACACAAAGAGGAAGCCGGGAGATTTGTCGGAAAAATCGATGCCGAACATGTTGGGTCGGCCCATGTAGCCAGGCAGCGTAGTTCCGCGACCTTCCGTATAGTTGGCCGACACGTTGCGCACCATCATCAGGAAACGCAGCGTCCCATCCAATATGATTTTGCCATAGTTGGGTTTTTCTTTGATGGAGTCTTTGGCATTTTTGCCTTTTTCGTCTTTGTCTTTGTCTTCCTGTTTTGTTTTTGTTTTATTCTTGTCAAGATTCTGGTTGTTGCGGTTCTGGTTGTTCCGGTTCCCTTGGTTTATTTTTTTCAAATACGGAACATTGTTGTATAAGGTGATCATATTCAAGGTTCCGTTTCCTTGGATGGAGTTGGAGTTTTGCAGGGTGTTGCCAAGGTAGGCCAGGGAAAGGGCGGATGCCGTGTAGGTGAAATTGGACGTGTAGCGTACATTGGCATTCACCCAGTTGAACAAGGGTATCTTGTTGATGGGCACCTGGTAGGTTCCGGAAAAACTTTGGCGGAAATTCGTTGTTCGTCCGCCCCGACCGAGGCAGTGCCATACGGAATCTTTTTCCGTGCGGGTGTCGATGAGCCCGTCCGGCTCGTCGATGCGGGCGGAAGCATCGGCACGGTATTCCAGTTTTAAGCTCTGGAAGATATCCCAGTTCACGGTGTAGTTTCGCGTCCAATCGAAGGATTTCACGAAACTGGTGTCCACAATGATGTTGCCCTGGCTCTTGGGCCGGTATTTAAACTCTTGCATTTCTCTGCGGAGTGCCGTGCGGATGGTCACGTTCTTGGGCATGGGGGTGATGTTGATATCACGGATTATCTGCAACCATTTGGATTTCAGCCAACGCATCTTGGAGAATGGTCGGAGATTTTTCGGATTGGTGCTGAAAGTATATCCTATTTCCCCATTGTGGATATATTCGTTGTTGAGTTCGAGGTCCACGTCTCGCTGCACCAGTTCCGAATAGGAATAAGAGAGGTCGAAGTTCTCAATGTCCCAAGGGTGCATCTTCAATTTCCCGCCATCCAGATTACGCTCCTTGCGAACATTCATCAAGTTCACATTCTGGCGACGGGTATAAGCATTGGTGAGATGGCGAATGGAATCGCGCTGCTCCGCCGATTCATATGTGGCCAGATCGTCACGCATCTTCACGTCGGGATTGAGCGGATTGTATTCGGGTTGTGCTATACCCAACGAGTAATCGTAGTGTACAGGAATTTTGATATTCCATTTTTCAGGGAAGAACACCTTGCCACCATCCAGATTGGCGGCGATGTCAAGGTTGTATTTGGATTCCATGGAACGTTCCGTGACGGATTGTTCGATGCTTCCGAAGCCGGGCGACATGTAACTGCCTGATACCGTAAGGTCGCCCACATCAGCCAGGTTAACGCGAGCCCGCAAAAGGGCGGCTACCCCTTGCTTGTCGTCAAAACCGGTGAGCTGTAACTCGTTAACCCACATTTCAACAGATTTTGGCAACATGTCGTCATCATCGTTAAGTTTCTTTTTGGGGTTGCGGATACCAATCATAATGGTGGTTACTTCGCTCAGGTTTGGCACACCCACCACCGTGATGCGGTTGTCGCCGTCGATTTCTTTCGAATAAGGTATGGTGTTCGAGGCGTGATACCCTTTCCGTACGGCCACATTCCGTTCCTGTTTCAACGCCACCAGGGAATCCAGGCGCACGCGCATACGGTTGGCCTCCGGCCAGATGGCGGATGTGTCGCGTCCGCAATACCAAGGCGTGATGTCAATCGGCATCTCATATTCATAGTAGTTCTCAGTGAAGTCGGAACCCAAACGCACAAAAGCCGTGACATCGCCTTTCTTGAGATCTCCATTGCTGTGTACATCCTCGGCATGGATAAACATACGCAGGTTTTTGAATTGGCGGAGGTCGTACTTTGTGCTTTTGTAGATGGCACGGGCATCACCGTCGGGCAAATCCACGACTTTCATGGTAAGAGCCTGCTCATTAATCTGATACACCTTTGTGCCGTACGCCAATTCGCGTGCGATACCGGGTGGCAGCATGTAAGGGATTGGGGTACGGTTGGAGTTTTCCTCAATGCTTACCGTTCCCACATAGAAGGAACCTTCGCCATCGCCTTGCGTGGGCAGATAGTCGCCCTGTTCCTGCAAACTAAGGTTGTAGGTGCGCCAGTCCCCGCGCACAAGCTCAAAGGTAGCAAAACGGCAGACGATGGGCTCCTCAAAGCCGCGCAGAAACATACGCAAGAAACGGATGGAGTTGAACCCCGATATTCCATTGACCACTTTGTCTGGATTATGGATCGGGATACGGAATTGGTACCATTTGGTGGGCGGGCGCGTACCGTCGGGCAGAGGTTCCGGCATGGCCTCGTAAATGTCGTTGATATAGTTTTCGCCTACCACCATGTTTTCAGGCGACAGATTGATTACATATTGATAGTATTTCTCGTCCTCGCTCAACGTGTTGTCGTTGTTCATATCCTCCAGGTTCGGCATAAGGTTGAAGGAGGTGGGGTAGGGCTCGGGACTTTGGCTTTCGGTTGGTGAGTTTCCTTCAGCCATGGTGTAATATTTGTAGCGTTCCACAATTTTCTTATCCGCAGCATCATAATCCGAACCTCGGAAGTGATGGTAGTTGTCGGTGGACGGGTCGTTGTATGCCTTCTGATAGGCTTGTGACGATGCTCCAAATTCGTTGGCGACATAATCAAGGTAGTTGTCTTTGAAATAGGTGCGTTCGCGTGTGTCCTGCAAACCGTCGTAGCCTACATCCTGAAATGCACGTGTTTCAGGATCATTGTCAAAAGCGTTGACAATCAGCTGCGTGGTAGGAACACGACCCCACGGGGTGAATTCTACGTTTTCGTCGGAACCATCGCCGGGAAGTCCGTTTTCAAAGAATTTCAAACCGTCGCGCAAGATATCTTCCGAAATGTCACCCAAGTTGAAATAGAGTTTTCCGCCACTGTGGTTCGGGTTGTCGATGAACGGGTCCATCATCCAAAATTCGATGTACTCGTAGTTGGAAGACTCGAAATCCGTGTTGTCAAACTTGCGCATGATACCGGCCCAACGGGTCTCGGGGTTTTTCAAGGAGCCATCGTCATTGATACCGTGGGAAACACCTTCCGCTCCTGACACATCGTAGTTGTAAGGGCCTCTCTCCGAAGGATAGTAGGCCATGTTGAAAACCGTCATGTAGGTGGAGAGTTCCGTACCAGACTGTTCTTTGTAGGGGAAAAGTTCCGGCTCATAGACGGCTCGGGCGTACGGAGCGGAAAGATCCGCCTTGGTGAGGTTTTTCGGAGTGGCATTGTTGTTGTTGTAGAACAACGGGTCAATGACATACCACGACAACAAAGCGCGGTTGTAACCGTAGGAAAGCTGTTTTCGGGAATTTTCCGTTATGCTATACGGACGGGCTTCCGGAAAAAGATCCGGCTGTCCTTGCGGTGTGGAGGCCAATACCCAGTTGGACATGGTGGACAGGTCAATGGAGGATTTGGCCGCCTCAAAATCATCAATATAGGTGGTTCCAGCTTTTCCGACCGCCTTGTTGTGCCCGGGAATGAAATGAGCAAACTCACCCTCCAAATTCAAATTGGAAGCCGTGGTGGTGCTATGGAAGGTGATCTTGTCGATGACTTTAGTAAGGAAAGGCAATTCTGTCTTATAGGCAAAATTCATGCCCCAAACCACGTTGTTGATGGGTTCGTCACCATAATTGACCTTGTTTGTTTGGGGACGCTCCCGCAAATTGAGGATGGTGGCTCCTATGTTGAAATTCTTGGAGAAAATATAATCAAAATTGGCACCCAACATCACCTGGTCTTTCATCGCCATGTCGTTGTCGTTCTCAATGGAAATGGATATAGGTGTTCCCGAATTCAATATTCCCTGATTGATAATGGAAACAGTACCCATATCGTAGTTGACGGTATAATCCACATTTTCAGTCAGTTGAATACCACCGGCGGTCACTTTTACCGAACCTTGTGCCACATTGGTGGAGGAGAAATGGTATTCAGAACCGTAAGAAGAACGGTAGCTGCCTTCCAGATAGAATTTGTTTTTATTGGTGATTTGCTGGGCCATGGTTTTGGTCATGGTGTAGAGCGAATCGTAGGCATAAATGTCGGCGAGGGCGGCTTCATCCTCATCGAAGACAGCTCTCAAATCCTTGCCGAAGGGTTCGATGGTGGGAAAGTAAATGCGTCCGTTGCTGGCGTTGATGGTACCTCCGTTGGTGGCTGCCCCGTCAATGAAGTCGAAGATACCATCCGGAGAGGGATCCTGCTGTTGATTCAAACGGTCCAGCCCCATCAGCTTGATCAAAGCGATGCCTTTGTTTTTGCCTCGGGTGAAGAATCCGTTGGCAATACCATCCTCATCACCCGTGTATAAGATGTTCAACCGGAATTTTTCGGCAGACACCTGATAGGCGGAAAGGGAATAGACGTTTTTCATCATCAACTTCCACAGAGGGGAGCGGGTGTTCAGGTTGGTGCTTTTCAACAATTTGACACGGATACAGTTGGGTGCAGAAACCTCGTTGGAAAATTCACCCACCTGATACACGTGGTCGTCGCCGATGATGGTGTATTGGTAAGCCACTGCCAACACTTGGTCGGAGTTGAGGGCCGAATTCAGGGTGATAAAGCCCAATTTCGGGTTGAAAGTATATTCAGAAGGAGAGAGCAGTCGGGCGCTTTCCACTTTTTCATAGTTGGTACCGGCCTTCATGCCCACCGAGTGTAGGTTGTTGGACACGGCGGAAATGTTACGAATCAACGAGGAGTCCACCAATTGGTTCAGGGTGTTGATGTCGTTGTCGGGATATTGTCCGCCGCCTGAGGCTGCCGGATTAAAGGATAATGCTCCAAATTCGGGATCGGCTTCACCAAGGTCGGTGAAAGCCACAATGTTACGATTGTCCTGGGTGGCCGCTCCGACAGTAGTGCGCCATACCTCGATCTTGGTGATGACGATGGGCGAACTCACCAGCGGTAGCGTTTTCAGATAATCGTTGTAATGATCACGGAAAAACTGTCCGAGGAAGAAGTGTTTGTTTTCCTCGTATTCGTCTGCCCGGAAATAGAAATCTTCCGTTTCCGCTCCTCCTGTGATAGTCATGGTTTCCGATGTGCTCTTCTTCTGGGAGGCCACCGCCGTCACTATGAGGTTGCCGAATTTCAGCTGGGTTTTCACACCGAACAGACTTTGGCTACCGGTAATGAGCGTGCTGTTCAACGGCAGCGTCACATTGCCGAATTCGATAAGTTGCAGAATATCGTCCTCTTTGCCGGCATATTTCAGCTTGATTTTGTCCATATTGTTGTCCAACGTCAGCTGGTCGGTCGTATAGTTGAGGTTGAATTCTATTTTTTCGCCGATTTTGGCAATGAGGTTCAACTGAATGTCTTGGTCGAAATCGAAATCCGTATGCCGTTGTTGTTTCACGGGCAGGTTATCGTTATCGACTTGGGTGTATTTAACGCCGAATTTAAGTTCTACGCTACCTGAAGGGCGAATGTCGATGGTGTTGCTGCCGAAAATGCCCTCGAAAATGTCGCCGCCGATGTGCAGTTGGGGAATAAGTCCACCGCCGCGTCGGTTGCCTCCGCCGGCAAAGGAGTTGCTGTGCGAGTGCCAGTAGTCGTTAATGCTCTGCTGTAAGTCGTAGTTGATGTATTCGTTCACATTCATATATGCTCCCGGCCCGAAAGGCGTATTGCCGGTCATATACTGGAAGTTGTACGTGTTGGTTTCCGGATCGTATTGGATAACGGTTCCCACTCCCGGCGGATTATGCAGGGAGAAGGGGCTGGTGAAGTTGTTTTGAAGAGGGTTGTTGTTGGGTTGCGGAACTTTGGGCGGGTTGGTGTCTGGTGGTGTGAGAGGGATGAGACTTTCGGTGTAATTCAACGCCCCACTCGTGGTGTGTGACAGGATGCCCGCTTGGACCGTCAGTTGGCACAAGCCCATCAAAACCAGAATGTATATAATATATATTGTATATCGGGTTGCTTTCAAATCCACTATAACAATTTTAACGCCTTCTTGATCAAGTCTTCCACAGACAAATTCAAACCTTCAGCCTTGATGATTTTGTCCAACACGGTTTCCGCACCGGCTTTCGGAAATCCCAGGGCCAATAAGGCAGATAACGCTTCGTATTTATTATTATTGTATGAGACTGAAATTTTTGATTCAACGGACCAGTTGGCCTTTTTGGTTTTGTCTTTCAACTCGATGATCACCCGTTGGGCGGTCTTGGCCCCGATGCCCTTGATGGACTGAATGGCTCGGACATCTTCGGTGGCAATGGCGTTCAGCACCTCGCCCACGCTCATGGAGGAAAGAATCAGGCGTGCGGTGTTCGGTCCGATGCCGTTCACGGAGAGCAGAAGTTTGAAGAGTTCGCGTTCCTCCTCGTTCATAAATCCGTAAAGTATCTGCGCATCTTCTTTTATAATATAATAGGTGAGCAGCGTGATTTCCTCGTCATCCTTCAGTTGGGAATAGGTGGCGAGGGATATGTTGATGTAGAATCCGATGCCGCCTGCCGTTTCGATGATGACGTAGGCGGGATTCTTTTCGACCAGTTTTCCTTTAATATAACTTATCATACCAGAAGGATAATAAAGCGCAAAAATACAAAATCAGCAGGTATCTGTCACAAAAAAACAACGTTGTTATCAACAACGTTGTTTTAAGTACTGCGTACGAGAATCGAACTCGTATTGCAAGATTGAGAATCTTGATTCCTAACCGTTAGAAGAACGCAGCAGGATTTGAGGCTGCAAAGATACATTTTTTTTGAAATAAAGGCCTATGATGTGTCAAAAAAAATAGGAGGATGTCATGCATCCTCCTATTTTCCAATACGATGGTCTTATAAAATATTAGCGTACAATAAATTTGTAAACGGCATTACCCTTAGCGCTTTCCAGATTCAGGAAGTACACGCCTTTGGACATGTTGTTCACCGGGATGGTGAAGATTTGTTCGTTGCCGTTGTGGTTGAAACGGTCAGTGTAAACCACCTTGCCCGTCACGTCCACCACCTTGGCCTGAATGGTTTGGGCATCATTGGTGGAGATGGCGACGTTCAGCTTCTCGGAAGCCGGATTCGGGTAGAGGTTCACATCCTCAAAGGTGTTGCGGTCGTTCACGCCGTAAACCTGCCAGTATCCAAGCTCAAAACCGGATCCCTGCTCCCAGGTGTCGGACACGAATTTGACCAGCACTTTGGATTTGTTCACATTGAATGCGGTGTTCAGCACAGGCATGTTGTAAATGTCATAACGGGCAATAAATTCCGGATCGTCAGTGTTGGTGATGTCATAGATGTCAACAAAGTCGCCGGCACCGAGGTCGAATTTCTCAAAAGCGAATGTGTAGGCAGCCGTGTAGGGCACGCGCAGAAGCCATGTGCAGATGGTGTTGGCACGGTACGGGTTGTTGTTGCCCACTTCGTCGCCGGCCTTGTCTGTCATGACATCATGCCAGTTGCTGGACATAATCTCGACTTCGGAACAGGTGTTGGAAGTCTTGAAAGCAGTTACCTTGTAGTTGAGAACGAATCCATAGTCGGTTTCAGAGTTTTCAGTGGAGGTGAACACCACCAGCACGCTGTCGCTCTTGATGTTAACGGCGGCGGGCAGGTTTTGGCCGGGGAAGTCACTGTGAATGGCACCTCCTAGGGTGGAGTAGTCGTTACAGGCCGACATACGATAGTTGCCGGTGACGGTTTGCTTGATACCGCTTGCCTCAGTACCGCCGTTGTAAATAATGACCTTGTCACCCTCTTTGAGTTTGATTTTGGAGAATTGGAATTTGTAAGTGTCAGCATCCGGACAGGCTATAACCCACGTGCGGTGCGAGTTCTTGGCATATTTCACATGTCCGGCACCGTCGCTGATGGTACCTGCAGAAGCTGTCACGCGGGAATCGCTGATGGCCGGCTTTGCCACGGCTGCAGAATCGCCAGGGAACAGTTTGATGAGCATCTTTTCAGAATCTTTCAAGTTGAAGTTTCCGTAGGATGCGGATACCTGGTTGGTGAGCAGGAAATATCCGTTACCACTGCCGCCCCAACCCCAGTTCGTATGGAAGTAAACAGTGCCGGCAACATGTTGTTGGGTGACGACAGAGTCAAGAACAGAAATGGTTTGGTTCACATCAACAATCGTATCATGACCGATGATGGTGTCAATAACGAGGGTGGGCGTTTCGATGGTGACGATGGAGTCCAACACTAAGACCGTGTAAGAAGTGTCTTGGGTGGTGACGGTGTCAATGTGGGTGATGGTATCGTACGTGAAAATAATCTGCGTAGATGTCAATGTGTCAAACAGGGTGATCGTGGTGGGCACGACAATCGTTTCATTGTGTGTGACGCTGTCGGTGGTGTAGGTGGTGTCGTAGAACGTTGTATAACCATCCACAATCCAGGCGTGACCGCCGGAAACGGTGTCATGGCATGTGCCGGCAAAGAAGATGGGGCGGCGTGCGTCCAACTCCTCCTTGGCCATGTCAATCCATTTGTATGCAGTGGAAGAGGATGTCACCACATCCGTGATTTCCTTGTATTGTGCAGTTTGCGAATAGGAGAAATAGTTCTGCATGGCCTCCAAGGCTTTTTCGGTTTGGGAACCGGAACCACCGGCACCGCTCACAGAACCGTATTTCATATCAACAGCAACACCACAGTGATAAAGGAGCTTGCCCAGTTCACCATGATAAACTTTGTCTGAGAAATCAATTTTTTTCGGCATGGCGTCATAGTTGTAATGGCTGGTGCCGAAGTTCACATCCTGCATGGGGAATGTGTAGAGGACCTCACCGTCATCGTTCGTCTCTCTCGGAATGTAAATATGACGACCAAAACCCTGCGTGGGATAACGGTAGTAATTCATGATGTTACCCATCGTCACGGCCACACAGCCGACCAGGGCACGGCAGTCGTTGTTGTTCAGGGAGCCTTCCGAATAATTTGCATACGGAGTGGCGGGACAATACTGGTTATAGTACGGATACTGATCCCATTCAGTGGTGATCAGGGGTTCCATATACGGACTTTTCTTCACCGCTTTCGTGTTGAGGGAGAAATTTTTATAGTGGTCCCATTCCGACTTTTGTGCAACGGAAGCCTGCGGATTCTGAATCAGAAAGGAAATCTGATCCGTGAATTTCTCACAATAGAAATCCGCGCCGGTACCGGTTTGGTAGTTGCTTTCCATAGAATAGGCCAACACGGGAGAGGCCAGTTCAGTGGCGGAAACGATGATGAAGCCCTTGTCCCCGATTTGGAAACGGTAGAAAAGAGGATTGCCAGCTTCGTCATACTGTGTGTAGGCCAGCGTGAGCTCGAGGTTCTGGGCCTCCATGGAACCCATACGCTCCGACAGGAAGTTCCGGGAAATCTTCATAGCGTCGGATACGGGTACAACATTCGTGGCGTATCCCATGAAGATCAGCGCCACTAATGAGAACAAAAGAATAAATTTTTTCATACTAGTATTGTTTAATATTTAATTTCGTAAAAGTCGCCAAAAATACAAAAAAAAACAAAATGAACTTTTGGATACGAGGAAATTTGTAATATACTGTTTGTGAATATGTTTTAATGTTATACAAAAGAGTTTAAACGATTTCCACGCCTGGTTTGTCCGTCACTTCCCCGATTTCAAAGGCTTTTTCACCCAGCGATTCGAACATCTTGCAAACCTCGTCGGCGTCAGCGGGGTTCACCACGAGGATCATACCGATGCCCATGTTGAAGATGTTGAACATTTCACGGTGCGGAACGTGGCCCTGTTTCTCCAAGAACGGGAAAATGGCCGGCATATCCCAGCTGCCTTCGTGGATGAGGATGCCCTGTCCGTCGTGGAGCACGCGCGGGATGTTCTCGTCGAAGCCGCCGCCGGTGATGTGGCAGATGGCGTGGATGTCGATTTTGGAAAGCACCTCCAGCACAGGGCGCACGTATATGCGCGTGGGGGTGAGCAGCACGTTGCCGAGCGTGTCGGGCAGCGTGTCGTATTTCGTGTTGAGGTCCAGCTGGTTGTCCTTGAAGACAATCTTGCGGACCAGCGAGAAGCCGTTGGAGTGCACGCCGGAGGAAGCCAGGCCTATCAGCTTGTCGCCGACATTAACCTTGGACCCGTCAATGAGTTTGGATTTCTCCACGGCACCCACCGTGAAACCGGCAATGTCGTACTCGTCTTCGTCGTACATATCCGGCATCTCGGCGGTCTCGCCGCCGATGAGAGCGCAGTTGGAGAGCACGCAGCCGTCGGCCACGCCTTTGACGATGGCCTCAATCTTGGCGGGGTCGTTCTTGCCCACGGCGATGTAGTCGAGGAAGAAGAGCGGGGCGGCGCCCTGTGCCAGCACATCGTTCACGCACATGGCCACGGCATCCTGCCCGATGGTGTCGTGTTTGTCCATCATGAAAGCCAGTTTCAGCTTGGTGCCCACGCCGTCGGTGCCGCTCACCAGCACCGGCTCCTTGTAGTTGAGGGAGGCCAGGTCGAACATGCCGCCGAAGCTGCCGATATTGCCCATCATGCCCGGACGGTTGGTGCGGGCGATATGTTTCTTGATCAGTCGTACGGATTCATAACCGGCTTCCAGGCATACGCCGGCTTCTTCGTATGATTTTGCCATAACAGTTTGGTTTTAAATGATTAGCATTGCATCTCCGTAGGTGAGGAAACGGTATTTCTCCGCCACAGCCTCTTTATAGGCTTTCATCACGAACTCGTAGCCACCGAAAGCGGCCACCATCATCAGCATCGAGCTTTGGGAGGCGTGGAAATTGGTAACCATGGCGTTGCCCACCATGAAACGGTAGGGAGGATAGATGAACTTGTTGGTCCAGGTGTCCACCTTGCCGTTCATCTCGGTGGTCTTTACGTGGCCGTTGGCATATACGGACGACTCCAGCGCTTTCATAGTCGTGGTGCCCACCACCACAATGCGATGGCCCTCGTCTTTGGCCTTGTTGATTTCATCGGCCACAGAGGCCTTGATGATCATGCGCTCGGAGTCGGCCTTGTGTTTGGAGAGATCCTCCACATCGATGTCGTTGAAGTTGCTGAGTCCGGCGTGCAGGGTGATATAGGTGCGCTCGATGCCCTTGAGTTCCATCTGTTTCAGCAGGATACGGCTGAAGTGGAAGCCGGCGGCGGGAGCCACCACGGCACCCTCTTCCGTGGCGTAAAGCGTCTGATAGTCGAATTCATCCTCCGGCGCGATTTCGCGAAGCCTCTGGATGTCGTCGGGCAGCGGGGTGGTGCCTATTTCCATCAGTTTCTTCTTGAAGGCGTCGTGGTCGCCGTCGAACAGGAATCGCAACGTGCGCCCACGGGAGGTGGTGTTGTCGATGACCTCGGCCACCAGACTGTCGTCTTCGCAGAAACAGAGCTTGTTGCCGATGCGGATCTTGCGTGCTGGGTCCACCAACACGTCCCACAAACGACTCTCCTCGTCCAACTCACGAAGAAGGAATACACGGATACTGGCACGGGTCTGCTCCTTCTCGCCATACAGCAAGGCGGGGAAAACACGCGTGTTGTTCATCACGAAAAGGTCACCCTCGTCAAAATAGTCCAGGATATCTTTGAACAGTCGATGTTCGATTGTTTTCGTTTTGCGGTCCAATACCATCAGGCGAGCCTCGTCACGCTCCTCGGTCGGGTGCAGGGCTATCAATTCCTGAGGCAGATAATACTTAAATTCGGATAATTTCATTGTAAAAAATTTGGCCTGCAAAGATACAACAAAATTCCCCTTTTGTCAAGTGCTTTTTTAATAAAGTATAAATAATAAAAGATTAGAGGGTGTGAAGCAGATAAAGTGTTTGAAAATCAGCGTTTTCAGTCTCTTCTTATTGGGCGGTGGTTCAGGAAGCGGTTCTCGTGGCTGATGTTCTTCACCCGTTCCAAGGTCTGCGGAGTGAAGAAGGATTCGGCCACTTTTTCCTCCATGTAGTCAATGGCCAGGTCGTTGGGGTGCGACAGATCTTTGGCGTAGAAACGATAGTCGCGGAGGTCGTCCATCAGAAACTCGTAAGCGGGAAAATAGAAGGTGTTCTCGTTGTCCACCAATTTTTCTTCAGCCAGCAGCAACACCGCCTTGCTCAGCGTGTTCTCGTGCATGCCGTCGCCCGCGTGACGCACGGGACTGACGGTGAAGATGACCTTCATGTCGGGCCGCACCTCCCGAATCAACACCAGCGTTTCGTTCCACTGCGACACGATTTTCTTGACATCCAGGCGGATGCGCTCAAAATGGTAGTTGGGGATTTTGTGGCAGTTGGAGACAATCAAGTCGCGGGGGATGAACTTGTAGCAGAAGGCCGTGCCGAAGGTGACGAACAGGTAATCCGTATGATGGAAAAATTCAGAGGCCTTTTGCAACTGCTCGTCAATGTTCTGCTCAAAAACCTGAAAGTTGTCGCGGGAGAAACGACCGTGATGGGCAAAACTCACCCAGGTGTCGCGCAACTTGTAGAAATAGCGGTCTTTGTCGAAAGATTCCGGGTGCATGAGCAGCCGGATAGCGCGGTCGATGGAAACGGGGTTGAACAGCACGCCGAAAGGATTGGAGCAGACATCAAAACGATGACGGCCAAAATAGTTGCCCATATTGTCGGAAAAACAGGAGCCAAGGAGCATGATGCTGTCCTCGTAGCCTATGTTGAACGGGTATTGCGGGGCGGGTATGTTGGTGCGGAATTGCATATTCTTTTTATTTGGGTATTAATAACTTAGCGAATTTTAAGAGGAGGGTTTTCGTACCTACGGTGTCAAAATTTACAATGGCCTTGGTGTCGGGTGCGCTGCCTTCCACCGACTGCACGTTCCCGAAGCCGAATTTGAAGTGATACACCCGCACGCCGGGCTTTATCTGGTCGATGGAGGCGGGGTCGCCCACCATGTCCAGTTGCACCTCGCTCTTGGTCTTGACCTGCGGTTTGCTGGCGGCGGGCCGTCCTGACGGATAGCTGGACCCGGTAACAGTGCGCGGCTTCGAGGTCTCGTAGCGTCGGACGAACCAATCGTTGTCGCTGGAACGGGCAAACGCGCCCTTGCCTTCGGAGGCTTTCTTCGTGATGTTGAGGTACTTGACGGGTATCTCCTCCAGAAAACGGCTATCCTCGCAAAACTGCAGCGAGCCGAAACGGTAGCGCGTCTGCGCAGAGGTCAACGTCACCTGCTTCCGCGCACGGGTGAGGGCCACGTAAAAGAGCCGGCGCTCCTCCTCCATCTCCATGCGTGAATTGGCGCACTGGGATGACGGGAACAGATTTTCCTCCAAGCCGGTAATGAACACATAGTCGAATTCCAACCCTTTGGCCGAGTGGATGGTCATCATTTTCACGCAGTCTTCCTCTTCGGTTTTGTTCTCGTCTTCGTCGCTTAGCAAGGCGATGGATTCCATAAATTGGTCCAAGGAGGGGAAATATTCTTCGATGATTTCGCCGGTGCTTTCGTTAAAACTACTCTCAGGTTCCTTTTCGGTGAAACTTTTGATGGCATCTAAGAGTTCCTCCACATGGTCCACACGCTCTTTTTCATCGGTGTTTTCCTTGAGGGTTTTGGCGATGCCGGTTTGTATGACGATATGCTTGCCCAGTTCGTAGGCGTCGTTTTTCTTCAGTTGGGCGGAGAAACCGCGAATCATGTCGGCAAACTCCACCAGCCGGTTGACAGTGGCGCCGTTGATGCCGGTGGGATAGGCTTGCGGCTGGCACACCACGTCCCAGAGGCGCACGTTGTTCTCATTGGCGGCTGCGGCGATGCGCGACACGGTGGTGTCGCCGATACCGCGCATGGGATAGTTGATGACACGGCGCAGCGACTCCTCGTCGTAGTGGTTGATTACTAGCCGGAAATAGGCCAGCACATCCTTGATTTCCTTGCGTTTGTAGAATGAAAGCCCGCCGTAAATCTTGTAGGGAATGTGCCGTTTGACCATAGCCTCCTCCAATGTACGCGACTGAATATTAGTACGATAGAGGATGGCAAACTGACTGGGTCGGGCGTGTTCGTTCATGCGGGTTTCGAAAATGGCGTTGGCCACGGCTGAGGCCTCGTCGGTGTCGCTGCCCGCCCGGAACACATTGATTTTCGAACCCTCTTCGTTCTCGGTCCAGACGTCTTTCTGCATCTGGTCCTTGTTGTTCTTGATGACGGCGTTGGCCGCGTTGACGATGTTTTGCGTGGAGCGGTAGTTGCGTTCCAGCTTGTAGATGGTGGCGGCCGGATAGTCGCGACGGAAATTGAGGATGTTCTGGATGTCGGCACCCCGAAAGCCGTAGATGCTCTGCGCATCGTCGCCCACCACGCAGATGTTCTGATTCAACGCTGACAACTTTTTGATAATCAAATACTGAGCAAAGTTGGTATCTTGGTACTCATCCACCAAAATGTAGCTGAAACGGTTCTGGTATTTATACAGCATGTCGGGGAAGTCGCGCAGCAGGACGTTCATGTAGTAGAGGAGGTCGTCGAAGTCCATGGCGTCGGCGTTCTTGAGCCGTTTGTTGTAGCGGTCGAATATCTGGTGGATCAGAGGTTTGCCGGCGGCGGCATCGGCCTGGGTAATCTCGTTGTTGTCGGCATATTCTTGAGCCGAAAGCAAACTGGACTTGGCGGCGGAGATGCGGTTGAGCACGTAGTTGGGCGCGTAGATTTTCGGGTCCAGGTTCAGATCTTTCACAATGCTCTTAATCAAGGATTTGGAGTCTTCCTGATCATATACGGTGAGGTTGTGCGTGTAGCCCAATTTCTCGCCTTCCACGCGGAGGATGCGGTAGAAAACGGAGTGGAAAGTGCCCATAGTGACGGCCTTGGCCACCTCGCCGCCCACGAGGGATACAATACGGGCGCGCATCTCGGCGGCGGCCTTGTTGGTGAAGGTCAGCGCCAGGATACGGTAGGGGTTCACCCCGCACGACAACATGTAGGCAATGCGGTAGGTCAGCACCCGCGTCTTCCCCGACCCGGCACCCGCCAAAACCATGATGGGCCCGTCCACCTGCTTCACGGCAAGTTGCTGCTGTTCGTTCAATTGCGATAGTATGATTTCCTGCTGTGTCATGGGTTGGATTTTGGGCTGCAAAAGTACTATTTTTATAAGTGTATTCGGTTAATAATATGTTAATATTTTTTTGATGATATTTTATTTTGATATGAGATAAATAATTATTTTTGCCGGCGTGCCGTTATCCGCAGGCAGTCGGTAAGTCCCACCTACAACAACCGATAACGCACACGTCCCATCTTTATTTGGCAATTACTCATTATTAAAATCCGGCTGCCTGCTTTTTTACCAAATTAAAATAGTATCTTTGCACGCTCTAAAAAATTACAAAACAATGTTAAGAACACATACTTGCGGCGAACTGACTATCGCCAACATACAGCAGGAAGTCACCCTTTGCGGATGGATACAGAAAGTGCGCCATCTGGGTGGCATGATTTTCATCGATTTGCGCGACCGCTACGGCATCACCCAATTGGCATTCAACCACGAGACGAACCCCGACCTCTGCGAAAAAGTGGAGAAGATGGGTCGCGAATGGGTGATCCGCATCACCGGCACCGTCATCGAACGATATAGCAAAAACAAGAACATCCCCACCGGCGACATTGAAATCGACGTGCGGGAGGTGGAGGTGCTGAACGAATCGGCGGTACCTCCCTTCACCATTGAGGATGTGTCCGACGGCGGCGACGAGCTCCGCATGAAATACCGTTATCTGGACATCCGCCGCAATCCGGTGAAAAACAACCTGATATTCCGTCATCGGCTGGGACTGGAAATCCGCAAGTATTTGAGTGAACATGGTTTCCTTGAAATTGAGACGCCGTTCCTCGTGAACAGCACCCCCGAAGGAGCCCGTGATTTCCTCGTGCCCTCGCGCATGAACCAGGGTGAGTTCTACGCTTTGCCGCAGTCGCCGCAGACGCTCAAGCAGCTGCTGATGATCTCCGGCATGGACCGCTATTTCCAGATTGTGCGCTGTTTCCGCGATGAGGACCTCCGCGCCGACCGCCAGCCTGAGTTCACCCAAATCGACTGCGAGATGTCTTTCATCGAACAGGAAGACATTCTCAACATCTTTGAGGGTTTGGTGGGCCATATCTTCAAGACTTTCAAACAGATGGAAATCGGTCCTATTGAGCGCATCACCTGGGCCGATGCCATGAAATATTACGGTTCCGACAAGCCCGATGCCCGTTTCGGGATGCGCTTCGTGGAGCTCAACGACCTGCTCCAGCACCGCGACTTCAAGGTGTTCAACGAGGCCGAGTTGGTGGTGGGCATCAAGGCCGACGGCTGCGGCAACTATTCCCGCAAGCAGCTGGACGGTCTGGTGGAGTTTGTGAAGAACCCGCACGTGGGTGCCGGCGGCCTGGTGTATGTGCTCTGCAACGCCGACGGCACATTCAAGTCTTCCGTGGACAAGTTCTACACGCAGGATGACCTGAAAGCCGTGGCCGAACGTTTCGAGGCCAAGCCCGGCGACCTGCTGCTCATCATGTCCGGCAAGGCCATGAAGACGCGCCAGCAGCTCTGCGCCCTCCGTCTGGAGATGGGCAACCGGCTGGGACTGCGCAAGGCCGGCGAGTATAAGATCCTCTGGGTGATTGACTTCCCCTTGCTGGAATGGGACGAGGAAACGCAACGCTTCTATGCCATGCACCATCCTTTCACCGCGCCGAAGCCCGAGCACGAGGCCATGCTGGAGAGCAACCCCGGCGCGGTCAACGCCAATGCTTACGACTTGGTTATCAACGGTTCCGAGATTGGCGGCGGCTCCATCCGTATCCACAATCCCGAGTTGCAGAAGCGGATGTTCAAGGCGCTCAACTTCACGGACGAGCAGGCGCAGAGCCAGTTCGGCTTCCTGATTGATGCCTTCAAGTACGGTGCACCGCCTCATGGTGGCATCGCCTTCGGCTTCGACCGCCTCTGCGCCGTGCTGTCGGATTGCGACTCCATCCGCGACTTCATCGCCTTCCCGAAGAACAACGCCGGACGCGACACCATGCTGCCCGCGCCCACGCCCATCAATCCGGCCCAATTAGACGAACTGAACATTGCCATTAAAAACCCCGACAATGCAAAATAACAACACCTATAATTCATTCAGCCTGGTGCAGTTTCTCTGGAAATGGCGCAAATGGCTGCTGATAATCTGCGCCATCGCCTTTGTGCTTTCTGCCGCGTGCTCGTTTTTGATCAAGCCCAAGTTCAAATCCACGGCCACCATCTACGCGCCGCGCACCAACTCCACCGCCAAAATCCTGCTCAACGAGCAGAACTACAACGAGCGGTTGGACATCAAGGCGTATGCCATTGAGGCAGAGACCGAGCAGATGATGCAGCTGCTGGATGCCCAGGAGATCAAAGACTCGCTGATTGCCAAGTACAACCTGGCCGAAGCCTACGGCATCGATACCAAGGCCAAGGGCTGGAAAACCCGCCTGAACAAGACGTTGATGGGTAATATGACCATCAAACGCACGGACTACGGGGCCATCGACATCTCCGTGGCCGACTGGGATGCGCAGCGGGCCTGCGACATGACGATGGATATCCTGCGCTATATCGACACGCTCAAAAACCGTGTCGAGCGCGAGCGTTCCCTGGCTGCCTATCGCATTCTCCAACACCAGGTGGACTCGGTGGACGGTGAGATCCAGCGTTGCGAGGACTCCCTGCGCGTGTGCATGGAAAACGGCGTTTTCGACTTTGAATACCAGTCGGAGCGACTGATGCAGCAATACGCCATCGCCGTGGCCCAGGGCAATACCGCCGCCCTCAACCGTCTGAAAGCCGAACAGGAAAAGTTGGCCGAATGGGGTCCCAAGGTGGTGATCCTGCGCGAGTTGATTGAGAATTTCAGCAAGTACCAGTCCATGTGCCGCCAGAAAATGATGGATGCCCGCGTGGACATGGAGAACGAGATACCCGTCAAGTTTGTCGTCAACAGCCCGCAAGTGGCCGACAAGAAATTCTATCCCAAACGTTCTCTTGTGGTGCTGGTATCCACGTTCTGTGTCCTCATCATCTCGGTGTTTGTCTTATTAATGATTGAAAAAATTGAAGAGAAACCCACTGTCAGGACTGAGGAATCTGCTGAATAGACTGGGACGCGAAAAGGCTGTCTTTCTGGGCATTACCTTTTTGTTGTTGGCTGTCAACTGCCTGGCCATCTATAAGGAGAAACCGATTGTGCCGCTCCTTACGGGTGCGCTGGTGCTGGTGTATCTGTTGATATTCCACGTGGATTGGACCATGTACCTGATGGCTTTGTCCACACCGTTTTCCGTCATCATGGACATCCAAGACAAACATCTGGGTCTTTCGTTGCCGTCGGAGGCGTTCATGATTTCCCTGACGTTTATCTTTTTCTGCCGCATTTTATATGATTGGTATTTAGACAGGAAACTGCTTACTCATCCCATCTCCATTGCCCTTTATGTGTATTTGGTATGGATGTTCCTCACCTGCATCACCAGCGAGATTCCGATGGTGTCGTTCAAGTTTTGGGCTTCCAAATTATGGTTCACCACGTCTTGTTATTGGATGCTGATACAGCTGATGAAGGATGACATGCGGAATGCGGTGCGCTATTTCAACTGCTATGCGATAGGTTTGGCCTGCGTGGTGCTCATCACCACGTACAAGCATGCGCTGAGCGGCTTTGACGACCGTTATGCGCACTGGGTGATGAGTCCGTTCTACAACGACCATACGGCTTACGGTGCGGTGTTGGCTTTTTTCTTGCCCATCACGGCGTGCTGTTTCTTTCTGCCGAATAACAATCTGTGGCAGAAACTATTCTATGCGGGCTTGACGGCGCTTTTCTTTCTCGGCTTCTATCTATCGTTCAGCCGCGCCGCCTGGATCAGCCTCGTCATCGCGATTGGCGTTTGGGTTGTGTTGAAACTGAAGATAAAACTCTCGTGGCTGATTGTAGGCGTGGCCATCTTGGGAGGTGCGTTCTATTTTTATGCGGATGACATTCTGTATAAAATGAGCCGTAACAGTCAGGATTCGTCGGGAAAACTGGTGGAGCAGCTGCAGTCGGTGTCGAACATCACCACCGACGCTTCCAATGTGGAGCGTTTGAACCGCTGGAACGCCGCCTTTTCTATGATAAAGGAGCGTCCGCTGGTAGGGTGGGGGCCGGGCACTTACCAGTTTGAATACGCCCCGTACCAGAAAAGCCAGTTCAAGACCATTATCACCACGGATTTCGGGGATGGCGGCAATGCGCACAGCGAGTACATCGGGCCCTGCACGGAATCGGGATTTCCGGGTCTGTTGACGGTTCTTGCCTTGGTGTTCGTGAGCCTTTTCACGGGCATCCGCACCTACAACCGCACGGGTGACCAAACCGAAAAGTTGCTGGCCTTGATGATGACGCTGGCCCTCATCACCTATTTTGTACACGGCACCCTGAATAACTTCCTGGATACCGACAAGCTGTCGCTGCCCTTCTGGGGTGCGTTTGCCGTCATCATGCTGTTGAATGTAAAAATGCGGGAACGGGTTAGTTCAGGCTCACCCTCGGATCCAGCCACCCGTAGATAATGTCACACATTATATTTATTATAATAAGGATGATGGAAACGTAGAGCAGCGAGCCCATCACCACGGGGAAGTCGTATTTGTCGAGCGCATCCACGATGACCACGCCCATGCCTTTCCAGTCGAAGATGTATTCCACGAAGACCGCGCCGGCCAACAGTCCCGCCAGCCAGCCCGAAATGGCGGTGACCACGGGGTTGAGGGCGTTTTTCAGCGCGTGGCGGGTGATGATGACGCTCTTTTTGAGCCCTTTGGCCTTGGCCGTGCGGATATAGTCTTGCGACAGCACATCGAGCAGCGAGTTTTTGGTCAGTTCCACCACCACAGCCAAAGGGCGTATTCCCAGCGTGATGGCGGGCAGGATGAGGTTTTTGAGGTCCAGATACTGGCCCATGCCGTAGTCGTCCACCGTGTAGAGGCTGCCGAACATGCTCAGTCCGGTGATGTCGGAGAGCAGGAAGGCGAAAATCCAGGCCAGCAGGATGGCGGCGAAGAAGGAGGGCACCGACATACCAAGGGTGGAGAACACCAGGGCCACGTGGTCGAACCAGGTGCCCTTGTAGAGGGCGCAGAAGATGCCGATGATGATGCCCACGATGAGGGCGAACACGATGGAGACGACGGCCAGCAGTACGGTTTTAGGGAAGGCCTCCGTGATAATCTCGCCCACGGGGCGTTTGCTCTGATAAGAGCGCCGCAGGTACGGGGCCTTGAGCACCACCGCCGATTTGCCCAACGGCAGGATTTTCACATAGTGATAGTCGTTGTCATCCAAGTAGAAAAACGATTCCGTGTCTTGGGTTTTGTGCCACGAGATGGGGGCCACATCGTTGAGATAGGCCAGATATTGCACGCCGACGGGCAGGTCAAGGCCCATCTCCTTGCGGATGGCCTCCTCGGTCTGGAGGTCGCTGCGCTGGCCCATCATCATGCGCGCGGGGTCGGAGGGCAATACGGTGAACAGGAAGAACACCAGCGTCACCACGCCGAGCATCAGCAGCAGGCCGTATCCGATCTTTTTGACTATGTAACGAAGCACGGCGGCAAAGATACAATTTTTGGTAAAAAAATACCAACATTATCAACACATTCGTTTTTGGAAGGAAAAAAATTTATTTTTGCAAATTGTTTTATTTTAAAATGGAAGATAATATCTTTTTTATTCATTAAAATATCAAGTTTATGAGAAAGTTTTTACTGACCTTAATGGTGATTTGTGCCAGTGTGTTTTCGTTCACACTAAAGGCACAGCTAACGCTCACTGTGGCGGATGGTACAACCACAAACAGTTACGTCCCTCTCTATGGTTTATGGATGGACGATTACACCCGCTCACAGTGCATCTATCCGGCCTCTCTGTTGAATGACATGATTGGCAGCACCATCAGTGAGATGACGTTCTATGTGTCATCAGCACCTTCCAATCCATGGACCTCTATTATGGAGATGAAGTTAGGAACTTGCTCGGCAACGACATTTTCGAGTACCTCGTTCCTGACCGACCCGACCCAGACCGTCTATACAGGCACACTGCCGGTGACGAATGGGCTGCTGACCGTTGTTTTCACCACCCCGTTCGTATATTCGGGAGGGAACCTGGTGGTGGAGTTTGCCTCCCAAACCACTGGAAACTATTCTTCTGCTTATTTCTACGGCATTTCTTCTACGGGTTCTTCCTTGTCGGGATACAGTAGCACGAGTGCCAGCGCAGTTTCGCCCACGCAGCGTGATTTCTTGCCCAAAGCAACGTTCACCTATTCTCCGAATAATGTGTCATGTCCTTTCCCGACAGATTTGATGATTTCTGATCTCGGCTCTAATGATGCCACGTTCTCCTGGACTACAGGCGGTACGGAAACCATGTGGGATGTTATTTTGTCCGATACCTTAATGCACCCTGACAGCGCTTCTGTTCCTACAGACAATGCAATGGATACGTTCTACACCTTTTTAAATCTTATTCCTAACACAGTTTACTACGCATATGTCCGCGCCAACTGCGGTGGCACCGATTACAGTTTTTGGCGTTCCACCACATTCCGCACCCATTGCGCCAGTGAGATAGTCATTCCTTACTTGGAGGATTTCGAAGTTGACGGTACCGGCGCAGGTGCCCACCCGATTTGTTGGAATATGATTTCCAATGCAGCTGCCGCCAATCAACCTTACATCTATACCACCAACCATATAAGCGGTGCCAACTCATTGTATATCAACAGTTCAACTTCCGAATACACCTATATGGTCCTTCCGGCGGTGGAGAGCAACTACTCCATGAACCAGATAATGCTGTCGTTTGACTATGCCCGTTTGAATGCCAATTACGACACCAAATTGATTGTGGGTGTTATGGCGGATGATTCCACCATCAGTACATTTGAGCCGGTGGATACCCTCATGCCCGAAAGTAGCTATTATTGGTTGGGCGCGGAGGTCTATTTTGACAACTACACAGGTACGGGTCGTAACATCGCCATTTTGACAGATGGTCGTCATCAGCTGACCAACAACACCTTCTGCTTGGACTATCTGGAGGTGAAACCCGTTCCCAGCTGCCGTCGTCCTAACAATGTGCAAATCGTGGCTTCCAGCGAGGGCAGTGTCACCATCGAATGGGACGGTAATGCCACCCAATGGGAGATCTCCTTTGTTGATACCCTCGGTTTGGATCCGGATTCTATCGGCAATTTGGGTCTCAGCTATATTGGCACGAGCAACAACCCCTACACCTTCTCCAACCTGATTAGTGGTAAGGAGTATGACTTCTTTGTCAGGGGTGTGTGCGGCAACGATCACAGTGAATGGAGCGACCGTCTGCGTTTCATCGCTCCGTGTGGTGAAATTACCAGTTTGCCGTACGTGCAGTCGTTTGACGTAGAAGCCAACGGTGCTCGTCCTGAGTGCATGACGACGATGTCCCACTCCTATGTCAACGTTCCGTATGTAACGAACCATACGCTCTATTTCTATACACAGTACAACAACACCCAGTATGCTGTCTTCCGTCCGCTGGCCTCTAGCATCACCGTTTCAGACCTGCAGATGAAATTCAAGGGTTATACGGCTACTTCGGGACAGATGATCAAGGTGGGTGTGATGACAGATCCTTTCGACGAATCCACGTTTGAATTGGTGGAGACGTTCATGCCTTCCGCCACCAGCACTTGGGAAGACCATACCACGTTCTTCGACAACTATACGGGCAGCGGCAAATATATCGCTTTCTGTTACGCCAATCCCACTTCTGTCTATGCATTTTATGTTGATTCGGTGGTGATTGATTACAAGGCCACTTGTTTTGTCCCGCGCAATGTCGAGGCGAACAATGTTACAGGTTCTTCTGCTTACCTTACTTGGGAACCGGGTCTCCGCGAGTTGCAGACCAGTTTCACGTTGGAATATAGTGAACAAGGTCAAAACCAATGGACACCGGTCACGGTGAATGATAACAACTATCTGTTGGGTGGTCTTACGCAGGTTACGGCTTACGAGGTGCGTGTGCGTTCCAACTGCCCGCTTTCCAATTCGGATTATGTTTATGTCACTTTTGTCACAAACTGTAATGCCGGTGGCGAGGTGACCTTTGGAAATACTACAACAACAGAATACTACTATCCTGTCAATAATTATTATAACTATAGTTACACACAGCAAATTTTCCTGGCCTCCGAGTTGAACGGAGCCGCTGATTTCCACAGCATTGCTTTTGATTACGCATATTCATCGGCTTCGACTGCCAAAACGAGTGTGAAAATTTATCTTGGCCATACGCCGGCCACTACGCTTACCACGACCGACCTGGTGCCGTACGACAGCCTGCATCTGGTGTATTCCGGTCCTCTGAACTGCCAACAGGGTTGGAATACGTTCGCTTTCGATTCTATTTTCCATTATAATGGTATCGACAACTTGGTGGTGGCGGTGGATGACAATTCTGGCGACTATGATGGTAATTCTTATAAATTCAATGCGCACGCTGCCGGAGCCACCCGTACCGTGTACTATTATTCCGATTCGTATAATCCCGATCCTCAAAACCCGACCAGTTTTTCCGGTAGCAAATCAACGGCCAGCGATCGCAGCAATGTCATCTTTGGTGGCAACTGCGACAGCACGGTTACCTGTATTGCGCCGAACGTGATAGTCAACAATATCACGGATGAAACGGCTGATGTACAGATTGCCGCTGGCAACACGGAGACCTCCTGGACAGTGGAATACAAAGTTGCTGCAGATACCCAATGGACATCTCTGGGTATGGTGAGTGCAAGCAGTTTCCCGTTGACATTGACCAGTTTGGCCCCCAACACCGTCTATGATGTGCGGGTACAATCCATTTGTTCGGCCACGGAAACCAGCGACTGGATAACGGTCTCTTTCACTACGGGATGTTCTATGATTTCACAGCTGCCTTACACCGAGAATTTTGACAGCTACACAACTTCGGGTTCAGGTGCTTATCCCGACTGTTGGCATATCTTGAGTAATTATACTTCCACACATTATCCTTACTTGAACACCTCCTCTTCCGGTACTGGTACGCGCAGCCTCTATTTCTACAGCACGGGCAATTACTACTCTGCTGCTATTCTTCCCACCATCGATGCCACGTCGATTCAAATCAACCAGACGATGCTTTCTATGAAATTGAAAAAGAGTTCAGACAATTACTTTATCAAAGTTGGTGTCATGTCTGATCCTACCGATTTCAACACATTCGAAGAGGTGACTGTTTTGAGCCCGCAGACAACGACTGATTGGGAACAATTCTTTGTTTCCTTTGGTAGCTATACGGGTACAGGCACTTATATTGCGTTGGTCAGTTACAATGAGGCGGGTCTTGCCTCTTACATGTATGTGGATGAGGTGGAGTTGGATGTTCTTCCAAACTGTTTTGTTCCCACTTCTCTCACGGTGACAGAGGTAACCCAGTCTTCCATTTCCCTGCAATGGGATGGAAACGGAGCTCAAGAGTTTGAGGTGGTAGCTGTTCCTTCCGGTTCTACCCTTACGAATGAAATTGACAACGGCAATATCATTACGGCATACGATGATTCCATCACGGTGACCAATTTGCTTTCCAGTACTTTGTACACTATTTATGTGCGTAGCAATTGTGGTATTGAAAACAGTTCATGGGCTAACACTACGGCTAGAACCGTCCAGGTGCCCGCCGCACTTCCTTGGGAATGTGATTTTGAGAGCAGCAATCCTGGTTTCGATTTCGTGAACGGTTCGTCCAGCAACAAATGGTATATCGGTACGGCTACCAACAACGGAGGAACACACTCGTTGTATATTTCGCAGGACAATGGTGCGACCAATACCTATACCAGCAACAGTTCTGCTGTTTGGGCGTATCGTGACATCTATTTCCCGGCTTGTCCCGATGGTTATACCTTCAGTTTCGATTGGAAATCGACAGGTGAAAGTTCTTATGACTACATGAAGGTGTATTTAGGAGATCCTGTCGATATAGCTCCTAACAGTACGGCTACTCCGGCGGGTTCCATAACGATGACAGCCGGTACCAATTCGTCGTATCCTACCTATTTCAACACGAACAGCAGTTATTTGACCTTCAACACCACGATACCCGGAATGACCACAGGTGCGATCAAGAGACTTTTCTTCTACTGGCATGATGACACGTCTGTACAGAACAACCCGCCCGCTTCCGTGGACAATATCAGCATCTCGCCCATTTATTGTACGGCCCCGAGCAACCTTACGATAACCAATGTGGGTACGGGTGGTGCCACCTTAACCTGGACCACGCCCGCCTCCGTTAACAATTGTGTGGTCTATTACAAGACGGATGAGGATACCGCTTGGACGGTAGAGAATACGGCCTCCTCGCCTTACACCCTCAGCGGTCTGATGCAGAGCACGCATTACACCGTGCGTGTGGCCTCGGATTGCGGCGATGGCGAACATGTCAGCCCGTCTATTTCGGGAATGTTTACCACCACCTGCGACTGCTCGCCGGCGGAGAACCTGACAGTGAGCCAAATAGCGGGTACTTCTGCTATGCTGACATGGAGTGCTGGTCCTTTCGGTACGGCGTCTACCTACACGGTGGAATATTCCGAAGCCAATCAGAATAACTGGATTCCTGCCGCTTCCAACCTCACCACTACCATGTATATGTTGAGTGGCTTGGATCCGACTACAAATTATGATGTGCGCGTGAAAGTGTTCTGCAACGACAATACTGAAAGTATTTGGTCTGTCGAACATTTCACTACAGGATGTATGGCTGGTGGAGAGGTTTTGGTTGGTAACGGGACAGCAACAGACAACTATACACCATCATACTCTTGCTATAACTACGCATTTAGCGAGCAGTTGTACACCCCCGCCGAAATCGGAGGTGCCGGCACCCTCAGCTCTGTTTCCTTCAATGCCTCTACCGTGACCGCCACTCCCAGAAACTGGGCTGTCTACCTGATGCCAACCAACTTGACCACGTTGACCGGCATTGTCAACATGGGTACGACAGCCGTGAAGGTGTATGAGGGACCAGTAAACATCACCGAAGGATGGTTCACCATTAACTTCACCACCCAGTTCCCATACGATGGCGTTTCAAATCTGATTCTCGCCATCGATGACAATACGGGATCCTGGGTGTGTTCGAATGCATATTATAGCCATACGAATCCCAATGGTACCACTTACTGCTTATATTCGGATGATGATAATCCGAATCCATACAGTGCAACCTCCAGTTCCGCTTACACCGCTACAACCGCGAATCGTGCCAACACCATTTTTGGTATGCCTTGTGATAGCTTGGCCACTTGTATCGCCCCTAACCTGTATGTGAGTAATATCACATCCTCTTCTGCGGATGTGAACTGGGTGGCTGGTTACTTGGAGAGTGCATGGGAGATGGAGTATGCCCTCTTTAGTGATTCCATTTGGACTCCTGTTTCCGGTGTGACTGGTAATATGGTTACGCTTCAGAACCTCACTTCGGCAACCCGTTATAAGGTGCGTATGCGTTCCGATTGCGGTGGCGGTGATGTGAGTAACTGGGTGTCTCGTGATTTCAAGACGGAGTGTGACGTGTTTGCCATCCCGTTCAGCGAGAACTTCAACACGCAGGGTAGTGGAAATGACGCCTTCCCGGATTGCTGGTCTCGTGATAACGACTACAGCACCTCCGCCTATCCGTATATATCAACCACAGAAGGCGGCTCCCTCTATTTCTACGCCAGTACGTCCTCCTATAACATTGCCGTTACGCCGGAGCTGAACGCCACGCTGAACACATTGGCGGTTTCGTTCGACTTGAGAACGGGTAATGTTTCCAATGGTATTATAGTGGGTGTTATGGATAATCCTGATAGTTTGGCCGGATTCGTCCCGGTGGACACCGTTTTCTGCACGACGACGGGCGTTCTGCAGCGTCAGGAGGTCTATTTGGACAACTATATCGGAAATGGCAAGTATGTGGCCTTCATGACATACATTGTGAGTGGCGCTGCCTTATATATGGATAATCTAACGATTGATTTGATGCCGACCTGTAAGATGCCGAACAACCTCACAGTTCAGAATACCACCCAAACATCTGCCCAGCTTTCTTGGACGGAAAGAGGTACAGCCACCAGCTGGAATGTGGAATATGGTGCAGTTGGTTTCACGCCCGGAACGGGTACCTCCGTTCAGGTTCAGGGTACGCCAAGTACCACCATCAATGGCCTGACGTCCAGCACCACGTATGACTTCTACGTACAGTCTGACTGCGGGAGCGGTGATGTGAGCGCATGGTCAACGAAGGTGACGGGTTCAACCCAGTGCGGTGCGGTTACTGTTTTGCCTTATACGGAGAATTTCGACTCGTATGGCACAGGAACGACCGCCTACCCGCTTTGCTGGAGCAAGATTAACACTTACACGAGTGGTGAACGTCCATATTGCAACTCCACCTACGGTTACAACGGATCTACGGCTGGCTTGTATTTCTACTCAAGCAGTTCGACGTACAATATAGCCATCACGCCGGAATTTGATGCTACCATCCCAATCAACACCTTGAAAGCCACGTTCATGTACAGAGGCTATTCCTCCTCTTCATACGACAACACCATGGTGGTGGGTGTGATGACGAATCCGTTGGATGCCACTACCTTTGTGCCTGTGGATACGGTTTCCCCAGGTTCTTCTGTGACGACGTACGAGAGTCGCGAGGTGAGTTTCGCCAACTATACCGGAACGGGTCATTATATTGCGTTCAAGAACGGAGAGATGGGTTCCTCCTCGGCCAGTTATGCCATAATGGACAATCTGGTCATCAGTTTGGACAGCAACGCATCTCCTTCCACTTGTCAGGTGCCTACGGGCCTTGCCGTGGCTCCTGCTACCATTACGCAGACCACTGCTACGGCCACATGGCTGGCTGGTGGCAACGAGACGGCTTGGGATATCCAGTACAGGGAACATAATGCTCCCGCTTGGGGTAACACTATCCCGGTGCAGTCGCCCACCTACAATTTCACGGGCCTCACTGCCAGCACACAGTACGATGTGCGCGTGCGTGCCAACTGCGGCAGCGACAACACTTCCGACTGGACCGCTGCTGTTACCTTCCAGACCCTCGCCCAGGGACAGGATCCGTGCAACGACCCGACCAACCTCACCGCTACGGACGCAACCACCAACAGCGTGGTGCTCGACTGGACGGAGAATGGCAATGCCACCTCTTGGACCATCAACTATAAGGAAGACAATGCTGCCCAGTGGTCCACGGCCACGGCTAATGCTCATCCTTATACCCTCACGGGTCTGCAGCCTGCTACGGACTACTCCGTGTATGTGGTTGCCAACTGCGCCAGCGGCCAGAGCGGTGCCTCCAACACGGTGACGTTCACCACAGAGGGCGTCGGCATCAACGACTACGAACAAGCTATCAGTCTCTACCCGAACCCGAACAATGGACAGTTTATAATTAATAATGAACAATTAACAATTAACAATGTTCAGGTTTATGATGTGTATGGCAAGCTGTTGAAGACAGTGGAAGTGAATGCCAATACGGCAGAACTTGATGTGAGAGAACTGTCTGCTGGCATGTACTTCGTGCGTGTCAACACCGAGAAGGGTGTGGTGACAAAGAGCTTCGTGAAGAAGTAAGCGCACACGCCTTATACGAATATAAAATCCAAAGGAGTCGATGCCGGAAGGTGTCGGCTCCTTTTTTTAGGGGACAGGGGATAGTAATTAGTAGTCAGTAATTAGTAGTCAGTGAATAGTGAATAGTGTGGCACGTAAGTGCCGCACGAAACTAATTCCCCTTCTTTTTTAAAGAAGGGGTGCCTGAAGGGCGGGGTAGATGTATAAGGAATAAAACCCCCATATTACTACCCTGGCCTGCGGCCACCCCTTCTATAATAGAAGGGGAATATATCTCTCTCCTCCCTGCGAAAAAATACCAACATTATTAACATGGTCGTTTTTGGATGATACTTTTTTATAGTTTTGCGCTTTTAATTCGTAAAAAAGTATTTTTATCTTAAATAGCATAAAATCAATTAATTACAATTAAATACATTTATTATGAAAAAGATTTTACTGACCTTGATGCTGATTTGTGCCAGTGTTTTCTCGCTTACGCTATCAGCGCAACAGACACTTACTGTGGGGGATGGAACGGAGACAAACAGTTACGTCCCTGTTTATGGGCTTTGGATGGATGATTACATTCGCGCTCAAGTAATTTATCCCTCAACCCTATTGTCAGGTATGGTGGGCAGTACCATCACCCAAATGACATTTTATTTGTCCCAAAGTCCCTCTTCTGCTTGGACTTCCATTATGGAAATGAAGTTGGGAACCTGTTCAGATGCGACGTTTTCGGGAACAACCTTCCTTCCCGCCCCGTCTGAGACCGTCTATACGGGCACGCTGACGGTGGCGAACGGTGAGATGACGGTTGTTTTCAGCACCCCGTTTGTCTATATGGGTGGCAACTTGCTTTTGGAGTTTGCCTCGCAAACAGAGGGCAATTACTCTTCTGCATATTTCTATGGCATTACTTCCACAGGGTCCTCTTTGTCTGGATATAGCAGTTCTGGAGTCAGTTCTGTCACGGCCACGGCAAGGAACTTCCTGCCCAAGGCGACATTTACGTATTCCCAGTCGTCTTTGACTTGTCCTAGTCCTACAAATCCGGTGGTTTCAGACATCACCAGCACGGAGGCCACCTTCTCCTGGACCACGGGCGGCACGGAAACCATGTGGGATGTCTATTTGACCACATCCACAGATCAACCCGACAGCAATACGGTTCCTACAGACAATGCGATAGATACCTTTTATACGTTTTTGAATCTCAACCCCAACACGGTTTACCACACCTACGTCCGCGCCAACTGTGGTGGCGGTGATTACAGTTATTGGCGTTCTGCCACATTCCGCACCGACTGTGCTTCGGAAATTTCCCTTCCTTATGTGGAAGATTTTGAAAATGACGGTACCGGCACGGGCACCTATCCGAGATGTTGGAAACTCATTTCCAATGCTTCTGCCGTTGCCAACAAACCGTATATCTATGCCACAAACCATACAAGCGGAGCTAACTCCATGTATATCAACAGCACAACGAATGACTATTCCTATATAGTGCTCCCGCCTGTTGAGAACAACTATAATATGAACCAGGTGATGTTGTCGTTTGATTATGTCCATTTCACCCATCCGGATGGCAAGCTGATCATTGGTGTGATGAGTGACGACAGCACGATCACCACTTTCGAACCGATTGACACGGTGTACTCCAACTCGATGAACTATTGGAAGTTTGCCGAGGTTTATTTTGATAATTACACGGGTACGGGCCGCCATATCGCGATCCTGTCCGACGGACGCACCACCTCTGCCGGCAACACCTTCTGCCTGGACTACCTGGAGGTGAAACCTGCGCCTACCTGCCGTCGTCCGGTAGATATTCGCATCACCGATGTGACCCCGAGCAGCATCACGCTGGAGTGGACGGGCAATGCCACCTCTTGGGAGATCGCCGTTGACACCATCGGCTACGATGTGGATTCCGTGCAGATGTCCTACGTCATCGCTACCAGCAATCCGTTCACACTCCAGAATCTCAATACGGATTCCGAGTACGACTTGTACATCCGTGGCGTGTGCGGCAACGACCACACCGATTGGAGTGACAGAGTCCGCTTCAAGACAACGTGTTCAGAACATACCACTCTGCCCATCGTTTACGACTTTACGGCGGATGTCTCCGGACAAAGACCGAGCTGTATGACCACCATGTC
Source organism: Bacteroidales bacterium (assembly GCA_017551725.1). Taxonomy (GTDB): domain Bacteria; phylum Bacteroidota; class Bacteroidia; order Bacteroidales; family WCHB1-69; genus F23-D06. The sequence continues at coordinate 47,354 of JAFZKY010000052.1, forward strand.
GTTCTCGTACAGCAATATGCCGATGGTGACACATTTTACCAGTGGTACAGACAACTTCCTCTATTTCAAAACCAAAAACTCCAATGCCCAATATGCGGTTATGAGCCCGATTTCCTCCAACATCAGCCTGACGGGCCTTCAGATGGTGTTCAAAGGACAGACCACCGGTGCCGGCCAGCAGATTCAGGTGGGTGTGATGACCAATCCGTACGATCCCGCCACGTTTGAACTGGTGGACCGTTTCATTCCTTCTGTTGCCAATGCATGGGAAGAACACACCACTTTCTTTGACGGATATACGGGTACGGGCCGCTATATTGCCTTCAAGTACGACAATGTCTCCACCACGGAATACAATTTCTATGTGGACACGATTGTGGTGGACAACATCGCCTCCTGTTTCGTTCCGCGTAACATAGAAGTCAGCAACATAACCGGTTCTTCTGCCTACATCACTTGGGATCCGGGTATCCGCGAGTTGCAGACCTCCTATACATTAGAGTATTCAGAATCGGGTCAAAACCAGTGGACACCAGTCACGGTGAATGAAAGCAACTATCTGTTGGGCGGTCTTACACAGGTTACCTCCTACGAGGTGCGTGTGCGCTCCAACTGCCCGCTTTCCAGCACCGACTATACATACGGTTCCTTCACCACGGGTTGTAACGCCGGCGGCGAGGTGCCCGTTGGAAATGGCACGACGACAACCGCCGCCTACCCGCTCCACAATAATTGGAAATATACTTACACACAGCAGATTTTCCTGGCTTCCGAGTTGAATGGAGCCGCTGATTTCCACAGTATTGCTTTCGAATACGCCTATTCAACGTCCATGACTTCCAAAACGAATGTGAACATCTATCTGGGCCACACGCCGGAAAGTACGCTTGCCACGACCTCCTTGGTGCCGTTTGACAGTCTGCATCTGGTGTATAGCGGTTCTTTGAACTGCCATCAGGGTTGGAACACGTTCAACTTTGACTCTATTTTCCATTACAATGGTACCGACAATCTGGTGCTGGCGGTGGATGACAATTCCGGGGCTTATAATGGTAGCTCTTATACATTCTATGCGCATGCTGCCGGGGCTACCCGCACGGTGTACTATTATTCTGATACGTATGATGCTGATCCTCAAAACCCGACAAGTTATTCTGGTAGCAAATCGACGGCCACCAATCGTAGCAACGTCATCTTTGGTGGCAACTGCGACAATACGGTTACTTGTATTGCGCCGAACGTGGTGGTGAACCACATCACGGATGTGACGGCCGATGTGCAGATTGCCGCAGGGAACACGGAGACCTCCTGGGAGGTGAGATACAAGAGTGCCGATGATACTGTTTGGACATCGTTAGGTCTGGTGAGTACCAGCAGTCTCCCCGTTACCTTGACCGGTCTCAACCCCAACACGGATTATACGGTACGGGTTAAGGGCGTCTGTTCCGCTACGGAAAACAGTAGTGAGAGAGAGGTTTCGTTCACGACGGAGTGTACGAAGATCACCACACTGCCTTATACGGAGAATTTCGACAGCTATACGGTTTCCGGTTCCGGAAAATATCCGGAATGCTGGCATATCAACAGCAATTACACCTCCACGCTGTATCCGTACTTGAACACTACCACGCCGGCTTCCGGCACCCGCTGCCTCTACTTCTACGGAACAAGCGCTTACTATTCCATAGCGGCATTGCCCACCATCGATGTGACGCAAGTGCCCATCAACCAGACCATGCTCTCCTTCAAGTTGAGAAAAACAACCGCTACCTATTTCATTAAAGTGGGTGTGATGTCCGACCCGCAGGATTACACCACCTTCGAGGAAGTGGCCGAGTTGACGCCGCTGACAAATAGCGCATGGGAAGAGTTCCATGTGCCGTTCAACAACTATACGGGCAATGGCACCTATATTGCTTTCGCTTGTTACAATGACCACGGCACGACAGCCACGTACATGTATGTGGACGATGTGGTGCTGAATGCGCTGCCCGCCTGTCTCCCGCCTACGGATCTGACGGTGAGTGCCATTACGCAGACCACTGCCGACCTGACTTGGGATGGCGGTTCCGCCAGCGAATTTGATGTGGTGGCCGTTCCGGCCGGTTTCACGATTGACGACATGATTGCCGACAACCAGCTGCAGACGGTTTACACCAACTCCATCAACCTTACCAACCTCAATACCGGTACCCATTACACGGTTTATGTGCGGGCCAATTGCGGCCTTGATACGGGCGTTTGGGTACACACGGTCTTCAATACCGAGTGTGGTGAGATTTCTACTTTCCCGTATGGCGATGCCTTTGACGTGTATGGTGGAACGGGTACGGCCTACTATCCGCAGTGTTGGACCAGAAGCCTGCAGAATACCTACAGCACGCTGTATCCGTATATTTCGGGTACGCATCATTCCGGTGTGGCATCTCTCTATTTCTATGGTACTTCCTCTACTGATTACCAGCATGAATATGCCATGTTGCCGCGCGTGGCTGATGTGGATGCCAATAACGAAAACATCAATATCAGCGACCTTCAAGTGAGTTTCTGGCTGTACGGCTCGAATGTTGCCACTGAAATGCAGGTGGGCTTGATTCGTAATCCTGCTGTGGACACCACATTCGATGTGGTACAAACCTTCTCGGTGACGACCGCCAGCACATGGGAGCCTCACACGGTGTTCTTCCGCAATTACACGGGAACGGGCCGCCATGTGGCCTTCCGTTATGTCAATAGTACTTCTTCCTATTATAGTATGTATGTGGATGATATTGTGTTGGATAGAGCGCCGATTTGTTCGCCTGTGAACAATTTGGAGGTCTCTTCCATTGCCGGTACTTCGGCTCTTGTCTCTTGGAATGACGGTCCGATGGGTGTCACCACGGACTACACCTTGGAATACAGTGAGCATGGTCAGGATCAGTGGACGACGGAGAACAACCTCACGACCACCAACTTTGTCCTTTCCGGCCTCAACCCGACCACCTCGTATGATGTGCGCGTGAAGGCCGCCTGCGACAACGGTTTCGAGAGCGGCTGGGTGACGGAAACATTCACCACGAAGTGCCTTGCCGGCGGCGAGATGGCTGTTGGCAATGGTACAACGACAGAATACTACTATCCGGTCAATAACCTTTACAAATACTCTTATACACAGCAGATTTATCTGGCCTCTGAATTGAATGGTGCTGCAGATATTCGAAGTATTGCTTTCGATTACGCCTATGCAACGGCTATGACTGCCAAGACAGATGTGAAAATCTATCTGGGTCATACGCCAGCCAGTACGCTCACCACGACCTCGTTGGTGCCGTACGACAGTCTGCATCTCGTTTATAGTGGTCATTTGAACTGCCAGCAGGGTTGGAATACCTTCAACTTTGACTCTGTTTTCCACTATAATGGTGTTGACAACTTGGTGGTGGCGGTGGATGACAATTCCAACAACTATAATAGTAGTTCCGATGTGTTCCGCGCGCACGCTGCCGGAGCCACCCGTACCGTGTACTATTATTCCGATACGTATAATCCCGATCCTCAAAACCCGACCAGCTTCTCCGGTACCAAATCATCAGCCACCAATCGTTGCAACGTTATTTTTGGAGCCAATTGTGACAGCTTGGTTACTTGTGTGGCTCCGAATGTCATGGTGGTCAATGTTACGGAAAACAGCGCCGACATTGTCTGGGCTGACGGTAACGGTGAGCCGGATTGGAACATCGAATACAAAAAAGCCGGTGATGCGGCCTGGACAAGCGTTGGATCTGGTCAGACATCACCTTATCAGTTGACAAACCTGTCCGCCAACACGGTTTATGAGGTCCGTATGCAGTCGTTGTGCGTCACGGGTGACAGCAGCGCATGGAATACGGTGAACTTCCGCACGGAGTGTGGTCTGATTACCATCCCGTACAGTGAAGACTTTGGCAATGAAACTGCCTCTTCCTCCTCTTATCCGGCTTGTTGGGATAGCAGAAGCACATACGTGTCCGGCACGAGCCACTATCCGTACATCAGTGCCACATATTCGCATGACCCGAATGGTAATTCCATGTATTTCTATACGAGTTCCACTACGTATAATCTGGCCATCATGCCGAAGATTGACTCCCTTTACCCTGTATCCTCTCTGCAGGTGAAATTCTGGTTGTACAAGTCCAGCGCCAGCTACAACATGGTGGTGGGTGTCATGAGCGACCCGACAAATGTGAGCACCTTTGTGCCGGTGGATACGGTTTCCCCGACCGCTACCTCTTCTTGGCAGCAGTTCGCGGCCACCTTTGAGAATGTGACCAATCCTGGCCAGTACATTGCTTTCCTCTGTAGTGGCGAAATGATAGGAGCCTATAATTACATCTATTTGGATGACATCACGATTGACATCGCACCGGCTTGCGGCGCTCCGACAGCCTTGACGGCATCCAACATCACGGCCAATGCCGCGACGATTTCCTGGACGGATGCTCCGAGTGAAAGCAGCTGGCAGATGGTGTATGTGCCTCAGGGACAGGAACCCGATTACGCGCAGGCTCCAGTGGTGACCAGCAACACGCAAGCATTGAGCAACTTGACCGCCAATACGGGCTATGACGTGTATGTGCGTACGGTTTGCTCCAACGGGGATGGCAACAGCGACTGGGTGAAGATGTCATTCGCCACCATTTCCGACAATCTTGCTGTGGTGCCGTTTGTCATCGATTTCTCTGACACTACAGAAAATGCAGAATGGGGCTTTGTGAACGGATCTGCTACCAACAAATGGTACACCGGCACACCTACGGGCGACAGTCATTCTCACCTCTATATTTCGAATGATAACGGAGCTACGGCAAGTTATACCATTTCGTCTGCCGCCGGTACGGTCTGGGCTTACCGCGATGTGCAGTTCCCGCAGGCCGCCGAATTTGACCTGAGCTTCAGCTGGGCTTGCCAGGGCGAAAGCACATACGACTACTTCAAGGTTTATATTGGGGAACCGACGTTGCCCGTTGCGTTGGGCGTACGTTTGGCTCCGACTGATACGACTTACAAACCCGCTGGCTCTGCGGAACTGGTCCAGAAGCTGAACCTCAGCGCAAACGGTGATTTCTTCAATACGGTTTTGGATGGCGCGACGTATTCCAATACCATCAAGCGTCTCTATTTCATGTGGACTAATGACGGAGGCGGAGGATCCAACCCGCCGGCCATCATCGACTCCCTCTCCATCCAGACGAGAAGCTGTTCCGCTCCTGATATGGTTACGGTAAGTTCTGTGACCACTACAACGGCCACGCTCACGCTGGTTCCGGCAGATCAGTCGGATTCCAACTGGGAATATGTGTTGGTGGCAGCAGGCCAGACGCCCACTTCCGCAACGCCGGTTCCCACGACCACGGCTACGGTGAACCTGACAGGCCTCACAGCCGCCACCTCCTATGACGTTTATGCGAGAACCCTGTGCTCTGACAATACGTATTCTTCTTGGTCTCCGGTGACTTCGTTTACCACCGAATGTGGTGAGATAACGTTGCCTTACTCCGAGAATTTCGATTCCTACACGACAACCGGCACGAGTTCACATCCGTTATGCTGGACGTATAACAGCACATACGGCAGTAGCTATCCGTATATTTCCGGTTCATACTATGCTTCCGGTAACCGTTCGCTCTATTTCTACGGTTCTACCGCAGGCACGTATTCCTTGATTGCTGCACCAGAGATTGCCTCCACGTATGCTATGAACAGGGTGAAAGTTACCGTGAAATTCCGTCCCCCGTCCTACACGTCTATCGGTTTGATTGTTGGAGCAATGACGAATCCTATGGATGCAACCACCTTTGTTGCTATGGATACCCTTTACAACACGTCCACGTCTGCTTTTGAACAGCACACCGTTTCGTTCGCACCTTATACGGGTACTGGTCACTATGTGGCGTTCATGTCTTATCATCCGAGCAATACTGGTGCTTTATATATGGATGATGTCCTCATTGAGGAAGACACCACCATCGCGCCTCCGACTCCGACTTGCGATGCGCCCACGGGTCTTGCCGTAGCGGCTTCTTCCATCACGCAGACTTCGGCCACGGCCACGTGGACGGCTGGCGGTACAGAAACGGCTTGGGATGTACAGGTCAAGGAGCACAGTGCCACTGCTTGGGGTAACGAAATCCCGACGCAGGCGACCAGCTACAACATCACGGGTCTCACCGCCGGCACGCAGTACGACGTGCGCGTACGTGCCAACTGCGGCGACGCCACCTCCGACTGGACAACGGTTGTCACCTTCCAGACGCAATCCCAAGGTCCTGGACCGGATCCGTGCAATGCCCCGACGGGCCTCACCGCCACGAATATGACGAAGAACAGCGTGGTTCTCGACTGGACGGAGAACGGCACAGCCACCTCCTGGACTGTCAACTACAAGGAAGAGAACGCCGCCCAGTGGTCCACCACCACGGCCAGCGCCCATCCGTACACGCTCACGGGTCTGCAGCCGGCAACGAACTACTCTGTGTATGTGGTGGCCAACTGCGCCAACGGTCAAAGCGACCCGTCCAACACGGCTACGTTCACTACAGAGCCGGATGGTATCGCCGGTTACGAGCAGGCTATCAGCCTCTACCCGAACCCGAACAATGGACAGTTTACAGTGAACAGTGAACAGGGTACAGTGAATAGGGTACAGATTTATGATGTGTACGGCAAGCTGTTGAAGACAGTTGAGGTGAACGGCAATATGGCAGAACTCGATGTGAGAGAGCTCACTGCCGGCATGTATTTCGTGCGCATCAATACCGAGAAGGGTGTGGTGACGAAGAGTTTCGTGAAGAAGTAATCCACACGCTTTATACGAACATAAAAATCAAAGGAGTCGATGCCGGAAGGTGTCGGCTCCTTTTTTTAGGGGTCAGGGGATAGTAATCAGTGAATAGTGAATAGTTAATAGTTAATAGTGAATAGTGAATAGGGGATGGTAAAAAAGTTCAAGGTTCATGGTAAAGGTTCAAAGTTCAGCACCCAACTTCCAGAATGTTAAAAATCCTTCCAAAACGGGATTTATGTGCTTTATTTGTGTATCTTTGCCGCCTTGTTTTGAAAAATAAGAGAAAGAAAATTCTTTTTTTATAACATGTTTAATTAAAATCCTTTATTATGAAAAAGATTCTACAGAAGGTCAGGATGCTGCTGATGATGACAGCTATTCTGATGATGACTTGCCTTACGGTTTCGGGTCAGATTGTAGTTACGTCATCCAATCCCTATGTTGAAGGGTTTGAGAATGGGCTGACTGCTTGGACCCAAACGTATGACAGTCCTTCCTATGCTTGGGAACAGGCATCATCGATTTCTACGGGTAGTAGTTCTTCAGTCAATGCTTTTGGCTCGTATTGTGCAAAGTTCGCAGGAAACACATATTCCTATTACACGGCAAAGCTGATTTCTCCAGTTTTGGATCTCAGTTCATTAAACGCCGCAGAAATTTCTTTCAAACGTGTTCATGCCGACTGGACTGGAGACCAGAATGAGTTGAAAGTCTATTATCGGAATGACACTACAAGTACGTGGGTCTTGCTTGCTTCATACAACAACTCACAAACCACATGGGAAACCACCACAATTATGTTGAACAACGTTTCCTCTACTTTCCAAATTGCCTTTCAGGGAGAGAGCTACTATGGTTACCCTATTGGCTTGGATGATATTACGGTTGCAGCCCCGCCCTCTTGTATTGCGGTATCAAACTTGCTTGACAGCACTACCAATACCAGCGTTGTCTTGAATTGGATGAATTACAATGCAGGTGCCACCTTCACCATTTATGACATGAGCGACACCAGTATAGTGGCTTCCGGTATTATGGATACGACTTACGAAGTGACGGGTCTCACCGCCTCCACGAATTACACTTTTGGTGTTGCTGCCGACTGCGGTGGTGGAGACATGTCGGATATAGTGACCGTACAAATCCACACCGATGCCTGTGCCCCCTCCGACCAATGTACTTACACCATCGTTGAAAATGATAGTTATGGTGATGGTTGGAATGGTGGTGAAATCAATGTTTATTCAAATGGTACTCTTCTTGCCACCTTGGGCTTGACGTATGGTAACACTGCTACGGAGACCATAAGAGTATGTGACAACGCGACCTTGACTTTTTCTTGGGCTGCCGGTTCATATGCTGATGAGGTTTCTTTCAATATTTATGACATTAGCGGTATTTTGATTTACAGTGTTGCCGATGCCAGCAATCTGTCCGACGGTACATTTTTTACCACTGTGGTGAGTTGTACGCCGGCAAGCTGTATGCCTGTGACGGCCCTTACTGTTGACAGCACCACAGTAAGCAGCATCTTCCTTTCCTGGACCGATGCCAACAACCAGGGTGCCACCTATACCATTTATGATATGAGCGACAGCAGTGTGGTGATCAGCGGACTTTCTACCACTAATTATGAAGTCACCACTCTTAATGCCAACACGTTGTATAATTTTGGCGTGGCAGCTGACTGCGGCGGTGGCGACATGTCGTATGTGGAGAGGGTGAGTGCGCGCACGGATTGTGCCTTACTCTCTACTCTTCCTTACACGTGTGGTTTTGAAGCCAATGAAATCCTCTCTTCAAGCGATTATCCGATGCCTTACTGCTGGAGCAAATACAACGATGGTGATTATTCCTACGATTACTATCCATACAGTAATAGTTCAAACGGGCGTACCGGTCGTTCCCTCTATTTCTATACCGGTACATATTCAAGTTATGCTGACACCATGATGGCTGTATTGCCGCAATTGGATGTCACCGCTTATCCTATGAATGGCAACCAGTTGAGCTTCTGGATGCGTACCAGTTCTGATATTTACACATACAATGTGTTAGTCGGCACTTTGAGTGATCCTACCGATCCCTCCACTTTTGTGGTTGAAAGCACCATAGCCGCTACGGGTACCACCTATAACCGTTATGATGTGAATCTTACGAATGCTCCGACGGGTAATGCGTATGCCGCCATCTTGGTGCCTCGTGCAACCAACGGTGGATCAATTTTCATTGACGATGTCGTGCTGCAGACGATTCCGACATGTTCCACGCCGCTCGCTTTTGTGTGTACAGGAACCACTTCCAGTTCCGCATCCTTCAGCTGGCATGAGACAGGTACCGCCCAGGCTTGGGAGGTGGCGTATGGTGTTGCCGGCTTTAATCCCAATGATCCAAACGCCGTATTCAACACAGAAAATGCCACTGACACGGTTGTGACAGTGAATAATCTGGCAAGCGGTACATTATATCATTTCTATGTGAGAGCCAATTGTACGGCAAGCGACAACAGTGCATGGGAAGGACCTGTGGCAGCAGCTCCGGGTTCCTATAACATGCATGTTTCCGGATGGGATACGTTGTACACTTGCGGTGCTATAATATATGATGATGGTGGTGCCAACGGAATTTATTCCAATGGTTGTTCCTCTTATCTGGTTATCTATCCTGACCAGCCCGGCGAAATGGTGTCGGTAAGCGGAACATTCATGTCCGAAAGTTACTCATGGGATTACCTGATTTTCTATGATGGTGTGGGAACAGACAACCAGCTTTTCAAGACAAACCAGACCTCCGGTGTATTGTACACGATTCCTGTCATCACCTCCACCACAGGACCTCTGACTATTTATTTCAAGTCAGACAATTCTGGACAATACGATGGCTTTGAGTTGATTACCACGTGTGTGTCTTGCGTTGCCCCGACGCTGACGGCCAATAGCGTGTTGATTGACGAGGCTACCGTTTCTTGGAGTAATTTTACCGGATTGCAAACCAATTTCGAAATTGCCTATGGTCCTACTGGATTCAATCCGGATTCCGTTCAAGCCGAATCCGCCAGTGGTTACAGCCATACGATTACCGGTTTGAATCCGAACACTGCATACGATGTCTATATCCGCACGGATTGCGACAACAACACGTATAGTTTCTGGTCTTCCGTACTTCACTTCACTACGCTTCCCGCTTGTCCGGCTCCCACGCACCTGACCATCGCCAGTCTCAATCCCACTTCTGCCGAGATCACCTGGGTTCCCGGCTATCAGGAGACGGAATGGGAAGTCTTGTTCGGCAATATGTCGGAATCCGTCTATGATACAAACTATACGTTGAACAATCTTACTCCAGAAACCAACTATACGTTGAAGGTTCGCGCCATCTGCGGCGTGGGCGACACCTCCGCCTGGAGTTCCACGTTGAATTTCTATACGGGTTATTGCCAACCCAATCCTTCCTCTGTGGATGGTAGTGGTATCACCAATGTGACGTTCGGCAACACACCTGAAGTGGTGAATAACAGTCCTGCCAATTCCGGAAATATCACCTATGGCAACTTTGCTTCTTTAGTGGGTGCCGTATCTGCCGGAACCGTTGCCAATGTGGACATCACCTACGCTACGGGTTTTACATACGGAACCCTCATCTGGGTGGACTGGAACGATAACCTGACCTTTGATGACAATGAAATTGTCTATATGGGTACCAGTTTGGGTTCAAATCCTACCACACTTAATGCTTCTTTTGCAGTTCCTGCCACGCAGGATACAGGCCTCTACCGTATGCGTATCGGTGGTGCTGACAGCTATTTCGACAACTATATCAATGGGTCAACCACGGCTGCTCATGATCCTTGTGCTTCCTCTTCTTGGATGGTGTTCCATGACTACACCTTGCATGTGACGGAAGCTCCGAACTGCTTGCCTGTGACCAACCTCACGGTCAGCGCCGCTACGGAAAACAGCATCACGCTGACTTGGTCGAATGCGACAAACAACGGCACCTATACGATTTATAACATGGCCGACACCAGCGTGGTGGCTTCCAACGAGATTGACACCACCTATACGGTGACGGGCTTGACGGCCAGCACGCTCTACACATTTGGTGTTGTGGTTGACTGCGGCGGTGGCGACATGTCGGATATGACATTTGTGAACGGACAGACCCAGTGCGGTGTGTACCCCATTCCTTTCACCGAAGGCTTTGAGAACGGCATAGATTGCTGGACCCTCACCAATTGCAATAGCTATTCGAATGTGAGCTCGTCAGCTGCTATTACGGGCACGTATGGTTTCATGTTCTACTATACTACAAATCCTCCCCAATATCTTATTTCCCCGCAGTTTGCGGCCGCTACAACCCCGCTGCAATTGGAGTTTGATTATGCTAACAATTCCACATACTATTCCGAAACATTCAAAGTGGGTTATTCCACCACCACCAGTGATGTAAATGCTTTCACATGGGGTCAGGAACTTACCGCTTCGAACCAGACAATGCAGCACTACTCTGAGCTTATTCCCGCTGGTGCCAAGTACGTTGCCATCCAGTGTACATCCAACGACCAATACTATTTGTTCATTGATAATGTTTCCATTGCCACACCGCCTACTTGTTTGCCTGTGACAGGCCTTGCAGTTGGTACGGTCACGAGCAACAGCGTTACGTTGAACTGGACGGATGCCCTTAACACTGGCGCCACCTACACGGTTTACGATATGGGCACCAACACGGCTATCGCCCAGAATATCACTGCCACCACCTATACGGTTACAGGCTTGACAGCAAGCACCTCCTACACATTTGGTGTTGAAGTTGACTGCGGTGGCGGCGACCACTCCACCATTGCACAGGTTACTGTAAGTACCGAGTGTGATGCTGTTGCCTCCTTCCCCTACACCGAAGGCTTCGAAAACGGTCTTGGCTGTTGGGAGATAGTGGACAACGACGGTGACGGTATTCCTTGGTTCCTCACAACCGGCTCCACTTCTTTGACTCCGCATACGGGTAGTTATATGGTCGCATCTTTGTCGTACTACGATGGTTCCGTTCTTTATCCGGACAACTATCTGATTTCACCGAAATTCACCTTGCCGGCTTCTTCCACCATCACTCTCTCTTGGTATTTCATGGTTGATGCCTCTTATCCTGGTGACAAATACTCTGTGTATGTAAGCACGGGCAACACGGTGTCCGATTTCACCACACCGTTGTTCACCATCGTTCCGACCAGCACGCACGGCACATGGACACAGCAAACGCTTGACCTCAGCGCATACGCCGGACAACAAGTCTATGTGGCTTTCCGTCACTATGACTGCTCTGATGAAGATGTCATCTTGTTGGACGACATCTCCATTACGGTTAATGGCGGTAGCACCCCGACAGATTCTTGCGTTGCTCCTACCGGCCTCACCGCTACGAATATGACGGCGAACAGTGTAGTTTTGAACTGGACGGAAAACGGCAACGCTACCTCTTGGACAGTGAACTACAAAGCTGCTGATGCAGCCCAGTGGTCCACCGCCACGGCTTCCAGCAAGCCTTACACCCTCACGGGTCTGCAGCCCGCTACGAACTACTCCGCGTATGTGGTGGCTAATTGCGACAATGACGTGAGCGAGCCTTCCAACACGGTAACGTTCTCCACGATGACGGACGGCATTGCCGACTATGAGCTGGCTACCAGCCTCTATCCGAACCCGAACAATGGACGGTTTACAATTAATAATGAACAAGTAATAATTAACAATGTTCAGGTTTATGATGTGTATGGTAAATTGCTGAAGACGGTTGAGGTGAACGGCAATACGGCAGAACTTGATGTCAGAGAACTGTCTGCCGGCATGTACTTCGTGCGTGTCAGCACTGAGAAGGGCGTGGTGACGAAGAGCTTCGTGAAGAAGTAGTCACACGTTTTATACAAGCATAAAAGTCAAAGGAGTCGATGCCGGAAGGTGTCGGCTCCTTTTTTTAGGGGACAGAGGTCAGTAGTCAGGGGACAGTAAAATTAAGAAATGGTTGTTAAAAACGCCAAAAATAAAAATTATTTTAATTTTATTATTCAATATAATATAAATTTTATTATCTTTGCCGTCGAAAATTTAAAACGAGATGGTATGATAAGAAGAAATCATTTTGATGCAAGGTATGTATGTCCAAGGTTCGATTTCGGATTCAAGCGCTTGTTTGCCACGGAGGCGAACAAGGCGCTGCTGATCAGTTTTTTGAATGCTTTGCTGGAGGGTTACGAGGTGATACGGGATGTGACGTACACACGGAATGAGCATTTGGGGATGGTGCGGGACTCACGCTATGGGGTGCTGGATGTGCAGTGCGACAACGAGCGCGGGGAGAAGATCATCGTGGAGATGCAGAACTCTATGCAGCCCTTTTTCAAGGACAGGAGCATCTACTATACGACGTTCCCGATACAGGAGCAGGCGGTGAAGGGGAAATGGACTTTCGAGCTAAAGGGAATCTATACGGTGGGGATCGTGAATTTCGAGTTTACGGACGACGAAAATTCCGATTCCTACTACAGCCATGAGGTAAAACTGTTGGACACGCACAACCACAAGGTGTTCTACGACAAGTTGACATTCTTCTATATAGAATTGCCGAAATTCAAAAAAAGTGTTGGTGAATTGGAAACAATGCTGGACAAATGGACGTATGTGATGTGCAATCTGGAGCAGTTGGAGGAACGTCCTGCAGAGTTGTGCGAGCCGGTGTTTGAGCAGCTGTTCGAGCAGGCAGAGATAGCGAATTTGAGTCGTCAGGAGTATTTAAATTATGAGGACAACCTCAAACACGAGCGCGACAGCCAGAATATCTTTGATTTCTCAATGAAGAAAGCACAGGAAAAGGGTCTCAGCCAAGGTCTTGCCCAAGGTTTACAGCAAGGTTTACAGCAAGGTATGGAGCAAGGTATGAAGCAAGGTATGGAGAAAGGTATGGAGAAAGGTATGGAGAAAGGTGTTTTGACGGGAAAACGCGAAGTAATATTGCGCCTTATGACCCATGGGATGAGTCAGGAGCAGATTGCGGAATGTATGGATTTGGAAATATCGCAAATCCAGCAAATAATAAAGGAACCTGAAACGTAAACAAGATTTGTCAATATTGTCACATCTTCACTAAAATCTTTTAATACTCAACAGATAATAGATTCGATAAACTTTTTTGTTTTTCGGATACCAATCTATATTGTTTTCTTTTTTTATATATTTGTCAATCTGTATTTTCATGTTATACAGATTTATAATAATTTGATTATTAATTAAATACAAATATTATGAAAAAAATACACCTGTTGATTGCAACTTTATTTTTGTCGATGATGGCAATGGCCCAGAACAACCCGCCGCAGAATGTGACAGTTACAACGTTATCCACTTCTTCGGTGCGGGTGGCATGGGAAGCTCCTTCAGGGGTGACACAGCCCACCCGATTGAATCTTTTCAACTCGGCTGACTTGGTCACGATGCCATCTTCCGGCCACATGGGTGCTGATGTCAGTGCCTTGTATGGAGGACAGAGTACGTTAGGTTACAGGGCAAAGGCCAACACGGCGAATCTGAACCAGTCGATGTGGGTGACGGACGATTTCCGCTTGAATGGTTCGGCGGTGGTTTCGAAAATCGACTTTTTCGTTTTTCAGGAGGGTGACACGACTCTCAATCCGTTTTCGGGATGCTATCTTCGTATTTACCGGGGGCATCCATCCGACCCCACTGCTGTTCCGGTATGGACGAGCGGTGCGGTGAATTGTCTTGCTTCCGTGTCGGGAACGGGCATTTATCGTACGCGGGCCACCACGGCGGCCTTGCTCGACACCACCCGTCCGGTGATGTGCGTCAGCGCTAATGTCAACGCATCGTTGGCGGCGGGCACCTATTGGTTGGCCGTCTGCTTTGAAACGGCTGGCGGCGGGATGCCATACGTGGTTCCCAGATCTATTGTCTCGGAACTCAGCACGGGCAATGCTTTCCAATATGATCCTGCGAGCGGAATCTGGAATACGATGTCCGACAGCGTCTCTTTGGAACAGATGGGCCTCCCGTTTGTGGTGAGAGGGGAGTTCGTTTCCGACAGACTTTCGGGTTTCCATGTCTATCGCGACAATACGCAGGTGACCACCACTTTGGTGGAGGGTTTCGAGTATGTGGACACGGGCCTTGATGACAACCACCAGTATTGTTATCATGTGGAGGCTGTGTATGGAACTGGCGGTCCGGCTGCTTCAGGTGATGAATGTGCCACCACTTTTGAGGACACAGACCCATGTTTGTTGCTTGACTTGCCGTATCTGGAGAACTTTGACGGACATACCACCGGCACAGGTCGTTTTGATGTTCCTTGCTGGCACAGACTCTATTCCGCCGGAGGTACAAACTATCCGTATTTACATTCCACACACTATTCCGGCGATGCCGGTGTTTATATGTCCGCCAGCACCACCTCATCGTCGTATCTCATTGCCCCTCCGTTGATTGCCGATTCGATGTCATACCAACTCACCGTCAAGTTTATGATGAAAAAGGGGCAATATACCGCCTCCTCGCATATTGTGGTGGGTGCCATGACTGACCCGACGAATGTTTCCACCTTCATGCCAATCGACACTTTTATACCGAACCCTATCGAAGATTGGCAGCCGGCCACGGTGCACCTGTCGCAGAGCACCGCCACAGGTCGTTACATAACATTGAGGGCAATCGGGTATCACAGTTATATTGATGATTTTGGACTCTATTATACCGACTGTCTCTATCCCGAGCATGTGGAAGTTTCGTCCTTGGAAGCCAATTCCGTGCAGTTGTCGTGGGATTCCACAGGGGTGTTTGCGTATGATTTGGAGTACAGGTTGCCCGGCGATGTTAATTGGGTCCAGGTTTTCGGCCTCACCGACACTTTTTATACTATAACCGGGTTGGATGAAGCCACGAACTATGTGTTGGATGTGCGTATAAAGCCCACGTGTGGCGGTGAACATTTTTTCACTACGACGGTAACATTCACTACGCCATGTATGCCTCTCACGCCGCCGTTTGTGGAGGACTTTGAAGGTTATGCTTCTGGTTCGCAGGCAGGCTATCCGGTGCCTCCTTGTTGGCGCAAGGCCAATAGCGTGACGGTTACACCCGGTGTAAACTACCCCTTCATTAACAGTGGTTCTGCTAATGCCTATTCGGGCGTCAATTATGTCTATTTCATGACATCCAGCACCACCAGTTATGGAGACAATTATCTCATTCTGCCTGCTTCTTCGGTGCCTATCAACACATTGGAGTTGAGTTTGATGGCACGCGAAATCAACACTTCCGGTATGTATGTGGGTAAAATCCAGGTGGGTGTGATGACCGATCCGCTTAATCTCTCCACCTTCACATCAGTAAGCAATATTCTGCCTACCACCACCAATTACGAAACCTTTACGGTGTCGTTTGCCAATTATTCCGGTCCTGAAGGTTACATCACGCTGAAAGCACCCAAGACCCTTTCAGGCTTTAATTGCGTTTATGTGGATAATATTGTGGTTTCCGTTGTGGGTTGTTCGGCACCGGTAAGTGTGGAGCAGCAACAGGGTACCGACAATTCCATCACCTGTGTTTGGCATCCTGAAGCAGGCACCACCGCCTTGTCCTATACGTTGGCGTATATTGACGACACGGATCCGGATGCGGTTTGGATAGAGGTTCCAGGCATTACCGATACAGTCTATACTGTTACCGGACTTAATGAAAATAACACATACAAATTCAAGGTGAAAACCATTTGTCCCAATGGTGAAAGTGCATATTCCTTTGCGGAAACTTTCCGCACGTTGTGTTCACAACCCCTGTCGGTGCCCTGTTTCCTGAATTTTGACAACATGGCTGAGCTGTCGTTTATGGATTGCTGGCTTCGTCCGTATGCGTATGTCTCCTCCACTACCCTCACAATCCCGTCGGTGCACGACAATATCATAAATGCGCACTCGGGCACCAAATCGATGCGTTACACAAAGAGCACGTGGATAGTCACCCCGCCCATTGATGCAAATATTGAGCAACTCTCCATTAGTTTCTGGGCCAACAAGTGGGCTTCAACATCCGGTACAATGGAGGTGGGTGTCATGAGCAATCCGTTTGACACCACCACCTTTGAGTTTGTGGATTCGGTAGCGGCCATATCCACATCCCAGTACCAGTTTGTGGAGATCCCGTTAACACAGGTGCAAACCACCGGTCCCAACCGCCATATAGCTATCCGTTTGCGCAGTTCAAATACGACGGCTTATTATATTGATGATCTCAATATAGACTATCTCAACAGCTGTTCCCGTCCTGTGAATGTGATGGTGGACAACATCACCCAAACCAGTGCTTATGTGTCATGGCCGATGAATACCAACATTCTTTCTTGGAATTTACGGGTAAAACCGGTGGGGGATGACAGCAACTGGCAGATTTACAATGATTTGCTTACAAGTGGATTCCTGTTGAACAATTTGAGTCCTTCCACTACCTACCAAGTGCAGTTGCAAGCCAATTGTTCGTCAGGCGGTACCAGTTATTGGTCCGTGGACGAGTATTTTATCACAGACTGCGGACCAATCTCCACGTTGCCGTACATCGAGAATTTCGACACATACGGTACATACAGTGGAAGCGTGCTTACCTATCCCGCCTGTTGGACACATGGTTCCTCCGACACTTTGTCGCCAGGCATGTATCCTTATTTGGCGCCCAACTACTTTTATTCCAATCCGGCTTCGTTTAATTTCTATACTCCCAATTCCTCTTCCAGTGATATCTATTACATCTTTGCAGCCACGCCCAGGGTGGTGGATACCATTGATATGCAGATGCTTACCGCCACGTTCCGGGCTTACACCACGGATGCGGCCAATTGGATGCAAATCGGGTTCATGACAGACTCTACCCGGGTCAGTACCTTCCAGCCCTACGCGACCATCCAGCTTTCGCAGCCAAGAGTCTGGGAAGAGTTTATGATTGATTTTTCGCAATATGCGGGTGTAGGTCGTTTTATCGCGTTCAGAATGGGAGGAGGTAACAGAGCCATGACCATTTTTCTGGATAATTTCAAGCTGGATTACTCGCCTACTTGTTTCAAGCCGCAGCAGTTGGTAGTGGATTCGATCACCCAAACGTCTGTTGTTTTTTCCTGGATTCCTGGCGATGCGGAAACGGAGTGGGAGCTGGCCTTTAAGGAAGACACTGCTTCTTCGTGGAGTATCATCCCCTATGTGGCTGACACTGTGTATGAACTTTCGGGTTTGGACGCTGCCACCACGTACCAAATCAAAGTCCGCTCGGTGTGCGGGGTGGGGGACGTGAGTGAATTTACGGATGAAATGACCGTCACCACTTTGTGCGACGCTATCACCATGCTGCCCTATGAAGAGAACTTTGATGCCCCGTACAATCTGCAGAACAAATTGCCCTATTGTTGGAGCAAGTATTATAGTGGCACCGAAAGTGGCTATCCCTATATTATCACAACACAGGGCAATGCGTATTCCGCTCCCGGGGCGCTCTATTGCTATGCCAACTCCTCATTCTTTGACATTGCCGTGCTTCCCGAATTGGATCCGTCCATCCTTATTGAAAATCTGAAACTTACATTCAAGGCTCGTACCACTACTGCCGGAAGCAAAGTGGAGGTCGGTGTGATGACCAATCCTTTGGATCCCAACACCTTCGTGTCGGTGGAGACCATTGCCCCCGAAGTGGTGTCCGTATGGGAGGATTTCACTGTGTATTTTGCCCATTATATGGGTCAAGGTCGTTTTGTGGCTATCCGCTGCGGTGACGGAGTCGGCTTTAACACGGTCATTATTGACAATATGTCGTTGGATAATGCCGAATACTGTTTCCGCCCGTTGGATGTGGTGGTGGGCAACATTTCACACGAGACGGCTGAAATCAACTGGTATTCCCCGTCAAGTATCAGCAATTGCACGTATGTGTATGGAGAATCCGGATTCCAGCCCGACACCGCCTTTGCCTATACGACGCAAAACACCGGTTCGCTGGAGTTGACGCAGTTGGTTCCCAATACCTCATACGACATTTATATCCGTAACGATTGTGCGGGTGGAATGCCTTCCCCCTGGTCCCATGTGTGTACCTTCACCACCCTTTGTGCTCCGTTACAGGTGCCCTATGTGCAGAATTTTGACCAAGGTGACTATGGTCCGGGTATCATCCCTGAATGTTGGCTGATAACCGGCAACGGCTCGGCCTTTGTGGATAACAACGCCAACAGCTACCAACAACGTTGTGTCATCTTTTCAACCTCCGATGCCAGTGCGGTATATTTGACCATGCCGGCGTTTGATGCCACCATTTCTACCGTACAGTTGAATTTCTTCGCCAAGTTTGGAAATATGAACTACTCGTTGGATGTGGGTGTGATGAGTAATCCGGCCGATACCAGCACCTTTGAGTTGGTGGAGCGTGTAAATGCCCGCACCAACGTTTGGAACGAGTTCCATATCCCGTTGGTCGCATATAGTGGCACCGGCAGGTATATCACCATTCGTTCTTCTTACAGGGCGTTGACGGCATACGTTGACAACCTCTCCGTCACCTTCGCTCCAGGCTGCGTGAAACCGGCCAACCTCCACGCGATTGACTTGACAGCCAATTCTGTCACATTGGCTTGGCGCAAGGGCAGCAACGAGTCAAACTGGGAGGTGGTTTACGGACCCTCCGGCTTTAACCCCAACGTGCTTACAAGCGGGGTGGTGTCGGTTCCTGCCACCGATGACACCACAGATATCATAGGTCTTACCCCGGCCACCTATTATGATGTGTATGTGCGCTCTGCTTGTGACGACAGCACTTTCAGCGAATGGAGCCAGGTGTTCTCTTTCCGCACCGATTGCTTGCCTATTGATACATTCCCGTATGTGCAGACGTTTGACAATATCACCACATTCCCGTTCTGTTGGGAGCGTAATGACAACGTTTCCATCTCGACCGCCTATCCGAATATTTCCCAGTCGTCCCTTTACTTCTATTCCGGTATCGGCACCTATTCGCTGGCCACCACGCCGCCCGTCAACAGAAGTGTCAACACTTTGTTCCTGCAGTTCGACTATAAGGCGGCCACACCGGATTACTTCCTTTATGTGGGGGTGATGAGTGACCCGAATGATATTACCACCTTCTCCGTGGTGGATTCCGTTTACTCGTATCTGCCGGCTGTCTTTGAAACAAAATATGTCTCCTTTGCCAACTATACGGGTCAAGGTCAATATATTGCCTTCCTGTCGCAGCGTGGCGAGACCTATAATTATGCTTATATAGACAATGTGGTGATTTCGGAAGCGTTTTTATGTGTGGCGCCCGAAAATGTGGTGGCCACGAATGTGACCTCTTCCTCAGTGACGTTGAGTTGGCAGGTCGATCAGAATATGCCGTCTCCGCAGGATTATATCATCCGCTATGCGGAGGAGGGCACGGGCGTTTACACGTATGTGAATGGCGTTGCTGCCATGACTCATACGGTTACAGGTTTGCAGGCAGGCACCTCCTATGTGTTTGAAGTGCAGTCGTATTGTACCAGCGGTGACAGCAGCGCATTTTCTTTCCCATTGTCTGTTTCCACGTTATGTGCAAGCCAGACGGTGCCATATATTGAGAATTTTGATGGCATCACCACTTCAGCCACCTATCAGACTCCCGGTGTTCTGCCCACCTGTTGGCAAGGATACAGCACCAGCGGATACACGGTGATGCAGCCGCACGTTGTCTCACGCAATGCAGGAACATCGAATGCCTTTGCGTTTTCGGTACCCAACTGTCTGCTGATGCAGGCCTATCCCACGGACACCACGATGGTGATGTTGCCCGCTTTTGACCAGCTTTTATACAACTTGAAAATCAGTTTCTCGAAGTGGATGAACTCCTCCAATAGTTTGTATTCCCAGTTGTGGATTGGATATGCCACCGACCCGTATGATTGGCATACCTTTGTGCCAATCATGTATGTGAATCCTGAGTCGAGTGTCACGTTGGATTCTGTTTCCTTCCAGGCAGCCACCACCGCTCCTGCAAATGCACGTATGGCTTTCTTGTGGACAAATGCCAATGTGGAAAACATGTCCGTGGGACGTTGTTGTTTGGATAACATTAGAGTCGCCCCATTGGTGTCATGCGATCAGCCTACCGATTTGTTGGTAACGGCCTTCACCCATCAGGATGCCACCATTGTTTGGAACGGTCATGGTGCAAACCAGTGGGAGGTGCAATATAAACCTGTGGCAAGTACTACCTGGAACACCACACAAGTGGGCAATCCCACATATTCGCTGAACGGATTGACAGCCAACACTTCGTACCATGTGAGGGTACGTGCAAAATGTAATGTGAACGTGTATAGCGTTTGGAGTGATACATTGGTTTTCACCACGCTTCAAGAGAATGTCTGTCTGGATCCCACTTCCTTGACCGTTGCGAATGTTACATACTCCTCGGTTGGTTTGTCCTGGGACCAGAACAATGCCCAGTCGTGGAATGTCCGCTACAAGAAAGCAGCCTCTTCCTGGACAACAATTCCCGTAAACAGCAATCAATACACCTTGACGGGTTTGGATGCCGAAACCACATACGAGGTGCAGGTTCAGGCGGTGTGCGGCAACAATCTCACCAGCGACTGGACGGCAAGTGTGACTTTCACCACCTTGCAGGCTCCAGTGTGCAATGCGCCTACGGATCTGGCCGTGGCTGCCGACATCTATCGCGCCACGGTGGTATGGACGCCGGGTGGCGATGAGAATACGTGGAATGTCCAGATCAGGGAAAACAATGCTGCCTGGTCGGAGGTGATTGTGGAAACGCATACGGACCATGTGTTCAACAACCTGTCGCCCAACACGCCGTATCAGGTGCGCGTGCAGGCCGTCTGCGATGAGTTGACCAGCGATTTTGCCATGATTTCCTTCAACACGCTGCCCGACGGCATCGCTGACTACGAGTTGGGCATCACGCTCTATCCGAATCCGAACAACGGACGATTTACAATTAATAATGAACAATTAATAATTAATAGTGTTCAGGTTTACGATGTGTATGGCAAGTTGCTGAAGACCGTTGAAGTAGATGCTAATACGATAGAACTCGATGTCAGGGAACTCTCTTCGGGCATGTACTTCGTACGCATCAGCACCGAGAAGGGCATGGTGACAAAGAACTTCGTGAAGAAGTAGCCATACGTTTTATTCGGATATAAAATCAAGGGAGTCGATGCCGGAAGGTGTCGGCTCCTTTTTTTAGGGGACAGTAGTCAGTGAATAGTTAATAGTGACTAGTGAATAGGGGTTAGGAGATGGGGGAAAGTAAAAAAAGTTCATCGTCATGGTTCATTGTCATAGTTCAAAGTCCCTATTCATTATTCATCGTTCAAAGTTCATTGCTCTCCTTAGTTTCTTAACTTCTTAATTTTTAGAATACCCAATCTTTAAGGCTGACTTGTCATAGGTCGGCCGTTTTTTTTTGCACCTGTAATTTTTTTGTTGATAAATAATGATAAATATTGTATTTTTGTGGTCGCGTTTTTGAAAATTACTATAAAACATATCATTATGAAAAAAGGTTTACTGTTTGCTTTTGTTGTTATGTTGTTGGTGCCCACATGGTTACACTCACAATCCACATGTACGCCACCGACAAATCTGGTTGCCGTTCCGCATGCTCCTCAATGGCGAAATGTGCAATTTGACTGGCTTGCCCCCGTGGACACTACGGAACAAATCATTAGATGGTCCACCACATACGCCACCCGAATTGGTGGTGGCGACGGTGTGGCGATGGATTTCAAAGGGTTTGCGCGCTTCGACACTGCCGACCTGGCAGGCTTAGGCGGTCGTATGCTGGCGGCTGTAAGTTTCGTTCCGGGTGAACTACAGACTGTGTGTACTTATTACATTGAGGTTTACAAAGGTGGCTCCATGACTTTTAATCCGTCGGACACCATCCTTAATCTCGGGACTCTGGTTCTCAACCAGCAAGTGACAGTACCCCTGACCCTCAATGTGGTGAATACGGTGATGTTGGATTCTGTGATTTCTGTTGATCCTTCGGAGGAGTTGTGGATAGCTATCCGTTGTAATACGACCACGGGCCACCCGCTGGGAGCCAGCAACAACACGGTGGTCCCGTTCAAAGCGGATATTATCGCCATGAGAAACTCAAATGGGAATTGGGGATATGGCCGGTTGGGCAATGTGGGTGTTCCCGGATACAACTGGTTGATAGAAGGTGTGCTGAAAGACCCCGATCATGTGCTGAGAGGCTACAAACTTTACCGTAACCAGGCATTGCAGACACCTACCCCGATACCCGCCCCGAACTATATGGATACTTTGTACGTCAATGGTACGTACACGTATGATGTGACGGCCCTTTATACCAACGGTTGCGAATCGTCGGCCATTACCAAAACCGTGACGATGACAGACAACCCTTGTGTGAACTGTTCTGACAGCCTTGTGGTGGGAACCGGAACTTCGACCACCTCGTATGTCCCGACTTACCCGTATTATTTTTATTCCTACACCCAACAGATATACACAGCTTCCGAGATCAGCGCCGTTAACGGCTATATTCCTTGTATCTCGTTCCAATACATCAATGCCAATCCCGTCACCCGGAATCTGAAAGTCTATATGGGCAACACCGAGAAGAACACGTTTGCCTCCAACACCGACTGGATCGGTTTAGACGATCTGGTGCTGGTGTATGAGGGTCCCATTTATTTCAGCACCCAGTATGCCATCAACAATTGGGTGAACATCCCGCTGACCACACCGTTTGAATGGGATGGTATCAGCAATATTGTGGTGGCCGTGCAGGATGAAACCGGCGTGAGGAATTCGAGCGGCGCTTACTTCAACGTGCACAGCATGTCGTCGAAGACGCTGTACTCGTACCGCGACACGGGTCCGTACGACTTGACGACGGCTCTGCCTTCAGGTACGCTGGGAAGTATTCGGGACAACATCCGCTTCATGATCGGAGATCCGATTACCTGCTTCATGCCCACACATCTTCTCCTTTCCGACCTGACTAGCAGCACGGTCACAGTCAGTTGGACTCCCCACGCGGGCGGCAACGATTTTGATCTGGTACTGGTGTCCGATTCCGATGATTTCAACAATGTGTCCCCGATAACGGTGACGGACACGTTCTATACATTCACCAACTTGTCGGAAAAAACGGGTTATAGAATCTATTTGCGGGCCAACTGTGGCATTGACGGATACAGCTCTTGGGTGCAGCGCTCGTTCAAAACGCCTTGTGTCACGTCCGATGTGTTGCCATACGAGGAGGATTTTGAGAACGCAGGCACTGGCACGATGGCCTTCCCCGAATGTTGGAACAAAATCACCAGCAACGGAACCTACCCATACATAAAGATGGCCCCGGATTCCACCAACGCCCTTTATTTCTACACTACTTCCATCACCTACAACACGGCGGTTATGCCTCCATTGGATCTGTCGCAGGCCACCAGCCCTGTAGCCTTGTCGTTCAAGGCCATGAAGACCTCTGCCGCCTACGGACGTGTGGATGTAGGCTATATGACGAATCCCAATGATATTAGCACCTTTACCATCCTGAAATCGATATATCCGAGTGACTATGTCAATTTGTCAAGCTGGTACTCTTTCATGATTCCATTGACGAATGTGGCGGCTAATCCTTTGTATTTGGCCTTCATGGTGCCCACGGGCGGAAGTACTTCTTACCTGTATATAGATGATGTGAGGGTGGGCGAGATGGTAGGCTGTTCCAGTCCTTCCGCTTTGACCGTATCCTCCATTGCCGGCGCTTCGGCGATGTTGAGCTGGCAGGCCGCACCCTACGGCGTAACTGACTATGTACTGGAATATGAAGAGACAGGTACTGGCAACTTGCAATTCAGTGTGATAACGGGTACACAGACCATGCTTACAGGACTGTCGCCGGAAACAAACTATACGGTATATGTCTATTCGGATTGTGTTGACGGCTCAACGGACACGCTCATAGAAACGTTCACAACTGGCTGTCTGGCCGGCGGTGAAACAGCTGTGGGTTCCGGAACGACAACCAACTACTTGTTCCCGCTCAACAATTATTACAATTATTCTTATACCCAGCAAATCTACTTAGCCTCCGAAATGGGTGGTCCGCACGACATCACCAGTGTCTCCTTTGATTATGCCTACACCACCTCTATGACGGCCAAGACGAATGTGAACATCTACTTGGGACACACCACGCAGAGCGCCTTCACCTCTACCAGCAACTATGTGCCACTGGCCAACCTGCAGCTGGTCTATAGCGGCAGCCTGAACTGTCAACAAGGATGGAACACCTTCGTGCTGGACAGCATTTTCCATTACAACGGCACGGATAATTTGGTGCTTGCGGTGGACGATAATTCCGGTTCATACAATAGCAATACTTATACGTTCCATGTACATAGTGCTGGCGCGTACCGTTCCCTGTATTATTATAGCGACAGTGCCAATCCCGATCCGAACAACCCGACATCTGCCGGTGCCAGCAGCAGTTATACCAATGGGAACCGCAACAATGTGAAATTCGGTTCGCCGTGTGACAGTTTGGCTTCATGTATTGCCCCGAATGTGTTTGTGACCGATATCAGTGATGTAGCCGCTACGGTAGCTTGGGTTCCTGGCTCATCAGAAGACACTTGGGAATTCGAGTATAAATCGGAAACCGACACAGCATGGACTTCGATGGGACAGGTGACCACTTCTCCCATTCAGCTTACGGGACTCACCTCCGACATGATGTATTATATCCGTATGCGTTCATTCTGCTCCGGCACGGACACCAGCAACTGGGCTGTCGTCACGGCACACACCATCTGTATGATTACTTCCCTGCCTTATGAGGAGAATTTCAGCCATGCCACCGGCTCCGGCTCTACCCATACGGTCCCGTGCTGGACGAAAGGCACCAACTCCAGTACGGCTTATCCATATCCGTCCAGCAGTTACAGTCAATCGGCTCCATATTCTCTCTATTTCTATGGTACTTCAGCCTACTATTCATACGCGGCAGCACCAAGATTGGCCGACAATATTCCTTTGGACAGCCTCTTTGTCCAATTTTATGCCTATAAAACTTCCGCCAACTACTTTATAGAATATGGTATGATGAGTAACCCGAATGACATCTCCACCTTCGAGCCTATCGGACGGTTCAGTCCGGCTAATGTATCGGATTGGGAATTGTATGAGTTTACTACTGAGAACTATACAGGTACAGGTCGTTATTTGGCTTTCCGTGTTCCGCAATGGGTTACCGATTATATGTATTTGGATGACATTCGCATTGACTACCTGCCTCATTGTGCACATGTGCGTAACATCGAAGTTTCCGGAATTTCTAACTCGGAGGCAACCATCACTTGGCAGGCTGGCGATGTCGAGCAGGTTTGGGCCTACGTTTATGGATTGGCCGACTCGGTGGACCTCACCCAGGAAACACCGGTTGACATCTACACCAACCATCTTGACCTGCAGGGCCTGTTGTCGAACACTGCGTATGATGTGTATGTTTTTGCCTCCTGTGATGACGGCTATTATAGCAATGCGGTGAAGATTTCTTTCTCCACGCTTTGCGATCCAATCAACACGTTGCCTTATAGTCAAAACTTTGACAGCATTCCGGGCACCACTTCTGGTACCGGAATCAACAACCTGCCTGATTGCTGGACCAATCTGAATATTGGCAGCAACAGTTCGTATCGTGCCTATCCTATCGTCTATAACAGCAGTTCGCTTGCGCAGAGTTCACCCAACAGCATCCGTTTCTACACCTATACGGCCTCGACGATGAGCGACCAGTACGCCATTATGCCTGCGTTTGATTCCACATTGTATCCTATTTATAATCTGATGCTTTCCTTCGATGCCCGCAAATACTCTTCTTCGTATGCTTCTTTCAACTTGGTGGTGGGTGTGATGTCGGATGTCACCGACGCTTCTACGTTTGTGCCGGTAGATACGGTGACAATTACGGATATAACATATAATCATTATAGTGTGCTCTTCCTGAACACCAATTTTGCGGGTGGCCATATTGCGTTGATGGCACCTCAGTTCACGACAGTGACATACAATAGCGGTTACGTTGATAATCTCGTCTTGGAGGTGAAGCCTGCCTGTCTGTATCCTGTCAACTTCACCTACTTGTCATCTACAGACAATTCTGTCACGTTGAAATGGGAAACTATTGATAACGAAACGGCTTGGAACGTGGCGTATGGCCCGCATGGATTTAATCCGGATTCACCCGGCTCGGGTGGAAACATTATCCCTGCCAGCACCTCAACGTTTACGGTGAACAACCTCACCCTTGCCACCGAATATGATTTCTACGTTCAGTCGGATTGTGGTAGCGATGGCAACAGCGTGTGGGTCGGGCCGGTGACGGCTTCCACAGCGATGTGCCAGGCCAGCGACCAGTGCGAGTACCGCTTCGTATGCTATGACGGATATGGTGATGGCTGGAACGGTGGCTACATTATTGTAAAGCAAAACGGTACTACTGTAACCAACGTGGAGGCTCTTGATCACGGCAGCACTCCCAGCGTGGACACTATCCGCGTGATGCTCTGCGACAACATGTCCACAACCCTGACCTGGGTGGAGGGCGATTATGATGAAGAGGTCAGCGTGACTGTTTTGGATAGAGTGGGGAATGTGATTTACAGCCAGTCGGATATGAGCATGATAACCTCCAATCTCCTGATCACCACGACCACGGATTGCAATGCGGCACCTCCCACGCCTCCTACACCTCCTACACCCGATCCATGTAACACTCCCACGGGTCTGACGGCAACGGATATTACGAAGACCAGCGTGAAACTGGATTGGGCACAGACGGGCAGCAATGTCTCCAATTGGACGATTAACTACAAGGCGGATGGTGTCTCAGTATGGTCCACTATGACTGCATCCAGTCATCCGTTCACGCTTACAGGATTGGAGCAGCAAACCAACTACTCTGCGTATGTGGTGGCCAACTGTACCGAGGGAACCAGCGACCCGTCCAACACGATCAGCTTCCGTACCGCTGGCGACGGCATCGCCGACTACGAGCAGTCCATCAGTCTCTACCCGAACCCGAACAGTGGACGGTTTATAATTAATAATGAACAATTAATAATTAACAATGTTCAAGTTTACGATGTGTATGGCAAGTTGCTGAAGACCGTTGAAGTAGATGCTAATACGATAGAACTTGATGTGCGGGAGCTTGCTTCAGGCATGTACTTCGTGCGCATCAGCACCGAGAAGGGCGTGGTGATAAAGAGTTTTGTGAAGAAGTAAGAAGGGGACAGGAATTAGTGAATAGTTAATAGTGAATAGTTAATAGTGAAAGCTATTAACTATTCACTATTAATTATTAATTGTTCAAGGTTCAATATCCAACGGCCAAAGTTCGTAATTCAAGGCCCCGTTTAGGGGCAAAAGCCTGGTAGAAAGGAGGCCTGCGCACGCAATGTCGCGGCGCGGCAGGTGTGTGCCACGGAGGAGAGGTGTGCCCGCCGCGAAAGGCGGACGCATGCGAAGAGGTGTAAAGATTTTCCTCCGAAAAATTCCGACATTTTCCAGGCTGATTTTTTTGTTTTTTTCAATTATTTGACGAAAGTGAAGGTACCCTCATTCTTCTGGGGTGAAAATGCGATATACGGGGTAAAAATGCGATATATGGGGTGAAATTTTTCAATTATTTGACGAAAGTGCGGGTACCCGCACTTTGAAAAAAGCGCTTTTTATAAAAAAATATATATCTTTGTCGCATTTGAACTACCAAAACACAACGTCTTTCCATCTTAACGTCTCAGTTCCTCAGTCCAACAAATCAACAATTAAACAAATAAACAATAAATCCAACGCCCTATGAAAAAACAA
>JAFZKY010000053.1 GCA_017551725.1 Bacteroidales bacterium
AAATCAAAAGGTGCGCAGAATTAACAGTAGGACTATAATGTTTAACGGGAAGAAGTACAAAAAGATGTCTGACAGATTCCGTGAAAAGAAAATACGCTGGAAAGATATTTCTGGGAAATAGTATTATGTGACACCTCTCCTTGTCTGGTGTCTCCATCTATAACACTTCCCAAATGTCGGAAAGCAACTTAACTCGGTAAATTTTGTATCTTCGCCCCCATCAAAAACCCTATGCCCGCTACCCTCACATATTGCCCGTTGATCTCGCAGACGCGCACCAAATGCCCGCACACCTACGGCGTGCGTGTGTGCCCGTGTGCCGCCGTTGCTACCGAGCCCTGCAGACCTACGGCCTGCATCTCATTGGCCCACCCACCTGCTGATCCCTGTCCCCTGACCCCTGTCCGCTGGATTTTCACCTTCTCCGCGAAAGAAAAGGACTCCGAAACCGGCCTAAGCTACTTCGGCTCAAGGTATTACAGTTCCGATTTGAGCATCTGGCTGAGCGTCGATCCGATGAGTGGGAAATATCCCTCGTTGAGCCCGTATGTGTATTGCGCGGACAACCCGGTGAAGCTGGTGGACCCGAACGGGGAAGACGTGCTTCTGATTGGCAAGCATGCAAAAACAGCTTTTCATAATATGCAGCAGGGTACCAATCTAAAATTAACAATGGGAAGATTCGGAAAAATCACAGCTGAAGGAGAAGCCATTTCCGAAGCAGACGAGCTGTTGTTAAAAGCAATTAACAGTAAATCTGTGTGCGCTATTGTTTTATGTGGTGATAAAGGAAATGCAGGAAGTTACATGGGAACCACATATAATAAAAAAAATGGGACTGCTGTTTCTGTAAATTCTGTCAATGTGCAAGCAATGCAAAAATTGGAGAAAGAAAATAATGCTCCAACAGGATCAGGCATGATTCATGAAGCAACAGAAGGATATATGGCAGGAGAAATAGCTATATCTACAAGACATAATATAAGGGAGGCATCTCTTCATCCAGTGGAACCTCCAGAAACCACAGGTTTGAATAACATGCAATTCAAAATTAATGTTGTAGATTTATGGACAGCAGACTATCCACGGGATTATAAAAAATATTTACAAGCCCACAATAATGCATCACTGGCACCAAACGAAATGTCCCCATCTCAAAAACTGAATTATAAGAGTCCTTCTGCACGATATATTTTCAACAAAATTTTCGCACGATGAAAATGTCAATTGTGATTCAGAAATGTCGGCTTTTCTTATCTTTGCTCTTGAGTTTGACATGTTTGTCGGCGCATACAGAAGGATTATTGTATCCCCAACACATCAAAACGAATGGAAAATTGCACCTGAGTCATTCAGATTCTCTAACTGATAATAGAATTTATAAGGTGAAATTTGTAAGAGCGATAAAGATTCCAGGTGGATATTTGTTGAGAGGTTTTGCTATTCAGAAATCTCATAAAACCAAAATCACCATATTATCTACCAAAAGCCCTTCCGTCAACATGGAGAGTTGTACCCCATTAAAGACCAATAAAACTTACACTTTAGCAGTCCGATCTTATTTTGATAATTCAAATGAATATGCCGCTTCTTTTCATTACCCTCAAACGCTTAATGTATTGTTATACGATAGTGTTTTATGCATTCCTATAGAAGACCCCATTGTTCCATTGTATCTCTCTCCAAACATATCGGGACTATTTTTCAATGATAATCCGTTCACGGATGATTTGACATTAGACACATTGGGACTCGCTTCAGCCCTATCTTCTTTTATGTTATCTCTTGCGAATAAAAAAGATTCGGTATGGAACTATGCAGACTTTTCGTGCTTATCAGATCAATTTAACAAATACCAAATCGGCAAGAGATATACAACATCATCAAAAAATGGATCAAGGATTGTCACTAAATGGTATTACCTAAAGTATGGACAACAGAAATATGATACAAGTACTTTGATGCAAACAATTTATAACTTTTGCGAATTGGAACACTTGTTTTGTGAAGAGACGATGGAACCATTATCACCTAAAAAAATCAATATCTTGTATGCTGAAGGCGATACAATTCTTATCAAAACAGAATGGATGATTTGTTTACATCAGAAAGAGGTAATATTTCAAGTGCTCAAAAAAGATACAGGCTTTATGATCGTTGGCTTATGTACCCCATACTTGATACCAGCAACTATAATTAACTATTGAAACTGCAGCTTGGTTGTTTAATATTTTTTTCATATCTTCGCCTCATCAAAAACACCCATCAATGCACCGCTGCCGACCATATCGTTTTATGAATCCCCTATCGGGGATTTTTGGGGCACACATCGTAACCCCTTGCTACAGATATGCATCCCCTGACGGGGATTTTATTTACAGTCGGACAAATCCATACAGAAACGGTACGGCAGCAGGGCATCCTCGCCGGCATAATCCACCCCGATGCGCGGAGTGACATGCACCGCGTTGTCCGGCACCAGCACTCCCCTATCCTCTATCCACACAACATCCGACTGCAGCGAGAGACCGTTGTCGGCCACGGTGAGGCCCAGCAGCTTGCTCACCTTGCCCGGGCCGATGCCGATACCGCTGGTCATCCGTGTTTTGCCCGTCCGTTGCAGCATCAGCTCCTCCCCATGGGTGGGCACAATACCACGAATCAGGATAGCGTCGGGAACATCTTCCACATTGGTGACAATATTCAACATGGAGTGGATGCCATAACAGAGATACATGTAGATGACTCCGCCTTCGTGGTACATCATCTCGTTGCGGCGTGTGCGCCGCCCGCCGTAGGCGTGGGAGGCCTTGTCGGCAATGCCCTTATAGGCTTCCACTTCCACGATGATGCCGCCGGTCAACTGACCCTCCTTGAGGGTAAAGACATGTTTGCCCAAAAGGTTGCGGGCAACGGTTAGCACATCCGATTGGAGGAAAAAGGAGGGTTCTATTCGCATACCATCTAAAATTCGGCGACAAAAGTAGTCAAAAAACAAATCAATACGTTATTCCAACCATTCTTAAAAATTATTTTTAAACCGATGCAACATTATGCAGTCTTAAACGTTTTTAATTTCATAACTATTATAATATGGAAACCGTACACGTATTATTTGCCGAGGATGATGTGAACTTGGGAAAAGTTCTCACCACCTATCTCACAAAAAAGGGATTTGAAATCGACCATGCCAACAACGGGGAGAGTGCCTACGAAAAATTCTGCACCGGCTCCTACGACATCTGCATCATTGATGTGATGATGCCCCTGATGGACGGTTTCACGTTGGCGCAGGAAATCCGCAAAGTGGACAAACGAATTCCTATCATCTTCCTGACAGCCAAAAACTTGCAGGAAGATATGATCAAAGGGTTATCCATCGGAGGCGACGACTACATCACGAAGCCGTTCGCCATTGACGTGCTGCTGGCGCGCATCCAAGCCCTGCTCCGCCGCACCACCCCGGAGAAAGAGGAAGATGCCATCATCGAGCTTGGCAGCATCACCTTCAACAAAAAGCGCCAGACGCTTACCATCAACGGGGAGGAGACAAAAATCACCACCCGCGAAGCCGAGCTGCTCACCATGCTGCTCGAGAAGAAAAACGACGTGCTGGAACGTGGCTATGCGCTGAAGAAAATCTGGGGCGACGACAGCTACTACAACGCCCGCAACATGGACGTCTATATCACCAAGCTGCGCAAATACTTCAAAAGCGAGCCTGCTATCCAGATTATCAACGTCCACGGCATCGGCTTCAAATTTGTCATGTAACCCGTTTTTTTTATCTCACAATAGCATATAAAACGAGGGATGGGCCATTCGGTCCATCCCTCGTTTTATACCCTTCGGTTCGCAAGGATTATCCTCTGAACGGGAAATCCCGGCCCGGATAATAGCCTTGTCCACCCAGCATCTCCTCGATACGCATCAGCTGATTGTATTTGCAGATACGGTCGGTGCGGCTGGTGGAGCCGGTCTTGATTTGGCCCGTGCCCAAGGCAACCGCCAAATCCGCAATCGTCGTGTCCTCGGTCTCGCCGGAGCGGTGCGACATGACAGCCGTATAGGCATTGCGCTGGGCCAGCGTGACGGCGTTGATGGTTTCCGTCAACGTGCCTATCTGGTTCACCTTGACCAAGATGGAGTTGGCAACGCCCTGCTCAAGCCCCATCTCCAAACGCTTCGAATTGGTGACAAACAAGTCATCACCCACCAACTGCGTCTTATGGCCGATGGTGTCCGTCAGCAGTTTCCAACCATCCCAGTCGTCCTGTGCCAGACCATCCTCAATTGAGATAATCGGATATTTGTCGGTCCATTGTTTCCAGAAATCAACCATCTGCGAAGAGGTGAGCTCGTCGCCGGTGGACCATTTCAGCTTATAAATCTTCTTCTCTTCATCATAAAATTCCGAAGCAGCCGGATCCAAAGCGATGCAGATATCCTCACCCGGCTTGTAGCCAGCTTGTCCAACAGCCTTGAGAATCAGTTCGATGGCTTCGTCGTTGGATTTGAGGTTCGGAGCGAAACCGCCCTCATCGCCCACGTTTGTGGAGTAGCCTTGGGATTTCAAGACGAGTTTCAGATTGTGGAACACCTCGGCTCCCATACGCACGGCCTCGCGGAAGGTGGGGGCGCCCACCGGCATGATCATGAACTCCTGGAAGTCCACGCTGTTGTCGGCATGGGAACCACCGTTAAGGATGTTCATCATCGGCACGGGAAGCACAGAAGCATTGCTGCCGCCCACATAGCGGTACAGTTCTTGACCCGTTTCCTGGGCAGCGGCCTTAGCTGCAGCCAGGGAAACGCCCAAAATGGCATTCGCGCCCAACGCGCCCTTGTTCTCCGTACCGTCAATCTCAATCATGCGGGCGTCAATCTCCGCCTGGTCGCTGACTTCCATGCCCTCAATCTGTTCGGCAAGAGTCTTGTTGACATTCTGCACAGCCTTGAGCACGCCTTTCTTCAGGAAACGGTCCGGGTCGCCGTCACGCAACTCCACCGCCTCATGCACACCCGTAGAGGCACCCGACGGAACCGCCGCACGCCCCATGGCGCCGGCAGCTGTATAAAGATCCACCTCGACGGTAGGATTACCGCGAGAATCCAAAATCTCTCTTGCAAGTATCTTAACTATTTGACTCATAACTATTTGTATTTAAATATTAAAAAACGGTGCAAAAATACAAAAAACCACAAAAAGGAAAACACGTCCTGACAAAAAACTGTCATCCGTTTTTACCGGACAGCACTAGCACAAATTCGCCTTTCACCTCCGATTTCCCGAAGAACTCCAATGCCTCGGCCACAGTGCCCCGAAATGTATGGGCATATATTTTGGAAATCTCCTTTGATATGGAAATCTGACGGTCTGGGCCCATGATTTCCACCATTTTCTCCAATGATTTCAGCAGCCGATGCGGTGACTCGTAAAAAACCACCGTTTCCTCCATCTCGGCCACGCGTTTCAGCAGGGTTTCCTTGCCTTTCTTATGCGGCAGGAAGCCGTAGAAATAGAAGCTGCTGCACGGCAGTGCCGATTGCACAAGCGCGGGCACGAAGGCGGTGGCACCCGGCAGGCACTCCACCTCAATGCCCTGGGCCACACACTCGCGCACGAGCAGGAACCCGGGATCGGAGATGCCCGGCGTGCCCGCGTCGCTCACCAAGCCCACGGACTCGCAAGCCTGAATCTCCCGTATGATGGAAGAAAGCCGCTCATGCTCATTGAAAATATGGTATGCGACACAGCGTTTGTCGATTTCAAAATGGCGGAGCAGATTGCGGGTGGTGCGGGTGTCCTCGCACAGGATGAAATCCACCGACTGGAGCACCTTGATGGCCCGGAGGGTTATATCGTCCAGATTTCCGATAGGGGTTGGAATCACATACAGTTTCATATACGACGGTTTTCTGAATCCGGCCTTGCCGGAAGTATCAAGGCGGCAAAAATATACATTTTTTCAAAACGAAAAAGGGGACTCCGTTTGGAATCCCCTTTCTTTATGATGATGCCGAATCACATCACTTTAATCTTTGATACACCTCACACTGCATCCCGTGTTGGTCGTGGCATCATTAACCTGCCACATATAGCAATGACAGTCAGCCCAGAACACTTTGGGCTCGTTTACATTGGTTGTGTTTACACTCCACAGGTAAGCATTACCGAGAATATTCTCATAACGGAGAGTGTTATCATTGTAGTATCCTCCAGGCAACAGAGAGAATCCTGTGCTGTTGTTACCACCGCCGTCAAGCCAGTAATCATTGTAGCGCAGGTCTGACATATTGGTTGATGTATTGCTGCCGGCAATGTTCATGAAAGCCTCCGGCGTTGGCAAATGCCAACCCGTAGGACAAACACCCTGCACATTTCCATTGGCATCAACGGTAACGCCGTTTTCAGCATCCATGGCAGCGTTCCAATCATACAGATAACCGTAACGATTAGCATTTTCTGTTGCGTCAGGTTGCGTTTCCGACACGTACGTCATCACATTGTTGATATCTCTGCCATCACTGTATTTCGTGACTTGGAGGTTCTCGGACATCCAGCAGTCACAACCGATGCGCACGGACGAATAGGTCTTGCCTTCCACTGTCACGTCAGGACATGGGTAATGGAAAATTATCACCACCTGTTCGCCCGAAATAGAATGGCCACATGTGTCGGTGGCAGTCCATATAATCTTGTTCTCGCCCAGATAGAACACGCTGTCGGGATGGCTGGTAGCAATGTCGTTGACAATAATCAGACGATCCTCGGGATAGCCTTCAGGAATAGTAGTGGTGAACACAGGAGTGCCGTAATCCCGGATGATAGTGTCGCAATCGGTATAGATACCCTGACGAATCGTGTCGATGGTCAGTTTAGAGTTGCTGTGGATGGTGCCATCGTTGGCAATGACCGCGCTGACCGTAAAGGTTTCGGTAGCAGTAGCAGGACAATTCTTGCTATCCTTCACGGTCACCGAAACCGTATATGTACTGTCGCGATCATCGGTGCCGGACACGACTGTGGTGGCATCGGAATTCACATCTGTGGCAGCATCGCCCCAAATATAGGAATAGGGACCCGTATTGCCGCCTTGAGCCTCCACACTTACAGTATAATTACCAGAGCCCATCAACGGACAAGGACGCACCGGCACATTCAACGCGGTAATCTCCAATTCGCTGTCAGGTTGTTTGATCGTAAACGTACCCGTCGCGGTCTCGCCCTCGGCATCTGTCAACTCCACCAGGTAAGAACCCGGTTTAAGATTCGTGTAGATGTGGAGTCTATCCGTAATGTTCACGGTATCATTTTTATCCAAAACGCTGCTGGACAACACCAATTGGAAAGGAGCAACACCACCTTGGATTCTCACAGTGTCTGTACCGTTGTTTTCGCCAAAGCAAATCACGTCGGTGGAATCCATCCTCATAACCGGTCGGTTCTTGCGCACGGTGCAGTAGCCCGATTCGGGGTCCGCGTCATAGGCGATGTAATTCGGCGCGCAGAAGTTCTGCACATAGGTATAAGGCTCGGTGTACGTACCGCCCGTGAGATAAAGATTTGTGGGATTGTCACTGTCGGCAATAGGCCCGATGTATGTTCCACTCGTGATATAGATAGTATCGCCAGCGTTTGTATTGCCGGAGAAAACCAATCCTTCAGCGGGGGCATTAATCAAGTTGTCAGACATCGTACAAGTTGCAGCATGAGTGGACACATTTCTGATGCGAATACCATATCCATCCACCGTAAGCGTGTCATTTGCAATGACAAAATTTGAAGAACCGCCCGTAATATTGATTCCATTATGAACATCGCTGGTCCCTTTGCAATTCGTGACCGTAACACCATTCGTTCCACCTTGGATCTGAAGGAGGCTATGGGCGTTGGCCACCGTGCAATTGTCCACGGTAATATTCCTCACATTATTGGTGTTTGATGCCACATGGACGGCGGCAACCCCGTTGGAACTTCCACCACCATCAAATGTACAATTGCTCACCGTCACGTTATGGGCATCATTGTATTTGCCCGTATATGATGGATTGCAACTATGCCATGCTGCTGTAGTGGGATTTGACGGAACATCCACAAAATAAGACGTCAGCATACTTGCGGAATATTCAAAGTTCAAATTGTTGATATTCAAAGAGGATGCTGATATGTCCCCGCCACCCGTAGTGGTAACATTGATGCCGTTTACTATGATCTGACCCGTCAAGGTGCTGTCTTTCCCGTCAATAGTAAGTTCAAGTCCCTTCTGCTGGCATACAATCACATTTTCCGTGGTGTTCTTCAGCAACTCGATGGTCACAGCACCTGTCATGCTGTAGGCATCATCCACGGCAGCCTGCAGGCTCGGATACGTGGTCGTGCCGATTTTTGCAACATTTTGTGCCTGCAAAAAGAAAACAGACATCAAAAGAACTAAAAACAGGTAATCTTTTTCATTGCTATTTGGTTTATTATTAATAATTTACACAATCAACTCACGTTTCCATGAAACTTTTAAGGAAACTAGCAAAAATACTAAAAAATCCAATATAAATATATAAGAAGACAAAAAAAAGGGGACTCCGCTTGGAATCCCCTTTGTGCCCGGAACAGGACTTGAACCTGCACACCTTTCGATATACGCACCTGAAACG
Source organism: Bacteroidales bacterium (assembly GCA_017551725.1). Classification (GTDB taxonomy): domain Bacteria; phylum Bacteroidota; class Bacteroidia; order Bacteroidales; family WCHB1-69; genus F23-D06. Next base: position 8,656 of record JAFZKY010000053.1, read on the forward strand.
TACGCGTCTACCAATTCCGCCATCCGGGCAAGGTCAGATAACACCCTCTTTGATGATGTCGTGGATATGGATAACGCCCATATAGCGGTTATTATTGTCCACCACAAAGAGGTTTGTGATATTTTTTTTCTTCATGAGTTCCAAAGCATCCACGATCAGCGCGTTTTCGGGGATGGTTTTGGGCTCTTTGGTCATGACATCCTGAGCGGTGAGGCTTGTGTAGTCCGGAGTTCTCTGGAGCATTCGCCGGAGGTCGCCGTCGGTGATGGCACCCACCACATGTCCGTCCGACACCACGGCGGTTACGCCAAGGCATTTTCCGGAGATTTCGAGAATCACCTCCTGCATGGGGGCATTGGGTTGAACCATCGGCACGTCATTGAACTTGTAGAGGTCCTTGACCGTCATCAGGAGCCGCTTGCCCAGAACACCACCGGGGTGGAGACGGGCGAAATCCTCGGATGAGAAGCCGCGCAGCTTGATCAGCGTGGAGGCGAGCGCGTCGCCCATTGCCAGCTGTGCCGTGGAACTGCAGGTCGGAGCCAGATTGTTGGGGCTGGCCTCACGCTCGACCGAGCAGTTGAGCACGTAATGTGCTTCTCTTGCGAGCACGGACTCCAGATTGCCAACCATTGCAATCAGGATGTTGCCATTTTTCTTCAGAAAGGGCGTCAACAAGGCTATCTCAGGTGTGTTGCCGCTCTTGGATATGCAAAGAACGATGTCGTCGGGCTGGATGATGCCCAGATCTCCGTGTATGGCATCCGCTGCGTGCATGAACGCAGCGGGAGTGCCAGTGGAGTTCAGTGTGGCGACAATTTTCTGGCCAATGATGGCGCTCTTGCCAATTCCCGTCACAACCAGCCGACCTTTCGAATGTAGAATCTCCTCCACGCTTTTGACGAAATCATCATCCAAATACCGCCGCAAATTGCTCACTGCTTCCGATTCTTCCAGCAGAACCTTTTCAGCATACGATAGGATATCCGTCTTCTCCATCAAGTTGATTCGTTATTCTTGATTGTCTGCTTTTTCACTTCAATCGCGTGATGAAAACGCTGGTATTTCCTTCTCGCTATGGAAGTGTCTCCAAAATAGTGCTTGAAATCCTCTTCAGAGAGGTCTTCCATCTCCTGATTTTGGAGCTGCAAAAATAATGAACTTTTCAATACATTCGTCAATGCCGGATGTATTTTTTTATTTTTAGGACAAACCTCCTGACAAACATCGCAGCCAAAGACAAACGGACTTCCTGCAAGTATTTCATTATCAGGATTTTTATTCTCCACTGTATGGTAGGCAAAACAGCGTCTGGCATCCACACGGAAAGGGGTCTCCAAGGCCTTTGCCGGGCACTTATCCTGGCATAAACGGCACTCACCGCAGTCCGATTTTCGGAAAGAATCGTAAAAATCAGCCGCACAATCGGTCAAAATGGTGCCCATGACGAAATAGGAACCATCCTCGTTGTGGACCAACCCGTTTTTGCCAAAACAAGCCACTCCTGCCTCCACCGCCCAGTTCTTTTCCGAGATGCAGGAGCTGTCCACCGTGACACGATAATGCGCCTCCTCGGGTATGATGATGCCGGCCAACTGCTCAAGACGTTGCGCCACGGCCCGATGGTAATCCTCCACCCATGTATAGCGAGCCATTCGGTAGCGGTCGCTGGCGGGAACATCGTCAATCAGGTAATTGCACAACGCCACAATCACACTTTGGCACCCCGGGAGCAATTCGTTGGGGTCGAAACGCTTGGCGATGTCACGCTCCAGGAAGCGCATACCAGCATGACGGCCATCGACCAGCGACTCCTCAAAACGCCGCCGCGCCTCATCCAAAGGATGGGCCTGGGCAATGCCGCAACGGCTGAAGCCCATTTCCAAAGCCAACCGCTTCACCGACTGCGCATGTAAAAGTTCCACCGCTATCGTCCCAATTTTATGGGTTGGAATTTGTCCGGGATCCGAATACTTGTTGGTCCGGGCACATCGAATTTGATGGATTTCAACCCCGCCTGAATCTCCAAAACATGATCCAGATCCTTGAATATCAACTGTGTGAAAAACGAGCGGGTGGAGTCCACCGCTACAAAATCATGGTATTCGAAGGCCAGTTTCTGCCGTTTCGGCAATTTGTCCGTATCCCCGTTGAACGCCGCCTGCAACATATTGAAACTCACGGGTATGCCCATGAGAATCCGCAACGGTTCGTAGGTTCCCTTGTAATAATTGTAGCCCAGCTTGTTGACATAGATGACGCTGTCGGGCGTGAACACCATGCGCATGATTTCCACCCCGTAGGCATGGACATTCAAATACAGGATGCTGTCTATCCTGTTGACCATGAAGTAGCTGCAGGTGCGCGTGCCGCCAGTGTCGGTTATGTCGGCCTTGCCGCGATAGGAAATCCACTGATAGCCCGAGGCCATCGGAGGCAGCGTGTCTATGCGCACGGATTCCGCAGCCGCCGCAGACGTATCTATCTGGGCCTCTATCGGACTTGCCGCCAGCAACAGGACAGCCAGTCCAAACACCGACATCCACATCATTTTCTTCATAGTGTCCGCATAATAACATCCGCCGCCTTGGCCGAGGCAGAGCCATCGCCCAACAGCGAATAGAGTTGACGATAATCGTTTTTCATCGCCTCAATATGTCTTTCATCTTCCGTAATCTTCCGCAACTCAGCCGACAAATGCTCCGTATTATACTCATGCTGAATCAATTCTGCAACAACAGGCTTGTCCATGATGAGGTTGACCAACGAGATATAACTGATGCCGGAGATGAGGTGCTTGGCGATGATATACGACAGTTCGCTGCCCGCGTAGCACACCACCTCGGGCGTACCTATCATGGCCGTTTCCAGCGTGGCCGTGCCCGACGCCACGATGGCCGCCTTGGCGTTGGCCAGCAAGGGGTAGGCATTCCCTTCGGCAATCGGTATCGGACAATCTTTCAGGTACTTGTCATACAGAGAACGGGGTTGCCAGTCCACCACCGATAGCACAAACTGGTACTGCGGGAAGAGGGGCACCATCTTGAGCATCTGCGGAAGAATGGCTGTGATTTCCTGCTTGCGGCTACCGGGCAGCAGCGCAATAATTTCTCGCTCGTCCAAAGCTTGGGTAGCCCGGAAATCCCGTACCTCCTCGCTGTCGCGCAAGTCACGACTTACGGCATCCAATAGCGGGTGGCCCACGTAGTGAACCTTCATGCCGTGGTCGGCGTAGAATTTCTCCTCAAAGGGGAGGATGACCATCATCTCGTCCACGCAGCGGCGTATCTTCTTGATTCTACCCTTCTTCCATGCCCAGATCTGCGGCGAGATGTAGTAATAGACTTTCAAGCCGTTGTCTTTTGCGAACTCGGCGATGCGCAGATTGAACCCAGGATAATCCACAAGGATGAGCGCATCCGGTTCATAGAGCAGAATGTCGGTCTGGCAGATGCGGATATTGCGCAGGATGGTATTAAGATGTACAAACACCTCCCAGAAGCCCATGTAGGCCAACTCCTTGTAATGCTTCACGATGTCGCCTCCGGCCTGTTCCATGAGATCGCCGCCCCAGCAGCGGAATTCCGCCTGCGGGTCGCGGGCTTTCAGGGCCTTCATCAGGTTGGAGGCGTGCAGGTCGCCGGAGGGTTCGCCTGCGATGATGTAGTACTTCATAACCGTGCCAAATTTGTTCTGCCTGCGAGAAACGGGTGTCAAGACCGCTTACGAGAGCAGTCGTTTAACGATGTCGGACACCATTTTATTATCCGCTTTTCCTGCAAAAGCCTTGGTAGCCTGTCCCATCACCTTGCCCATGTCCTTCATGCCGGCGAAACCGTTGTCGGCGATGATCTGTTTCAACGTCGCTTCTATTTCCTCCTCCGATATCATCTGCGGGAGATAGGTCTGGATGATGTCCAACTGGAATTTCTCCTCCTGGTAGAGGTCGTCGCGGTTCTGCGCCTTGTACATCTCGGCGGAGTCCTGGCGCTGTTTCACCAGCTGTTTCAGGATTTTGATTTCCCCCTCTTCGGTCAGGTCTTCGGCGGCGCCCTTCTGGGTTTTGGCCAGCAGGATGGCGGACTTCACCGCCCGAAGGGCGTTCAATTTGTCTTTTTCACGGGCCAGCATCGCAGCCTTGATGTCCTCATTAATACGTTGTTCCAATGACATAATGTAAGAATTTAGAATTGCCGCAAATGTACACAAATTACAAATACACGCAGACACATAAAATATTGTATTTTTGCGGCCCTGAAAAAACAGGCATAAAGCATCTGTCTTTTTTAACAGTTTCATCAAACGACAGACCGTAAAAAACATTCTAATTATTCCAATGGCTAAAGCATCTAAAAAACGTGGATTCTGGAGGATTTTAGGACTTATCATCCTGACGTGCTTTCTGTTGAGCATCTTCTTCACCGTCATTTTCCGATGGGTAAACCCGCCCGTCACGCCCTTGATGATCATCCGTAAGGTGCAGTTCGGGTATCCCATCGAGAAGAAATGGAAGCCCATCGAGGAGATTTCGCCCTACATGTACAAGGCGGCCATCGCGTCGGAGGACAACTACTTCCTCGGGCACAACGGTTTCGACGTCATCGCGCTGGACATTGTGATGCAGGAGCGCAAGAGCGGCACGCGCCATCGCGGCGGCAGCACCATCTCACAGCAGACGGCCAAGAATGTGTTCTGCTGGCCCAAGAGCTCCTGGGTGCGGAAAGGGCTGGAGACCTATTACACCTTCCTGATCGAGACATTCTGGAGCAAGGAGCGCATCATGGAGGTCTATCTCAACGTCATCGAGATGGGGCCGGGCATCTACGGGGCCGAGGCCGCCGCGCAGCACTACTTCCATTGCAGCGCCAAGCATCTCAGTGCGCGGCAGGCCGCCCTCATCACCGCCTGCTACCCCGCCCCGCTGAAACGCAACCCCGCAAGGCCCTCCGGATATCTGAACCACCAGGCCGGCGTCATCCAGGGGCGCATGGCCAAGTACGGCAACCCGAAATTCACCGACGAATACATCAAAGGATGCCAAAAACGGTACAAGGAGGCCGTCCGCAAACGGAAAAAACAAAAGGCACACAAATCTTAATTGTTACGCATCCCCCAATCATTCATCTTCCAAAAAACGATCCATAAACAGCCCGAAGCGGTTCAGGACGATGCTGCCGCGACTTTGGTCGATGACCAAGCGCACTTTGTATGTAGTGACAGTCTCCGTTAAGACAATGCGTTTGTAGCCGATGGTGGTCTCCTCGGCGATGGTGCGCCAGTTACCATTCCCATCTTCCACCTCAATGTGAAATTTCTCCACCCGCTGTCCGAGCGGAATGTATTCCTGTAACAACACACAGTTAAAGGTCTTGGGGGCATCGAACTTAAATTCCACCCATGCGGTGGTCACGGTATCATCAGTGGCCCAACAAGTGTCGTAGTTGTATCCAATCAGATAAACCGGGCTATAGTGAAACGACCAACAATGGTTTTCATGTCCTCGCATATAAGCCGGAATATTATCCCAACAACAGCAAGATTTGTGATCGCTATTGCGAACGTTTGAGGCACAAATTCCAAAATACCTTTCGCCATTCGCTGCTTCTATTACCAAATCGTGCGCGAAGATGCTGTCCAGCGCGGCACGAAATTCCATGAGGCGCAGCGAGTCCTCGGCGGGGATGAGGCCGCGGTTGTCGGGCGGCACGTTGAGCAACAAAAGGGAGTTGCGGCCCACGCTGTTGTAATAGATTCTAAGCAGTTCCTGCACGGACTTTGGGTGCTCGCTCGCGCGCCAGAACCAGCCCGGGCGGATGGAGACATCCGTTTCGGCGGGAATCCAGCGGGCGCCGTTGTAGTTGCCCGCATTGAGCGTGTCTTGCGACGGAGCGTTCTTGCCCGGTTCGCGACCCTCCACATCGAGCCGCGACCAGCAGGTGCGCCCGCAGGTGCCCTGCTCGTTGCCCACCCAGCGGCATCCGGGACCCACATCACTGAAAATCACCGCATTGGGCTGCAACTTGAGTGTCTGCGCATTGAATTTCTTCCAGTCATAGACCTGCCGTTTGCCGTTCGGACCTTCGCCGTTGGCCCCGTCGAACCACTGCTCGAAGATGGGACCATAGTGTGTATGGGCACTGCGCAACGTCTTGAGAAACACCTTGTTGTATTCGGACGTGCCGTAGGTGGGCGCATTGCGATCCCACGGGGAGATGTAGATGCCGAACTTCACCCCTCCCCTTTCGCACGCTTCCGACAGCTCTTTGAGCACATCGCCCTGGCCGTTGCGCCACGCGCTCTCGCGCACGGTGTGCGTGCTTGCGGGATTAGGCCACAGGCAGAAGCCGTCATGGTGCTTGGCGGTGAGGATAATTCCTTGAAAGCCAGCATTCTTCGCCACAGAAACCCACTGGTTGCAGTCGAGGGCGGTGGGATTGAAGATGTCCTCGGGCTCCGTGCCCTCGCCCCACTCGAGACCGGTGAAGGTATTGGGACCGAAGTGGCAGAACATGTTCATCTCCATCCGCTGCCATTGCACCTGTGCGGGCGTGGGCACGGGCCCGTAAGGGGCGGGCGGCCCCGCGGGCTTCGCCTTCGGGGGATGTTTCTGCGCCTGGATGGCCACACCCAGAAGGCAGAGAATCAGGAACAAAGCGGTCTTTTTCATAACGGGCAGAATCACGGGGCGAAGATACTAAAAAAGCACCACTTTGACCAATGCGATGAAGCACAAGAAAAGGGTAATGGGGTGGATGGTCACCAACAGCAATGTAAGCATCTTCCTCATTGGGGACAAGCAGAGTGAATACGCCTACCACCACACGAACCACAGGGTGAAAAAAAAATGCTCAAAAAATAATGACCATACCCGAAATGATTGAATTTTTTTAGCGACAACAAAAACATATACAATTGTATTACAACCAATTGCACAGCACAGGTTTTATGTCCGAGAATTATGAGTTATGTTAAAACAAAAGGCGCCTTTACAACGAAGAAGCCGGAAAAACTCTTCGAGAGAACCGCCTTCCTCAAAGGGTGTACGTTCCCAGACAAGCCCTGTTCTCCATCTGCGAAGCAGCCGGATACATCTGCTTCGTGTCGGCTTTACTCGCTTTAGGTGTATATATGTTACAAAAGGCCATTCTATAGGATATTTTTCCATAATTCAAAAGTCGTCGTGATTAAGTAATGTGAAGACAAGGGTTTCCAGCGATAAGCCGAGTAATATTCCGAAGAGTATAATTTCCCATTTTTCCATATTTTTTCTCCTTTGGGTGTTTGGTATTATATTTTTTTGTATTTTTGCAGTCTCTTAAAGAAAGAGGATTGTTGATGCAACGCGGATTGCAGTTCCGCGCCTAATTAACGATCCTCTTTCTTTTTAAGAAAACTGGTCATTACGGATTGATCAGATATGGAATAAATAAGGTAATCAGTCCCACGATCATACTTCCTAACAATAATCCACGATTTTTCAGTGGCTATTTCTGTCTCAAAGAGGAACGAGGTGAAATCATCATCAGGGTGTTCTTTTGTAAGTTCGCCTAAATATTCAGAATCGTGGAAGAGTTTATCTATCTTAAGAATAGCCTCATTTTTCTCATTGTAATGTTTGTGGGGCTGGTTTGTCAACTCTTTAATGTTGCGGTTAGAAATAGTGACTTTATTATCAAATTTTTCGTTAAAGAAGTCCGCATTCGCAAATTTTTTAGCTTCTTCCTTAATCTCTCTTCTCCTCTGTCGGATTTGTTCAATTGAGCCGAACTTATCAAGACATTTCCCTATTGATGTGCAGGCTTTACACCAATCACTGTTCGGGTCGTAGGTTTTATGTCCGAGAATTATGAGTTATGTTAAAACAAATGGGAGTTCATTAGCTTGGTGACGGTGATGGTGCCGCCGTCGTTGTGGATGGCGGCGTATGGCTCGGAGGAGGAGAACTTGAGCCGGTTGCCAGTGATAACGCTTTCGATGGATTTCCGCAACTTGCCAGTTTTTTGT
>JAFZKY010000054.1 GCA_017551725.1 Bacteroidales bacterium
ATTGAGGTGCATCCTACCCTTATAGGTTATCTTTATGCCCAATTTATCCTGCTCAAGATAATGCTCCGACACAAGAAAAGCAATTATCTCATTGCCATCAGGGGCATTTAGGGAATAGAATTTCTCATTGGCCATCCCCCTTTCTTCAAACAGACGCAGGATATAGTCAAGCATCTTGTCGTATGCAAATTTGTCCTCGATTTTTTTAATCATACCGCATCCTATTTTCACCCCGCAAAAATACAAAAACAATGGACGACCTGATCACATCCATCCTCCGCGACCTGCAGAAAGACCTTGGCGAAGAGTTCGACAGCAATTTCCAGCGCGGCGGGTTCTTCAACGAGCCGTGGCCCGACAAACGAGACGGCGAGCCATCCCATTTACAAAAAACTGGCAAGTTGCGGAAATCCATCGAAAGCGTTATCACTGGCAACCGGCTCAAGTTCTCCTCCTCCGAGCCATACGCCGCCATCCACAACGAGGGCGGCACCATCACCGTCACCAAGCAGATGAACGCTTTCTTCTGGGCAAAGTTCAAGGAGACCGGCCAGCCGCAGTTTTATGTCCGAGAATTATGAGTTATGTTAAAACTTGAAAGCATATACAATGAGATTGTTATAAAAAAAGAAACGACCCAATGTCCGTACGGAAGGAAACCCTCCGCTGAGACCGTCAGCCGTTTCAGACCGCAAAAATACAAAAAAATAATACCAAACACCAACAATCGAAAAAAATGAAATTTTTCTGCAACACCTACCACCAAGAACGCGATGAATCCCTTTGCGGCTTCTGCTCCGCTGCTTGCGGCCAATACGACCGCTTCAATAAAAAAATTATGAAAAAAACTGGCTCACGTTTTATGTCCGAGAATTATGAGTTATGTTAAAACGGATGGTAAAATCCATTTTTACTTCATAAAATTTATATAGAAAATCCCATTAAGGGTAGCCGACCTGATTCGTCCCCAGGGACATCCTCAACGGGATTTTTTATTTCGCCGCAAAAATACAAAAAAATCAATACAAAACACTAATTGCTATGAAAAAACCTTCCAACGATGATTTATGCCAGATGCGCCGCATCCTGTTTTGTCAACTTCTACAGAAAGATTGTGAGCAAGACGCCCGTGACGGCGGCAATAGCGGTAACAACGCTCAGGATGACACTCAGGATTCTCCGACGGCGTTTTATGTCCGAGAATTATGAGTTATTTTAAAACTGTATTAAAATTTTTGTATTTTTGCAGCGTGGGTTGAGCACTGAAAGTGGCCCGCGAAGTCACGTCTCCTTAGTCTTGGATTAGTCCAAGACTATTGTATTTATAGAGTTTGCCATTTACTACCCAGTGTACTTCATTTTTAGTGTATTCTCTATTGTTTAGAACACTATACGATAGTTGTTCCAAATGAGTTTTATGTCCGATAATCATGCGTTATGATAATGAATGAATAAAACCGTACTGGTACTGAGCTAACATTCGAAAAGGAACTCAAGGATCCACATGATCACGACCATTATGATCACAGTCCTGTCGGAGAATATCTTGCCGCCGTTCAACTCCATGAGGCGGTCTAAACGACGGTAGAGCTCCTTCCGCTCCTCGGGAATGGAGGGACCTTTGGGACGGTCAGGGTCCTCGGCGATGAAGCACCGCACCTCCTTCTTTTCGGGATCAGAAACACTGTCATCCATAAACACAAATTTATACGCGGCAAAAGATATAAAAAAACGGAAAAACGAACACTGTGAGAAGGAGATTCCGCCGCTCACCAAGCTCGCGGCGGAATGGTGCGGACCACCGAATAAGACAAAAGAAAAAGACGACCCTGGCGGGAAGGAGATTCCGCCGCTCACCACGTTCGCGGCGGAATGGTGCGGACCACCAAATAAGACAAAAGAAAAAGGCGACCCTGGCGGGAAGGAGATTCCGCCGCTCACCAAGCTCGCGGCGGAATGGTGCGGACCACCAAATAAGACAAGGGGAAAAGATGGGCGGCGGAGACGGGATGTCTGACAACGCTTCGGTTTTCTCCGCCGCCCATCTTTCCCTATTTTTTCCAAAGCGGGGCACCATTCCGCGAAACGCGCAGTGTTGAGCGGAATCTCCTACTTAACCGATTGTTTGTGTAACGATGTCAACATATCGACAATGCAACAGTTGGCGGCACCCTCATTTCATGTTGTCTGAACGACCCGTCAATTCTTCCATAACCCGCTTCACCTGTTCCGTCCAAGGCTCAGGTTTCTCGCAAAATCCGTTTCCTGTGACCAACTCCTTCCATTCAGGGTTCCGTTGGTTGATAAGTGCAAGTTTCTCACCCCTGCTCATATTCTTTATCTCGTTCTCCCGATGGATTGCAGAATTGTAGTCGGGAAATTCCTCATAATAGACGCAATACTCGCAATTGTAACGATCTGAAAACGAGCCTTTATAATAATGGCTTTTATGCTGCGCCACACGTCTGACAATGTCAACGGTACTGCCGGTATAAAGCACGTTATGGTGCTTGTTGGTCATGATATAGGCATATCCCGATTTCATAGTTTTTTTGGGAGCAAAAATAACAAATATTTATATTACCGATTTTTTTTATTTTTGCATCAGAAAAAACCTGGATTGCTTTTAGTGTATCCACAACATTAAAATAATAGAGGAATGAAGGAAAACAACAGCAATAGACCTCCCCAAAGCAAGGCAAAAATTGTGTGCAAATACATTGGGTTATTTTTGGCATACTTAATACTTTTCACGGCAGTTGGCTTTTTTGCTGATTATTTTGCGGAAAAGAAGAAACCAAGTCTTGAATATTGGTGGCTTGATGCCGCAGGTGCATTGCTTGCAACTGTTATTGTTTATTTTATAATTTTTAGGAGAAAGAACGGAAAACAAAAACCTGATTAGCAGCCTTTTTTCAAAATAACACATTCTCAGCTCTCCTATCAAGAACCAATGCCTAACGCCTCCTCAGCAGCGGGGAGCGCGACAGGTCGGTGGGATTGGTGCCCGGAACTCCCTCGGGCACAGGGATGCCGAGTTTCTGGAAATGCTGCTCCCAATAGAGAGGAATCTTCCCGTCCGCATCCCGCCAGTTCATAGGCTTGGCTGTGAACAGATGGCGGTCGCCGTCATTTTTGTTATCGTCGAGGAAGCACTCGTAGATCAGCTCGGAGCAGTAGAGAGCCCCGTTGTCGGGCTGGAAAGCGTGATCGTAAGGCTGGCCGATGAAGGAGCGGGCGCGCTGCAGCACGTTATACTCGTCAAAGGGCCCCACAAACTCATAAACATCGGGAAACGGCTGACCGTCGCTGGGATCGTACACGAACGGCCGGCGGGCAACACCATACTGCGGGGTGGCGTCGATGATCCAGAGGGTGTCGCCGACGCTTTCCACCAAGGCCACATGCGAATATTGTCCGGTGCTCTCCTGCACCGCTCTGCCCATGCCGGCAGTGTCGTTGAAGAAGAGCAGGTCGCAACGCTGCTGCGACATCCCCGTATGCGCCAACAGCATGGCGGCAAGCAGTATCGGGATTGTTCTTTTCATTTCATTACATTACAATATTTGATTTGTTTTGGCAATTATATTGCCCTTTATCTAAAATCCACATTTTCGCCGTGGGAACGTTGGATTCCCCTTTTACAGAAACATCCTCGTCCGCTTTTGATATTCTGCATATCCGGGCTTGTTCTGCAGCTGACGTTTCTCCATGAGCGGCACACTGATGAAGCGGAACAGGCAGGTCATGAGAACCGCGCCGACAACGTAAGGAATATAAATCGTGGAACTTAACGCCAGCGAAAGATACATCACCCAGACGCCCCACCACATCAGGATTTCACCAAAATAATTGGGATGGCGGCCGTATTTCCAAAGTCCCACTTCACAAATCTGCCCTTTATGGTCTTTGGCGAAACGGTGTCGCTGCGTATCCGCGACCAATTGCAAGGTGGCGGCGCATACGCACAGCAGGAATCCCAACCAACACACGATATTAGCCGGGATGGCCGCTTCTATCAGACAAAAGCCCGGAATCATGGCCAAGAAGACCACAATGGTGGGCATCATGTTGAGTCCGAAGAAGTTGACCAGATGGAAGACAACGGGATGCTGCTCGGTGCGGTATTTGGTATAACGCCAGTCCTCGCTGTTGAGGTTTTTGAAGGTGAAGGCCCAGTTGCCCGTGAGCCGGATTCCCCAGTACCAGACGGCGATGAGCAACAGCACCGTGGCGGAGGTCCAGCTGTGGAGCTGGCAGGCGTAGAGGGTGAGCATCACGGGCGGCGCAACGCTCCAGTAGGGGTCATAGACGGAGACGTTTTTGAAAACGAGACCGAAAAACCACACCATCACCGTGGCGGCAACATCGGCAACAAACAGCGGAAGCAATTGCCAAGGATGCCACACGAAGCCGCCAAGCTCCCGATAAACTAACAATCCGACCGCGAAGGCAATGACATAAACGATAGCGATGACAACAAAACTGAAACTGCGGGATTCTTTCAACATCATACCTAAAAAATATTTCAGCCGCAAAAATAGCCAAAATAACGATATGAAAAAAACAATAATAACCAATCCCACTCGTTACATATATCCTATTACATACTTGTGCAAATTATATTGTAACATTCCATCCATTAAACTCGACTCTCTGTATTAAACACCAAACCATCACCCTTATGATTCTATTATGAGAAAAACAAGCCTGATCATCCTTCTTTTCTGCATCGCCATAAGCACCGTCACCGCCCAGACCCGCCACACGGTCAGCGGCTTCATTGTGGATTCCCTCAACCGAGAGAAGATCTTCTACGCCACCATCGGGCTGCTGACGCCAGACTCCAACGCCGTCGTGGTAGGCAACACCTTCTCCGATGCCACGGGCAAGTTCGTGCTGGAAGACATCCCTTCGGGCGACTACGTGCTAAAGGTCTCCCTCGTGGGCTACGACCTGCTGACCAAGCCCGTAACGGTGGAGGGCAACCAGAAATCGGTGAATCTGGGAGAAGTGGGACTTAAAAAGGTGAGCGGTTTTTTGCAGGAGGTGCAGATCAAGGGCGAGAAACCTGTCTATATGGTGGATGGCGAGAAGACGCTCTACAACGTGGCCGAGGACCCTACCGTGCAGTCGGGCTCCGCGGCGGATGCCTTGCAGAACGCGCCCGGTGTGGAGGTGGATGTGGAGGGCAATGTGACCCTGCGCGGCGTCTCCTCCGTGGAGATCTGGATCAACAACAAGCCCTCCAACATGAATGCCGAGGCACTCAAGAACTTCATCCAGCAGATGCCCGCGGGCAGCATCGAGAAGATTGAGGTCATCACCAACCCCTCGGCACGCTACAGTGCCCAGGGCAGCGGCGGCATCATCAACATCGTAACCGCTTCCAAGATCAAGAAAAACAGCTTTTTGAGCTTCGGTGTGCGCGGCTCCTCCACGCCCGACATCACGCCTTTCATCTCCTACGTCTTTGCCAATGAGAAATTCTCCATCAGCACCTATCTAAACTACACCTATGAGATCAACAAGAACAAGAGCGAATCTTTCGGTACCATCCTGACCGACGCGGGCGACACTTCCACCACCATCCACAGCATCAACCAATTCCGCCAATTAAATCATCATTTCGGGCTATACATCAACGGTTCTTACACGCCCGACACGATGAACAGCCTCTACTTCTGGGCGGGCACGTATCCCGGTTTTGGCAACTACACCTACTGGGATTCCACCTATTATCAGGAATACATCTACAATCCCAGCGACCGCTCTTTCTTCAACGACCAGGGACAAAGAACCTTAGGTGGTGGCGGCTATGGCGGAATGTGGTACGAGCACAAGTTCAACAGCAAAGGCCACAAGATCAGTGCCGACGTAAGTTTCTGGACTTGGGGCAGAAAACAAACCGGAGACGCATCACGCGATTACTTTTTTCTGGATCATTTGGACAAGAAGCAGAAACAGCAAAACCGGTACCGTATGTTAGGATTGAATGCTTCTGTGGATTATACCATTCCCTATCACAAGGATGGGGAGATTGAGCTGGGCGTGTCAGGTTCCTTTGATCCCCGTTTGAATTATCAACATTATGACACGTTGGTGTTCTCCACGAATGAATATGTTTTGGATGAGCTTCGTTTCAAGGATGTGCGCAGCAGGGATGGCAGTGTCGATGCCTACGTCACCTTGCAGCACCGTTTCGGGGGCTTCACGCTCAAAGGCGGTCTGCGCACCGAGTACGAGATTTACAACCTGCTGGTTCTCAACAATCCTGCTTACGATGTTCACAAAGGATATTGGGGGCTTTATCCCTCCATACACTTGAGTTACCGCACCAAGAACATGCACAACTTCAAGCTCAGCTACACGCGCCGCGTGAACAACCCTAGTGGCGACGACCTGTGCACCTACATTGAATACGGAGAGGACGGGTATTCCACCGGCAATCCGGATTTGCGGCAGACGTTCACCAACTCCATCGAGGCGGGCTGGACCAAGTATATCAACAAGTTCGGCAACATCGGCGTCAACGCGTGGTTCAAGAACAGCAAAGATGAGTTCAGCCAGCAGTCGGATGTGGCCTACAGTCCCTTCTTCGGGCGCATGGTCTCGTTCACCATGCCGGTGAATGCGGGCAAGTCGCTCAACACGGGCGCGGAACTCAACGTGATGTACCGGCTCAAAGCTTTCATGAACATCCGTTTCTACGCCAACCTGTATTATAAGAAATCCTCATTCCAATTCCGCCATGAGGAAACGCCCTACACCGTGGACAATTTGGGTTACAGTTTCCGTTTGAACTTCTGGGCCAAGATGTGGAATGTGCTGGAGGTGAATGCCTCGGCCAACTACAGTTCCAAGAGCGTGGACATGTTCACGGTAACGCGTCCGCGCTACAGCATCGATGCCGGCCTGCGCGCCGAATTCTGGAAGCGCCGCATCTCCGTGCATCTGGACGTGCACGACATCTTCAACTGGAACAAGACCACCACCGACATCAACAATCCCTACTATAGTGTGAACAGCACCACATGGAGCAGCTGGTGGGGACGCAGCATCCGTGCGGGCATCACCTTCAAGTTCGGCAAGATGGAATTGGAGGGCGCGCAGGCGCAAGCCCAAGGCGGTGGCGGACAGGGTGTGGGAATGTAAAAAAAGCAGCCGATCGGCTGCTTTTTTTAGTACTCCATCATGGGTTCCAGCTCTTTGGCCTGGTCGATCATCTTCTGGAGTTCGGCGACGGACGGCACGCGGCCCACAAGATGTTTGGCCTCGTTAATCTCATTCATCTTCGCGCAGAGATTCTCGGCCACGCGATGGCGGAATTCCTTCACGGTATCCACGCCGGCAGCCTCCAGCAATTCGGAGAATTGCGGACCCACGCCGTTGATACGCATCAGATCGGCATGGTTCGCCCACGTGAGGATCAGTTTCGGGGAGATGCCCGTTTTCTCGGCCAACTCGGCACGTCCGGCCGGTTTCTTGCCCTTTTCCAGTAATTCTTCCACCGTGTTGATACCGGCTTCCGTCAGTTTGGCGGCATACACATCGCCAATACCTTCTACATCGATAATTTTGTAACTCATAACAATTGTGTTTTTAATTTGGTGCAAAAATAGCAAAAAAACATCTGCCATAAGCAAAAAAATCTCCTGTCGTTTTTTTTATTGAAAAATAAAACAGCAAAAACTCCGATATAACATTTTTATGAGTATCTTTGCACCTTTATACATATATACAATATAATGCTCAATTAACGCCAATTGTATAATTCACACGATATGAAAAACAGATCTGCGATTGTAATCCTGCTCCCCATCCTCTTCGCCTTTTTCGTGATGGGCTTTGTGGATGTGGTCGGCATTGCCACCTCCTACGTCAAGACGGACTTCCAGCTGTCGGAGCGCGCCTCCGGCTTCCTGCCCTCGATGGTCTTCCTCTGGTTTCTGCTGTTGTCCATCCCCACGGCATCCCTGATGAACCGCATCGGGCGCAAGAACACCGTTTTGCTCAGCATGTTGGTCACCATCGTCGGCATGATCATCCCGTTCATCAGCTACACGCTGACCACCTGCTGCATCGCCTTCGTACTGTTAGGGGTGGGAAACACCTTACTGCAAGTATCCCTGAACCCACTTATTTCCAACATGTTGTCTGGCGAGCTGCTCACCAGTTCCATGACGGGCGGACAGGTCATCAAGGCGTTATCGTCCTTCTGCGGCCCCTTCATCGCCATCTTCGCCACCAACGTGTTAGGCAACTGGCACTACATCTTCCCCATCTTCGCCGCCATCACGCTGATATCCGGCCTGTGGCTCTATTTCACCAAGGTGGAACGGGAAGAACAACCGGAAACGACCTCCATCGGGGAATCCTTCAAACTGTTAGGCGACCGCAACATCCTGCTACTCTTCTTAGGCATCGTGGCCGTGGTGGGCATTGATGTGGGATTGAACATGGAATCCTCCAAATTGCTGATGGAGCGTCTCGGCGTCGATCTGGCCGCCGTGGCATACGCGCCCAGCGTCTATTTCCTGTGCCGTACCATCGGCGCCTTCATCGGCACGGCCCTCTTGGCCAAGATGAGCACCACCCGGTATTTCCGTTACAACATCATCGCTGCTTTTATCGCCATGATTATTTTGTTCTTCCTTTATAATAAAATTCCCATTCTGGTATTCATTGGACTGGTGGGTTTCTTCTGCGCCAGTATCTTCTCCGTCATCTTCTCGTTGGCGATGCGCTTGCGCCCCGAGAAGGCCAACGAGATTTCCGGCCTGATGGTCACCGGCATTGTGGGCGGAGCCATCGTGCCGCCGGTCATGACATCCCTGTCGGAGGGCATGGGCAGCCAGAACGGCGCCCTCATCATCCTCGCTCTTTGCATCGCCTACCTCATCTATCTCTCTTTCCGCATTAAAATCCAAGACGAAAAACAATAACATTCCAAACAATCCGGAATCATAATGAAACGAATCATCATCCCATTCCTCTGTTTCTTTGTCCTGCTGGCCGGCAACATGGCCACCGCGCAGGAGAGTCCCGTAAAATGGACCTTCAAGACTGTAAAAATCAACGACTCGGTTGCCGAGCTGCAATGCCAAGCCACCATTGACAACGGCTGGCATTTCTATTCGCAGACCAAAGATGCCAAGTGCATCGAGATTCCTGCCACGTTCACCTTCACGCCGGATGCGAAATACAAGCGCATCGGGAAGGTGCAGGAACCCAAGGCGCAGGAAGAGTATGACGATCTCTTTGACTGCACGTCAAGGTTCTTCACGAAGGACGTCACGTTCCGCCAGCGGGTGCAAGTGCTGGACGACCAGCCATTTACCATCAAGGGCAAGGTAGAGGGCCAGGCCTGCATTGAAGGCCGATGCACACCCGTGGAGCAGAAGTTCTCCTTCGACATCAAGGGGTATCATCCCGCAAAAGGCGAAGCCGTGTCTGAGCAACCGGACGAGGATGTCACGGAAGATTCTGCTACGGAAACCGAAATCACGCCTACCGACACGCCCGCCGACGAGCCGGCAGATACCGGCAAAGAGAAATCCCTGTGGGGTTACTTCTGGGGTGCTGTCTTCGGCGGTCTCATCGGATTGCTGATGCCATGCGTGTTCCCCATGATCCCCATGACGGTCTCCTTCTTCTCCAAAGAGGGGCACAAAGGCAAACGCGATGCCTTGTTGTATGGGTTATTTATTGTGCTGATATTCATCCTTTTCGGATTAGTATTGTCGGCCATCTTCGGTGCGGATATGGGCAACATCATGAGTACCCACTGGATCCCGAACCTGCTTTTTGCAGTCATCTTCCTGATATTCGCCTTCTCGCTGCTCGGCTATTTTGAGATCACCCTGCCGAGCTCGTGGGTCAACGGGTCGGCCAAGCGGCAACGGCAAGGCGGTATCGCCGGCATCTTCTTCATGGCTTTGACTTTGGTGCTGGTCTCCTTCTCCTGCACGCTGCCCATCGCAGGTGCCGTGGCGCTCAATGCCGCGGGCGGCACCTTCCTGAAGCCCATCATCGGCATGTTGGGATTCTCTTTGGGTATTGCTGTGCCGTTCACCATCTTCGCCCTCTTCCCGGGGCTGCTGAAGAAACTGCCCAAGTCGGGCGGCTGGATGAACACGCTGAAGGTGATCCTCGCCTTCGTGGAGCTCGCCTTCGCCCTGAAGTTCATCAACGTGCCCGACCAGACCTACCACTGGGGCATCCTCGACCGCGAGGTCTATCTGGCCTTCTGGATCGTGATCTTCTCCCTGTTAGGTCTATACCTGCTGGGCAAAATCCGCTTCCCGCTGGATGACGATTACCCGGTGCAAAAGAGCTGGTTCCGTTTTACGCTCGCCATCTTCGTCTTCACCTTTGTCGTGTATATGATCCCCGGCATGTTCGGTGCGCCGCTGAAGGCCATCTCCGGCTGGCTGCCGCCGATGACCACGCAGGACTTCGACATCTCCAACATCGTACGCACGGAGAGCGGCGGTACCACCGCATCCGCTGATACGTACCAATGGACAGAAGATCCGCTTTATGCCGACAAGCTGGAGATTCCCTTCGGCATCAAGGGCTACTTCGACTACGACCAGGCCTTGCGCGTGGCCAAGAAGGAGGGCAAGCCTGTGTTCCTGGACTTCACCGGCCATGGCTGCACCAACTGCCGCAACGTGGAAAACGCCGTCTGGATTGATCCGGAGGTACGCCGTATCTTCGCCGAGGAGCTCATCGTCTGCACCCTCTACGCCGACGATAAGACCATTGAGCTGCCCGAGGACGAGAAAGGCAAGCTGAAAGATGCCGATGGAGACCCCATCACGATGCTGGGAGCCAAGAACCGCCTGATCGAGCAGACGAAATACCACGAGAACTCGCAGCCCTGCTATTTCGTTGTAGATCCGGACGGCAATATCCTGTCGGGCCCCACCTACTACGAGCGCAACAAAGACAAGTACATCGAATTCCTGCGCAAAGGCATCGACGCGTACAAGAATCGGTAAAGTCTCATCTGCACTTGGCAGATGTTTTGAATATTGACAAACCAATTTATACACATCATGAAATGGTATAAACTACTCCTCCTCAGCCTGATCAGCGGATTGTTGCTGGGCTTCTCCTGGTATCCGAACGGATTGCCGTTCCTCATTTTCTTTGCTATCATCCCGTTGTTGTTCATGAGTGACGGTCTGCTGAAGCGGGAGCGCGGAGGCGGTTTTTGGAAAGGGTTCCTCTTTGCCTATCCCGGATTCCTCGTCTGGAATGCCATCACCACCTACTGGATATGCTATTGCACCGTGCCGGGAGGACTGGCGGCGGTCATCCTCAACGCCATGCTGCAGGCACTGGTGTTCGCCGCGTGGCACGCGTGCCGCAGGCACATCTCCCCCGACTGGCATCCTATCCTGCTGGCATCCTTCTGGATGGCCTTTGAATACCTGCATCTGAACTGGGACCTCACCTGGCCCTGGCTCAACCTGGGCAACGTGTTCGCCGTGTGTCCGCAGTTTGTGCAGTGGTATTCCGTCACCGGCGCTTTCGGCGGAACGCTGTGGGTACTTTTATGCAACTATCTGTTTTACATCCTGATACAATCATTATCCACCGACAAGCGCCATGCAAAGGCTATCGGCATTGCCGTGGCCGCCCTGATTGTGGTACCCATCGTGATTTCCTGCATCCAATATGCACATTACAACCACAAGATTGACAAGAGCACACCGATAAAGGTTGCCGTTGTACAGCCCAACACGGACGTTTGGGAGGAGGAGTTCTCTATGACCAACACGGAGCACGCCATCCGGATGCTCCAAACGGCGCAGCCGTATCTCAACGACAGCACCCATCTTGTGCTCTGCCCGGAAACCTGTATGCCGCACACCGTCTCCATGGAAATGATCACCAACGGCACCTACCCTTCCCACATCCCCACCTACGGGTTTTTGCCACTGTTGGACAGCACCATTGCCGCCCATCCGAACCTGAGCTTCATCATCGGGGTTTCCGCTATGACGATATACGACCACCAAGCTACCGTAACTGCGCAACAAGTGGGTCAGAAACAGTACATTGACTTCCACAATTCCGCCATCTGCTATGGTCCGCACCGTTACAACGGCCATCATCACAAGATGCGGATGGTGCCGGGGGTGGAATCCCTACCCTTCCCCAAGATTTTCGGTTTCCTCGGCGACATCATGATCAACCTTGGCGGCACCCATTCTTCCTTAGCCAAAGACACCTGCTTCCGCATCTTCCCTATCACAGCCGGGGAGCAGACTGTGAAAGTGAGCACCGCCATCTGCTATGAGTCCATCTATGGCGAACTCTGTTCCCGTTTCGTGCGCAACGGCGCGGAACTGCTCACCGTCATCACCAACGACTCCTGGTGGAATGACAGTCCGGGGCATATCCAGCATTTCGAGATGGCCCGTCTGCGAGCTGTGGAGAACCGCCGGTACGTAGTGCGTTCCGCCAACGGAGGCACCTCCGCTGTCATCGATCCCCTCGGCAATGTCCTCCAACAAACCAAATATGAAGAGCGGACTGCGTTCGGCACCACCGTCTATGCCCAACAGCATGAAACATTTTACAGCAAATACGGGGATCTGCTTGCCAGAATAGCCGTCGGGCTTTCGTTTGTCGGGCTTTTGCTCGTTATAGTAAATCGTATCGTAAAGGCAATCCAGCGTCGGAAAGACCGTTCTTAATTTCCCAAAAACATGAAAAAAATCTACACCACCCTTCTTTTGTCTTTGGCCTGCTGTCTTCTTTCTGCCAGTCCCATTGACAGCATAACGGCCAAGAGAGTGGCCACCAACTTCATGGCGGGGAAGACAGGTTCCTCCCATCGAACCATGGAGGCAGCCCTGGCCTATACGGGACGCCTGACAACGCAAACCTCCCGAGAGGTGTCGAATTGTTTTTACATATATAACATCGGGGAAGGATTTGTCATCGTCAGCGCGGACGACCGCATGGTGCCCATTTTGGGTTATTCTACAGAAGGGAGATTCAACCTCCAAGACATCCCCGAGAATATGGCCGGTTTCCTGGAGAATTACAAAGCGGAGGCCAACTACATACTCAACAGAAGCGGCAACGAGGTACAGCAAGACAGCCGGTGGCGGACATTGATTGCCGGCAGACCTGTTTCTAACACAAGAGGAACGGTCCTGGTGGGTCCGCTGCTCACCACCAACTGGGGACAAAGTCCATATTACAACGCTATGTGTCCTGCGGATTCAAACGGACTATCGATCACCGGATGTGTGGCCACCGCCATGGGCCAAATCATCCGTTATTGGCAGTATCCCACACACGGCATAGGATCACATTCTTACAACCATTCCACTTACGGCACCTTGTCTGCCGATTTCGGAAACACAACCTACGACTATGCCAACATGCCCACATCCCTGACCAACAACAGCACACAAGCCCAAAAAGACGCCGTGGCCACCCTGCTGTACCACTGCGGTGTCAGTCTGGAAATGGACTATGGTGTCAGCGCCAGTGGGGCTGCCAGCTCATGGGTGCCTTCCGCCCTTCATACCTACTTCGGTTATCCCGAATGTAACTACCTCCATCGGAACAACTACAACGAAGCTACTTGGATTGCCATGTTGAAGGATGAGTTGAACCAGTCCAGACCTGTTCTATACAGCGGATCGGGCAGTGCAGGAGGACACGCTTTTGTGTGCGACGGATATGATGACGAGAACTATTTCCACATCAACTGGGGATGGCGGGGATCCTACAACGGCTATTTTCTCGTTTCTGCCATGAGTCCGGGCTCTTATGAGTTTAACAGCAACCAAGGAGCCATTTTCGGCCTTGACGGGGGGTCTCCCATCCTTCGTTGTTCGCTCTACGACATCAACTTCTATATTCAAGCCGGCACATACAGCGACCCCGTGGCTGTGAATTTCGTCAGCGGGAACCTGACATCCTCACTTCAGGTAACCTGTATCGGCAATTTCGCTGTCAGCACGGATTCTACCACCTATCATAATGCCATCACCATACCCGTGACAGGCAGGCGGTTGTATGTTCGTTACCAGCCTGTTGCGCAAGATGCCGTGATGGAAAGCGGAATGGTCATCATCGGGAACGCGCAGATAAGCGACACCATCTTTCTGACCGGCGGCACTTTCGTACCCGATTGTGGAGCACCGCAGAATTTGAACATATCAACCAATGACAACCAGCACATCAACCTGTCGTGGAGCGTGCCCGCCATCGACGACCCGCAAACATTCTCCTGGGCTGAGGGGTATCTGGGCGCCGCCTATTATCCCAACAACTACAAGGTTTATCTCCTGCACCGAATGGCCACGTCAGATTTGATACCATACCATCAAAAACAACTGTCTGAAATCTCCTTTTTTGCCAGTGATACCGCAACAGTTTATAAAATAATTGTTTTCACGGGTGGCAATTATGAAAATGGAATCCTTTCTCCTGGCACGCTCGTCTGCCAACAGACAGTCAATCAAACGATCTCATACGGCTATTGGAACACCGTCATACTGGACAATCCCATTCTTGTGGATGCCAACCAGGAACTCTGGTACGGCATCTATCTGGAAGCTCAAGCAGGACATAGCTGCTTGGCTATCGGATCGGGCAATTATCCTGGCAAAGGTAACATCTTGGGCTATGTATCCGGCTCTTCCATTTCCTGGTCGTGTACCAGCTTCTCAAATATGAGTTATGCCGTCAAGGCCACTTTCAAGAATGTCCCTATCACACCAGACAACTTCTCGGTGTATCGCAACAATGTGCTATTGGCCACCGTCACCGACACTTTCTACCACGATAATCTTTCCGCCACAAGCACCTACCTTTATCGAGTTGCCATCAACTGGAGCAATGGGTGTTCTGCCTCTGCCCAGCAATCCTTCCGAAACGAATCACACATCTCTATCCAACCCGACCATCTGAATTTTTACACCAACTATGGACATATAAACAACACCTATACCGTTGATATTCAAGGCAGTGTCTTAAGCCAACCCATACAAGCGAACGTTTCCGGACCTTTTGCCATCAGCACCGACAACATCACGTTCAGTACATCGGCAACCCTTCCAACCCATGGCGGCACGCTCCATGTGCGGTATCTTCCTCTATCGGACACGGCAACCTACGACTATGGGACTATCGCCTTATCTTCCGGGAACATCACAGAAACGGTGTGGTTGGGTGGACACTGCTTTGAGAAAAACTGTCCCCCACCCGACAACCTGCAAATCTCTCAGAACAACAGGCAGATTAACCTTCAATGGGATGCACCCATCCTGTCTCCATCCTCATACGTCATCTCATGGGATTCCACTGTCAGCTTTTTTTCCAGATACAACACAAACCCCGTTGAATACTTACAACGATACACCGTCACGGATTTAGGTCCATATCATAACAAGAAACTTATAGCTGTTACTTTTTATGCTGTAACAGGAGTAACCTATAAGATAATGGTATATATCGGCGGAAGAGTCACCAACAATAACGGCTATGATCCCGGAACAAAAGTGGTGGAACAGCCCGTATCATCCTATCAAGCCGGATGGAACACCATAATTCTCGACCAACCAGTAAAGATAGATGCCGACAAAGAGCTCTGGTTCGGAGTCAGTGGACAAGATGACGGAAGCCATTATTTTATCGCTTCCGGGAATAACACTTATCAAGAAAAAAAGAGTATAATCGGCCGCAGCAACAACGGAGTAATTAACTGGTCACGATATAGCTACAATAATAATGTTGTTTTAAAAGGCTTATTAACCGATGATGATCTATCTGTGACAAAATACGACATTACCCGCAATGCTGATTTCAGGGGATCTACCATCCAGACATCCTTCTCAGATAATATTAACCATAACGGACTATATCAATATTCCGTCACGGCCATTTGGGATAACGGCTGTCGAGCCTCTGCAATTGACAGTATAACTGCGAGCGGCATCATCGTTCCGCCCAGCATTTACATTACCCTTGACAGCACAGTTTGTTCCGATCAATTGCCATTAGTTTGGAACGGCCAGACCTTCTCGGATGGTGGGGAGAAGACCACCACGTTGGAGGCTTCCAACGGCGCCGACAGCATCATAACGATGCGGCTGACTGTCCTTTACGGCACACACAATGTGGAAACGGAGACCGCCTGCGAAGCATTCACATGGCACGGGCAAACATACACCACTTCCGGCACCTACACGCATGCATACTCCAACGCCGACGGCTGCGCCAGTGTTGACACGCTGAAACTGACCGTCAACCATGGCACGCACAATGTGGAGACGGAAACTGCCTGCGAAGCATTCACATGGCACGGGCAGGCCTACACCAGCTCCGGCACCTACACCTATCCGTACACCAATGCCGAGGGTTGCGCCAGTGTTGACACGCTCAAACTGACCGTCAACCACGGCACGCACAACATGGTCACAGAGACTGCTTGCGAAAGCTATACTTGGCACGGGCAAACCTACACCAGTTCCGGCACCTACACGCACAACTACACCAATACCGATGGCTGCGCCAGCACGGACACCCTCAAGTTGACCGTCAACCACGGCACACACAATGTGGAAACGGAGACCGCCTGCGAAACGTTCACCTGGCACGGGCAGACCTATACCAACTCCGGCACCTACACGCACGCCTACACCAACGCCGATGGCTGCGCCAACACGGACACCCTGAAGTTGACGGTGAACTACGGAACCCACAACGTGGAAACGGAGACCGCCTGCGAGACATTCACATGGCACGGTGAAACATACACGCAAAGCGGCACCTACACGCACGCATACACCAATACCGACGGCTGCGCCAGTGTTGACACGCTCAAACTGACCGTCAACCACGGAACCCACAATGTGGAGACGGAAACCGCCTGCGAAGCGTTTACCTGGCACGGGCAGACCTTCACCAGTTCCGGCACCTACACGTACGCTTACACCAACAACGACGGCTGCGCCAGCATGGACACACTCAAGCTGACCGTCAACCGCGGCACCCACAACGTGGAAACGGGAACCGCCTGCGAAGCATTCACTTGGCACGGGCAAACCTATACCAGTTCCGGCACCTACACGCATACTTACACCAACAACGACGGCTGCGCCAGCACGGATACGCTGAAACTGACGGTAAACTACGGCACGCACAACGTGGAAACGGAAACAGCCTGCGAAGCGTTTACCTGGCACGGGCAGACCTTCACCAGTTCCGACACCTACACGTACGCTTACACCAACGCCAAGGGCTGCGCCAGTGTTGACACCCTCAAACTGACGGTAAACTACGGCACGCACAATGTGGAAACGGAAACTGCCTGCGAAGCCTACACATGGCACGGTGAAACATACACGCAAAGCGGCACTTACACGCACGCATACACCAACAACGACGGCTGCGCCAGCACGGACACCCTCAAGTTGACCGTCAACCATGGCACGCACAATGTGGAGACGGAAACTGCCTGCGAAAGCTATACCTGGCACGGGCAAACCTACACGCAAAGCGGCACCTACACGCACGACTACACCAACAACGACGGTTGCGCCAGCACGGACACGCTGAAGCTGACCGTCAACCATGGCACGCACAACGTGGAAACGGGAACCGCCTGCGAAGCGTTCACATGGCACGGGCAGACTTACACCAACTCCGGCACCTACACACACAACTACACCAATGCCGACGGCTGCGCCAGCACGGACACGCTCAAACTGACGGTAAACTACGGCACGCACAATGTGGAAACGGAGACGGCCTGCGAAATGTTCACCTGGCACGGGCAGACCTATACCAACTCCGGCACTTACACGCATGCCTACACCAACAACGACGGCTGCGCCAGTGTTGACACCCTCAAACTGACGGTAAACTACGGCACGCACAATGTGGAAACGGAAACTGCCTGCGAAGCCTACACATGGCACGGTGAAACATA
>JAFZKY010000055.1 GCA_017551725.1 Bacteroidales bacterium
GCAATGCCGGCGGGGTGAAAGAGTATCACAATCTAATAGGCTTTATTCTGGGTACGGGTTTCGGCATTGGTATTACCACTCATAATCAGATGTTTATGGGTGATAATTGCTGCTCGGAGATTTACTGTTCGCCCAGTAAGTGGGGTCAGGATCTCATTGCGGAGGGCGAACTCCCTGGCGATCAAGAGGCGGCCCTGCGGGCTTTCGACACCTTCGGCGAGGCCGCCGGCTACACCATCGCCCAGATCGCCTGCATCCTCGACGGCATCATCGTGCTGGGCGGCGGCCTGTCCAAGGCGCACAAATATTTCCTGCCCGCCATGCTGCGGGAACTCCGCGCCGTGCAGCACACCCGCTCCGGCATCGCCATCCCGCGCGTGCCCTCGCACGTCTATAACCTGGAAGACGAAGCGGAATTCGCCGAGTTTGCACGCGGCGAGTCCGTGTCCGTACCCGTGTACGGCTCCGACGAGTCCATCCAGTGCGACACCCAGAAGCGCCTCGGCATCATCACCTCCCGCATCGGCACCAGCACCGCCACCTCCATAGGCGCCTACTGCTTCGCACTCCACAAAATCGACAACACTCCCCAATAATCCACCCAAATGGAAGAGGCTCCCTTCATCGGCGTTGTGCGGCATCGGATACAGACCGACGGCAAAGGCGTGAGCACGCTCGCAGCCTTCCACGGTTGTCCTCTGCTTTGCCAGTACTGCCTCAACCCGCAATGCCAGCGCGAGAATGTCTGGCGCACCTTCACACCCGAAAGCCTCTATGAAGAGGTGAAGATCGACCAGCTCTACTTCCTCGCCACCGGCGGCGGCATCACCTTCGGCGGCGGCGAGCCCGCCATGTATCCCGACTTCATTGTCCGCTTTCGCGAGATTTGCGGCCCGGAATGGAACCTCACGCTCGAAACCTCCCTCAACGTCCCCGCTGACAACGTCCGCCAACTATCTCCCGTCATCAACCAGTTTATCATCGACATCAAGGATACCAACGACGAGATTTACCGGCACTACACCGGTCTCAGCAACCGGCGCGCACTCGACAACCTGCAAGAGCTTCTGCAGGAGGGACGCGCTGACGACCTCATCGTGCGGCTCCCGCTCATCGAGGGCTACAACACACAAGAGGACATTGAGCGAAGCACCGAAAAACTCCGCGCCATGGGCGTGGAGCACTTTGACTTTTTCGCTTACAGAACAGACATCCACAAATAAACACACTCTTATGACCCACGGCAAACAAACCTGCAAAATCCTCAAGGAGATCCGCAAGCAAATCGCGGAGAAGAACGACATTGCATTCGTCACGAAGGAGTGTCGCCACAAGGGCGACTGTGCCGGCACCTGCCCGGCGTGCGAGACCGAGGTGCGCTACCTCGAACAGAAGCTGCGCGAACGGCAGCAGTTGGGCAAGACCGCCATTGTGGCGGGGCTCTCCGTGGGGTTGATGTCCGCCCTGCCCATCGGTTTGTCCGCCCAAGTGAACAACGGCTGCGAACCGGCCGCCCCAAAAACGGAACAGCAATCCCAAACGACTGTCCGCGGAAATGTCGGGGGTTCGCAAACAGTGGTGGATGGGCAGCGCATAATCCCTCCTGACACCTCGACCTTTGAAATAGTGGGGTATGCGCCACCTGTCTTCGATGAAGCAGCCGAAGAAGTCTCTCCCAGCAGCTATGACACCCCTCCCCGATTTGTGGGAGACGATATTGCGCTCCAACAATACTTGAAGCGCAACCTCGACTTTGAGGAGATCAACAAATACCAAATCGCAGGCACCGTGGTCGTTTCATTCAACGTGGACAAGAATGGCTTTGTGCGCCGGCCCACCATTGTCAGTTCCCTTTTCCCGCCCATTGACGAAGAAATATTGCGTGTTGTCAGGAAGATGCCGCAGTGGATACCAGCCCAAAAGGACGGTGAGCCTGTGTATAGCAGCTACAAATTGCCTATCACCATCGGCCCCGCGGAATAACGGATGCAAAAAAGCATCCGTTATTTTTTTGCAAATTATCTGTTTGTTACACCTTGACATCATCCTTTTATTTTTGTACTTTTGCAGCCATAAAATCTTAGATATGGAAGCATCAACTGAACAAAGAATCAACACTTGGCTGAACGAGAATTACGACAAAGAAACTAAAGACGAAATTCTCAAACTGCAAAAAGGGAACCCCCAGGAGCTGGTGGAAGCCTTCTACCGCAATCTTGAATTCGGCACAGGCGGCCTCCGCGGCATCATGGGCGTGGGAACCAACCGCATGAACAAATACACGGTCGGATTCGCCACCCAAGGCCTGGCCAACTACCTGACAGAATGTTTCCGCGACACGAAAGTCAGCGTGGTCATCTCGCACGACTCCCGTCTGAACAGCCGCCAGTTCGCCGAGATCGCCGCCGACATCCTGTCGGCCAACAAGATCAAGGTCTTCCTCTTTGAAGACCTCCGTCCCACACCGGAACTTTCCTTCGCCGTGCGGCATCTCAAATGCAACGCCGGCATCATGATCACCGCCTCCCACAATCCAAGGGAATACAATGGCTACAAAGTGTATTGGCAGGACGGCGGCCAGCTGGTACCCCCGCACGACAAAAATGTGATACAGGAGGTCAACAAAATCACCTCCATCAAGCAGGTGAAATGGACTGGCAACAAGCGCCTCATCCACATCATCGGCGAGCAGGTGGACAAAGCCTACCTCAAGAAAATCCTCCACCTGTCGGTCAACCCCACCGCCGTCAAGAAAGCCAAGAACCTCAAGATTGTCTATACGCCGCTGCACGGAACCGGCATCACCATGGTGCCCAAGGCTTTGGAGATGTACGGTTTCAACAATATCATCATCGAAGAACAGCAGGCCATCCCCGACGGCAACTTCCCGACAGTGAAATCGCCGAACCCCGAGGAGAAATCCGCGCTGGAGCTCGCCCTGAAGAAAGCCGATGAAGTCAATGCCGACCTCATCCTCGCCACCGACCCCGACGCCGACCGCGTGGGCATCGCCGTGCGCGACACCGACGGCACCATGAAGCTGCTCAACGGCAACCAGACCGGCACCCTGCTCTTCCACTACATGCTTTCCCAGCTGCAAAGCAAGAAAAAGATGCCCGACAACCCGTTTGTGGTGAAGACCATTGTCACCACCGACCTCATCAAACGCATCGCCATGGACTTCAACGTGGCCTGCGACGATGTGCTCACGGGATTCAAATACATCGCCGAGGACATCCTGTGCAACGAGGGCAAACAGCAGTTCATCGTGGGCGGCGAGGAAAGCTATGGCTATCTGGTGGGTGACTTCGTCCGCGACAAGGACGCCGTGTCCGCCTGCTGCCTCATCGCCGAGATGGCCGCCTACTACCACGCCTTCGGAAAACCGAACCACAAGCTGCTCATCGAAATCCTGCACGACATCTACCGCTCGTACGGATTCTTCAAGGAAGACCTGCTCTCCCTCACCAAGAAAGGCAAAGCCGGCGTGGAGGAGATCCAGCAGATGATGGCCGACTACCGCAGCAACCCGCCCAAGACCTTAGGCGGACAACCCGTCGTGATGATGAAGGACTATGCCGTGTCAAAATCCTACGACTTTACCTACAACACCAACAGCATCATCAACCTGCCCACGTCCAATGTGCTGCAATTCTTCACCGCCGACGGCAGCAAGGTTACCGTGCGCCCATCCGGCACCGAGCCTAAAATCAAATTCTACTTCAGCGTGGTCAACCCCATCAAGAAACGCGCCAACATCGCCGACGAGGAGGCCAAGCTGACAGAGAAGATAGAACAGATGAAAAAAGAGATGGTGCAATAATCCATGCTTCTTTTCCTGACAACCACGCAATTATTTTAATACAATATTATAATATATGATAAACAACAAGCTGATAAATCCTAAGAGCATCGTGGTGTGCGGTGCATCCAGTGACATCCACAAACCGGGCGGCAAAGCCCTGAAAAATCTGTTGGAGAGCGCCTTCAAAGGCGAAGTATATGCTGTTAACCCTAAGGAAGACGAGGTGCAGGGCATCAAATGTTACAAGCAGGTGGAAGACCTGCCGCAGGTTGATTGCGCCATCCTCTGCATCGCGGCCAAGTTCTGCGCCCACACGGTGGACGTGCTGACGCAGCAGAAAGGCACCCAGGGCTTCATCATCGTCAGCGCGGGATTCTCGGAAGAGAACGCCGAGGGCGCTGCCATCGAGAAGCACATCGTGGAGTCCATCAACGCCGTGGGCGGCTCGCTCATCGGCCCCAACTGCACCGGTTTCCTCAACACCAACTACAGCGGCTGCTTCGACACGCCGATCCCGCAACTGGACCCCAAGGGTGTGGATTTCATTACGGGAAGCGGTGCCACCGCCGTGTTCATCAAGGAGTACGGCATGAGCAACGGTCTGAAATTCAACAGCGTATGGGCTGTAGGCAACAGCGCGCAACTCGGCATTGAGGATGTGCTCGAACATCTGGACGAGACCTTCGACCCCGAGAAATCGAGCCATGTCATCATGCTCTACATGGAGAAGATCGGCGACCCGCAGCGTTTGCTGAAGCACAGCCGCAACCTCATCAACAAGGGTTGCAAGATTGCAGCCATCAAGTCGGGCGGCTCGGCTGCCGGCTCGCGTGCAGCCTCGTCGCACACCGGCGCCCTGGCCACCAACGACGCCGCCGTGGATGCCCTGTTCCAGAAGGCAGGCATCGTGCGCTGCCATAACCGCCAGGAGCTCACCACCGTATGTGCCGTGTTCATGCACCCCGAAATCAAAGGTAACCGCTGCGCCGTCATCACCCACGCAGGCGGACCTGCCGTGATGCTCACCGATGTGCTGAGCGACGGCGGAATAGAAGTCCCGCCGCTCAAAGACCACCCTGCCAGCCCCGCCCTGCTCGCCAAACTCTTCGGAGGCTCTTCCGTGGGCAACCCCATCGACTTCCTCGCCACCGGCACCGCCGAACAGCTGGGCTATATCATCGACACTGTTGAGAACGAATACACCGACATCGACTTTTCCGTTGTCATCTTCGGCTCGCCGGGCCTCTTCTCCAACAAGGAAGTCTATGATCTGCTCGACGAGAAGATGAAAACCTGCAAGAAGCCCATCTTCCCCGTGCTTCCGTCCATCATCAATGTGAAACAGGAGATTGAGGACTTCATTGCCAAGGGACGTATCAACTTCCCGGAGGAGTGCGTGCTGGGCAACGCCCTCGTCAAAGTATGGAACACCCCGAAGCCGCAACCCGAGCATGTGGAGCTGCCGCAGGTAGATGTGGCCCGCATCCGCAAGACCATCGACAAGTGCGAGAGCGGCTATCTGGAGATTGCCGACTACAACGAGCTGCTGGACGCCGCCGGTATTTCCCGCAAGAAATCTGTGGAGGTAGATAAGAAAGAAGACGCCCTGACATTCGCCAAGGAGGTGAACTGCGGCAAGGACACTCCGTTGGTGATGAAGGTCGTGGGTCCGCTGCACAAGTCCGACGTGGGCGGTGTGACGCTCAACGTCAAAGACTTGGACACCGTCAGCAAGGAGTTCGACCGCCTGATGGCCATCAAGGACACCTACGCGGTGGAGATGTACCCGATGCTGGACGGCACGGACGTGTATATCGGAGCCATCCGCGACGACAAGTTCGGGCATCAGATCTTCTTCGGCTTGGGCGGCATCTTCATCGAGGTGCTGAAGGACGTGCAGTCCGCGCTGGCGCCCATCACGGCTGAGGAGGCCAAGCAGATGCTCACCAAGTTGCGTGGTTACAAGATCCTGCAAGGCGTGCGCGGCCAGGAGCCCGTCAACATCGACCTCTACGCCGACCAGGTCGCGCGTGTGAGCGCACTGGTGCAGGCCGCTCCCGAGATCGTGGAGATGGACCTCAACCCGCTGCTCGGCAACCCGCGCTACGTGACCGCCGTGGATGCGAGAATCCGCATCGAGAAGTAACGGAGTATATCCGTTAATTGCAAAAGAAAAGAGGATGACCGAGTAGTCATCCTCTTTTTTTGGGTCATGCAAGGTCGTCAAGTCGTTGCGACCGGATCCTTGTCTTTATTTGAGTTTTCTCTTCAAAGTGCTCACGAATCTCTCATTGAACTCCTTGTTGATGGCAGCGGAGGTTTCTTGCCAATCCGATACAATTTCCTTGGCGTCCTTTTTATCCTTGCCTTTCAAGGTGCCGGCGTTGAGTTTTTGCAAGGCTGTTTCGTATTCCTCGACTCTTTCATCATAGGCTTTCACCTCTTTGCTGACGCCATAGCCTCTATAAACATTGACGGTGTAGAAATTTTCAGCAACAACCGTTACCTGGTCACCGCTAATCTTAAATATGGCATCAAACTGGAAGTTTTCGACAAAGCTGCCAGCAAACGGATTGTAAGATGCCTTTACATTGAAAACGACCTCTGCTTTTACAATCGAGTCATTATCGGACTTGATTTCAGCAGATTGTGTTGAATTGTTAAAAGTGTTCAACAAGTTGACCACTTTCCGATGCGCATTTTCGGTCGTGTACTCGTCGCTGTAAGTGTAAGTTCCGTCTTCCACTACGAATTGGGAGAAACCGGTCGCACAAATCAGACCAAGTGCGAGTGTCAATAATAATTTTTTCATTTCAATGATTTTAAATTGATACTTATTTCAATAAAACTAAAAACGTTCACGGGACGAACCGCCCGTAAGCGAATGCAAAAATACACTTTTTTAAACAAAAAACAAACCGACAACCAACGAATTAAGATTTTTTTGCACGGAAATCACTGTGCGAACCGGCACATGATGATGGCCGCAGCGATGGCGGCGTTCAACGACTCGGCGGTGGCACGCCCCGACACGGGCGACGGAATCGTTATCCTCTGGCTGACTTGCTGTTCCACCTCCGGGGAGATTCCGTTGGACTCGCTGCCGATGACAATAATATCTGATGATTGGAATTTAAATGTGTTCAAAGATTCACCGTTGAGGAAAGCCCCGATGATGCGCCGGCGAGGAGCCTGTGCGCGCAGGAAGGGCACCAAGTCGGTGTAGTGCGGCACCAAATGGGCAAACGACCCCATCGTGGCTTGGATGGTTTTGGGGTTGTAAAACTCCACGCAGTCCGTGGAGCAGACGATATGCTGGAAACCGAACCAGTCGGCGGTACGGATGATGGTGCCCAAATTGCCCGGGTCGGCGATACGGTCGAGGACCAGCACCGGCTCGTTGTCGGGAATCATAAGCGACTGGGATGCCTGACAGGCTACAGCCATCAGCTCCGGCGGAGTGGCCAGCGTGCTGATGCGCTCCATTTCGGCCATGGTTACCAGCGTCACAGGGACGGATTCGAGCATCCGCCGGTTTCGCTCGTATGCTTCCTCCGTGGCAAACAACTCCTCCACGCGGAAATCCGACGCGAGCAGCATCTCCACACTCTTGCGGCCCTCCACCAAGAAAAGGCCCTCCGCATCCCGGAATTTCTTGAGATGCAGTTTACGGATGTCGGAAATCTTATGCTTGCTGATCATCGGGAAGATGTTCGAATTGGCCAAACAGTTTCTTATACTCTTCCCGGATAGGAATCGACTGGTGGGTGACACGGTCAAAGCCCGCGAGGACGCTGTAGCAGGTCGTTTTCACGACATTGGTGCGCGTGTCGCGCAGCTGCTGCATCATCTTGATGCTCTTCTGACCGATGGAAAGCAGACGGGTTTCGCAGACGATGTTGTCATGGAACTCGATGCCCTGCCGGAAATCCATCTCCACATGCACGAGCACCATGTCCATATCGCGCCAGTCAATCGGTTTTTGGAACACATGTTCGAAATAGGCGCTCCGCCCGAAGTCGAAATAGTTGCACTGGGCTCCGTTGTTCACGTGTACAAACGGATCCAAGTCACTCATTCTCACCTGAATCGGGACGGAAAACTGATAATCGTCTGTCTGCATATTAAAAAAGGGGAATGTTGCTTCCCCAGTATTGTTTTTTTACTATTGACTATTGGAATTTTGGGGTTGGGTATTGGGTTTTGGTAAAAATAAATTCCCAACATCCAACTCCTGATATCCAATTCCCAATTACATCGCGTTGATTTTCTTCATCAAGCCGGATTTGAGGTTGGCGGCTTTGTTCTTGTGGATCATGCCTCTCTTGGCGAGTTTGTCGATCATGGCGGTCATGGCGGACAACTTTTGAGAAGCCTCATTCTTATCCTCGATGGCACGGATGTCGCGCAAAGCGTTGCGCATGGTCTTGGAATAGTAACGGTTTGCCAGTCTTTTTCTTTCGTTTGCTCTAATTCTCTTGATGGATGACTTATGATTTGCCATTTCTAACTTTGATTTATAATATTTTACGTTTTAAATTTTCGGGCTGCAAAAGTACACTTTTTTTGTAAAAGTTCAAGGGGTGAGATATTTTTTTATAAGCAGGCGAGAATCCACGTGAGGACCTCCGCATTTCTCCCCTTTCCCCCGTGCCGCTTTCATCTGAATGTTTCCCTTTAAAACGTCAGCATATCATCGTTCTTCCAGGGGTCGAGGGTGAAGATGTTGTCGGGCGTGGCGCGCACCACCAGCAGGCCGCGCTCGTGCGCAGTATGGTCCGAATTCCTGTTGTACTTGATGGCGGCGATGGCCAGATATATCTTCTTATCCGCATACTCAGGGAACAGTTTTTTGAACCGCTTCATCTTGGTAATGAAACGCTCAATGTCGCTTTTGTTGCAGGCCGTCTTGATTTCCATCGCGATGGCCGTCGTGCCGTCCACCATGAATTGGTCAATTTCCATCTCCACGTTCGAGTCCTTGTCGTGTTTTTTCATGTTTGTAAAATAGCGATTCACCTTGAAGCCAGCCTTTTTGAAGATTCCTAACGCCTCGGGTTCCATCAACCCCTCGGTGAGATTTCCTATGGTGGAAGAAAATCTGTCAGACAACTCCTTAAATTTCTTGTCCGACTTGTCCATCCGGGCAAACGTTTCTTTCATCTGCCTCGTGGTTTCCTCCACTTTTTCGGAGGTCTCCTTTATAATATAGTCGGTTTCCCGCATTTTGCGGAATGCATCTTTCATCTGTTCAGAAGTCTCTTTCACTTGGTCCGAAACGGCAAATACGATGTTCTTGAGCTCGGTCCATGTCAAATCTTGCGGTTGGATGTTGTTCGGTGACATGAGTATTCAATTAACAATTAACAATTAATAATTAATAGTTGAAGGAAATAGTTCGGTGGTATCCTTTACTTCAACGCCGCAAAAATAATAATTATTTTAATACATTAAATATAAATTTAAATTATTTGATCATTTTTACAATTAATTGTTAAAAACAACATCTATAAAAGACTGTAGGGGGTGGGAGTGGGGAAGGAAAAAGTAATGAGGTTCATCGTCATCGTTCATAGTCCCAACAGCAGCAGCCCACATAACAGCCCCAATCCAACGGTAAACCCTTTCATTATGAAGAAGTTTTTGCGCGACTGGGCCAGCAACGGCAAGCCGGCGTGGCCGTTCTGTGCGATGGAGTTGGCCAGCAGGATGGCAAACGGGACATTTCCGTTCAGGAACATGATGATGAATACGAGATTCGGGCCGGACTGCGGAATGAAGCCCACCAGCAAAGCCACCAGAAGGACAATATATTGGGCCCAATGGTTTTGCGTCAACAAGACATCCAAATCCACCCACTGCTCCAAACCCTGCAAGACGAGCAACACCCCGAACGACCAGAGGAACACCTTCAGCAAATGCTGGCGGATGACGTGGTTCCAAATGTGCTCTTTCAGGAAATGGGACACCTTCTCCTTCCTTTCGGACACAGCCTGTTCGTGTGGCTCGTCCTCGTGCGAATGGGCGTGCTCGTCCACATCCTGATGGATTTCAAACGCATGCGGTTCTAACGTAAAATTCCATTTTTCTCCAAAAAAAGTAAGCACAAGACCCACCAGCACCGCAAGGACAAAAAGAATGGCGGTGAGTATCAGACCCCATTTCGGACTTGTGGCGAAAAGGTAGAAGGCTTCGTCGCCGAAGGTGGCGATCATGCCGGCAATCAAGGCGCCGAACGTCACCATGCGGTGGGTGAACATCGACACCACGGCAAAGCCGCCGGCGCACCCGGGAATGGCGCCGAGCAACGCCGCAACGAGCACCTGCATGACAGGACGATGCTGGAACCGCTCCAGCAGACGCCCCGATGAGGAAACGTTGACAAGCTCGATCAGGGACATCATCAGAATCACCCAGCCGGTGATTTCCAACGAGGATGTGAAAGCGTGCCACACCACCGACCAAAGCCCACCCAACCAAGATTCGGCGGTGGAGGCTAATAAGGGGATAACGGTCAGCGGCAGCACGGAGAAAGAGCGATATGATTAGAGATTCAAATTCTTGGCGATGGAGGGGTCGTTCTTTTTCGTGCCCCAAATCTTCGTGTTGATGTGCAACGTGTCCAAGAGGCTCAGTTTTTCGGAGTGTTCAAGGGCGCGCTGCACAAAGATGCACTGTTCCACGGTGGCCTTTTCGTTGACCACCGCCTCGGACAGGGCCTTGCACGACTGATAACCGCAGATACGGCAGTCCACCTGCGGCAGGTTCTGGTTGATTTCAAAGGCGCGGCGCATCTTCTGCATGGCCACGGCCATATTGTCGTCCATCTTGTCCATGGAACGCGGCTCCACCTTGCCCAGCACCCGCTTGTGCTCGTTAAGATAGTCCACGTAGTTCAGCAGGTCGTTGTCTTCCGAATCCACTTCATCGGGCGACTTCTGCATCCGCTTATGCTGACGTTCAGCCATAAGGAAGCGGTTGTTGGCACAGAGGATGCCGCCGGCACAGCTCTGGTCGCAGGCACGAAGTTCCAGGAAGTCGATGTCCTGAATATCCTCGTCCTCCAATTTTTCCAGAAAATCCAGCACATTATGGATGCCGTCAATGGCCAAGTTGCGCCCGCTGGAAAGCAAGCCCACCTCCCCGCCGGTCAGCGTAAAGTTGACGCTGGACTTCGAGAGGCGGTGGTAGCGCGTGCGTGAATCCTCACACAGTTTGTATTCTCCCTGCTTGATGACACGC
The DNA here is from genome assembly GCA_017551725.1 of Bacteroidales bacterium. Lineage (GTDB taxonomy): Bacteria > Bacteroidota > Bacteroidia > Bacteroidales > WCHB1-69 > F23-D06. The sequence continues at coordinate 11,048 of JAFZKY010000055.1, forward strand.
ATCACCTTGCTGTACAGGAAATTCATGTTGATAACCTGACTCACGGGCGACTCCTCTTCCGTGGCCGGACTCTTGATAGCCGCAATCTTGGCGGCGCACGGCGTCACATAGAAGATGCCGATGTCTTCGGCGGGAATGTGATCTTCCTCCGTGAGCAATTTCTTGATATACAGAGCCGTCAGATCCAATGGGGGTTTCAGCAGATAGAGATTGGGCACCAGCACGGGGAATTTCACCTGGATGAGGCGCACGATGGCCGGACAGAAGGTGGAGATAATCGGCTTGTAGCCGTTGTTCTCGACAACCGTCCGCTGCATCTCCTCCTTGATGAAGTCCACGCTCTTCTCCACCTCGAACACATGCTTGAAGCCGATGTGGTACAAGGCCGACAGGATGGTTTTCTCCTTTATCTTCTCCTCAAACTGGGCAATGAAGATGGACGGAAGCAACAGTACAGGGTACTTGCAGTTGTAAACCGTCTGGAAATCATCCTGTTCGATATAGATGGCATTGACGGGGCAATGCTGGTAGCATCTGCCGCAGTCGATGCAGCGGTTGGGGTCCAGCTGCGGGTGGCCGTCCTCGATGTGGATGGCGCCTGTGGGGCAGATGCCGGTGCAATGCGCGCACCCGATGCACAAATCGTATTTGAATTTTAAGGCGTGGTGGAAATCTGCTACTGCCATGACGTTACAATATTACTTATTAAAATAGTTGACGAACTCGATGGTGGTTCCTTGTCCCACCACGGAATCTATTTTCAGTTCGTCGGAGTTGTTCTGGATGTTGGGGAGACCCATGCCGGCACCGAAGCCCATTTCGCGCACCTTCTGCGAGGCGGTGGAATTGCCCTTCTGCATGGCCCAGTCGATATTGGGGATGCCCGGGCCCTCGTCGGCGAGCACGATGCGAACCTTGTCCTCCTCCAGGTCAACGTTGATGTCGCCCCGGTAGGCGTGTGCCACGATGTTCACCTCCGCCTCATACAAGGCCACTACCGTCTTTTTCACGATATCAGGACTTACGCCGAGTTTCTTGAGCATTCGCTTGACTTCGCTGGAGGTGGAGCCGGCGTTGGTGAAGTCACCTCCTTCTACATGGTAGGTAAAATCCATACTGACAGTGGTTTGGGTTAATAAATTGCGGGTATTCCGGCCCCATAGAGTATGCCGGCGGTTTTGTACAGGGAGAACGCGGTCCGGACAATGACCATGTCATTATCCTCCGCCAGTTCGATCATCTCGTCGGTCACCACCTTGCCGCGGACCACCAGCATCAACTGGATATCCGACATCTCGCACGTGCGTATCGACTGAAGATTGCACAAACCGGTGAGCAGCAGCAGCCCTTCCGTATCCCGGATGGTGAGCACATCGCTCATCAGATCGGAGGCGAAAACCCTGGCCACCTCGCGATTTTTGAACGATTCTCCGCATACAAACTCTCCCTGTACCAATGTTGAAATTTCCTCGATAGTCATTTTGCTTTTTGTATTAAAAACGGTTAAACAATTTGAGCGGCAAATATACAAATTAAATCGTATCTTTGCCGCCCCAAAATTTATAGACAAAATATGGACGAATTTAACGACAGGGACGAGAATAATCTGGAGAAGTTGGTGAAACGGTTCATCTCTGCCGTTGACAAGAATCAGACCATTTATCTGGATGGGGATGACTTGGAAGATGTCATCCGTTCCCTATTGAATTACGATCAACTACCCTATGCCCAGAAGGCCATCCGGCAGGCCGTTTCCCAATATCCCAACGACCCTTATTTTCGGATATATCAGGCTCATTACTACCATCTCAAACACGAATATGATTCGGAGGAACGAGAGCTGGACTATATAGAATCCCATTTCGAGCCCATTCCCGACACCTACTACCAGCGTGTGCTCACCGCCCTGATAAACGGCAAGGAGATTGACGTCATCCGTATGCTGGAGAAGGCCATCGCCATTGACGACGTGCTGCCGGAGGTGCGCCTCCTGCTGGCCTACGAATACATTGTACGGCAGGAGATCCGCAATGCCGTGCCCCACGCCATCCGGGCGTTCCAGCTGGACCCTTCCGTCTTCTTCGAACTGCAGGCACTCATCGACGAGGAATTGTTCCCAAATCACATAGCGAAAAACGAAGACCTGATCGCCTTCTATCGCCTCCTGCTGGAGGAAATGCCCATGGAGGAGTCGCTCTGGTGCGGACTGGGCATCGCCTACATGAGAGCCGAACAGTTCGACAAGGCCTCCGAGGCCTTCGAGTTCCAGACTTCCCTCGAGCCGGAAGCCCCTTTCGCCTACGTCAACCTCGCCGAATCCCAATTCGCAGCGGGCAAGTACCACGAAGCCATTTCCAACTTCCAGACTGCCAACAAACTAAGCGACTTTTTCAAGTTTCATGGCCAGATCGGGCGCTGCTACGCCAAGCTCCACGACTACGACAATGCCTTGAAAAATCTCACCAAAGCGGACTCCAACGACCCCACCTACCCGTTTGTGCTCCACGACATCGTCAGCATCTTAAAACAACAAGGAGAGTTCGAAAAGGCTCGCAACTATCTCCGCAGAAACATCCTGCGAGACCCTGGCGATGTGGAGTCCATCCTCTCCCTGATTGACCTGCTGGACCCCGAAAAAGACGAGACAGAGATCCGCAACCTATGCTTTATGGCCCTCCACCGAGAGGACCCACCCATCCTCTACGTTCTCTTTTTCCTCTCGAAGTACGCCATCCAGAATGATATGCACGACACGGTCATCGACCTCTGCAGCGACTATCTGGGGAACCCGGATTTCCGTCCCAGCGTCCACTATTTCATGGCCGCCCTGTTCGTCGAAAAGGGCATGGTCACCGAAGGATGCCGCTATCTGGAATATGCCCTGCAGTGCGATCCCAGCCGCATCCAGCTGGACTTCCTGGAGATTGACGAGGACATGGCCAAAATCCCCGAGGTGGCCGAGCTGATCGACATTTACGCCTCCGAGGCCCCTGCTGACACGGATTCATTAAACTAACCCCATAGTATGAAGAAAATTTCGACCATTCTGCTGCTTTGCACGCTCCTTTTCACCGCACACGCCCAAAGCCTTGCGGACACTGTGCCCGCCACACGCGACGAATCCCTGACCGGACGGGTCGTATCGTGGTACAACAGCCATCTGAACTACGGCACCGTGACACTGCTGATGGCCGTGGAAAGCTCCTTCATCCCGTTCCCGTCCGAGGTCATCGTGCCACCCGCCGCCTACCAGGCCTGCAACAGCGACAACCCCGCCCTCTACAAAACGGACTCCAAGGCTGTCAATGTGCTGTTGGTCATCCTGGTGGCCACCCTGGGCGCACTCATCGGCGCGTTGGTCAACTATTTCCTGTCCATGATCCTAGGCCGGCCCATCATCTACTGGTTTGCCGACAGCAAAGTGGGCCATCTGCTATTACTCAACAGCGAGAAAATTAAGAAGGCGGAGAAATATTTCATCGACAACGGCAAAAGTTCCACCCTCATCGGGCGACTGATTCCCGCCATCCGGCAGCTGATTTCCATTCCCGCCGGCCTTGCCAAGATGAACCTCGGCGTATTCGTGCTGTTCACCTCCATCGGCGCTGCCCTGTGGAACACGATTCTGGCACTGCTGGGCTACCTCGCCCACGGCCAGCAGGACCTCATCGAAAAGTACAACGACGAACTGAAGATTGTGCTGTGGGGACTCTGCATCCTCTTCGTGTGCTATCTGGTTTACAAAGGAGTAAAAGCCTCCCGCGCCCCGAAAGCCTCGCCCGAAGACCTTGAGACACCCGCGGAATGAGACAATACGGACTGATCGGCAAGACCCTGGGACACAGCTTTTCCCAAACCTATTTCCAGCAGAAGTTCGCAGCGGAGAACCGTCCCGACTGCCAGTACGACAATTTTGAACTGTCCGCCATAGACCATTTACGGACATTTGTCCTCCAGCATCCCGACCTGCAGGGATTCAATGTGACCATTCCGTATAAAAAAGAGATCCTGCCCCTTTTGGACGAGCTGGATCCCGAGGCCGAGCAAATCGGGGCGGTGAACACCGTGCGTGTGCTGCGCGACGGCTCCGTCATCCGCCTGATTGGTTACAACACAGATGTGGAAGGTTTCCGGCTTTCGTTAGCCGGCACTCCCCTGCCCTCCCGCGCCCTGATTCTGGGCACCGGCGGCGCGGCGGCGGCTGTGACGTTCGTCCTACGACAACTGGACGTGACCTGCCTCACGGTCTCGCGCCACCCCAACGAAAAGCAAATCTCCTACACACAGCTCACCCCCGACATCATAAGGCAACATCCACTGATTGTCAACTGCACGCCCGTGGGCATGTTCCCGCACGTGACGGACTGCCCGCCGCTGCCATACGAGGCCATCACGGCGGAGCATTTTTTATACGATTTAATATATAATCCCGAAGAGACCCTATTCCTGCGGGAGGGTCGCCTGCGTGGGGCCCGCACACAGAACGGCCTCCCAATGCTGCGCCTGCAGGCCGAAGCCGCCTGGAGAATCTGGAACTGATGCCATAGCGATACCGTAACACTTGCAACCCGTTAACACAGAGATTCCGCTCAACGCTGTCGCGTTTCGCGGAATGGTGCACACTTACTGACGAATGGATTGCCCAAATACCATAAAAAAGGGTATTTTTGCAGCCTGAAAAACGGACACTCCAAGAATGAAAAAAATCCTACTGATCACCGGAGCCATACTTTGTCTCCTCGGCCTGCTTGCCGCAGGCAGTGCCTATTACATCCTCTTTGCGCCCAACACCCAGAACACGGAAAACGTCATCGTGACCGTGCCGCGCCATGCCACGCTGGCCGACGTGATGGATGCGTTCGACAACCAGGAAATCCTCAAAAACGAAAACACTTTCGGACTGGCTGTCAAGATCATGAGATTCAAGACTATGCGCTGCGGGAAATACCCGGTGGAGGCGGACATGGACAACTACCATCTGATCCGGATGCTCCGCGCAGGCCAGCACTACCCCGTGAAATTCTCTTTCAACAACATCCGCACGATGCGGCAGTTCGTGGACCACGTTGGCAATCGTTTCTTCTTCGAGCCCAAAGAACTCGCAAGCCTGCTGCTCGACCCAGACTTCCTTCAAAAATACAATGTAACTCCGGCCACCGTCCCCACCCTCTTCATTCCCAACACCTACGAGATCTACTATGACGTGACGCCCGAAGAGTTTGTCGAGAAATTGCACAGCTACACGAATCACTTCTGGAACGCCCGTCGCAAAGCGCTGGCCGACTCTATCGGGCTGACGCCCGCCGAGGTGGCCACGCTGGCCTCCATCGTGGAAGAGGAGAACTACCGGCCCGCCGAAAAGGCCATCATTGCCGGCCTCTACATCAACCGTCTCAAAAAAGGAATGCTGCTGCAATCGGACCCCACGGTGAAATACGCCCTCCACGACTTCACGCGCCAGCGCATCCTCAACAGCGACCTGCAGGTGGATTCGCCTTACAACACCTACAAATACAAAGGACTGCCCCCTGGACCCATCCGTATCCCGGAGGCCTCCACCATGGACTCCGTATTGCACTACCGTCATCACAACTACCTCTACATGTGTGCCAAGGAGGACTTTTCCGGCTACCACAACTTCACCGCCAGCGCCGCCGAGCACAGCCACAACGCCGCACGCTACCGCGCCGCCCTCAACAAACAGAACATCAAACGATAACCTTTTATGAACCACTATTCCATCGGTATTGACATCGGCGGCACCAACACCGACATCGGGCTGGTCAGCACCAGCGGACAAGTCGTGAGCCGTCGCCGCCTACCCACCGCCAACTACCTCCGAGCTACTGAGTTCATGCAGGCCATCGGCGACGCTATCGGGCAACTGATGGACGAACATTCGCTGACGGACATCCGCAGCATCGGCATCGGGGCACCCAACGGCAACCCGCAGACCGGCAGCATCGAGGCCAACACGCCCAACCTCAGCATCAAGGAGCGCATTCCCTTCCTGGAGGTGCTGGGCAATCGCTTCCATGTGCCGGTGGCTTTGGACAACGACGCCAACGCCGCCGCCATCGGGGAGATGATTTACGGCGGGGCCAAGTCGCTGCAGCATTTCATCATGCTCACGATGGGCACGGGCATCGGCAGCGGCATTGTCATCAACCGGCAGATCCTGCACGGCAGCACCGGCACCGCCGGCGAACTGGGCCACACCATCGTACAACCCGACGGTCGCTTGTGCGGCTGCGGGCGCAAGGGCTGTCTAGAGATGTACGCCTCCGCCCGCGGCATCTGCCAGAACTACGTGGAGGCTGCCCAAGCCCATGGAAAAGTACTGTCGGAGAAAGAGATCCGCACCCTCACCTGCCAGATGGTGGGCGAGGCTGCCCTGGCCGGAGACCCCATCGCCATGGCCGCCTACGACACCACCGCACGCTGGCTGGGCATCGCCTTAGCCAACGCGGTCGCCTTCTCGGCACCCGAAGCCATCTTCCTGATGGGCGGACCCACCCGCGCGGGAGAGGCTCTGATGACACCGCTGAAACACTTTTTTGAAGAAAATCTCCTGTTTTTATACAAGGATACCGTGCAACTCCGCTTCTCCGAGCTGAACCTCAACGAGGCCGCCATCCTCGGAGCCGCCGCCCTTGGCGAAGCCGCTATTTCTGCGGCTCCACATGCACAATAATCATCGTCTCCGGACCATATTCCTGCTTCAGGCGATCCTCAATGCCCACCGTAATGTCGTGCGATTCGGCCACCGTCATAGCCGCATCCAAGCGAATGTGGACTTCTATGGCCGTCCGGTTCCCCACCTTACGGGTTTTCAAATTATGCGGGTCCTGAACGGCAGCATCTTCGGTGATGATTTGCAGGATCCTGTCCTCTGTCTCTTTCGACAACGAACATTCCAACAACTCATTTATGGCCGGGATAAACAAATTGAACGATACTTTCAAAATCATAGCCCCGACAGCGATAGCCGCTATGGGATCCATGATGGTCCACTTGTCGCCCAAGAAATAGGCGAACCCGACACCTGTGAGCGTGGCTACCGAAGAGAGTGCGTCTGAACGATGGTGCCAAGCATTGGCCAGCAGCACTTTGCTGTTGAGCCTTTTCCCATGCAGGGATGTGTACCAGAAGAGGCCCTCTTTCACCACGATGGAGACAGCGGCGGCCACGAGGGCAATCAATCCCGGACGAGGAATCACCTCGCCATGGGTGATGGCCGCAATGGCCGTGGCACTTTTCACCAATATCCCCGCCGCCACCGCAAACAAAGCCACGGCGATGATGCCCGTGGAGAGCGTCTCGAACTTCCCATGTCCATAATCGTGGGATTCGTCGCTGGGCTTGGACGAAATCCTGACAAACAGCAACACGACGGCATCGGTGACGAAATCCGACAGGGAATGGATGGCATCGGCAATCATGGCACCGCTTCGACCCACAATGCCCGCCACAAATTTCAACAACAGCAGCAGCAGATTGCACACACCCCCGACCACGGTGACGCGTGTGATGGTTTTCGTTCTTGCCTGAGTATCCATTGTCTCCATATTATACCATATTATTTTGATTACAATTCCATCCCCATCGGCAGACTTCTAACAGACGGGTTACCTCCGCGCTGTCGGTCTCCTCGCTTCCATTCGGCATGAGCCTCTTACAAGAACCATGAACTTCCTGCACATCCGTGTATTCCAACAAATCACGCACATTTTCGGAACGCACGCCGCCACCCATCAGGATGGTGATCCGCTCGCCGGCTGTTTTCACCAATTCGCGCAAGGTTTCCTTACCCTCTTCCGCTGTGGGCTTGCAACCGGAAGTCAATATCCGTTTGCAGCCGCAGTCGATCACGTCTTCCAGTGCCTGCCTCCAATCCGGACAGCGGTCGAAGGCCCGGTGGAACGTCACCGGCAGCGGAGCCGCCAGCTCCACAAACCTTCTTGTCAACTCTTTGTCCACGTGCCCATCCGGATGCAGGAACCCGACCACGATGCCCGCCACGCCGCAATCCTTGCAAACCTGCACATCGCGAGCCATATTGTCAATTTCCAGCGGGTTATAGACAAAATCCCCTGGCCGCGGACGCACCAACACAAAGACATCCAAATGCAAATCCTCCACGCACTGGCAGATGGTCGCATACGACGGCGTGGTGCCGCCCTGGTTCAGATTCTGGCACAACTCGATGCGCGTCGCGCCGGCTACACGGGCGTTGGCGGCCGACTGGATCGAGCCGCAACAGATTTCAACATTCACGTTCTGCATTTCAAAAAAGAATCAAAGAAAAACTATGAGGTCAGTTTCGTCTGCGTGTGGGCCTCCACCACATTGATGGCATAGTCGCCCAGCTTCTCGCAGTCACCCACGATGTCCATGTAGGTCACACCCGTCTGATAGTCGTATTTCTTTTCATTAACATCCGTCAAGTTAATTTCCTTCAACTGGGTACGGTAATGGTTGATTTCATTCTCGATATTGAGCGAAATACGCGGATCCACCCTGTTGTCGGCATCATTCAGCACCAGTTCCATTTGCGTAAGGGCATCGTCGCAAAGTTTCCAGATATGCTTAAGATGCGCCACCTGATCCTCCGTAAACTCCTCGCGCAGACTGTTCTTGCGGTTAATGGCCCTACCCATATTATAGCAGCTGTCGCAGATGCTTTCAATCTCGGAAATCTCACGCAACATGCAACGAATCTGCGTTTTACTTTCAGGGCTCAAACGACCTTCAGACACTTTGTTCAGATAATTGGCAATCTCCACCTCCATATTGTCGCTGATACCCTCATATTTCTCAATGCGGGTATAGAGTTTCACAAAATCATCGTTATTTTTGATTTCGAACAGTGTAGGAACGAAACCGAACATCCTGTGCGCACGCACGGCGAAGTGGTTGATTTCCTTGCGGGCCTCCAGCAACGAAAGCTCGGCGGTGGACATCAAGCCGCCACTGATGAAACGCAGACGCATCTCCTCGTCCTCCTCCTTACCTTTGATGAGCCGGCACACCACACGCTCAAAGGTGGGAATGAACCACACGAGAATCAAGACGTTGCAGGTGTTGAAAGCCGTATGGAAGGCGCACAGCGCGTAATTGATGCGGGTGGAAGCGTCGGGATCGTGCGACAGGTCGGCCAGCGGGTCGAAGCCCACCAACGAGCAGACCAGACGGATGAAAGGCCGGAACACGATCAGAATCCAGCATACACCGAACAGGTTGAAGATCAGGTGCGACAAGGCCGCACGCCGGGCGTTGGTGCTGGCATTCATGGCCACGATGTTGGAAGTTATGGTGGTACCGATGTTCTCGCCCAGCACCAAAGCGATACCCTGGTAGATGTCGGCCACGCCTGTGGAGCATAAAATCATGGTGATGGCCATGATGGCGACGGAAGACTGGACACACATCGTCAGGATGCCGCCCAAGAGAAGGAATATCACGTAGGAGAGGAAACCCAAACTCCGGCACGACTCAAAGAACTGCATCACGGTGGGGTTGTGCGACAGGTCCATGGCGATGGCATTCTCGCGCAGGGTGGCAATACCCAGAAAGAGGAAGGAAAAGCCGAACAGGAAATCGCCGAACGACTTGGCACTTGGGCTTTTGAGGTATGACAACGCTATACCGAAGGCGAACAAGGGGAACACCATCATGCTCATCTGGAAGTTAAAGCCGAAGAGGGCGATGATCCAAGCCGTGATGGTGGTACCGATGTTGGCACCCATGATGACGGAGATAGCCTGCGCGAGCGTCAGCAGGCTGGCATTTACAAAACTGACCGTCATAACCGTGGTGGCGGTGGACGACTGCACGGCGGTGGTGACCAACGCGCCGGAGAAGATGCCGGTCACGCGGTTGGTGGTCATGGTGCCGAGCACTTTGCGCAAGCCGCCACCTGTCAGCTTCTGCAGGGCCTCGCTCATGGTCTTCATACCATACATCAGCAATGCGAGGCACCCTAAAAGCTTCAGAAAAGTGAAAAACGTCATATTTTTGGAGTTATAGGTTTAAGGTATCAACTGTCCATGGTCATCTCACCGCGCAGCGACCCTTGCATCGCCTGTTTGGCCTCCGCCTGGTCGGGAATCTGCCCGAGGACGTACATCAGCTTGGTGACGGCGGCCTCGGTGGTCATGTCCAACCCACTGATGATGCCGATGTCGGCAAGCCGCTTGCCCGTGAGATAGCGGTCCATTTCCACCCTGCCGCCGCCCTTGCATTGGGTGACGTTGAGGATGATGATGCCGGCGTCCACCGCCTCTTTCAGCAGTTGGCCGAACGCCGGGTCGGTGGGCGCGTTGCCCACGCCGTAGGTTTCCAGCACCACGGCACGCAGACCGGGAGCGCCGAGGACCGCCCGCAGGTACTCCGGACGGATGCCCGGGTAGAGCTTCAGCAACGCCACATGGTCGTCCATAGTGTCGTGGACAATGAGCGGCTGCGGGTTCTCCTCATTATGGATGTTGGCATAATGGAATTCGATGTCCGTGTTCACGTCCGCCAGGTTGTGGTAGTTGGGCGACATGAACGCATTGAAGCGCGAGGCGTCGTCCTTGTAGGTACGGTTGCCCCGGAACAGGTTATTCTGGAAATAGATGCACACCTCCTGAATCACGGGCCTGTCGTTCCTGTACTCGGCGGCGATGGCGATGGCGTTCAGGATATTGCGGCGCCCGTCGGTGCGAATCACGCCCAGGGGCAGCTGCGCGCCCGTGAGGATGACAGGCTTGGCGAGGTTCTCCAGCAGGAAACTCAACGCAGAGGCGGTATAGGCCATCGTGTCGGTGCCGTGCAGCACCACAAAGCCGTCGTAATGGTCGTATTCGCGGCCGATCATTGCGGCCAGCCGCACCCAGAAGTCGGGGTTGGTGTCGGATGAGTCTATCAAGGGAAGCATATCCTGGAAGGTGATGTCGGCCCCGATCAGGTCCAGCATCGGAAGCTGCTGGCGTATGTTGCCAAACTCAAACGGTCTCAGGGCTTGGGTGTCCGGATCCATCATCATGCCGATGGTTCCTCCCGTATAGATGACCAGAATTTTGCGTTTACTCATTATGCACTTTTTTGCGGCCGCAAAGGTACAAAAAATGTTTTCGCCCCCGAAACAAAAAAGCTGTTTTTGCACATCCCGGCGAAAAAAACAGAAGGGGAGTTGGTTTCGGGCGGCACCAAGGTGCCACGAACATTATAAACAATGGAAAAATACCGCCAGAATCTTGGGTCAACATCTATATCATTGCTAATTGTGTTAAAACATCCAATAAATGCCTGTCCAGAGGCTTGGGGATATTAAATAAAAATGTATTTTTGCGCCGTTTTAGAATGGTGAAAAAGACAAATAGATAGAATGGACGCTCTATTCTCGAAGCGATAAAATCTGGAAAATTTTAGAAACGAGAGTACGCTGCGGAAGTTCACGTTTCAGGCGTGGATTGTTTCGTACTTCTGGTTTCGCGGGTTTCCAGAGCCTTTCGCTTCCGGCAGTAATAACGAAATCGTTTACGCCTTTTTCATTCGTTGTGGAAACAAAACATTTTGTATTATGGAAATCAAAGAAAAACCTTTCATCGGAAAAATCATCAAGGGAAAGCTCAAAGAACAGGGCCGTACCGTCACGTGGCTGGCCGCCCGGCTGTCGTGTACCCGTGAGAATTTGTATAACGTCTTTTCAAAAAGCGACATCAACACACAAATGCTCTTTCAAATATCCAAGGAGCTGAACTACGACTTTTTCAAGGAATTCTCCAACTGTCTGCAACTGAAAAAATAGGATCATCCGGCATCAAAAATCTTTTCTCTCTCCCTACTATTGCCATTTAGGGATGATTTTGTATTTTTGCAGCCCTAAACACGTGTTCTAAACGGAAATTATTTGAATATGAAAATGAAACGGTTAGCATTATCCCTGATTGCCATCGTGGCGACAGGAACTCTCTTTGCACAAAGCAATAACGACATTCTATTGAAGGTGGGGAAGGAAAAAATCTCCAAAGGCGAGTTTGTCAGCGCCTACCAGAAGAACAACCTCATCAGCGAGGCATCCGAAAAGGACCTGCGCGAGTATCTGGAGCTTTACGCAAATTATAGGATGAAGGTCCAGGAGGCGGAATCCCTGAAGATGGACACCTCCGTGGCATTTCAACGCGAACTTTCCTCCTACAAAAACCAGTCGGCCCAGCAGTACCTCACCGACGCAGAGGTTACCGACCAGCTGCTGAACGAGGCCTACGAGCGCTCGAAATACCAGATCCGAGCCTCCCATATCCTGCTGCGCTGCCTGCCCACTGCACAACCCAAGGACACGCTGGCCGCCTACCACAAGGCTATGCAAATCCGCAACGAGATCCTCAACGGCCTGGACTTTGGCGAGGCTGCTGTCAAGTACTCCGAGGATGAATCAGCGCGCGACTTCATCAACCCGCAGACAAAACGCTTCCACTACGGCAACAAGGGCGACCTGGGCTACTTCTCCGTCATGGAGATGATCTACCCCTTCGAAAGCGGCGCCTTTAACACACCGCTGGGACAGGTCTCTATGCCCGTGCGCACGCAATTCGGCTACCACCTGATCTATGTGCGCGACAAGGTTCCCGCCATGGCCAAGATCTTCGTCTCCCAGATATTCGTCCAGGACTCGTTAGCCCCGAAAGGCCTAGCACGCCCGGAAATCAAGACGAAACTGACCGATATCCAATCCGCGCTGAAAAACAGCTCCTTTGAAGAGGTGGTGGAGAAATATTCTGAGGATGTGGCCAGCAAAAACAAGGGCGGCAGCATGGACCCCTTCACACCGAACCGCCGTCCCGGTGACTACGTGGCCGCTGCCATCAAGCTGAAACCCGGCCAGTATTCCGAACCGGTGGCTTCCCTTCTAGGCTGGCATTTCCTCCGACTGGACTCCATCGTCTATTCCACGGTCAACGACGAGACTCGTTTCATGTTGAAAAACAAACTCTCCCGCGACTCCCGTTCCCAAAAGAGCAAGGAATCTCTGTTGAAAAAATTGAAAGCGGAATACAAATATAATGAAAAAGGCAAGGCAACGGCCATGAAGTTCTTCAAGAAAAACCTGCCGGAAAACTATTTCCAGTCCACCCGGGTGGCCATCGACTCCCTGAAAGGCATCGAAAAACTGAAACCCATGTGTACGTATGCCGATCAGAAAATCACCGCTAAAGAATTTGCCCGTTTTGTATCCCGATTCCGAGGCTCAACACTCAATGTGCCGATGGAATCTTTCCTGGAACAGATATTCCAAAAAATGGTCGGCGACCGGATGCTCCAATACGAGAACACCAGACTGATAGACAAATACCCCGAATACAAAGAACTCGTGAAAGAGTTTCACGACGGCATGCTCCTGTATGAAATTAACGCCCAGAAAGTTTGGAACGCCGCCATCCAGGACACCGTGGGGCTGGAACGCTTCTACGAGACAGTGAAGACCGACTACCCGGTGGACCAACCCAACGACACACTCAAATACAAGCCGCTGCCGGAAATCAGGGCCATCATCATCAACCGCTACCAGGATGTGTTGGAACAGAAATGGGTCAATGAACTGAAAGCCAAATACCCTGTAGAGGTTGACGAACAAGTGTTTAAGTCTATCTTGAAAAAATAACGTGAGAAAACTCCTTCTCTTCCTGACCGCCATTCTCTGCCTGTCCTCCTGCAGCCGCACGAAGGATCCGGTGGTGGCGCAAGTCTATTATCACAAACTGTATCTGTCGGAAATCCGCGCAGCCATGCCGACAGGCCTCTCCACGGACGACAGCCTGGCCCTGGTCAAGGATTTTGTGGACAGTTGGATAAAGGAGCAACTGCTCATCCATGAGGCCGAACAGAAACTCTCCCCGCGCGAAAAGAACTTCCGCCAACAGCTGGGAGAGTATCGCAACCATCTGCTGGTGAATGCCTTTTATGAAAAGCTGGTGGCCGACAGCACCCAATTCGGCATTACGGACAACGATATGGAGGATTTCATCAAGTCGTTCGGCAAGCAATACACGGTGGACAAAGAGATTGTGAAGGTGAATTATGTGAAACTGGCTCGTGGTTCCCGTCTGATAGCCCCTGTGAAAGCCATACTGTTTGATGAAGAGCGCCGCCGGAACGGGAAAGAGGAACTGACCGCCATGTTAGGCGATTCCGTCGAGTATCTGATTGAGGACACCTGGCTCTACCTGCAGGACGTGCAGAACGACGTGCCCTTCGACTTCAATCCGGACAAATCCAATAACAAATATGTGGAGAAAGACGTGGACGACTACCACTATCTGCTTGTGATTCTGGACTACAAAAACCAACGGTCGGTGAGCGAGACTGAAGAGGAGCAGGCCTCGGCCCGGATGATGCTGATGAACCAGCGCCGCCAACAAATCATCGATGCGTATGTGGACAAGCTCTACGAGAAGGCCATCAAGGACGGAGCCATCACGCAATAGGTCATGAAAGGACAACACAAGCATATCGTCCTACCCATCCTTTTCGGATTGCTGCTGCTGGCGTGTGCCGTGGCGGCCATCTTCATCGGGGTGATACCCATCCCACTTGACACAGTGTGGTACAGTTTCCTGCACCATCTCCGTCTTCCTGACACGCACATCGTGCCGGCTTATTACGACATGGTCATCTGGCAGTTGCGCTTGCCGCGCATCGTCATGAGCCTGCTGGCAGGCGCGGCGTTAGCCGTGTGCGGCTGCGTCTTCCAGAGCATCTTCCGCAATCCCATCTGCGACCCCTATATCCTGGGTATCTCCTCCGGCGCCTCGCTGGGTGCCGCCGTGGCCATCATTTTAGGCTGGGATGCCTTTCTGTTCGGCATCACCGTGCCGGCACTGCTGACGGCTGTGCTCACCCTCCTTCTCATCATGGGGGTGGCCCGCATCCGCGGACGCAACTCCACGCAGACGCTCCTGCTGACGGGTATCGCCGTCAACTTCTTCATCTCCGCCGTCATCACCCTCCTGATGGTCGTCAACCAGAAGGAGATGCACCAGATTTTCTTCTGGACGATGGGCGGGCTGGCGGCGGTGTCATGGCGCGAGATTGCCTGCCTGCTGCCCGTGGCCGCCGCCATCATCACCGTGCTGTTCTATTATGCCAAGGATTTAAACATCATCCAAATGGGTGAGGAATCGGCGCAAAGCCTGGGTGTGAACACCTCCCGAACCGTCACGATGACACTCCTGCTCTCCTCCCTGCTGGTGGGCGTGGTGGTCTCCTTCTGCGGGGTCATCGGCTTCATCGGACTGATTGTGCCCCACATCTGCCGACTGATCTTCGGCAGCAACAACCGCCGGCTTTTCGTCTATTCCATCTTCTTCGGGGCCTTCTTCCTGCTGGTTGCCGACACGCTGGCCCGCACCATCGCCGCGCCGTCGGAACTGCCCGTGGGCAGCATCACCGCCCTGGCCGGCGCCCCCTATTTTATCTTTCTGCTGTTGAGAAAATAAAAAAAATCGTATCTTTGCAGCCGTAAAAAACAAAGCACATGGAAAGTCCGACACTCGAACAAAAAGTGAAATCCATCATCGACCAGATTCGCCCCTACCTCCAACAGGATGGCGGCGACATCGACTTTGTGGAGCTCACTTCCGACAATGTGGTGAAAGTGAAGCTGCAGGGTGCCTGCGGTGCCTGTCCTCATGCCAAAATGACTCTGAAAAACGGCGTGGAGCAGACCCTCAAGCACTATCTGCCCGAGATTGACCGGGTGGAGGACGTTGTGCTGGGGTTTTGACAATTAACAATGAATAATTAACAATTAATAATTGTTCACCAATAACCTATAACCAAAAGCCAACATCATGGGACTCAAATGCGGCATAGTGGGACTGACGAACTCCGGCAAGACGACGATGTTCAATTGCATATCGAACACCAAGGCTGCCGTGACCGAGTTTGCCTACAGCACCAACAAATCCAACATCGGGGTTTGCGCGGTGCCCGACGAGCGTTTGACCCACATCAACACCTTCATCAAGGCTGACAAGCTGGTGTTTGCCAATCTGGATTTGGTCGATATTCCCGGTCTGGCCAAGGGTGCCAGCCAAGGTGCCGGCATCGGCAACAGCTTTTTGGCTGACGTGCGCCTTTGTGATGCGCTGATCCATGTGCTGCGTTGCTTCGACAACCCTGCCCTCCCCCACGAAGAGGGCTCCGTGGATCCCGTCCGCGACATTGAGATTGTGGATTTCGAGCTGCAGTGCAAGGATTTGGAGCAGATTGAACGGAAGATTTCCAAGGTGGAGAAAGCCGCCAAGATTGGTGACAAAACGGCCAAACATGACTATGAGGTGCTGAAAAAATACAAGGAGCATCTGGAGGGTTTCCAGAATGTGCGCACCTTGGAGGTGACAGACGACGAGCACGCCGTGGTGGCCGACATGATGCTGCTGACGGAAAAACCGGTGCTTTTCGTGTGCAATGTGAATGATGAAGATGCCGTCACCGGCAACGCCTATTCGGAGGCGGTGAAGAAATATGTGGAGGAGAACGGTGGCGAGATGCTGGTGATAGCCGCTAAAATAGAATCGGAAATCGCCGAGCTGGACAGTGAAGAGGACCGCAAGGCGTTCCTTGAGGATGTGGGGCTTACCGAGCCTGGTGTGAACAAGGTGATACGGGCGGCATACAAGATGCTGGACCTCATCTCCTTCTTCACGGTGGGCGGCAAGGAGAACCGCGCCTGGACTATCCGGCGGGGCATGTTGGCACCGCAGGCGGCCGGCGTTATCCACAGCGACCTAGAACGCGGCTTCATCCGCGCGGAGGTCATCAAATACGAGGATTTGAAAGAACTCGGCTCCGAGCTCAAATGCAAAGAAGCCGGAAAGTTATATGTGGAAGGGAAGAATTACGAAGTGCAGGACGGCGACATTCTGCATATTCGATTTAATGTTTAGTGATACAGGAGTCAACTCCTGATTCTTAACTATCCAAGCGATAGTAGCTCAGTTGGTAGAGCGGCGGCTTCCCAAGCCGCAGGTCGCGGGTTCGAACCCCGTCTGTCGCTCAAAGTCTTGTAATCAAATCAGTGTCAGTAACTTACCAAGGTAAGCTACTGATTTTTGTTTTAAAATCGGGACAGAAATGGGACAAAATGAGATTTCATACAAGAACATCTCGATTGTAAATATTTGAAATTCAGCGTGTTAAAGTGCATTAATAAAGATTCGTCTCGGTTTTATCTAAAACCATATCGTTATTCGTCTCGGTTTTATCAAAAACTTTGTGTTTATTCGTCTCGGTTTTATCAAAATTTATTATTTTTGCCAGCGTAATAATCAACGATAAAAATAAAAATGTATATAGAAAGACCTATCGATTCTTTGCTCCTGGAATGGAAGAATAGCAAACGGCTCAAACCACTTTTGCTAAGAGGGGCACGCCAAGTTGGTAAATCGTCAGCGGTAAAGCATCTGGGTGAAACGTTCGATTACTTCATTGAAGTCAACTTTGAAAAACGACCCGACATGTTGGAGGTTTTTCAGAAAATCCATGATGTACATGACCTGGCCAATAACCTGAGCATGCTATATAACACCCCGGTGATTCCAGGGAAAACTTTGCTTTTCCTGGATGAGA
Source organism: Bacteroidales bacterium (assembly GCA_017551725.1). Taxonomy (GTDB): domain Bacteria; phylum Bacteroidota; class Bacteroidia; order Bacteroidales; family WCHB1-69; genus F23-D06. Next base: position 28,664 of record JAFZKY010000055.1, read on the forward strand.
TACAGGCTTCTGCCGATGCCATTAAGAGTCTCTGGTCGTTCAAGGAGGATTTTCCAGAACTTCACGTGGTGGCAGCAGGCTCATTACTGGAGTTCACTCTCAAAGAGTTGCCATCGTTTGGTGTGGGACGCATACGCTCGCTATTTGTCTATCCTTTCTCGTTCGACGAATTTTTGGTGGCGGAAGGGAAATCGGCCTGGGTGAAAGCCAAGAAGGAGGCAAACACAGAGAAGCCGCTGCTTACGGCTCTGCACAACGACCTCGTGCAACACTTCCGCACCTTCCTGATGGTAGGCGGCATGCCCGCCAGC
>JAFZKY010000056.1 GCA_017551725.1 Bacteroidales bacterium
CGCACGGCTGCGACAGCACCGTAACCCTACATTTGACCGTGTACCAGCCCACTTTCGGCGACACCTCCGCCACGGCTTGCGGCAGCTTCGACTGGTACGAGCATACGAACCTCTCGGCCTCCGGCAACTACACGCACGTCTTCGAGAACGGCAACACGCACGGCTGCGACAGCACCGTTACCTTGCATCTGACGGTGTACCAGCCATCCTTCGGCGACACCACCGCCACGGCTTGCGGCAGCTTCGACTGGTACGAGCATACGAACCTCTCGGCCTCCGGCAACTACACGCACGTCTTCGAGAACGGCAACGCACACGGCTGCGACAGCACTGTAACCTTGCAGCTATCGATTTTTGAGAATACTATTTCCGAGTTAACCATCACCACCCCTGATTCCTGTTACACATGGAACAATATAGATTATTGCACAAGCGGTGATTACACCCAAACGTTCCTAACCGTCCATGGCTGCGACTCTGTTGTAACGCTCCATCTGACCATCACTGTGGGGATCTATGACCACAATCCCAACGAGGTCTTGCTTGTTTATCCAAACCCCACCTCCGACATTGTCAATGTACAATTCTCCAATCACCATTCACCGATCACAGAAATCCATTTTTATGACATCTACGGCAAATTCCTGCAATCCATACCCGTCAAGGAAGGAAACACGCAAATAGACCTGTCGAGGTATGCCAAAGGCGTGTATTTCGTAAAAGCCTTAGCAGATGGTAAAACGATTGCCGTTCGGAAGGTGGTGAAACATTAACATCCTCTCCAAACGTGATTGAAACACAAGAGGGACCGCCGTTTTCAGCAGTCCCTCTTGTGTGATTTGCTTTTATTGCGGTAAGCATTCACATAACCTTCATACCTATTAGGGAACCCCTACGGGGTTCAGAAAAAACACGGTCTCCAATCTATGGTCATTAGTCTATGCTCACTAACCACTGACTACTGACCACTGAACCCTGTCCCCTACTCTTCCGCGTACCGGCTTTTCACGTATTCCAGCTGCCGGCGGTCGCGCTTGGTGGGACGGCCCAGACCATGGGGACGGTATTCCGCGGTCTTGAGTGTCTTCATGCGGTCGTACTCCTCCTGCGGAGTAAGGTCCTCCATATATTGCGGCACTAATGGCGCCCCCACCCTGCTCTTGGGCGTGCCGAGCGCCTTCACCGTCTTGTTCAACGAGCCGATGTGTACTTCGTAGATCTCCTCCGTGCGCACCTCGCGCGAGGGCTTCACATTGGTGCCGTCGAGTTTCACCTTGCCCGCGTTGCAGGCTTCCGTGGCCATCGAGCGCGTCTTGAACAGACGCACCATCCATAGCCACTTGTCAATTCTAACATCCAGTTTTTCCATGATTTAACCTATCTTCTTCCACGTCATCGTGCGCCCGAGGGCGGGCACACCAATGTAGCCGCGCACACGCAACACGTTCTCTTTCTCGAACCACATGCGGCTTTTATAGAACTTGCCGTGTACCGGGTCGTAAATCTCGCCATCCACCCAACGGTTCTCCTTGGCATCGTAACGGAAATGAAACAGCAACTTGATCTTGTCGCCGGGCGTGTTGCGCTTCGCCGGATCGGGGTTCTTGATGTCGCGCTTGGGCGAGCCATCCTTGAAGGTGGGATTCTTCACCCAAATGATCTGTCCCTCATACAAGCCGCTGGAGGTCTTTACAATCCGGATTTTGCAATCCTCGTCCGACTGGTCGTCGGAGATATAGTACACCCCTAAAATTTTATCTGCGGCCGTTTGCGCAGCCGCAGATAAAAAATTGGTGCATAAGACTGCTATAATCAATATGTTGATATAGAATCTCATTGCTGAGAGTTTATTCAGCCTTGGGTTCCTCGGCGGCCGGCGTTTCGGCAGCGGGTTCCTCCTTGGCCTTGGGGTTGTTCATCATACGGATCTTATATTCCAAATCCTTCACCTCAGCCTTGGCCGTTTCAATCTTCTTACGGAACTCGGCCGTAATGATTTCCGCATTCTTGGAGTTGGAGAAAAATCCCAAATTGTTTTCCCACAATGTGATATCCTCCTTCAACTGCTGAAGCTTGTTCTTCAGGAAGTTCTTCTCCTTGTCGATCATCTTGTCGGCGTTCGGTGCGTTCAGTATGTTTTCAATCTTGGATTGGAAACGGTTGTGACGCATATCGTCGGCGCTGATCTTCAACTCGGCGAAACGTTTGTCAAGGGCGTTGCGGTACTCGGTGTAGATGCGGTCTTTCTCCTTCTTGGGCACGAAACCGATCTGGATCCATTCGTTCTGATAGGCTTTCAGCACATCCATGTTGGCGTTGCGGTCATCACCGAATTCGTGGTTGAGGATATTCTGAATCAACTCCTCTTTCTTGCGAAGATTCTCGGCCTCCACATCCTGGATATTGTTGAAATAGTTGGACTTGGCCTCAAAGAACTTGTCGCAGGCGGCGCGGAAACGTTTCCAGATCTGGTCGGAATACTTGCGCGGGGTGGCGCCGATGTTCTTCCATTGTGTCTGCAAACTCAAAATGTCGGCCGTAGCCTGTTTCCAGTCGGTGCGGTCGGCGATGCCCTCGGCCTGGATGGCCAGGTTGAGCTTCTGGTTGTAGTTCTGCATCTGCACATCCTTGATCTGCTGGAAATAATCTTTCTTCTGGGTGAAGAACTTGTCCAACGTGGATTTGAAGCGGTTCCAGATCTCATCGTTCAGCTTGACGGGAGCCGGTCCCAACGTCTTCCACACGTTGAGGAGGTCGGTCAGCTTGTCGCTCATCTCGTTGTACTCCTTGACGGTTTCGGAAGACTTGGCCACCAATTCCTCGGCCTGCTCACACAGCACAACCTTGGCGTTGTAGTTGTTCTGCTCCTCGGCGAAGAGCTTGTCGTAATACTCTTTCCGGCGGGCGTTGATCTGGTCGGAAGCGGCTTTGAAGCGTTCCCAGACCTCTTCCTTCTTATCCTCCGGCACCGGTCCGATTTCCTTCCACTGCTCGTGGAGGTTCTGCAGTTCTTTGAAGGAATCCTTGATGGAATCGACCAAAAGCAGGGACTCGGCCTGCTCGCAGAGACCCAACTTGCTTTCCAGATTCTTCTTGTAATCCAGCTCGCGGGCCTCCTTGTTGAGGCGGATGATGTCGAAGAACTTCTCCACATAGAAGTGGTAGTTCTGCCACAGGTTGGTGGACTCGGCTTGCGGCACGGGGCCGATGTTGCGCCACTCCTCCTGGAACTCTTTGAACTTATCGTTGAGGTTCTTCAGGTTGGATTCCGTCTCGATCAGGTTTTTCAAGCCCTCGATGATACGGTTCTTGGATTCCAAGTTTTTCTGTTTCTGTTCCTCCAGGGCCTCGATGAAGCGGGCCTTGGCATCTTTATATTTTTGGAACGCGGCATTGAAGCGCGTTTCCAGTTCATCGGGTTCATTGTTCGGGGCTTCCACCTCTTCCACCTGGGCGTCGGGATTCTCGGCCTTGGCGGCTTCGGCAGCGGCTTTGGCGGCATTGAAGGCGGCCATGGCGGCGCGTCTCCGCTCACGCAGGAAGTCCAGTGTCTTGCTGCGCAGCACGCCCACACGCTGTTTGATGAGGTTGAAGTTGGGCTCGGCAACCAGGCGTTCCAATTCGGCCACGCACTTTTCCAAATCGAAGTCGGCGTATTCGGCCTCCACCTGCTCCAAGGTCTCCACGACTTCGGGTTCTTCGGTTTCCGATTCGGGCTCGGCAGTCGTTTGCTGCTGGTCCATTTCAGCCACCATCTCCTCGGCCGACTGGGCCACAGGCTCTTCTTTCACAGGCGTTTCGACAGCGGGTTCTTCGGCGGCGGGAGATTCCTCGGCTACCGGTTCTTCGGCAGGAGTTTCCTCGGCCACGGGTTCCTCTGCAACAGGCGTTTCGGCAGCGGGTTCCTCCACAGCGGGCGTTTCCTCAGCCGCAGGCTCTTCCACGGCGGGAGTTTTTTCTACCACCGATTCTTCGGCGGGAGTTTCATTGTTCAACGTTTCAGTTTCCTCTGCAGGTGCGGAAGATTCTTGTGTCGTAGGGATTTGGGCTTCCTGGGAAGCGCCGGAGTTCATCTCTTGATTCTGCATTTCAGCATTCTCTTGAGGAAGAAGATCTTGTTGTTCCATAAAAATTTTAAGTTTTTAGAATAATAAAATAGGGTTTAAAAACAGGGCGGCAAAGATACAAATTCTATGCCATATTCTCTATCATAAAATGCAACCTGTTGAAAACATTCGCTTCGCTGGTGCCGCCGTCAAAATCCAGGAACAGCATGTTCAGATCCGGATAGTACTGGCGGATTTTCTTCTCAATGCCCTTGGCAATGATGTGGTTGGAGATACAAGCAAATGGCTGGAGGCTGATGATATTCTTTACGCCGCTTTCTGCCAAAGCGGACATCTCCGCCGGAATGAGCCACCCTTCCCCGAAATTGGCCGCCATATTGACGATGCGCGAGGCCAGTTCCGCCTCATGAAACATGTCGGCATACGGGCGGTAATAGGGAAACGGCGCACATATTTTGTCATATACCTTGGCATAATGGAAGATGAGCTTGTAGATGGCATCCGACACAAACAACGGCTGGTCCACCTCTTTGATATTCAGTTTCTTGTTTATATGCAGATTGACAAAACTGTTCATAAAGAAATTGTAAATGGACGGTGCCACGACCTCCACGCCTTGGTCGGCGAGCCAGTCGAGCACATTCAGATGGCCGAACTCGTTGTATTTGATATAGATTTCGCCCACCACCCCAATCTGCGGCAAAGGCTTGTTGCAGTCCATGTTGGCCATGTACTCCATCACGGCTTCGGCCAGAAGTTTGCGCAGCCCTTTGTAGTTGCGCGATTCAATGAGCGGAAACGATTTCTCTATGTATTTGAAGCGGATTTCCTTGGCAATGCCGCGTCGAAGCTCTCGGGGACGCGCCGCGTAATACATGCGCGACAGGCAGTCGGCATACAAGAGGGTGAAGACGGCCGGCAGCGCCATTTTCTTGGCATCCACCACAAATCCGGGCTGCTCGTTGGCCAGTGTGTTGCCCAAAGCCAGCGACAACACCGGCACCTGTTCAAAGCCAGCGGCCACCAACGCCTTTTTTATCAGCATGATATAATTCGTAGCACGGCACTGGCCACCCGTCTGGGTGATGATGACCGCCACGTCGTTCAAGTCATACTCCCCGCTGCGCAACGCCTTGAGCAGACTGCCCACCACGATGGTGGCGGGATAGCAGACCTCGTTGTTGGCATACTGCAACCCCAAATCCACGCACTCCTTGTCGCCCATCGGCAACACCACGAGCTTGTAGCCGGCCATCTTGAAAAAGGTGGGAAAAAACTCCGTATAGCCGGATGCGAACGTCGGGGCGAGAATCGTGCGCCGGCGGTCGGAAAGCTGAAACGCCGGAGTGGTGACGAACGACTTGTCCACCTCCATCTTACGGCTGAATTTCAGACTCTCCACCATGGAGCGCACACGCAAGCGCAACGAACCGATATTGTTCACATCATCCACCTTCAACAGCGTGAAACTCTTGCCCTTGCGATCCAGAATATCATGGGTTTCATCTATGATAAAAGCATCCGGGCCACACCCGAAGGAGGTAATCATCATAAAATGCACGTTGTCCGGACTGTTGGCCACATAGTGCGCCGCCTTGAAAATGCGATTGGGATAGGTCCACTGCGTCACCGCCACCAGCTCCTTATAGACTTCCGTGTCTTCCTCGTCGGCCACAAACTCCGTCACCACATCGATGCCCATATCCGACAGCACATCCGAAATCTTGTGCTGGATCAGCGGGTCGGCATGGTACGGGCGACCGGCCAGCACAACCACCATACGATGATGGCGGCGGGCTTCCCGCACAATCTCCTGCGCGCGCTGGTGCTGCTGCGCGATGAACGACTGCTGCGCTTTCACCGCCGCAGAAATGGCCTGATTGGAAGTCTTTTTGTCCACGCCCAACGAGCGCAAATAGGCCAAACAGCCCTTTCGCAGCAGTTCTTCGTTGTTGAGCGAAACCACGGGCGCATCAAAGGGGATGTTGAAACGGTCCACCGTATCGATGGCATTCTTCATCACATCGGAATACCCACCCACAATGGGACAGTTGTAGCTGTTGCGCACCTTGTCGTCTGCCTTCTGTTCCATCACAACATACGGATAAAAAATCCGATCCACCTTTTTCTTCGCCAAATCATACACATGGCCGTGCATCAGCTTGGCAGGGAAACAGATGTTCTCCGACATCACCGTATGGATACCCTGCTCGTACAGCGGGTTAGTCGATTTGCCCGACAGCACCACTCGGAAGCCGCACTCGGAGAAGAGTGTGTGCCAGAAGGGATACAACTCGAACATGCCCAACGCACGCGGGATGCCGATGGTTAATTTCGCCTGTTTCTGTGGCACTACTGGCCGCTGGAACAGCATTTTAAGCCGTTCGTGGTGCTGGTTCGTGCCCTTGCGCATCACCTCCGACTCGTTGGCAAATATCTTTTCACAATTGTTGCCGGAATAATAGCAACGATTATTGGAAAACTTGTATTGGATAACCGTACATTGGTTGGCACATCCCGGACAGGTCTGCTGTTCCGTTTCAAACTCGCGGATAGCCAGCAGCTCATCCAGTGTCAGCACCTGCGTAACCGGCTGTTCTTTGGCAAAAAGGGCACAACCGTAGGCGCCCATCAGCTCTGGAATGTCGGAGAAACGTACATCGCGGCCCGTGAGCAACTCCAACGCACGCACCACTGCCAAATTCTTGAAGGTGCCACCCTGAACCACAATATGGTCGCCAAGTTCTTCTATCTTTCTTAATTTAAGAACTTTAAATAGACAATTCTTAATCACGGAATAGGCAAAGCCGGCGGAGATGTCCTCGGGGGTGGTTCCCTCGCGCATAGCCTGTTTTACCTTTGAATTCATGAACACTGTGCAGCGCGTGCCCAAATCGTAGGGATGTTGCGCCTCGCAGGCTATCTGGGCGAAATCCGCCACCGTGTAGCCCAACATCTTGGCAAAAGTCTCTATAAACGAGCCACATCCCGATGAACACGCTTCGTTGATTTCCAGACGGCGGATAGCCTGATGCTCCACAAAGATGGCCTTCATATCCTGACCGCCAATATCGAGGATGAAGGACACATCCGGCGACACGCTCCTGGCACCCAGGTAATGGGCCATCGTCTCCACCACGCCGTGATGCAGCCCGAAAGCGGTTTTGAGAAGATTCTCGCCGTAGCCCGTCACGGCGCTGTTCACGATGCGCGGGGCAAAATTATGCTCATCACAAGTCTGCTTAAAAGCTTTTAAGGCTTGCAGAAAGGCATCGAAGCTGTTGCCATTGTTGGAGCGATAATCGCGATAAAGCAAGCGTCCCTCCTCGTCCAGCACCACCAATTTAGTCGTGGTGGAGCCTGAATCCACGCCCATGAAGACGTTGGGGCTTTTGAGTTCCTCCCACGTCACGCGAGGCACGAAGAAGTTCTGTTTCTGCTGCTTCCATTCGGAAAACACCGACGCATCCGCGAACAAGGGAGCCAATCTGTTCTGATACAGTGCATCGTTATCAATAGACAGATTTTCAATATCATGCAGGAAATCACGCATCGGAATGGGCTCGGCGCATTGCGTCTCGGCCATCAGGGCAGTGCCGTGTGCGGGCACCACGCGGGCATCGGGCACGGTCACGCAATCCTCATCGGCGAGATGGAGGTTTTCCAGAAACGTCTTCTTCAACATAGGCAGGAACGCAAAGGGGCCGCCGCAGAAGAAGACCGGCGGCTGCACGTCGAGCCCGCGCGACAGAGTGCCGATGACCTGCAGGGCCACGGCATGGAACACCGAGAGGGCCACATCCGCCTTGCTGACGTGCCGTGCCAACAGATTCTGGATATCGGTCTTGGAGAAGACACCGCAGCGGGAAGCGATGGGATAGACGGTCTGCGCCTTTTCCGCCAGCGCGTTCAGCTCCGACGGTTCCACATTCAGCAGGCTGGCGGTCTGGTCGATGAAGGCACCCGTGCCGCCGGCGCAGTTGCCGTTCATGCGGATGTCAGGCACCCTACCCTCCTCAAAGAAGATCATCTTGCTGTCCTCGCCGCCGATGTCGATGAACGTGCGGGTTTGCGGGAACTGCCGTTTCACGAGCGTGGCGGCGGCGATCACCTCCTGCACGAAGGGCAGATGCCAACATTCGGCATAGCCCATGCCCACGGAGCCGGTGACGGCCACCCGGAGCATCGCATCAGGGTACTTTTCGGCCACGGGGATCAGAGACTCGCGCACCGTAGTGCGTATGTTAATGTTGTGCCGACGGTAATCGGCGTACACAACCGTGTCATTTGCATCCAGCACCACAACCTTGACCGTTGTGGAACCAATGTCAATTCCTACTTTATAAATATTGTCCATCGAATCTTTTTGAGCCCGCGAAAGTACAAAAAAAACGGACAGGGTAAACGAGGGGGTGCGCCGTGTGATTCTTTTGCGTATCTTTGCAACCGCACAAACTTTATAATTAACCCTCACACCATCTTTTATGTCCGGCAAACTTTATCTCATCCCCACCCCGATTGCGGAAGGCTCTTTCGGGCAGTTCTTCCCGACGTTCAACGCGGAAATCATCAACCAGATTGACTATTATATTGTAGAAGAGCTGCGTACGGCGCGGCGTTTCCTGCGCTACGCGGGCATACAAAAGAAAATCGACGAGCTGACCTTCTTCGAACTCAACGAACACACGCAGGGCGTGGAGCTGAACGAATACCTGCAACCCTGCCTGGATGGCCATCATGTGGGCCTAATGTCGGAGGCGGGTGTGCCCTGCGTGGCCGACCCCGGCAACCTGGCCGTGGCCAAAGCACACCAGCTGGGCATTGAGGTGGTGCCGCTCATCGGACCCAGTTCGCTCATCCTCGCCCTCATGGGCAGCGGACTCAACGGGCAGAACTTCACCTTCCACGGCTATCTGCCGGTGGAGCAATACGATAGGGAGAAAAAGCTGAAAGCCATCGAAAGTGTCGCCCTCAAGACGGGCCAGACGCAGATGTTCATCGAAACGCCCTACCGCAACCGCCGCATGGCCGCCTCCATCTGCACAGTGTGCCAGCCCGCCACGCGCCTCTGCATCGCCGCCGGCCTCACCTCCGATGACACCCTGCTGAAAACACAATCCGTGTCCAAATGGAGCAAATATTTCGAAGACGAGCGCAACCTGCTGGACAAGCGACCGTGCATTTTTCTGATTGGACGGTAGCAGCAGGTTGTTGGGCTATAGTCTAGAAAAAAAAACGCCGGAAGAAGCCATATTGTATTTTTTTGTATTTTTGCGGCCTCAAAAATGAGACGTTCATTGAACGCGCCGAAGTGGTGGAATGGTAGACACGAGGGACTTAAAATCCCTTGCCCATTGCGGGCGTGTGGGTTCAAGTCCCACCTTCGGTACCAAAGTTATTTGGCAATAAAAAATACACTCCTCCCGTTTTTTCAACCACACCCGTTTTTTTGTATTTTTGCAGCATAAAAACTGCTGTCATGCCAAACACCATCTGCGCCATTTCTACGCCACCCGGACTAGGAGCCATTGCCATCGTGCGGGCTTCCGGAAGCGAGGCTTTCCCCATCGCCGCCAAGCTCTTCTCCTCCGAGCTCCACTTCGAGAGTCTTCCTGCCCAGCAGGCTAAATTCACCCAAGTTTATGACAAAGAACAGCTTATCGACCAGGTGGTCGTGACCAAATTCGCGGCTCCGCACTCCTACACGGGTGAGAATATGGTGGAGATTTCCTGTCACGGCTCTCTTTTCATCCAAAAGAAGATACTGGAACTGCTTCTGGACAACGGCTGTCGGATGGCATTGCCCGGCGAGTTCACCCAGCGGGCGTTCCTGAACGGCAAACTCGACCTGCCGCAGGCCGAAGCCGTGGCCGACCTGATCGAGTCGCAGTCCGAGACCACGCACCGGCTGGCCATCAACCAGCTCAAAGGCGACTTCTCCAAGCGAATCCACCTGTTGAGGGAGAAATTCGTGCAGATGGCCGCCCTAGTGGAACTGGAACTGGATTTCAGCGAAGAGGATGTGGAGTTCGCCAACCGCGACGAACTGCTACAACTCCTTGATAATCTGGACGAAGAAGTAAATCTGATGATCCGTTCCTTCAAGTTAGGCAACGTGCTGAAACGCGGCATCCCCGTGGCCATCGTCGGCAAGCCGAATGTGGGCAAATCGACTCTGCTGAACGCGCTGCTCCAGCACGAGCGCGCCATCGTGTCGCACATCCCCGGCACCACCCGCGACACCATCGAGGACACCATCCACATCGACGGAACTCTCTTCCGTTTCATCGACACCGCCGGCATCCGCCAGTCCGACGACGAGTTGGAGAGCATTGGCATCCAACGCACCTACCAGGCCATCGAGGAGGCCTCCGTCATCCTCTACATGGTGGATGTGACGCGCACAACCCCAGAAGAAATCGAGAGCGAGCTGGCGACATTCAACCGCGACATGGACATGCACGACAAGCTGGTTGTCATCGTGGCCAACAAAATCGACGAATTGGACGTTTTGCCAACACACTACAGCAAATGGCACGACCTCAACGTACACTTCATATCCGCCAAACGGAAAGTCAACATCGAGGAAATCCAGGACCAGCTGCGGGCCTTTGTGCAGGCGCACCGCATACAGGATGCCACCCTGCTTACCAACGAGCGCCACTACGCCCTGCTGAGCAGCATCGCCCAATCCATTGAGCGCATCCGCGAGGGCATCCGCCAGCAGATCCCCACCGACCTGTTGGCCGAGGACATCCGCGCCGCCCTCCACGACCTGGGCTGCCTCACCGGCACCATCGCCACCGATGACCTGCTCAACCATATCTTCGGCCATTTCTGCATCGGGAAATAGACATCCTCCAACGCTGATCGAAAGCCCATGACTCTCTACGTCTTCAATCCCGAACACGACTACGCGCTGGCCAACAACGACCCGCACTTCGTGGCTCCGGCCTCCGCCATACGCTTTGCCGATGAGTGCGCGCCATTTCTCCGCCACATCACCGAAGACGAGGGCATTTTGTTCCTGCCCTACCAAGAAAAACCCTTTCTAACATTCCAGACCATGGAGGCCAGCCGTGAGCTGCCCGCCGCCATAGATCGTGTTTGCCCGTGGGGATGGGATCCGTCGATAGCGTTACAGCTCCGGGAGGCGGGCATCGCAGAGCATCTGCTGCCCACACACGAAACGTTGGAAACGATTCGCACGTTAGCGCACCGGCAGACCGCCGCCCGGGCTATGCGTTTTCTGCACCAACAACTGGGGAACGGGCTGCCACTCCCCTCACCCGCCAAATTGCTTGCCAGCACCGAGGAGGCGGAACGTTTTGTCCAACAATGGCGGGATGTCATCTTCAAATCCCCCTACTCGGGCAACGGGCGCGGGCATCTGTACGCACACGGCCTCTTCTCGCCCACCCTGCAAAGGCAAATCAGCGGCGTCATCCGCCGGCAAGGAGCCATTATGGCGGAACCGCTGTTGGATGTGGTACAGGATTTTGCCATGGAATTCCGCTGCCAGGACCGAAAGGTAAGGTTCTGCGGGTATTCCCTTTTCAACACATTGCACTACGGCTATGCCGGCAATATGCTCTGGACAGACGAGGCCATCGAACAGCATCTTTCCCAATGGATTTCCATAGAAAAACTACGGATGATACGAGATACAGTCCTGCGCTTTCTGGAAGATGAAATCGCCCCTTCCTATCAAGGATATTTGGGTGTGGATATGTTCATCTATCAGGATAACGGATTTAAAATCAATCCAATGGTGGAAATCAACCTGCGGATGACCATGGGCATGGCCTCGCACATCCTCCACAAGCGCCATCTGCATCCCGACGCTATCGGCACGTTCAAGCTCGAATATCGTCCCAAGCCCGGCGACCTGCTCCTCCGCGCCGACCAGCTGGGCCGACAGCATCCTTTCATCCGCAAAGAGGGACGATGGTATTCGGGATTTCTCTCCCTAACACCAATAACGGAAATGACACAATACGCTTTTTTTGTACTTTTGCAGCCTAAAGTCCATTCATAAACCCCATCATGTCAACCAACACCCAAATACGCCTGATGACCGCCGCCGACTATCCGCAAGTGTTTGAATTGTGGAAGATTACGGAAGGCATGGCGCTCCGCAGTTTTGATGATTCGGAGGCCGGTATCACCAAATTCATTGAAAAGAACCCGGATTCCAACTTCGTGGCCATCCGTGACGGGCAGCTCGTCGGGGTCATCCTCTGCGGCATTGACGGGCGGCGCGCCTACATCTACCATACCGTGGTGCGTGCCGACCTGCGAAATCAGGGCATCGGCAAGCAGCTCCTCCACGCCGTATATGACGTCATCGAAAAAGCCGGCATCAAGAAGAGCGGTCTGCTGGTCATGAACACCAACGACATCGGGAACCGTTTCTGGCAGTCGCAGGGCTGGACACGGCGGGAAGATGTGACCTACTACAGTATCAACACCGCCGATTTCGAGCGATAATCATTTTTCACTGGATGTAAAACCAACACACTATGTCCTTGCGTGCATACCTTCCTGTTTTGCTTTGCTGCCTCCTTCTTGCCGGAGGATGTGCCAAAGTGGTAGCCCCTGTCGGTGGGCCCAAGGACACCACGCCGCCCAAGATGGTCAAGGAGCAGCCTGCAAGCAAGAACGTACGCTTCGACGGCTCGAACATCCGTATCACCTTCGACGAGTTTTTCACCCTGAACAATCCGACGGAGAACGTGCTCATCTCCCCTCCCATGGATAAAAAGCCGGAATACCTTATCCGCAACAAGACGCTCGTCATCAAATTCCAAGACACCCTGAAGGCGAACACCACCTACAACATGGTGTTTTCCAACTGCATACAGGACTACCACGAGAGCAACAAGCTGAGTTTCTACCACTATAGCTTCTCCACCGGCAATTCGCTGGATTCCTTTGCCCTTCGGGGAAAAGTTGTCAATGCGGAGAAGCTCACCGCCTCCCCGGACTTCTTCGTCGTGCTCTACCGTGACGGCACGGACTCCTTCCCGCCCGTCCGCATCCCTGACTATGTAACGAAGACCTTGGCCGACGGCAGTTTCACCTTTTCCAATATTTCTACTGGTAAATATGCCATTTTCGCCCTGAAAGACATCAACAGCAACCTGCTATACGACCTTCCGAACGAAGAGATCGCCTTCTGCGACAGTCTGGTGGCCGCTTTTGTAAGCCCTGCATCCGACACCGTGAAGCAGACTACCGGACGCGACAGGACGCAAACCATAGATTCCAATTCCTTAATTCTCCGCTCCTTTATCACCACCGACACCCTGTCACAGCTGCTCCGGCCGGAGAATCCGGAGGCTGGACGCTACATCTTCCCCTACAAAACTTCTTTCTCCCAATTCGAAGCGGAAGTGCTCACGCCCGACATCGACTATTTCCAAGTCATAAACCCCACACAGGACAGTGTCACATGGTATATGAAGCGACTACCCACCGACACTTTTTCCTGTATCCTGACTACAGACGGCCATCGTGACACGCTCACGCTCAAACCTTTCAAAACGACTAAAGCACAAGGACGCGGCAAACAGACGGAGAACGTCAAGCGCCTACCCATTACATTTGGAAATGCGGGCCACTACTTCCAGCCGCTCACGCTGCATTTTGCCTACCCTATCCGTCCCGTTGACTCGTTCCCGGTACTGAGCTGCTCGCAGCACGACACCGTCACCACCTGGGTGCGGGTGCCCGACACATTTGTGAAAAGCCTGCCGCTACCCCTGCGTTTTGAAACCAAGAAAAGCTACACCATACTCATCCCCGACTCCATCTTTTTCGGATACAATGGATTGACGCACGACACCTTGATTTCTCGCTTCACGTTGAAATCGGAAAAGGATTACGGGAACCTCCAGATGAAATACAACCTTCCCGGCAACGGCTCCGCCTACATCTGCCAGCTTTGGTCGTCCAAAAACCTGCTTCAGGAGGACATCCTGACGGAGAGCACCACCCTGAACTACGCCCATCTGGAACCAGGCGACTATCAAATCCGCGTCATTGAAGACGCCAACGGCAACGGTCGATGGGACAGCGGAAATTTGCATCGCCGTCAACAACCCGAACGGGTGTTCAGATTCCCCTCCAACATCCACATCCGCGCATTCTGGGACGTGGAAGATGAGTTTGATTTACCCTAAAGAAGTTGGTTTTAGAACTGATAGAAATAGCAGAACGTGAGCACTGAATTATACTGCTGCTGAATTGGATGATGGACCGCCCAGTTGGGCTTGCGCACAGGCAGCACCGAGTTGTAATAACGCACATTCAGCCCGTGGTGCCCGCGAATCATCCAGGAGAGGCCGGCCATGAACGAAAACTCGTACCATTTCATATTCGGGCGACCTTGTATCGGGCCGTACATATCGCGCTCCCGCTTATAGAGATTCACGCCGAATACCGGACCGGGGAGTTCTATCTCCACCACATTGCCGAAACAGAGTTTCAAGAAAAGCGGAATCTCCACATAGCCGAGGTCAAGGGTGTATTTACCCGTCCCATACACACCGGCCTGTTTGGGCGTTGCATGACTTCCCTTCATCGCAAAATCAAGTTCCATTTGCAATGACAAAAACACCGGAAGGCTTTTGGGGTTCACCGCCACCTTCTTATCCGGCAGTTCCACATTGATGTTCTTCGATTTTCTGTTTTCCGAACGCAAGTCATCCGTCAGCGTGCAGTTGGCAAACACGCCGACGATAGCACCCGGTTTGTGGAAACCAGTAAGATTGTCGCCCGAAATCTGGGATGCCGTCAAGCCTGCCCGCACACCGCCCTTGAAGACACCCACCGACGTTTCCTGCGCAACCAGCAAGCCCGTGGCAAAGAGAGAAATCGTGAAAAAAAGTATCAATTTCCGCATAAGCCTTAATTTAAATTGACATATTTGGGCACCTTAAGCCAATGTTCGTACTCGCGTCCCAACACACGCACCGCCGTCGGCCATATCTGATCGGGATCGGTGCCGAAGACCAGCTCCGGCGTCGGGTTGCCGACCACCCACATATTGCGGGCCAATTCCCCTTCCAACTGTCCGGGACTCCAGCCAGAATACCCCATGAAGAAACGATAGCGCATCGTGGGGATGGCGTTGTGTTCGATGAGGGCCAAGAGCACCTGGTCATAACCGACATACACGCCCGGCACTACGGCAGAGGCCGTGGTACAACTGTCAAAATCGTGCAGCAGGAATAGCGCCGACGGCAGCACCGGACCTCCCAAAAACATCGGGGCCTCGCTGTGAATCTCGTCCACCAGCTGCCCGACCGTGTAGGGAATTTTGTGATTGATGATCAAACCCGCCACATGCTCCTTCTCGTAATCCGTGAGCAGCACCACCGAACGGTTGAAGAACGAATCGTTGTAGTACGGCACGGAAATCAGAATCCGGCCCGCCATCAGGCCAAACTCCGTCGGTTTCACTTTCAGAAGGTCATGTCGGTATGGCATAGTCAACGGATATCAGTCAAGAGTTTCTTTTTTATCGTAATTATAAATTTCACGACAAAGGGCATCGTATTTCTGATAGATCACCTTGCGCCGCAGTTTCATCGTTTGCGAGAGTTCGCGCCCGATAACCCACTCGTCCGCCACCACCCGATAGCGTTTGATGCGTTCATGCTCGGCCAGCGTACGGTTTACGTGCTCCACCTCGTAGTTCATCGTCTTCACAAAAAGCTCGTCTTTCATCATCTCCTCACGGGATGCAGGGATTGCCTGTTTGCGGTTTTTGTACAACTCCTCGAAAGCATTAAAAGAAGGGACAATGATGGCCGACGCAAATTTCTCGTTCTCCCCTATCACCATAACATTCTCGATATAAGGAGATTCGTGCAGTTTGCTCTCCACCACCTGCGGGGCGATATACTTGCCCAGCGAGAGTTTGAAAATCTCCTTTTTGCGGTCGGTGATCTTCAGGAAACGTCCCTCCACTAAAGTGCCGATGTCGCCGGTATGGAACCAACCCTCCTCGTCAATCACCTGTTTGGTGTATTCCTCATCTTTATAATAGCCTTTCATCAGGCAGGGACCTTTGGTGAGGATTTCGCCGTCTTCCGCCAGCTTAAATTCCACACCTTTCAGGATTTCGCCCACACAACCCACCTTTAAGATATTGTCGCGGGGACTGTTCACCGCAATCACGGGAGATGTCTCCGTCAGGCCGTAGCCTTCATACACGCGTATTTTAGCCGCCGTAAAAAGACGGATGACCTTCTCGGGAATGGAGGAGCCGCCCGACACCACGGTCATCTCATGACCACCGAGCACGTCGCGCCATTTCTTATACACCAATTTATCGGCGATATTATACCATAGGAGATACAATGGGGATTGGTTATAATTATCAAACTTCGTCCCGAAACGGAACGCCCAATAGTAGATATGCTTTTTCAATCCCTTCAAATCCTTGCCGGCGGCGTACAATTTGTCGTACATCATCTCAAAAACCCGCGGGACCGCGCAAAAACCGTCGGCGTGCATGTCGTGCATATCCTTGGCAATGGTGGCCAAACTGCCCGCGTAGTAGTGGCTTACGCCCATATACTGGTAATGGTAGTTCACCGTACGTTCGTAAACATGGCACAACGGCAGGAAACTCAACATCTTAGCATGATAATCCAACAGCTGGAGGTTTTCCACAATCGGCAGGAAATTGTTGCAGATATTGCCGTGCGAAAGCATCACGCCCTTGGCCTTGCCGGTGGTTCCCGACGTGTAGATGATGGTGGCGATATCATCCGTGGAGATAGTGCGCTTGTTCTCCTCAATCGTAGGGGCCCATTTCTCGCGCGTGCGACGGCCCAACTCCACCAAATCCTCCAGCGACGGCAGGTTGGGGATTTTGTCGATAGCATAGACCAGCGGATGCTGCTGCACCTCAGGAATCACGGGCTCCACATTCCGGTAGATGCTCTCTATCCCTATCACGATGCACTTGCAGTCGCAATGATTCAGGATATACTTGTATTCCTCAGCATTCAACGTCGGATAGACGGGCACATGGACCATACCGGCCAGCATGATGCCCATATCTAAAAAGTTCCAGGCCGGACGATTACGCATGATGGTGGCAATCTTGTCGCCTTTCTCAAAACCCAATTCCAGAAACGCGGTGGCGAAATTATGCGCATATTCCACATAATCCTGAATACTATAAGTTTTCCAGCCGTTGCCGTCACGTTTGGCAAAGAAATCGGGCTTTTCATATTTGGATGAAATCTCATCCAGAATATCAAAGAGTCTGGTAGGTCTCATAGGCAATTATTAAGACTGCAAAGATACATTTTTTTAATAGAGCTGACAAGACAAAAAACAAGCGGCCAAATCGACCGCTTGTTTTCCATAATATAATAATGTATAATCACTATTAGAGCAGGTGGACAGCCACGGTAAGACCAGCCATCACGATGGAGACCATGCTCATCAGCTTGATGAGGATGTTCAGGGACGGGCCGGAGGTGTCCTTGAAAGGATCGCCCACGGTGTCGCCCACCACGGTAGCCTTATGGTTATCGGAGCCCTTGCCGCCGAAGTTGCCTTCCTCGACAAACTTCTTGGCATTGTCCCAGGCACCGCCGGCGTTAGCCATGAAGATAGCCAACACGAAGCCGGCGCCGAGGCCGCCAACGAGCAGACCGAGCACACCAGCCACGCCGAGGATCAGACCCGTAACGATGGGGGCCAGAATAGCGAGGATGGAGGGCAGCAGCATTTCGCGTTGCGCACCCTTGGTGGAGATTGCCACACAACGGGCGTAATCAGGCGTGCCCTCACCGGTGAGGATGCCCTTGATTTCGCGGAACTGGCGACGAACCTCTTCCACCATCTTCTGGGCAGCGCGACCCACCGCATTCATCGTGAGACCGCAGAACAGGAAGGCCATCATGGAGCCGATGAAGACACCCACGAGCACCTTCGGGTTCATCAGGGAAACATTATAATAATCCATGAAATCAATCAAGCTGGCTTGCGCCGTATCGACCACGCGATTGCCAAGGTCGAGGGTATCCGTACCAATACGGATGAGGGCGATCTTGATCTCTTCCACGTATGAGGCAAGCAATGCGAGGGCGGTCAGAGCGGCGGAACCGATGGCGAAACCCTTGCCCGTGGCAGCAGTCGTGTTGCCGAGAGCGTCGAGAGCGTCGGTACGTTTACGAACTTCGGGCTCCAGACCGCTCATCTCGGCGTTACCACCGGCGTTGTCGGCGATAGGACCGTAAGCGTCCGTGGCGAGGGTGATACCCAGCGTGGAAAGCATACCCACGGCGGCGATACCGATACCGTAGAGACCTTTGGAGAGGTTGACGGCGGTGAATTCAATATTGAAGCCATTGGCGCACAGGAAAGCAAGGATGATGGCCACACCGATGGTGAGCACCGGAATCACAGTGGAGATCATACCCAAACCGATACCGGAGATGATGACCGTAGCCGGACCCGTCTGGGAGGACTCAGCCACCTTCTGGGTGGGTTTGAAGGATTGGGAGGTGTAGTATTCCGTTGATTTACCGATAATCACACCGGCGAGCAGACCGACCACCACAGAGAGGGAGACTTGCCACCAGATGATGTCAGTGGAATCCTTGAACAGCACATACATGATAGCGAAAGTGGCCACAGCAATGAGGATAGCGGCAGTGTTGGTACCACGGCTCAGAGCCTTCAACAGCTCGGTCATGCTGGCATCCTCTTTCGTGCGTACGATGAAAATACCAATCACAGAAAGGATCACGCCCACAGCGGCGATCATCATAGGAGCAAGGATGGACTTCATCTGCATTTCAGCACCGATGGTGGCGAAAGCGGCAGCACCGAGGGCCATCGTGGAAAGAATAGAACCGGCGTATGATTCGTACAGGTCGGCACCCATACCGGCCACGTCACCCACATTGTCGCCCACGTTATCGGCGATGGTAGCAGGATTGCGCGGATCGTCTTCCGGGATGTTGTACTCCGTCTTGCCAACGAGGTCAGCGCCCACGTCAGCAGCCTTGGTGTAGATACCGCCACCCACACGGGCGAACAGGGCCTGCGTGGAAGCACCCATACCGAACGTCAGCATCGTGGTGGTGATGGTGGTCAAGGTAGCATGCTCACCGACCAGCTCCAGGAGACCAGTGCCTTTGAGGACGAGGAACCATGCGGACACATCCAACAAAGCAAGACCCACAACCGTAAGGCCCATGACGGCACCGCTACGGAAAGCGACCTGCAGACCTTTGTTGAGGCTCTGACGGGCACCGTTGGCGGTACGTGCAGAGGCATACGTGGCGGTCTTCATACCGAGGAAGCCGGCCAAACCGGAGAAGAAACCACCGGTCAGGAAGGCGAACCACACCACCCCATTCTGCAGGTGGAAAATGGACATGATCAAGAACAGCACAGCGAGGATGACGAACACGATGCCCACCACCTTGTACTGCTGTTTCAGATAAGCCATAGCGCCCTTGCGGACGTGCGAGGCGATTTCACGCATGGTGGGCGTACCCTCATCTTCCTTCAACATTCTGCGATAGAAGAAGAAGGCGAATCCCAATGCGACGATGGATGCGCAAAACACAATCCATACATACTTTACAAGATAATCTTCCATAAGTAATTGATTTAAATTATTAATAGATTGGATTTTAGTTTCTAATTCACATTTTTAAAACAAAGTGGCAAAGATAATAAAAAACTACCAAACGAGGAAATCAAGAAAAGAAGAAAAAAACTATCTTTGCCATTCAATTTCCAAGCACATGGCCGGCCTATACCTCCACATCCCCTTCTGCCGCAGCAAATGCATCTACTGCGGCTTCTATTCGGTGGCGAATCTCCGCCAGAAAGAGGCTTTTCTCACCGCGTTGAAGAAAGAGATCCTCCTGCGCCGCGCCTACCTGGCCGGCCAGCCCGTGCGCACGCTCTACTTCGGCGGCGGCACGCCCAGCCTGCTCACCGGCGACGAGATTGCAGACATCCTGCAAACGCTGACGGACACCTTCCCCGTGGAGCGGGACGCGGAGATCACCCTGGAGGCCAATCCCGAGCAGCTCACGCCCGACTACTGCCGCACCCTGCACGACTTGGGCATCAACCGCCTCAGCATCGGGGTGCAGTCGTTCCAGGACGCCGTGCTGCGCTTCATGGGGCGGCGGCACACCGCAGCCCAGGCATTGGAAGCCGTGCGCAACGCTGCCGCCGCCGGCATCGACAACCTCTCCATCGACCTCATTTACGGCGTGGCGGAACGCCCCGACGACCAGTGGGCCGAGGACATCGAGACGGCCTTGTCCATGCCCATCCGGCATCTCTCCTGCTACGCCCTCACGCCCGAGGAGAACTCCATCCTCTACAAGCAGATACAACGCCGCACGCATGCGCCCGTGGACGACGAGCAGGCCGCCCGACAATACGGACAGTTGTGCCGCAGGCTGCAGCAGACGCCGTTCCGGCACTACGAGGTGTCGAACTTTGCCGTGGAGGGCTACGAGTCGCGCCACAACTCCGCCTACTGGGACCACACGCCCTACCTCGGCCTCGGTCCGGAAGCGCACTCCTTCAACGGGCAAAGCCGCCAGTGGAACCCGGCAAACCTTGGGCAATACCTGCACAACATCGAAGAGGGCATCCACTTTGAGGAACAGGAAATGCTGGACGACACAGCATTGTACAATGAAACCCTTTTGCTCTCGCTACGCACACGTAAAGGGCTGGATTTGCCATACATACAGAGCCGTTTTGGAGCGGAGCGGATCCAACAATTGCTCCACTATTTCCATCATTCGGTAAATCCAAGTTTTTATGAGGAAGAAGCCGGCCGTCTCCGTCTGACGGAATCCGGCCTGTGGTTCGCCGACGGCATCGCGGGCGACGCATTTGAGCTGTAAGCGAAGTGTGGGGAAAGGCATGGGAATAGAACGTACAAAGTCCAAGTTATAAAAGTGCGACGGGTGAAGTTCCATTTCTTGTGCCATATTATTTGATGAAAGACAAGCATAACACGCTGCCCGCGGATAAGTTCGAGGCTTTTGCCGTGAAGAAAATGTTTTTTGCCACAAATTTTCTTGCGTCATGGTATTGACACAACTCTATATTTCGTCGTGTTCCTGAGACTTGTTTTCCTCGTTTGGGCGAATGAAACCGATGGGGCGGGACGGGATAGACAAAGGCATACGGCTGAAAACGCTGCTTTTGAACGGACTTTGCGGTCACAAATTGTGACCGCAAAACAGTATCACCTTCATTACCAAAAGAATAGACACTCTTTACTTGCGCTCTTATTATGTTCCATTCCTCTTTTGAGAGTTGAAACATAAAATCCTCCCCTTCAAAGCGCTTAATATTTCTTTTCACCGCCTGATTTAGTGCTTTTGTTTCCACATGATACAGTCGTGCGAGATCAAAGCTGATTCGTGTGCTGCCCATCTGGAAAATCCCAATTCTCGACTACCTTGCC
The DNA here is from genome assembly GCA_017551725.1 of Bacteroidales bacterium. Taxonomy (GTDB): domain Bacteria; phylum Bacteroidota; class Bacteroidia; order Bacteroidales; family WCHB1-69; genus F23-D06. The sequence continues at coordinate 21,553 of JAFZKY010000056.1, forward strand.
CCATTTCCTTCCAAATAGATGTGTAAAATTTAACTATTGATTGTTAAAGACTAAACACATTATTTCAATCACTTGATTATCAATAGCAAAAAATTTTCAATATTCTATTGAAAATCGGGGATTGTTATTGTATATTTGCGGCCTAAAACATTAACAAATAATAAACAAATATATCATGAAGAAAAATCCCATTGAAGAGGCCTGGAGGTATGTGGCCAATGCGAAGGAGGTCATCAAGAAGGCCAACTACGACCCCGAGGTGAAAATCTACACCGACAGCAAGTACATCAAGATGGCAGGGAACACCCTGTGGAATGGATGCCTGATTGCCCTGGATGCGGCACTACAGGTGCGCAACGGCAAGGGCCGTCCATCGATAGAAAAGTACAAAGAGGCGGCGGGCAAGCGCGATCGGAAGTTGCTGGCCTCCATCCTGGCCGGCTACGACATCATGCATCTGGTCATGGGTTACGATGGTAATAGAGACAAAAAGATCTGCGGCGTTGGTTTCGAGTATGCTTCCGACATCATCAACCGCTGCGCAAAATTATGCCCAGGGAATTGCCAGGCGTAAAAATGAATCGGAGATACTTGTTACATCTTTGCAGACTCAAACATCAATAAAACACAGCGAGTATGGAAAAGAAAGATCCCATTGAAGAGGCCCGGAGGTACGTGGCCAATGCGAAGGAGGTCATCAAGAAGGCCAACTACGACCCCGAGGTGAAAATCTACACCGACAGCAAGTACATCAAGATGGCGGGGAACACCCTGTGGAACGGATGCCTGATTGCCCTGGATGCGGCACTACAGGTGCGCAACGGTAAGGGCCGTCCGTCGATAGAAAAGTACAAAGAGGCAGCCGCGTGCCGCGACCGCAAACTGCTGGCAAGTATCGTGGCAGGATATGACACCATGCATCTGTACATGGGTTACGATGGCACGAAAGACAAACAGGTGTGCGATGCAGGCTTTGACAAAGCCATCGCCATCATCAACCGCTGTGCAAAACTATGCCCGGGGAACAATCAGGCGTGACAAAGAAAACTATTTCCCGAAACGATAGCCCACGTTCAGAGAGAAATTGAAATAGGCATATCTCGGTTTCTCAACGGGAGCTTCCGGATTCTCGACAAGCGTTGCAGCCGTCGGGTAGTAAGAGGATTTGTGGCCGCCAACAGCCGCATCCAGGAAGAAATAGAGACGGCTACGCGTAGTCAAACCAAGTCGAAGCATTACACCAGCACCGAAGAAATCCTGTTGAAATTCATAGCCTTCCATCTTCTTGCCATGATTTAAGAAAGTGGTCGGGAAACGCATATCCAGACCCGCGCCCAACATGAAGGCTTTGGCGTTCACATAATCGCCAAACAGGAACAAAGGACCAACATCCAACCGCGTGGGGCCGGCAATGCAATAATCCAAAGAAACAAGCCCACCTATGGCCGCCTTATTCTTCGGAATAGCGAAATCCAACCCAATGGAGGGACCGCCGAAGAATTTGGGCGCCACCTCAAAATCCAATCCGGCGTTCAAGCCGAAGAAGGCCTTATAGGGTTTGGTCGCAGGCGATTGTTTATCCTCAATGATGGGTTCAACGGTCGTCTCCACCGGCGTGGCAGTGAAATCGTTGCCGAGAGTCCAACGAACCTTGCCCTGGTGCGCGCTGGGCACATAGCAGGTCAGGTTCTGCCAACGCTTGATGAGCTCCTGGGCCATCTTCTCGAACTGGGCCTCCAATTGGTTGAAGTCGTCCAACAGGAACGGCTCTTCAGAAGAAATCCCCTGGAACACAGCCTTATACAATTTGTTATCTTCCGCCACATCGTTGCCACGGATGGCAATCACATAGCTTTTGAGGTTGGAGCCTTTGATATTTCGATTCACAACATTGTCGCGCACATATTTGAAGTAGGGATTTTCCAAGCCTTTTTCCGGCACACCCAACGAAGGATCCATCGAGTGGTTGTCGTAGCCATCGGTGAAAGAGACCATGCAAGCGTAGTCGAACTTCTCGGCGTCGGTGGCGGAGAGGCGATCCACGTAGGAGGTGATCATATCAGCACCCTTGCGCATCGCGTAATAGAGGGCCGTGTTGTTGTAGAGAGTGAGACCTTGGATGAAGCGGGTCATCTCGTCGCGCGACTGGGCGGTCAGCGGCTCGATTTCGCGCACCATCTTGTCGGCGTTGCCCATCGTGTTGAAGCCCATGATACCGAGGCGGATGCTGCCGTCGGGCGAGGCGTTGTAGAGGATGTTGATGAACTTGGTGGCGCTGTTTTTCAGTTTCTCGAAGTTGGTCTCGCCAAGGGAAGTACTGCAGTCGAGCACCAGCATCACCACCATCACCTTGTCGGTCTCGAAGTTCTGCTGGGCATCCTTCACCTCGCTGTCGCGCTGCCAGGTGTTGGTTTTCCCATTATACTGCCACTTCCAGAATTTCAAGCCGCCGGCAAAACCCTCGGAGTAGTCGGTGCTGGCCTTGTCGAAGGTGAAGGAGATGGACTCGTCGGATTCCACCTTGCCGTAGATGGTCTCCACCGGGGTGAAGTAGATACCCCGCGAGGTGATGTTGGTGAGCTGATAGACGAACCGTCCGTTCTGGTCCTGGGTGATGGAATAATCACCTTCAATATAATATTTGGCCTTCTCGGCCTGGGCAAATGTGGACAATCCGCCCAACACGCAGAGCATTAGCAACAATATTTTTTTCATAGCACAAAAATTTATTCTATTAACATTAAAAACAATTATTTATTGCCTTGGGCACAACAAGGCAGTATCTATAATTAGCAGCCAAAAGTAAAGAAAAAGCATGGACTATTTCAAGGTTTCACAAATAGTTGTCAACCGTGGATTTTGAATAACCCGACCTCATCCATCATCTGAATAATTGTGTAAGGAATCACGTTTTTTTCTTATTTTTGCATCGAAAATAAAGATGATTATGAAACGTATATACACCATTCTCGCACTTTGCGGATTATTGCTGCTGACGGGCGGCTGCGGCAAGCAGAAACCCATCGTCATCATTCCGAATCCTGTGGAATGTACCCCGAAGTCCGGCACCTTCACCATCGACGGCGAAACGTTCCTCTGCTTCGAAAACATCGACGGGGCGGACAAATCGCTAATGAAAATCATCCGCGACGAATATACATCCACATTCAAAATCACACCCAATCTTGGGGATGAGAAGAGTGCGCGGACAAACTATATCCTCTTTAAGATCAATGCAAAACCCGACAACACGCTGGGCGACGAAGGTTACACGCTCACGGTGAAACGACACCGTGTGGTGGCCACCGCCAACACGCCGCAGGGGTTGTTCTACGCCTTCCAGACGCTGTTGCAGATGAGCTACGCCGACCAGCTGGCGGAATCCAAGACCATCACCCTGCCCTGCGCCCACATCACCGACTATCCCCGGTTCGCCTACCGAGGGGCACATCTGGACGTGTCGCGCCACTTCTTCGACGTGAAGTTTGTGAAAGAATACCTGGACCTCATGGCCACCTACAAACTCAACAAGTTCCACTGGCACCTCACCGATGACCACGGATGGCGCATCCAGATAGACAAATATCCTGGGCTGACGGCCATCGGCGCATGGCGGCCCGAACGCAAAACGTGGGACACCCTTCATCCGGTGCAGCCAGAGGAGCCCATGACCTACGGCGGCTTCTACACCAAGGATCAGGTGCGCGACATCATCCAGTACGCCGCCGAACGCTACATCGACATCATTCCGGAGATTGAAATCCCCGGGCATTGCAGCGCCATCCTCGCCGCATACCCGCAGTTCGCCTGCGACGACTACCCCTACACCGTGGCCGTGGGTCCCTACTGGCCGCCCAAAGCCATCATGTGCGCCGGCAACGACGACGTGCTCACCTTCTACCAGAATGTGCTCTCCGAAATCGCCGAACTGTTCCCCTACCCTTACATCCACATCGGCGGCGACGAAGCCTTCAACGACAACTGGCAGGTGTGTCCCAAATGCCAGCAGCGCATCGCCGACCTGAAATTAGCTGACGAGATGGCCCTGCAGCAGTGGCTCATGGACCAGATAGACCATCATCTCCAGAAATCCGGCAAAAAGGCCATCATCTGGGACGACATCGTGTCCGACGACATGGTAAACCAGTCCACCATCATGTGCTGGCAGGGACCGGATGCCGCCCGCACCGCCGCCAAGCACGGCAACGACATCATCCTGTGCCCCACCTCTCACTGCTATTTCAACTTCTACCAAGCCGATCCGGAGACGGAACCGCTGGCCATGACCGGCCTCATCACGCTGGAGAAGGCATACACCTTCGACCCTGTGCCCGACGGGCTGGACAAAGAGCAGCTGAAGCACATCTTGGGCGGACAATGCAACCTGTGGACAGAGTTCATCAACACGCCTGAGCAGGCCGAATACATGCTGTTGCCTCGTATGTGCGCGCTGGCCGAATGTGTCTGGACACCAACCGACCGAAAAGAGTGGAAGAACTTCTCCGCCCGCACCGAATACCATCGGCAGATGCTGAAGAAACACGGTTTCAATTGCCACTAAAACAGACGAGGGAGATGCCTGAGACATCTCCCTCGTTTTTTTCTCCTACCCTCAAAGCATCCGGTTACTCCTCATGAAAGAACGGGGAGTTGCGGTAATAATCAAATCCGAGATGTCCCGTTATCGAACCCTTCACGAGTGAATCCTCATTGTGGTCCAAGGAACTCATCATCAGATCCCGGGTACAGTAGTTACGCGAAGCCAGAAAACCGTACGCATCCTGGTTCTCCGACACAAAATTCGTGTAAAGGAACCTGTCTTGCACAATACTCTGATTGGGCGTGGATGCATCCAGATATTTCAGATACTCGTCACTGACAGCCCATATTTGCATTCTGAAACAATGGAACTGTCTGCCGTCCAACGCATCAATATAGCGCACCACCCGGTCGTTCGGCTGAAGCGACTGTGCGATATACGTGAGAAATGACTTAGGGGCGAAACTCGGATACACGTTTTCAGCACTGCTGGGAGAAGCATACCACAAACTGGAAGTCAAGCGCTTGGTTATCGACTTGTGTTCCACGGCTTTCGTCTCCTTGTCCATCTCCACATAATAGAACGTGAGGTAGATGTCATACGCGGCGGCATTTTCAGCCTGGTAAAAACGGATGGGGGCATTGATCGGATTGTTGTTCTCGTCCGCCATATTGAAGTTCCAGCTGTTCATCGGAATACGGATGGAAAAATCGCCCACCATCACAGTCTCGGCATACACCTCCTCGCCCGTATTGACTCGGCGGATGACCAGCCTATAGGTAGCCTCCGGATTCAGCTTCATTTCCGAATAGTATAGCAACTGCTTTGGAGAAGGGAAAAAGCCATCCTCTTTCGGCACCATCGTGGTAGTGTCCAGAATTTCCCCGCGCGTGCGAACACCATTCATGTACTCCTCCAGCCGCACCTCAAGGGAATCCACCGGATAATAGACATTCTCCCAATTCCCGGCCTCCACTAACGCATTATCCTCGGTTATAAAACCCTTATATATTTTAAAATAATGTATGTCATCATTGATATTGAGCACACCGTACGAGATGGTCACATCCTTGTAGTCGGCAATCAGATTCGGCTTGTCATGGCAACTGCACAGCAGAATCAGGCCTAAGAAAAAGGAGGCAAAAACAGTGCTTATTCTTTTCATAAATGATTTCGTATTAATTGTATTCCGGAACCACACGAATCCAAGGGGTGCCAATACGCTCGCCCTTCGCGTTGGTTTTCGTGTTCTTTTCAAATTTCTCATTAATATAATAAACCAGCCGCAAGGCTACCGAATGATTGTAGAACTTGCGCTGTTCATATTCTTCATATTCGATGTTGTTGAAATCCTTGACGAATCCCACGGTCATCTCACGGACAGGCACCAGCGAGTGTTCCCAGCGGATGCCGAGGGAGAGGTTCTTGTAGAGCCGGATATCCACGTCCACCAGCGCCGTCCAGTCGCTGTAGTTATACACCTTGGGCCTGGACTGGATGCTAGTTGTCCGAAGAAAACCGTTGTAGATATCCTTGGCACGCACAAGCCGTCCCCAGGCAAATCCCAACCCGAATGAAAAGCCCGTCCGAGGGTCCTCATAGCGTGCAAAAAGCGGTATCTGTATGTAGTCCAAAGAGATATTGCATTTGGTCAAGGGGTCAAAGGAGGCTGAACGATCCACATCATAAAAGAGTTCTTCAGCATATTTCGTCGTGTCGAATTCACCTGCAGTTTTGTAATGCTTGTAGGATCCCTTTTGGGAGAACAACAGTTCCATCGAGACCGACCAGGTCTGCCGCTCATTGAGGGGCAGCTTGATCCCCAGTCCGGCGTTGGCACGTACTTTCTGGAAGCCGTGAACGTCATCGCCTTCAATCTGGGCGAAGTTCACGCCGCCGGCCACGTATCCGATGAAGCGCTGGGCCTCCAGCGTCCAAGCCGCCGTCAGGAAACAGAACATCAATAAGGCTATGGAAAGTGTTTTTTTCATCTTCTGAATTTAAGCCCGCGAAAATACAAAAAATGCGTTTCCGTCCCGTTATAAAAAAAGGCCGATCGAATGACCGGCCTTTCATGCTGTGTGAAAAGGAATTATTTACCTTCCTTCTCGAGATTCTCCTTGAGGGATTGCAGCACGTCCAGATCGCCCAACGTAGCTCTTTCCGTATTGCTTTCGTTGATCTTGGCAATCTCGCGAGCCTGCTTCTTCTCTTCAGACTCTCTCATTTTCTCCTCATCTTCCTTGGAAGCCTGCCAGGTCTTCGTGTGGGAGAGATGAATCTTCTTGGTGTCCTTGGAGAAATCCACCACGACGAAATCGAGCACGTCATCGACCTTGGCCATCGACTTGTCCTCTTTCATGAGGTTGCGATTGAAGGCGAAACCTTCGATACCGTACGGCAGAGCCACCACGGCACCCTTGTCGTTCATGCTGGTAATCGTTCCCTGATGGACGGAACCCACGGTGAAGATGGTCTTGAAGACATCCCACGGGTTCTCCTCCAGCTGCTTGTGACCCAAGCTGAGGCGACGATTCTCGGTGTCCACTTCCAAAACAACCACCTCGATGGGCTCACCAACCTTGGTGAACTCGGCGGGATGTTTGATTTTCTTGGACCAGGAGAGGTCGGAGATGTGGATCAGGCCGTCAACACCCTCTTCGAGCTCAACGAAGATACCGAAGTTAGTGAAGTTGCGGACCGTAGCCGTATGCTTGGAGCCCACCGGGTATTTGGTGAGAATGTCGGTCCAAGGATCCGGAATGAGTTGTTTGATACCGAGGGACATTTTGCGATCCTCGCGGTCGAGGGTGAGGATGACAGCTTCCACCTCGTCGCCTTCCTTGAGGAAGTCCTTGGCGGTACGCAGATGCTGTGACCAGGACATCTCGGAGACGTGGATGAGGCCTTCGACGCCGGGGATGATCTCCACGAACGCGCCGTAGTCGGCGATGACCACCACTTTACCTTTGACCTTGTCGCCCACCTTGAGGTTGGGATCGAGCTTATCCCACGGATGCGGGGTGAGCTGCTTGAGACCGAGGGCGATACGCTGCTTGTTCTCGTCGAAGTCGAGGATGACGACGTTGATCTTTTCATCCAACTTGACAACTTCCTCGGGATTGGAGATACGACCCCAGGAGAGGTCGGTGATGTGGATGAGACCATCCACGCCGCCCAAGTCGATGAACACACCGTAAGAGGTGATGTTCTTGACCGTACCTTCCAGGATCTGGCCCTTTTCGAGCTTGCTGATAATCTCGGCCTTCTGGGCTTCGATTTCGGCCTCGATGAGTGCCTTGTGGGAAACAACGACGTTCTTGTAGTCGTGGTTGATCTTGACGACCTTGAACTCCATAGTCTTGTCCACATAGATGTCGTAGTCGCGAATCGGCTTGACATCGATCTGGGAACCAGGCAGGAAGGCCTCGATACCGAACACATCGACGATGAGACCGCCTTTGGTCTTGCCCTTGACATAGCCGGTGATGATTTCCTGGTTGTCGTAGGCCTCGTTGACGCGCTGCCAAGACTTGAGGATGAGGGCGCGCTTGTGGGAGAGCTGGAGCTGGCCATTGGCGTCTTCCTGGCTTTCCACATAGACTTCGATTTCGTCACCAATCTTCAGATTGGGGTTGTAACGGAGCTCGGAGGCGTTGATGACACCGTCGGACTTGAATCCGATGTTCACCACGATCTCACGGGCGTTGATGGAGACCACCTTACCCATGATGACGGCGTTCTCGTCCACCGACTTGAAGGATTTGGTGTAGCGCTCTTCCAACTGGGCTTTCTCGTCGGCCGAATAGCGTTCGCCGTCGGCGTCGATCTTGTTCCAGTCAAAATTTTCCAGAGAGCCGTAGGGGTTCTCGATTTGGCGCATCTTGCGGGGTCTCGGTTCTTCCGTCACCGTTTCAGCTTCGGGAGCGGCTTCTTCCACTGCGTTTTCCACAACTTCCACCGTTTCCTCAACTGCGGGAGCAGCTTCTTCGACAACAGTTTCTGCAACTTCAGCTACCGTTTCGGCAACATTCTCGACCTGATTTTCTGCCGGAGCAGCCATCTCTTCAGGAGCATTGATTAATTCTTCTGACATTAAAATTGTCCTTTTTACCTGGACAAAAGGTTTTTTTAAGATTAAACAATGAGGTTAATTATCTATAAATCAAATTAAAGAGCCTCTTTTAATTTGAGGGTGCAAAGATACAAAAAATATGATTCAAAAATTTTTTATTTGAAAAAAGTATTCATAATGAAAAAAAATGTATTTTTGCGGCCGTAAACACTGCGGGGTAGAGCAGTGGTAGCTCGTCGGGCTCATAACCCGGAGGCCGCAGGTTCGAGTCCTGCCCCCGCTACTGCCAAAAACGCTGAAAATCGATGTGGGTTTTCAGCGTTTTTTTTGTATTTTTGCAACCTTGAAAAACAGCATTGACCTATGACACTCATCAAATCCATTTCCGGCATCCGGGGGACCATCGGAGGCCCTGCCGGCGAGAACCTCACCCCTATTGACATCATCGAGCTGACATCCGCATTTGCGGCATTCCTGCAAGACGGGACGCCCGACAAGAAGCTGACCGTCGTGGTGGGCCGTGATGCCCGCGTTTCCGGCGACATGGTCAGCCGGCTGGTCTGCGGCACCCTGCAAGGCATGGGCGTGGATGTCATCGACACGGGACTCTCCACCACCCCGACCACGGAAATGGCCGTGCTGCACCACCATGCTGACGGCGGCGTCATCGTCACCGCCTCCCACAATCCCATGCAGTGGAACGCCCTCAAGTTGCTCAACGCCAAGGGCGAGTTCATCTCCGGCGAAGAGGGCTTGCAACTGCAGTCGGTGGCCAGCCGTCACGAGTTCACGTTTGCCGATGTGAAGAAACTGGGTGCATACAGTGTTTACGAGAACGCCATCCAAGACCATATCGACGCCATCCTGCGGCTTCCCTTGGTGGATCAAGATGCCATCGCCAAGGCCAACTTCTCCATCATCCTCGACGCGGTCAACTCGACGGGGGCCTTGTCCATACCGCCGCTGTTGCGGGCCTTGGGCGTGAAGAACATCACCGTGCTCAACGGCGAGCCCAACGGCCTGTTTGCACACAACCCCGAGCCCATCCCCGAACATCTGTACGGCATCTCCGACGAGATGAAGAAGGGACGCTATAACCTCGGCATCGTGGTGGACCCGGATGTGGACCGACTGGCCTTCATCAAGCCCGACGGCGAGATGTTCGGCGAGGAGTACACGCTGGTGGCCGTGGCCGACTACGTGCTGCAGCACCAGCTGGGCAACACTGTTTCCAACCTCTCCTCCACACGCGCGCTCCGCGATGTGAGCCGGCAGTACGGCGTCACCTACACGCCGTCCGCTGTAGGTGAGGTCAACGTGGTGGAACAGATGAAAGCCACCAACGCCGTCATCGGCGGCGAGGGCAACGGCGGTGTCATCTATCCCGAGCTGCACTATGGCCGCGACGCACTCGTGGGCACGGCACTCTTCCTCTCCTACATGGCCCGCTCCGGCAAGAACTGCTTCGAAATCCGTTCCCTGTATCCTAAATATACCATCTCCAAGAACAAAATCGAACTGAAAGACAACATCGACATCCCCAAACTGCTGGATGCCATCGCGGAGCAATACGCCGACTACGAGGTCAACCGTGCCGACGGCGTGAAAATCGATTTTGAGGATAGCTGGGTACACGTGCGCAGCTCCAACACAGAGCCCATCCTCCGCATCTACGCCGAAGCGCTGACGGAAAACATCGCCGACAACATCGCCAAGAAAATCATGCTCGACATCCGGGAGATGATCCAATGACACACGTCTTCGCGTATGCACCACACATTGAAACATATCAAGATATGAAAAACACCTACATATATATTATTGTATTGCTGCTTTGCCTGACCGGATTGCAGGCCCAGCCTGTCATCACGCCCGACATCCCCTCGGTGAAAGGCTACCAGGTCAAGGTCAAAACCACACAGCCGTACAAGACCCTCTACCTGACAGGCCACTACGGTTCCCAACGATACATCCTCGACAGCGTTGCCGTGCGCAAAGGCAAAGCAACGTTCAAGAGCAAGGCGGCCACGCCCTGCGGGGTCTATACCATCACCCCAAACAAGCCCGAGCAGATAACCTCCCATGTCCTCCGGAACAACGACATGGACATCATCCTCAACAAGGACAACAAGTTTGTCCTCAACATGCAGGACCTCACCATGGAGGTGTCGGAGGAAAACCGCCTGATGCACGACATCATATACAAAACGCCTTCCGAGGAACAAAGCCTCCGCAGTCGCGAGGTGAAGGAGACCGCGCCACAAGCGTTTGTCAGCAAATACCTGATGGCGGCCTACGGCGCAAAAACGAAACCGGGCATGTCCTATCCCAACCTGATGCGGCAATATGCCAGCGTCACCGACCTTACCGAGCCGAGGCTTCTGTGCGCCCCTACCCCACTCTTCACCCACCTGGAATATACCCTCACCAGTGATGATTTCCAGTACACGGACACCCTCATCCGCTTTATGGATTTCCTGCTGAATCGTCCGGCCGCCCCCGCCGTTCGCAACTACCTCATAAGCACAATATTCCAGACCTTGGACGTGCATAATCCCGACTACGACCCTGTGCTGATTCATCTTTACGACAAATACGACCACAGCTGGATTGAAGAGGGACGGGAAGGCCGCTACAAACGTAAAATCGACAACCTGCGCAAGATTGTACCCGGAGCCCAGATTCCCGAGCTCATATCCCACGACAAGGACGGCAAAGCCCATTCCACCAACGAGATAAAGAACAAGTACACCGTACTCTGGTTCTGGGACCCCGACTGCGACCACTGTCAGGAAATGACTCCCGTGCTCCACAAGATGTACCAGGAGAATGCTGACAAGTGGGACTTCGAAGTCTTTGCCGTGGAGGTGAACGACGACCACGACCGCTGGATGGCCTTCTCCAACCAGCATCAGCTATGGGACTGGACCAACCTGAGCACCTCGATGGGCGACCAGAACCTCGATTTCATCGAATATTTCGACATCATGACCACGCCCGTCATTTTTCTAATAGATAATTCCAACAAACACACAATAATAGCCCGTCAGATTACGTTAAACGAGCTTGAACATTTTTTCGAAACAAATCAAGAAAAAAAATAAAAACACAGGTATGAGAAAGCAATTTTTATGTCTGTTCCTTGTAATGGCCGTAACACTGGGCAACATCTACGCCCAGAAGGGAAAATCAGCATCCACCGCCCCCAAGAAAGGCCATGAGCTGCTTTTCAACATCAAGAACTCCAACGACAAGCTCATCTATCTTGTCATCCATTACAATGAAAAACTCATTTTAAAAGACTCTGTCACGCCCATCGCGCCGGGCAAATTCCTGTTCAAGGGTGACAAAGCGTACGATGACGGCATGTATTCCATCGTGTCGGAAAAGAAGAAACTCTACATGAACTTCATCATCGACCGCAACCAGTTCTTTGAATACAACCTGGACACCACGGGCAATGTGGACAATTTCAGCGTGAAGAACTCGCCCGAGAACGAGGAGATGCTGAAGTTCCAGCGCAAGACCAGCTCCGCCCAGAAATCCGCCAACGAATGGACAAAGAAATTCAAGGAGTTTGAAAGTGCCGGAAACAAAGACAGTTCCGAATACTACAAGAACAAAATGAACGGCCTCAATGAGGAGATGCTTGCCTTCATTGAGGATCTGATCAATCGGCACCCGGACTATCTGTTCTCCAAAATGCAGAAATCCTACAAAAACATTGACGTTCCCGAATACAAGGACGAGGAAGGCAACCCCGACTACATGAGACAGGGCGCATACTATCGCACACATTACTGGGATAACTTCGACCTGGCCGACCACCGTTTTATCTACATTCCCTCCTTTGAGCCCAAATTGAAAGAGTATTTCACCAAGATCCTCTTCCATCAGGAGGCCGACACCATCAACAAATATGTGGATATGTTCCTGGCCAAGACCGAGCCCGACAGTTTCATGTACCACTACTGTGTGGACTGGCTGTCGTACCAGTTCGAGACCAGCAAGGTCATCGGCCACGATGCGGTGTTCTACCACATCGCCACCAACAACCAGCTGGCGGGCAAATGTCCATGGCTGGACGAAGACATCCTTGCCAAATACCAAAAGCGCTGCAAGCGCCTAAAACCCACCCTTATCGGACAAATCGCGCCGGAATTGGTCATCCCCGACACCAACCTATACGATGACGTGCGTCTGTGGAAATCCTCCTACCGCACCGGCAAGCCCTATACCATCCTCTGGTTCTTTGACCCCAACTGTCCCACCTGCAAGAAGGAATCCAAAGCCTTGCGCGCCGTTTATGACTCGCTGGAGACCATCGGAAAACGAAACTTTGAGGTGTATGCCATCGGTAACGACGACACCATCGAGGCGTGGAAAAAATACGTGAAGGAAAACAATTACCCGTGGATCAACGTAGGCGGCAACAAGGGCAACATCGATTATCTGGACTATTTCGGCATATACGAAATCGGCAATCCCGCCATGTATATCATCAACTCAAGACACGAAATCATCCTCAACCGCCGTATCGACATGAAAGCCATCCCGCAGTTCTTGGAGGAGTATGAAAAGATAGACATGGAAAGACACAAATAGAACGGGATCCCTTCCCTATCCTATCCGTTTTCTTTAGCCCTGCTTGTGGTCACCAGGTACACGCCGATGACGATCAGAAGCAGGGCTACTGGTTTGTTCCAGGTGAAGATATCCTGGCCGAGGGCAATGGCCACGCACGCCGTCACCACCGGCTGAAGGTTGCTGTACATGCTTACGGTAGTGGGCCGGATGTAGCGCAGGCTTATCGGCAGCAGGAAATAGGAGACCACCGTGGCGAAAATCAGCACCGTGAACAGGCTCACATAAGCGATGGCAGGGGCGTTTCCAAAGAGGATGGGACAACTCTCTGCAGAGAAAAAAGGAACACAGAACGGTACGCACACAAGAGAGCCGAACAGGAACACCCATTTCATCATGGTCACCGGGTGATATTGTTTGGAGATGCCACGGGTGAAGACCAGATAGGCTGCATAGAACAGAATATTGATGAAACAGAGCAGCAGCCCGATGGGGGTTGCGTTCGCATCAATCCGCCAGGAGAACAGCACAATCATTAGGGCACCGCCGATGCCGACCATCACGCCGGCCACCTTGCGCACGGAGATAGGCTCTTTCAGGAAGACAGCGGCCATGAGCATCACAATCAGCGGGCTGGTGGCGGACACCAGCGACACGTAGCAGGGCGAAGTGTAGCGGAAGGCCTCGGAGAAGGCGAACAGGGTGCCCGCCAGCAGGATCCCACCCCAGGCAAACACACCTATGTCGCTGGCGGGCACCCGCTCCGAACGCACAGGCCGTCCGTTGAATGTGAACGGCAATAGCGACAGAAACCAAAATACCGCCGTGCCGAAAATCATCCGGACGGCGGTATATACTTCTGGGGACATGTATTGCGGGACAACCACCTTGGAACAGTTCGGATTGACCCCGAATATGATGTACACGGCCAACGCGGCCATGTGTCCTACCCACTTGCGGTTCTGCGCGTTCAAGGGGTATTAGTTTTTCAATGCGGCAATCTCCTTGATGGCGGTGATGCAGGTGTCGATTTCCTCCTCTGTGTTGAAGGCACCCACACTCAGACGCACCGTGCCGTCGATGGGCAGCGTGCCGAGGCGCTCGTGGACCAGCGGGGCACATTGCAAGCCTGTACGGCAGGCAATGTCGTAATCCACATCGAGCATCGTACCCACATCCATGGCCTCAAAGCCGCGCACGTTGAGCGACAGCACCGGATTCTGGTTCTCCGTCGTCGTAGCGCAATAGACCGTAACGCCTTCCACATCCTTCACGCCGTCGCGCAGACGTTTCCAGAGTTTCATCTCCTCATCATGGATATTCTGGATGCCCTTTTCCATAATCCACTTCACACCACGGTACAGACCGCTGATGCCGAGCATGTTCATGGTACCGGCTTCCAGACGGTAGGGATATTCGTCCAGATGGGTACGGACGGCCGAACGCACGCCCGTGCCGCCGAAGCGAGTCTGGCGCACCTCCACACCGTCGGCCACGTAGGAGCCGCCGATGCCGGTGGGTCCCATCAGGCACTTGTGGCCCGTGAACGCATACGCATCCACACCATCCTCCAGCATGTTGATTTCCACCGCGCCGGCACCCTGGCTGCCATCCACCACGAAGATAAGACCGTTCTCTTTACAGACTTTTCCAATCTCCTTGATGGGCTGGACTGTACCGATGACATTGGAGCACTGGGTGCAAACTACCATCTTCGTGTTCGGCTTAATAGCCTTCTTGAAATCATCGGGATGCACGTAACCGGCCTCATCAAACGGCAGGTAGGTAACCTCGATGATGCCTTGCTGCTCCAGACAATACAGCGGACGCAAAACAGAGTTGTGCTCCAACATAGTGGTGATCACATGAGAGCCCTTCTGCGCAAGACCTTGAATCAGGATGTTCAAGGAATCCGTGGCATTGTAGCTGAACGTAAGACGACGCTCGTCCACTTTGGCACCGCCGTTGAAAAGGCCTGCCAGCAGACGGCGCGTGTCGGTCAGGAGTTCACCCGTCTCAATGCCGGCATCATAGCCCGCACGCCCGGGGCTGACCCCGTGAACACGATAGAAATTATCCATGAAATCATAAACCTCTTTCGGTTTCGGAAAGGATGTTGCAGAATTGTCTAAGTATATCATACTGAATCAATTTATAATTTTAACTATTTCCAGAAAAAACGTGCAAAGATACAAAAAAATCAGACCGACACACATAGCTGATTTAAAGGGTTGTGAAAAATCACGATAGCGGCGTATTTTCATTTTATGTACATTTGCAACCCAAATTCTACGACTATGTCACAGTATCTTTCCAGTAACGTAAACAAGGTTACTACCAACACATTACAGCGTATGCGCAACGAAGGGGAACGCATCGCGATGCTGACCGCCTACGACTATTCCATCGCCACCCTGCTGGATATGGCGAAGATCGACGTCGTGCTGGTGGGCGATTCCGCCGCCAACGTGATGGCCGGCTACAAGACCACCCTGCCCATCACCCTGGACGAGATGATCTACCATGCCTCCTCCGTGGTCCGCGCCGTGAAGCACGCCCTGGTGGTCGTCGATATGCCCTTCGGCACCTATCAGGGCAACTCGAAGATGGCCCTCAGTTCCGCCATCCGCATCATGAAGGAGTCGGGCGCGGATGCTATCAAGCTGGAGGGCGGCGCCGAAGTGGTGGAATCCATCGACCGCATCCTCAGTGCCGGCATCCCCGTGATGGGGCACCTCGGCCTCACACCACAGTCCATCAACAAGTTCGGCACGTATGCGGTCAGGGCCACCACCGAAGACGAGGCCGCCGCATTGTACGAGAATGCCAAGTTGCTGGAGCAGCACGGCTGTTTTGCGTTGGTTCTGGAGAAAATCCCAGCCACCCTGGCACAGAAGGTCACCGAGGCCCTCACCATCCCGACCATCGGCATCGGGGCCGGCGGAGCCACCAGCGGCCAGGTGCTCGTGTTCCACGACATGATGGGCATCACCCAGCAGTTCACGCCCCGGTTCCTGCGGCGCTACCTGAACCTGAGCGAGGAGATCGTGGGTGCCATCGAGCATTACATCCAAGATGTGAAAGAACAGAACTTCCCCAATGCTTCCGAACAATACTGATTTGCCTACCCTACTCCACGACCGCATCCTGTATGAGGACAACCACTTGCTGATTCTCAACAAGATGGCCGGGGAGATTGTGCAGGGCGACCAGACCGGCGACAAGCCGCTGCTGGAAACGGCCCGCGACTACATACGCGTCGTCGGCAACAAGCCCGGCAACGTGTTCTGCGGCCTGGTCCATCGTTTAGACAGGCCCGTCAGCGGCGCGGTCATCTTCGCCAAGACCTCCAAATGCCTCACGCGCATGAATGAGCTCATCCGACAACGCAACATCGAGAAGCAATACTGGGCCATCGTGGAAGGCCATACACCGGCGCAGTCCGACCATCTGATACATTATTTATATAGAAACAGTAGTAATAACCGAAGCTACGCATCGGACACAGCGAAAGAAGGCTGGCAGCGTGCCGAGCTGAATTACAAGTTGTTGGCCGCCTCCGAACGCTACAGCCTTGTGGAGGTGACGCTGCTCACCGGGCGACATCATCAGATACGCGCCCAACTCTCCGCCATCGGCTGTCCCATCAAGGGGGATCTGAAATACGGGGCCCGACGTTCTAATGAGGACGGTTCCATCTCGCTGCACGCCCGCCGCATCACCTTCGAGCATCCCGTGGCGCACGTGCCAGTGGAAGTGCTGGCGGAACCCTTCAACCCGCTTTTCCGGAAGATTTTGGAAGGATAACCGCTTTAGCCGGATTTTTTTGTAAATTTGCAAACCCAAAATGAAAATATCGGATATGGAATACAACTATTTAAAAATCAAAAATGAAAATGCGATTTGCACGCTGACCATCTCCGCGCCGAAGTCGCTGAACGCGCTCAACTCCACCATCCTGAAAGAGTTGGACGATTTCGTGTCCAACATCCCCGCCGATGTGCGCGTGCTCATCATCTCCGGCGACGGCGACAAGTCCTTCGTGGCGGGTGCCGACATTTCGGAAATGTGCAACCTGGACCGCGAGGAGGGTTACACTTTCGGGCGCCTGGGTGCGCTGGTCTTCCGCAAGATCGAGACGCTGCCCATCCCCGTCATTGCCGCGGTGAACGGCTTCGCCCTCGGCGGCGGTTGCGAGCTGGCCATGGCCTGCGACATCCGCATCGCCTCCAACAAGGCCAAATTCGGGCAACCGGAGGTGGGCTTGGGCATCATTCCCGGCTTCTCCGGCACCTACCGCCTCGCCAAGCTGGTGGGCATGGGCTATGCCAAGGAGATGATCTATACCGGCAAAGCCATCCGCGCCGACGAGGCCCTGCGCATCGGACTGGTGAATGCCATCTACGAGCCGGAACAGCTGATGGCGGGGGCCGAAGCATTGGCCAACCGCATCCTGGCCAACGCCCCCATCGCCGTGCGTATCGCCAAGGAGAGCATCGACGCCGAATATGACCTTGCCGCCGACGATGCCATCCTCTACGAAAACAACGCCTTCGGACGCTGCTTTGAAACACAGGACCAGAAAGAGGGCATGAACGCCTTTTTGAACAAGAGAAAACCGGAGTTTAAGAACAATTAAAAATTTACAATTATCAATTAATAATTACAATAAAACCTTGTTATTATGAAAATTTGTGTTATCGGAACAGGTACGATGGCCAAGGGCATTGTGAAGGCGTTCGCCGCCAAGATGCCGGTGGTCATGAAAAGTAGAACCCAAGCCAGCCTGGACAAGGCAATGGGCTCGTTTGCAAAATCTTACGGCAAGCTCGTGGAGAAAGGAAAACTCACACAGGAGGCCGTGGACGCCATCTTGAACAACATCACCACGACGACGGACTACGCCACGTTTGCCGACGCCGACCTCGTCATTGAGGCCGCTGTGGAAGACATGCAGCTGAAGAAAGATGTGTTCACCGAGCTGGACAAAATCTGCAAGCCGGAGACCATCTTCGCCACCAACTCCTCGTCACTCTCCATCACGGAGATTGCCGCCTGCACCAGCCGTCCCACCCAATTCATCGGGATGCACTTCTTCAACCCCGCCGACCGCATGGCGTTGGTAGAGGTCATCAAGGGACAGGTCACATCCGAGGAGGTGTGCAAGTGCATTGTGGAGCTGGCCAGTTCCATCGGCAAAACGCCGGTGCTGGTGAACGAGGCTCCCGGCTTCGTGGTCAACAGGATCCTCATCCCGATGATCAACGAGGCGGTGGGCATCCTCGCCGACGGCATCGCCAGCGCAGAGGACATCGACAAGTGCATGATGCTGGGTGCCAACCACCCGATGGGCCCCTTGGCCTTGGCCGACCTTATCGGCAACGATGTCAACCTCGCCATCATGGAGGTGTTGTACAAAGAGTTCGGCGATCCCAAGTACCGTCCTCATCCCTTGCTCCGCAAGATGGTGCGTGCTGGTCTCCATGGTAGAAAGACAGGAGAAGGATTCTACAAGTATTAATCA
>JAFZKY010000006.1 GCA_017551725.1 Bacteroidales bacterium
CGTGCCTCCGGCACGCGATGCATACAGGAGAATAACACAAATCTAACTCCCCTTCTTGAGAAGAAGGGGGATTGGAGTGTCGCAACTCGCTGTGGGATTTGGTAATTCTCTAGAACTGAAAATAAATGAATGGCTGTAAATCTGCGGTGACGAACTGGTAGAGCACGAAGACGGCCACCACCACGATGATGCCGATGAGCCAGATGGGCAACAGGGCGAAGTTGACACGGTACCAGCGCTTCCAACGCTCCGGCAGCCAGTGGATGAACATGCCCACCACAAACAAAGTGAACACCACCCAATAGTTGGCCAAGATGTCGGGGATGGCCGCCACATTCCAGTGTCCACCGATGCTGTTCACCATCGCCTTGGCAGTGTTCCAGGCTGTCTCGTTGGCCACCGCCGGATCCAGGTTGGACCCCGAACGGAAGAACAATCGCGTGAACGAAATGAACACGAAGGTCATGAACACATTCCAGCTGAAATTCAGCCAGTTAATATCCCTGCTGGGCCAAATGGCCGAGTAGATGCAACGGATGAGCGTGCCTGCGAAGAATACCCCCGACCACACGGTGAAGATCATCAACACCGGGCTGGGCCAGAACCAGTTGCATGCAAAGAACGCTCCGAAAATAACGAACGACACCAAGCTCCGGAGCCATTGCTTCAAGTGCCGCCAGATCTTGAATCCCAAGATACCAAAGCCGTTCAAACCGCCCCAGATCATGAAGTTCCACGACGCGCCGTGCCACAAACCGCCCAACAGCATGGTGTTCATCATGTTGATATTGGTGCTGATCTTAAGCCGCGCACGCTTGCTCGCCAGCGAGACGATGGTCAAAATGACCGCCAACCCCACGATGATGCTCGTAATGACCGCATTCTTGGTCAGCAGGATGATAACCGCCCCGATTAGCAATATGCACAGGTAGGTGCCCACGGTGGCGTTGCGGTTGCCGCCCAGCGGAATGTACAGGTAGTCCTGCAGCCACTTGGAGAGCGAGATGTGCCACCGCTTCCAGAAGTTGCTCGGCGAATCGGCCTTGTACGGCGAGTTGAAGTTCTTGGGCAGGTAGAAGCCCATCAGCATGGCCACGCCGATGGCGATGTCCGTATAGCCCGAGAAGTCGGCATACACCTGCAACGAGTAGATGAACAGCGCCGACAGGTTCTCAAAAGAGGTGAACAACGACGGGTTGTTGAAGACTCTATCTACAAAGTTGACGGCCAGGTAGTCGCTCATAATCAGCTTCTTGGCCAAACCGTTCAAAATCCAGAACACGGCGATGCCGAACTGCCGCCTGCTCAGGAAGAATTTCTTGTATAACTGCGGCACAAACTGGTCGGCTCTCACAATGGGACCCGCCACCAACTGCGGGAAGAAGGTGACATAAAAACCGAAGTCGAGCAGGTTGGACACATGGTGGATCTTCTGCTTATAAACATCCACCAAATAGCTGATATTCTGGAAGGTATAGAACGAGATACCCACCGGCAACAGAATCTTGGAGGCATCGAAATAGTTCTTGCCGCTCAAATCGTTGGTCCACTGCGCCAGCCAGTTGATAACCTCGTACTTGCTGCCCACGATGGTGTTGTAGGCATCCGTGAAGAAGTAGGCATACTTGAAATAGCAGAGTACCAGCAAGTTGATAACCACACCCACAATCAGATGGAACTTCCGCGCCCCCTGCCGCTTGGAACGGTCCATGAAAATGCCCAGGAAGTAGTCGAGGAACATATCGAAGATGAGGATGAGCACGAAAAGGCCGGAGGTCTTGTAGTAGAAGAAGACGCTGGCGAAGAACAGGAACCCGTTGCGCAGCAGCCGTTTGCTGTGGAACAGGGAGAAGAAGGCGAACACTAAGGCAAAGAACGCCCAGAAGTTGAACTGCGTGAACAACAACGGGTACTCTTCGTTGAACGAGAAGAGGTTGGTCAGGAATATTTTCAAGCTATCCAAGTTCATCTCTTCTCTATTTTCAGTTCACGAATAAAGGCATCCCAGAAGAGGTCGCCCATAAGATTGTAGCCGGAGGCGGTGAAGTGCACGCGGTCTTTCTGTGCCAAGCCCTTCTTGCGCCAGCTTTCCATGGATTTCAGTCCGCCCATCACGGCAAACTGGTCCCACACAGCCCCGCCCGTCAGGTCGGCGAGCCGGTACATGACATCCTGCACCATCGGGCCGGTCTTGTTCACATAATATCTCCCTTTCTTCCCCTTCTTCCAGGTGTCGTTGTTGGTGACGAAGATGAAGGCGCAATCGGGATTGGCCTCGCGGATCCGGGCCACTAACTTCATGTAGTTGTTCTTGAACGCCACCGAGTCGAAACTGCTGCCGTAGGCGTCGTTCACCCCGATGTTGAAGATGACCAGGTCGGGCTGCAGTAGCCGCATGTCACGGGTGAGGTTCTTACAGCGCAGATAGGAAGTTACCTGTGCGCCGTTTACCCCGATGGAGGAGAGCGTAATGCCGGGGCGGCAATTCTTAAGCAGGATGCCGTTCACCACGAAGGTGTCGCCCTTGCTGCACGGGAAATAGAGCGTGAAATCCTTCACGGGTTGGTCAAAATAGAAATAATAGCGGTCGTTGTCGAAATCGATGCTGTCGGGGAAATGGTAGATGGTGTCCTCCTTGAGGATGGGATCGATGGGCCAGCCGTAAGCCTTGCCCAGCAGGATTATCGTGTCGGCCACAAAGTCGTAATCCGGCGCGTTAATCTTGATGGTGATGGAGTTGAGCGTGTCGGCGTTCCATACCGCGATGCCGGAAGCCCCGAGCGGGAAAGCGTAGTTCTGGTGCACATTGCGGATGAGATTGAACGGTCTTGCCTTGCCGGTTTTGTAGTCGGAGGGATTGTTGCAGTTGGAGGCGGCCGAATAAGGGAAGATGAACCCGCGAGCCGCGGCTGGCGCGCCGTACTCATCCAGCAAATGCTTGCGGAAGCGGTGCGTCATGGTGCCGGCTTGTATGTGCGATCCGCCCATCTGGATGATGTGCAGGTTGCCCTGCTTGGTGGTCATCACCTGGTTCAGCTTCTGGAAGAAACGCATCAGCGGAAGGCTGTCGAGCCCCCAATAAAGGGTGTCTATCTCGGTGTGGATTTGCGTCTCCTCGGGCGTTTCGTCCACATCGTCGGCATTCTCCACAAAGCCCACAATGGTGTCCACCACGAGCGTGTCGGTGCAGGTGGGCATCTCGGGCAACGAGTCGGCGGCGGTCAGGTCCACCTGTCCGAATGCGGAGTATGCGCCCCAGGTCAGCAGCGCGAGCAGTAAGGTGATTATCTTGCGGTGGCTGTCCATAGGGTGTCGAATTGTTGTTTGGGCATATTTTTGCGGGTCCGGTAGAACTCGTACATGGTGGCGAAACTGTTGGCGAGTGTTTGGCCCACCTTGCGTGCGCCGGCGGGCGTGAAGTGCACATAGTCGGGGCCGGCGAGCCCGTTGTGCGCCCAGGCCACCATGGAGCCTTGGCCGCCCATCACCTCGTAGATATCCCAGTAGGCAGCGTGATTGCGCAGCGCGATGGTTCTTAGACTGTCGATAAGCCGCGGTAGCATGGGGTAGGTGTCGAGCTTGCCGCCCCGTCGCGTGCTCATGTCGGAGGGACCGATGAACAGGATGGTGGCGCCCGGACAGGTTTTGCGCACGCGCTTAAGCTGCCGGTCGATGCTCTCGCAGTAGTTGTTCAGCGACTTGTCGTTGTAGATCACCGGCACGGAGTTGCCGCCAAATTGCAGGATGATCATGCCCACGTTGGCTTGCTTGTAGCAGCTGCGCAGCAGGGTGTCGTTGATGAGGGTGAACTGGTTGCCGGAGGAACCGCGCAAGGGTATGTTATCCACGGCCACGCCGTAGCCGTCGTCCAGCATGATGCCGTAGATGTCGGCGGAGCCGCGCATGGCAATCTGCAGCGAGGTGGTGGCGGAGTCCATCAGCCAGTGGCAGGTGTGTATGCCGGGCAGGCCCACTTGTTGGGTGCTGTCATATCGGCTCTTACGATCTTTAAGGGTGGCGGAGAAGTTGCCAGTGCGGTCGTTGTAGAGCAGCGTGATGTTGGAGAACTTCTTCACGCGGGGGTCGGTGTCGCTGTGGCGTGAGGCATTGGCTCCGAAGGTGGCGCCGCTGCCCATGCGGTAGCATTTGGCCATGAGACCGTAGTTGCCGTTGGTGCGTGCTCCGTCGCCGTAGGAGGCGTACAGGGTCAAGTCGCCGGAGGCGTATTGGCTCACCGCGAAAGAGGGGATGGTCTGGATTACGGGCACCATGCCCGGACCGCCGCCGCCGAACGTTTTTTGAAACCAGGAGCGGATGTTGCACGAGATGCGGTCCATCTCGATCTGCGAGTCGCCGTAGTGGAGGATGCGCACCACCTCGTGGTTGGCGCGGGCCTGCTCTGCGCGCGCGAAGAAGCGGTCGAAGAAGGCCACATCGTCATTGGGCAGGTAGAAGTGTCCCGGCAGCTCGGTCACTGCATGGCGGTACTGCTGCAGCGTATCCTTCAAGTCGTTGAGATGTTTCAGCTCCACGGAGTCGATTTCCTTGATGGCTACGTCAGGGGTTTGGTCGCCAGCCAGCACATCATCCAAAGAAGGGAAGTGCAACTCCTTGTTTCCGATCTTTATTCCATCCTTGGGAAAGAATCGGCATCCGACAGCTAACGCACCTATTATCAATACAATGAATAAGAAAATCTTATATGGTTTCATCCTTTTTTCGGCCTGATTTTAGAGGGGTGCAAAAGTACGAAAAAAGTCTATGCACCGAACGGATGATTGATAAGGATGTTAACTTGTAGATTAATTACTGAATAGAACCACTGAATCAGTGTTTTTTTATTCTTCAAAAGCGGATGGAGACCACTCTGATTTCACAACACGACCAGAATCTAACGTGATGTTTTGTTTTCTGTCCACTTTCATCTCTATCATTCCAAAC
>JAFZKY010000057.1 GCA_017551725.1 Bacteroidales bacterium
AATTATTAATTATTAATTATTAACTGTTAATTATTCTCCTGTTATTTTAAAAAGTTGTTGATGAACAAAAAAGGACAGGTTTTTTATAAGGGGGTTGGAAAAATTTTCCCATTGAAAAAAAATGTATATTTGCAGGTATGGCAATGAGTTGATTCTTTTTACTAAAAAGTATTGAATGATAAGAATATAGAATATTTGAATTGACATGGATATGGCATTTGTGCTGAACGGATATTCTTGAAAAGATAGCAACATCACCATAAATAGTATAACCCAAACGGAGTAGCCCGAAAAGCCGACAAGTGAGTAGGGAATATGTTTTAAATACAATAAAATGAAAAGAATCTTTACCTTTTTCCTGCTGACCATTCTACTGGTGCCAGTATGCACTCTGGCACAGAACGATGGGGGATCTTCATCGGCATTGACAGTTGAAAGAAAGTACAAAGTGCATTTTGCAAACGAGTACAGTCTGCCGGGATGGACGATCATTTTGGATAACACAAAAAAAGTTGAAGTTATATACATGAATTACGTATATCACGATGCACATAAAGGTAAAGGTTTACATGTGGCTGTAGGTGAATCAAATGATAATTGGATGTCACATGAGCAATGGAGTAAAGCTACTATCTGGAATCTTGGCAATGTGCTTAAAGATCAATGGGTGAGCGAGAAGGTTGAGATAGATGTGGACGGAACCCTTCGCTATTACCAGAATGGCACGCTGATGAGAACGGGTAATTTCCCCGAACTGAAACTGGAGAATGTCAAGTCATTCAGACTCGCGTTCGGTCCGGGCGGTTGGTGGACAGGTCATTATCACTATATGTCCAATTTGAAGATTACGGCTGGTGAAAACGTCATTACTGACGATTTCAGCAAATTCAACAACGACTTGTGGCAAAGACCTAAAAATCCTGACGGCGTGCGAGTCGAAGGCGGTATTATGAAGATGGATCAAAAACGTACCGATCAAGACTTTGCTTTACTCAGCAAGAACATCACTCTTGAGGGACTTGCCGATGGTGGATTCGGCGATAACAACATTGTGATGGAATATCGTGATTCCAAGTTGCTCAATGATGATCCGGACTATAAACTTTACGAGGACAATGTCAATATTCATATCAACGGACGCTGTTATTGTGAGAACACGCATAAAATGTATTTTCTCGATGGAATCAACACGGTTATTGAGTATGATATTACAAATGCAATGAACAAACAGGTTGCCCGCAGAAGTTTTCAGCTGCCCTTTGCCGTTGAGATGTACGGCAATGTGATGGAGGTCTCTCCAAACGGCATGTACCTTGCCTTTGTCGATGAAGATGGAACCGCATTGCACATCGTCAACACGGCTACAGGCAGTGAGGTGGCTTCAGCACCGTTGGGCGAAAAATACAAAAATATCATAAAAAAGAAAGGAAAAAATGTCAGTGGACATCCGTTCAATTTTTTGTCGAATAATGAAGTGCTTGTTTCAGGCACCGCCAACGCTTTGCTCTATGACATTTCCAAAAAGAAAGGCAAAAAGCTGTCATTTCCAAAACTGTATAACCTAATGCCCAAATATACGGTTAAACCGGGTGGCCAAATATCAGGGATCTATAGTGATTATTCTTTGCAATTTGCAACATTCACTGTTGCCAACGGCAAAATAACCTCTACTATTCCGAGCGTGTTTTATGAAGGAGATTGTGTGGGGTTATATCGTGTTTATAAGAACAATTCTTGGAAGGACTGGTCTTTATATGACGAGGCTACAAATGTCAGAGTGGACAATCAGTTGGAATATTCTGACAGAAGCGAGTTTGTTTTCAAACAGAGCAACGTGCGGAAACGCATGGAACTACAGCCCATGAATAACAATCAGCTTCATCTCTATTTCCCGAAAATGCAGTGGTTTGAATATCTTGACAACCATAAATTATTATTGATATGGACTGAAGACAAAAAGGTGCAGATTTTCAATCATACGCTGACAAAAAACGAGATGGAAAAACAATACCTGTTGACCATTATGGACAAGAATTCTGTCAGTGCTTTTGACAACTATATCAGCCAGTATGCTAATTCGCGCTATGCTGACATCGCTCGGCAGAAGCGGACGGAGTGTATCCGTAATAATTGGCAGAAACTTTCTTCGCCCACCGACTATAGTGTGACTCATGCAAAAGCAGTACAATCTTATATTGACAAGTATGGCTCTGACGTGAATGTTGATGCCGCCCGTGCCGAGCTTGACAATATCTATAAGCAAGCGCTCAACAACATCGGTCGTTCGGACATAGATGGATTCAATAAATATCTCACAGACTTCCCGCAGAGTCCGTATCTTACCCAAGCACAGAAAAAGCTTAAAGAAGCATATCGCTACAGCTACAATGAGCTCTGTCAAAATACGGATCCACAAGCTTACGTTGACTATCTCAAGAAATATCCCGACACACCCTATTCGGAGGAAATCAAGGAGCGCGGACGTGTAATGTATGATCGTCAGCAGGCAGAGAAACAACGCCTGAAAGAGGAAGAGGAGCAGCGTAAGATGGAAGAGATGCTACAGCGCAATGCCGCCAAGCTCAATTGTGTGGGTAGAACTATCCACTGGACCGAGGAGGTCACATACGACATCAGCAGTAGCGGTGATGGTTTGTTAGTAGGACTTCTCAAAAGTGCCGCAGGCCTCGACAAGGTGAAGTACGAAGTGCGCTACTCCGCTGTTGTGGAATCCAATATTGGCGAAACCGCTGTCAAGTGCATTATCACCAGTGTGAGGATCCAAGATCCTTCATGGGCTTCCGTCAACTATTTGAAATACAAGAAATACGCACTTTCAGAACTGCAAGAAAACGTGGGTAAGACGCGAGTGCTCCAACTTGATGATTTCGAGTTGTAAAGATTGTAAAGAATAACGGATAGTGGGCTTGAGGGATGGGAATTAAACCCCATCAACATCAAGCCCACTTTTTTTGTTTAGTCAAAGTCCAGCGTCATCACCGAGTCCATCTTGACTTGGTTGCAGCCTGACGGGTCGCCGATGTAAGCTTCGGGAATCGTGAAGTTATACCCTGGTGTGGTCCATTTGCTCTCGGAGGAGACGATGGCGTGGTAGGGCAGCTGCGGGTCGGCGTAAACCTTCTGCATGAAGAGGCCGAACACGGGCAGTGCCGTGCGGGCGCCCTGTCCCAGTGCCGTGCTGCGGAAGTGTGCGGAACGGTCCTCGCATCCCACCCACACACCGCAGGTCAGCAGCGGCGTGTAGCCCACAAACCAGCCGTCAGACTGGTTGTCGGTGGTGCCCGTCTTGCCGGCCAGCGGGAAGTCCAGCTTGTATTGGCTGCGCAAACGGCCACCTGTGCCGAAGTCCACCACACCTTGCATCAGACGCACCGTCTTGAAAGCCGTGATCTGGTCGATGGCCTCGTTGCTCTTGGGAACGTTATTGTAGATGACGTTGCCGTCCTTGTCGCAAATCTTGGTGATGAAGATGGGCTCCACATACACGCCCTGGTTGGGGAAACAGTTGATGGCACCCACCTGTTCGTATAAGGATAACTCACACGCACCGAGGCAGATGGACGGAACTTCCGGAATCTCGGAGGTCATGCCCATGGCTTTGACCAGCTCCACCACGGCGTGCGGCCCGTAGCGTTTCATCAGGTAGGCTGACACCTGGTTGAGCGAGTAGGCGAGAGCCTCCCGCAAGGGCATCATCTGTCCCTCTTTGTGTGCGCCCGAGTTTCTCGGTGTCCACGAGCCGCCGGGCGTTTCAATGGTCACCGGCACGTTGGGCACCATGGTACACGGGTCGAAGTCGCCGCTCATCATGGCCACCGTATAGACGTAGGGTTTGAAGGTGGATCCGACCTGCCGTTTCGACAGCTTGACGTGGTCGAACTGGAAATATTCGTAGTTGGTGCCGCCCACGTAGGCCTTCACATGGCCGGTGTTGGCCTCCACGCACATCATACCGCATTGCAGGAATGACTTGTAGTAACGAATGGAGTCCAGCGGGGTCATCACGGTGTCTTTCGGTCCCTGGTAGGAGAATACGCTCATCTTCACTTTTTGGTTGAAGGCCTGCCAGATTTCGTCGTCGCTCTTGCCGGCATCTTTCATCCGGTCGTAACGCTCCGATTTCCGGATGGCGGCCCACAGGATGCGTTTGGTCTGCTCCTCCGACAGGTTGACGAACGGGGCGTTCTTCACCCCTTTGAAATGGTTGAAAAACATGGGCTGCAGATAGTCGCACACATGTTCTTTCACGGCATCCTCGGCATGTTTCTGCATCCGGGAATTGATGGTGGTGTAGATTTTCAGACCGTCGCAGTAGAGGTCGTAGCGGCTGCCATCCTGCTTGGGATGCTTTTCACACCAGTCTTTCAGGAAAATACGCAGATATTCGCGGAAATAGGTGGCCAAACCGGCATAATGGGCTTGGGATTTGAAGTTGGAAAGGTCTATGGGGATTTGTTTGATGGAGTCGAACTGTGCCTGCGTCAGGTAGTCGTATTTTTTCATCTGGCTCAGCACCACGTTTCGGCGTTCGATGGAGGCCTGATAGTGTCTTCTGGGACTGTATTTGGTGGGGGCTTTCAACATTCCCACCAGCAGGGCGGCCTCCTCGGTGTTGATTTCGGAGGGCTCCTTGTCGAAGTAGGTGCGCGCTGCCGACTTGATGCCGACGGCGTTGTTGCCGAAATCGACGGTGTTGAAATACATGGCCAGGATCTCGTCCTTCGAGTAGGCGCGTTCCAGCTTGGTGGCCACCACCCATTCCTTGAACTTGGTGAAGACGAGCTTCAGCTTGCCGGCGTTCGGGTCGCGGGGGAAGAGGTTCTTGGCCAGCTGCTGGGAGATGGTGCTGCCGCCGCCGCGCCGGTGGAAGGTGAGCACGCCGCCCGCCACGCGGAACAGGGCCTTCACATCCACGCCGGAATGTTTGTAGAAGCGGGAGTCCTCCGTGGCAATCAAGGCGTCCTTGAGGGGCTTCGACAGGTCGGCGTATTTGCAGTTGGAACGGTTCTCGCGGTAGTAGGTGCCCAGCAGGATGCCGTCTTCCGAGATGACCTCGGTGGCCAGGTTCGCGGACGGGTTCTCCAATTCCGTAAAGGATGGCATGTACCCTAACCAGCCGAGCGAGATCAGGGTGAAAATGAGGACGACGATGCCCGCCAGGATGAAATATGCCCTCCAGAAGGGCTTTATCCATCGTGAACGCTCTCCGTTGGAGGCTTTGGCATTGTCTTTTCCAGATGATTTTGCGTTATACATGATAGGGAATCTAACGTTGTTCTCGTGCAGATGTTGTGTTTTATCTTTTTTTAACAAATAAACAACCGTGTTTAATGGGCGGTGGTGGAGGTACCGTTGCCGGAGGTGGTGACGGTGGCTCCGCTGTAGAGTCCGTGCCAGTGTGTGCCGCCCGTGATGGTGGGCGAGGTGTAGTAGGTGTAGGTGCCGGTCTGGATGGCCGGCGTGGTGATGAAGAGGCCCGACACGCGCTTGCTGCCATCCCCCACAAAACCGCTGTTGCCGTTGCTCACGGTGGGCATCTTGAAGGTGACAATCTCTTGTCCGCTGCTGTTCTTCACGCAGATGCCGTTCTGGGCCAGCGTGGTGGCGCTGCTGCCACCTCCTCCAGGGTAACCGCCGCCCGTACTGCCAAGGGTCAGGTATTTCTGTCCGGTAAGGGCGGGTGTGCCTTCTATAGTACCCATGTTGCCGCCTATGGCAATCAGGGTGGCGTTGCTGATGCGCAGGTGCCCGCCTTGGTTGTTGTCGTCGTTGTCGTCAATGGCGACCTCCGAGCCTCGGGCGATGACCACGCCTCCGTTCAACATGATGCGTGTGCCGTTGCAGTCGATGGCGTCGTTGCCGCGAGAGTAGGCCCACACATGGCCTTCGTTGATTTCGATGTACCCGGCGGCGTTGATGGCGTCGTCGTAGGCGTTGGTCTCCACATAGCCGCCGTTGATGAACAGGCTGTCTTTGCTCTCTATGGCTTCGCCGT
This sequence comes from Bacteroidales bacterium, assembly GCA_017551725.1. GTDB lineage: Bacteria > Bacteroidota > Bacteroidia > Bacteroidales > WCHB1-69 > F23-D06. The sequence continues at coordinate 6,017 of JAFZKY010000057.1, forward strand.
TGGTGCCGCTGGTCTGGGCACAGAAACTCTGCACATAGCCGCTGTTGATCACGATGTTACCCTCGATTTTGATGCCCTTCGGAAGACCTTTCCAGGTGTTGCTGCTGCCGCCTCCGCCTGGAAATCCTCCGGAGGTGGCGTTCACGGGTGCGCCGCTGGTCTTCACCGTGATAAAAATGAGACTGTCGGCATCGCCGATGTTGCCAATACGGAGGATGTGATCACTTACGATGCCGCGACCGCCCTTGCCTGTGCTGGTGCCTTGGAACGTGCCGGCCTGGAACACAATGTTCCCGTTTGCGTTGAGGCAGGAGGCGGCGAAGCCATCGGTGCAGGAGGTGCCGCTGCCAATGGTGGTGAAGCCCGCAGCACTCGTGGTGGCGATGACGCTGCCGCCGCTCTGTGTGTAGTTACCGTCGCATTTGATGGCGCGCCCGCCGGCGTTAGCAGTGATGGCGCCGCCGCTGATGGTGATGTCCGCGTTGCTCTTGAGGCAGGTGGACACGTAGCTGTCGTAGGTGCTGCCCGTGACCAGATACTTGGCGCAGGTGCCCGTGGCCGTCAGGTCCAGCGTGCCGCCTGTGATGGTGATGTTGCCGTCCGTGTTGATGGCCTTGCCGCCGGCGTTGGAGGCAGGACAGGTCACGGTGATGTCACCGCCCGTCATGATAAGGTCGCCGCCCGTTTTGATGCCTGTGCAGTAGGAAAGCTCCACCCCCGAGGTGGTGGTCTCGCTCACGTATGTGCCCGTGGCGTTCACGGTGACGGTGCCGCCGTTGATGGTCAGGGATTGTCCGCTCTTGATGGCCTTGCTTTGGTCGCCGGAAGCTGTGACGGAGATGGTGCCGCCGTTGATGGTCATGATGCTGTCGCATTTGATGCCCTTGGCATCGTTGCCCGTCACATTGACGTTGATTTCGCCATCGTTGATTTCGATGAAGCCGTTGTCGCCGTCAATGCCGTCGCTCGAGGTGCCGGAAATGGAAACCGAGCCGCCGTTCATGACGAAATAGTCGGCGTGCAGACCGTCCGACACCGCCGCTGTGGCCACGAGATGGCCGCTGTTGAGGATGATGTAGTCATCGCTGGAGATGGCGTGCTTGGTGTGCCCGGCCACGGTGAGGGTGCCGCTTCCATTAAAGTAGATTTGGCCCTTGCTGTAGAAAGCCGCTTTGTGCGTGCCGTTGGTGCCGTCGCTCATGAAATTGGACGAGTTGTTGGCCAGCACGACATGCAGGGTCTTGTCAATGGCGGAGGCAAATGCCGCTCCCGTGCTGCTGGTGATGGACACGCCTTCCAACGACAGATTGAAGCGCTTGTCGCTGCTGATATGGAAATAACCGTCCGGGGTGCTGCCCGACAGATGGTAGGTGATATCCGTAACATTGGCTGCTGCCGTCACCGACACGCCCGCATCGTCGGTGACGATGCTGACACCCGACGAGGCCAGCGGGTTCACGATGGTGACGCTGCTGCCGTTGTAGGTGACGTAGATGTCACGGTCCGAGAAGACGGACGCGGTGTCAAAGGTGATGCTGTCCATTTGCAGGTATGGGAAGGTCATATAATCGTTCCCATAATGTACAATGGAACTGCTGCCAGTGAGCTTGATGCTGTCAATATCGGCGATTTTCTTTTCAAAGGTGACGTGTCCGCTTTGGTGCGTGCGCAAGTAGTATTCCTGTGCCTGAAGGAAGGTTATACTGAAAAGACAGAGTAGGGTGAAGAGTATGCGGCTTTTCATAATTTGCTGATTTTAATGGTGGAACTTCCGATTTTCAGGAGATACAAGCCGGAAGGCAGGTGTTGCAGGTTGAGCGTTTCGTCCTCTTGGCAAACGCCTTTCAGCAACAGCCGCCCATCCAAGGTGTAGAGTTGGTATGGATGTTGTCCGCCATTGCCGCTGTGTATGTGCAGGGTGTTTTGCACGGGATTGGGAAAGATTTCGAACTCTTCTGTGACGATATTGTCCACGCTGACATCATGTGGCAGCGTGATTTTTCGGATGTTTCCCACGGCGAAGGAGTAGGGGAGGCCCGTACCCTCGTCAATGTACAGGTGGTTGTTTTCAAAATAGAGTTTTCCGCTGGGGTCAACCATGAACTCTTGCGTAGAATTGTCGTTAAATGTAAGATTTACAGAGGTTTGGGCGGAAATGCGGTTTGCGAATGTTATCAAAAGGATAACAAGCATACAGCAAATCCCATATTTTTTTAGTGGTCTCATTTTTGATTTTTTTAGTGTAATAATTTAATTTTAAAAGAGATGGATTCTGCAATATAAAATATTGTAGAAAACAAACGGCAAAGATATAAAAAATCGGTTCAAGTCGGGATTTTTCAGTAGTGGCAAAAAATGGGCAACAATATAGATTGTTGACCTGCCGTTATCCTCATTGTATCACAGGATGCCAATTATCATAGCTGAATGATTTGTTTTTCACCTGTGATTGAGCGGAAGTCAACAACTTCCCATTGTCCGCACACCCGTGCGTTGTTTATGTGCGGCACCAAGGTGCCACGAACATCATAAACAATGGGGAAATGTCGTCATACTCTTCTTGGGTCAACATCTATATTGTTGCCAAACTTTTTGTCTCTCAATGAGTTTGTCATGAACCAGCTCTGACAAAGGAGATTCTGGTGTCGCGTTGCGATAGGCCTCAACAAGCAGACATTCTTCATTAGCGCGTAAAAACTCTTCATAACTGAACGGGTACATAAACAGCGATCTCACCCTTCCGACTCCGAATGAAGGTAAGTCTGACAACACAAACTCCAACAGAGAGCCTGCGGCAATCAGATGCAACTCGGGATACTGCTCATAAAAGTAGCGTAATTTGTTGATAGCCTCGGGACAGGCTTGAATTCCATCAAGAAAGAGCAGGGTCAAAACCTGTACCTTGAAATATTGCGATAATACTTCCAAAACTCGTATTTTTTATCAAAACGGAACTGCTATCGGGATTTAACAATCAATAGTTAAATTTCACACGTCTATTTGGAAGAAAATGGGGCGAGGTTGTTGGGGATTGGGATTTGGGCGTTGTTGACTTTACTTTTTTTCAGTGCGGAAGCCCATCCAGCACCCTCTTCAAATGGGGACAGTCGTTTATTTGTTCCTTAAAACTTGCTCCCGGGCTACCTTTCATAGAATACCATCCTTCTTTTGTTTTGTATGTAACATCCACAAACAAGGATTGTGACAACGCATACATCAGATACTTGTAGGGCATGAGCAAAGTCTTAACACCTCCTGCCGCATTTGTGGAATCGACATATACTTCATTTTCATATACAACATCCAGCACAGTATTTACACTATCATAGAAAGTGATTTGAATACTTTCCATCCGAATATCCTCGTAGTTGGTGATGACAATACTGGAAAGAGGTTCTTCATCATCTTTTCCGGCAGTCAGGATTACATTGGCAAAGTGCCAAGGGGCTTGCCAAGATGTAGGTATAATAGTGTAGCACATAAGTTCTATATCTGTTGAGGATACTGTTTGCCATTCTACGAAGCGGCTGATTGACTCGCCGGAACAATTGCATTGATAAAACCGGTCATCCTGCGATGCTTGAAACAAGAAATTGGACGCTGTAGCCCGCATCATCAGGGTGAATTCAAACACGGAATCATTGGCGATGACATCAGCCATTCGGTCTATCATCCGGCACACCTGACCGGAATGGGCTTCAACAGATTGTGTACTATCCTCAAAAAGATAATACACAGAATCTATCAAATTGATCAGCGATACCCTTTGGCTGTCATTGATGTCATAACCTGCCGCCCAATCCCGTAGGAAATTTGGCCAACGAACTTGCTTGGTTTCTTCAGCTGTCTTTGGGGGTGTGGCGCAAGCTAAGTATGCGACGATGCAAAGGAGAATAATTGCGAATTTGGTGAAGATTCTTTGTTTCATTGTTCTTGCGTTTTTTTTTCACATTTATCGGTAACATCACTGATTTTTTCAAAACAAGTTCACAGATGTGTGGATTCTTTCAATCAATGGCTAAATACAGTATTGCTGCCACAAGAACAGTCCAAAGGAACGTCAGCACAAAGAAAAGAATAGTAAGCCAGCGTTTGTGTATTCTTGAGATGTGGAGCAGAGCCCCTCCTGCGGCAGCGGTAATGGCGTAGCACACAAGGGTGCTCATCACCCGTAGCCCCGGTGTTAAAATGATGCAGCCCTCTGGGTTGAACAGGTCTCTGAAAATAACATTCAGATGGCCTTGCAACAACACAGGGGTAAATAGCGCAACCAATATGGTCATTATCAGGAGAACCACTTTGTCTGTTTTGCTCAGTGTGTCTGGGTTATTATTTGTTTCTTTGTTGGTGTTCATATTTGGGGTTTTAGACATAATCTGCCCTAAAAATCATCCGACCTATCTGACGGGGAGATGGGTTTCTCTGCTTTTGTTGTCTGCTGATCAACAACATCATTCTTCTCCGTTGTCTGCTGTTTCTTTTTCTTTTCGTTTCCAAAATAAATCAACACAATGCCCAAAGCTAACCAAAACAAAGGGCCAAAGACACTATGTCCAGCGGCAAGGCCACCTATCAAGGCGAGACCACCTATTGCTGTAAAAATATAACCTGCAATCTTCATAATGATTCCCCCATTTCCTTAGGTTCAACATTTTCGATTTTCTTTGAACAAAGCACTGCAATCAAGCCGATGACAACATTGAACAGCGAAATGGCGAATGCCAGTCCAAAGCCTATTTTCCGGGTGCGACCCAAGCAGCCTACGCCATACGCGAGACCGACTGCTATAAGTAGTAAAAATACGTATTCCATATTTAGATTAAATTTGTGATTATTCCCGCTTCATCTATCACCAGTCTGCGATCGAGGGGTATGTACTTGGCTTCACCATAACGCCCCGTAATATAGTAGTTCTTGGCCAAATCGTCGCTGAAGCGGCTCACGAAGGCGGCACGGATACGGCTGCACTTTTCGTTGATGGAGTTGCGGGTGGAGTCCACCAGCTCGTCGATGCTCTGCTCCATCTTGGCCGAATCGCAACGGTCTGATATACGATAGTAAATCCGCAACAGTTCTTCCCGATAGTCAATCAATTCCTTGAACCGCAACCCTTTGGGATGGCGCAAATAGAAGAAATAGACCACTTTGGAAAGGGTTGGCATGGAGATTTCCATATTGTTGTAGTCGGACAGGATTATACGGAAGTCCTGGGTTATTCGCAAGGCACTCAGTTTGGGTTCGGGCAGCGAAATGAGTCTCTTTATCACAAAATCCTCCACGCCCATCAATTGTAGCTCCTTGATGCGTTGCTGTATCTCGCCTGCGAGTAAGTCTATCCTTTCATTATCCGCCTTGTCTCTGGGGTCTGTCTGTTGGTTCTCGCGTATGCGGCTCCTACGTATGGGAATATCTTCGATAAGAGTACTATGGAATATATTCGCATCAAGACGAGGCACATGCGCGATGGCGGTCAACAACCGTTCAAATTGGGTGTCGTCCCTGTACAGAAGCGGAAACAGCGTGAAAATATGGCCGTCAGAGGAGGTCTCTTCATATCGCATCAGCAGGGGTGGTTCAATGGTGTGCAGAGGCAATTCAGGCATTTCGTTCTCCTTGTCTATCCTGTAAGAGAGGATTTCCCGGTAGGAATCTTGAACCCAAGACGGATCGGACTTTGCTTTTTCCACCCATTCGGAATCCGTTTCCGGCCGGTTGTATTTCATCTTTTGTGCCAATTTGTCCAACATCAGTGGCAAATACGTAAATGATTCGCCCAAAATATTGACAACCGTCTCCATATTCTTGTGAAAGTACAGGTTGATCTCCTCATTGGCGCAAGACTCAACATATATGATTATTCCATATAGAGGCTCAAAAGGCAGGTCTCGACTGAACAACGCCTTTTGACTATGGACTTCTTTCGATGGTGTAATATTCATGATATGAGCACTCTTTCTTATGATTAAGAACTGGCGCAAAAATACGATATTTCGGGTAATAAGGGATGTGTTTGCAAGGCTTGCAAAATGTTACGTTTTTTTGGGGTTATTAAAAAAAAAGTATTTTTGCGGAAATTATAATTTCGGGTTTATGAAAGTTAAAACAACCGCTCTCATAGCCGCCCTTGGGTGTTGCATGATTATTTCGATTCTTATGCTTATATGCCACGATAAAAAAAACAACACTCCAAAAGAGTACATAGAACGAATAGATGTTTCTTCTTATACGAGTATAGAAGACATCAAATTGGCAAGTGCATTTGCTGCAGGTGCATTTGATTTGTCCACTTATCAGGAGGCACAACAATTTGTTCAAAAACGAATTGAAGATAAGATACGTTTCTCAGACTTTTCCAGAAAAGATATTTATGCAACAGAAGAAAAAGTGTCAAAAAGCGCTAAATTGATAAAAATATCTGATTTGCAAGACAAGAATAGTGTTCAGCAATATATTCTTTACGCCTCAAAAGATAAAAGAGTAATCTACTCTGTTGCTGCATTCTCTCAAGGAGATACTGCCATTTTGAAAGGAACGTTGATAACAGTAATTCCGAAATTCAACGAAGATGGGAAAGTCAAAGGGAAAATGAATCAAGGTCGTCAAATCTTTATTCCTAATTTTTGATGTTTTTTTTATGAAGAACTTTTTTGTCAATAATTACTTTTTTTTACAATTCTTCCTCTCTATGTCCACATCATACCGTGTAAATTCAACAAGAATTCGAACTTCAGAATGCTATAACGAATAATTACCAAACTAACAAAGAAAAATATGGGCAACATTTTTGCAAAACTGGATGCTTTTACTATTATTCTGACACTGGCAGTAATCGCCATATATGTCATTTTCGCTATATATGTTAAGCAGAAAAAAAACAAGGGACAATTAGAAGCAAAGAGAAGATGGATTGAACAACTACCATCCTTATTGTCTACCGTTGGTGTGTTAGGGACCTTTGTTGGTATTACTAAAGGTCTTATCGGCTTTAATACTGATGACATAGCAGGGAGTATTCCAACACTGTTGGGGGGTCTAAGTACGGCATTCTTTACCTCTCTTGCAGGTATGATTGGTTCCTTGTTACTTTCAAGACAGGTTAATCACTTCTATGACGAAATTGAGAGGGGTGTCTCTGATGCAACTTCGGCAGCTTCAATGGTTGTAACAGCAATTCAAACACTTGTTGGTGAGTATCAGAAACAAACACAATCTCAAAACACTTTTTTCTTAGCAATTGAAGGGAAAATAAGGGAAATCGAAAAGAACATAGCAAGTTTAGAATCCAATCAAGTTAGAATATCTGAAATAGATTCAATAAAAACAGGGCTTGAAGAAAATATTATTCCAAGTTTGAGAAAAACTCAAGAACAGACAAACGACATAGCAAAGACAAGTGTGGAAATTAAAGATTCTGTTGGGATAATCCTATCAAATACAGAATCTGTAGTGAAAGTTGTTCCTGATGTTCAGCGAATCAATGCTAATCTTGGTGAGATATTGGATATTGAGGGAACAATGCCCACTCAGATGGATGAGTTGTCCGATAAAGTGACCAAGCTAACAGAGAGGTTGCATGGTGAAGTGGTAGAGATTGAGGATGCAATGGGCAAAACAAACAGCCTCTTGGAAATGAAGTTCGATGAGTTTACCGAACTGTTAAAGAAGAGCAACACGGAAGCATTGGTTGAGGTGATGAAGAAAGTGACCGAGGAGTTCCAAAAACAAATGGGCGAACTAATCAACAAACTGGTACAGGAGAATTTCGACCAACTCAATAAGAGCGTTGAACAACTAAACACTTGGCAGAAAGAGAACAAGGAAATGATAACCTCTTTGACCGAGCAATACAAACAAATGGCAGACAATTTTGATGCCACTTCCACCACGCTCACCAAGGTTGGTGGTGATACTAAATTATTGGTAAGTGATGGCGGCAAATTGAAACAGATAATCGATGCTCTAAACAAGGTTTTGATAGAAGATACCAAGTTTATCGAGGTCTCAACAAAGTTAGCTGATACTGCCACTCTGACAAAAGATAATATGCAAAAGTTTGATGATTCAACTAAGTCGTTAAATGAATGGGTGAAGAAGCAAAGGAACTTTGTCGATGGTGTCAATCTGCTTATCAACAAACTTGATGAAATCAACAAGATTAACGATTACAGCGAAGAATTCTGGAAGAACACCAAGATGGGGTTGAATGATGCTGTAGGTAGCATACGAGGCAGCATAGATGCCCTCAACAATGAGATTGGTGAATTGGATGAGCATTTCTATCAGAGATTAAACGCCACCTTGTCAGAGTTGGATACTTGTATGCAGGCAATGATTCAAGGAAGGAGGTAGTCTATGGCAAGGTCAAATGTATGGATGTCTGTATCCGACCTAATGACAGGACTAATGATAATATTCCTGTTTGTTGCTGTTTCTTATATGGTAAAGGTACAGGACAATCAATCTGTCTTGACAAATTATGTGGACACTAAGAAAAACCTTCACGAAAAGTTAGTGAGTGAGTTTGCAGGTGATACAGCACGATGGCAAATGTCTATCGGAAAAGACCTGACAATGAAGTTCGAGAATCCGACTGTGCTTTTTGCATCGGGCGAATGGGAACTGACAGACCCGTTTAAGGACATATTGGAAGAATTTCTTCCTCGATACTTCAACATTCTTCTAAAAGATACTCTACGGGATAGGATTCAAGAAATACGAATTGAAGGACACACTGATGATGTCCCCATTCCAAAGTTAGACCAAGATCCATATATTGCTAATATTATCCTTTCTCAGAGAAGGGCGTTGAGTGTGGTAAAATATTTCCGAGATTTGCCTGTGTTTCAAGAATACAACGAGGAGGAACAACGGCTAATCAAATATTGGTTGACGGCCAACGGATTCTCCTATGGTAAGTCATTAGACGAAAATGGAGAATATACAATGTTGTCTGGTAGTCCAATCAATAGGGAATTATCAAGGCGTGTAGAAATCCGTGTTGTTACAAGTGGTGATGAGATATTGGAGAGTTTCGTGGAAAAAAATGAGAAAGGATTATTAAAATGAGTGATACTCCGATATATGATTTCAAAAAGTTAAAGGCCGCATTAGAGGGCCTTGGATACACTCTTGGTGAAGCTAAACCATACATTCCACTTGAAGTTACAGATGTCAATCTTTCAAATATTCAAAGTGGAGAGGTAGAAATTACCAATGAAGGAATCTTCTATGTCAACCCCGATAAAGGGAACAAGCAGCAGATATTTCTCTATATGCGCAATTATGATATAGCATCATATGGCAAACCTCGATTCCATATTACAAACTGTGAAACTCTGAAATCAATAGGTACGAAGAAGTATAGACGAGCGAACACCGGAACAGTAATGGTGTATGATACGAGTCGGGAAAAAGATGTGGAGGTCTCAGGATTACCGCTTTGCAAGAACTGTCTGAAAATCATTCGTGCTGCAAGACAACTCGAATATGGATATGATATGACATCTGACGAATTTGAACGGATACTTCGGGAGGCAGGAGTGAATGCCGAGAATGACAATGATCCAGATACGGACTTGGAAGGGTACACATGGAAATGGCAAAAAATATCAGAAGCATATAGAACAAAAAAGAACTATACCTGTGAGATTTGTGGATTCCATCCAGAAAGCAGAATGGATAGACAATTCGTACACGTTCATCACAGGGACGGTAGAAAAACAAATAACAGAGAAAGCAACTTGCAATGCCTATGTATCGCTTGCCATTCTAATGTTAATCCAACTCACCAAGAAAATTTTTCCAAGGGTGCTAATAGGGTTATGTTAGATTCTTTCAAGAAGAAATATCCGAATGCGGGTACTATAAATCAGCAGAAGTCAAACAATCCATCAAACGATAACGATTTCCCATTCTAACAACAATGTTTATGCTTATTTATTTACAACCTGTATAATCCAAATCCTCCAATCACTGCCATGTCATTTAATGAATCTTCGCTATCGGCTTCTTCTATTGCATTATAGATCAATAGAGAACCGCTATCTTTTTCAATTGTAGGTGTAACCAAACACAAGATATTTTCAATAAAAAATTGCAGGCAAGCAATCTGAGCTCCGCCTTTGTCGATAGATTTGTATGCCATATAACCCATCATATCCACATCAGGCACCAAGTCTTGTTGGAGATAATAGTCTCGCTGTAGATTCAAAATTGCGGATGGGAGCATATATTCATCTCCGTGGTCATATCGAGGATTTCCAATTTGATAGCCTTCAGCTGCATCATCCTTTTTATAGAAGAAGTTTTCTATTGTTTTTATGGTAGGTCCATCATAGGCAAATAGGAACTTGTTAGCCACTCCCATTTTAGCAAGTGTTTCAAAAGCACTCAGCGTATTTTGAAACGCCCCTTTATCAATTCTTGTTTTTACTTCAATTACGGCTTTGACTGCCACACTTGGCACAATCTTTATGCTGCCAAAAGAATATAACGGAGAAAACTCGATTTGGTCGTAAATGATAATGTCGCACTGTCCCGATAATTTACTATCACATTCAACAAAACCTTGACATATATCAAATCGTTTCGGCAAAACATCTACTAAAAATGACCGTAGAATATCTTCTGCGATAAGACCATAATACAGATTATTGTTGTAAACGATACTTTTTGCTTGCATTAACAAGGAATGTAGCTCTAACACTTTCTGCCTAAAATAAATGTTTTGACGATACTTTTTCATGACTCAGTAGTATTAAAGGACAGTTCTTCCGAAAGCAAGTACTTCTCGTCCTCGGTCAATGGTTTCTTAAAAACAGAGAATGACGGGTCTTCATAACGCAAGCATTCTTTTTTCTCACCCCCGCTATTTCTCGTACGATTCCTCCAACTTCCTCTTCAGCCCCTCAACCCCATAATAATCCAACGCGTAAATGGGAAATGCACTTAACACGGCGACTTCAGGGCATTTGTGGGTGATGTGTTTCTCCAGTTGCTTCTTGAAAATGGTGCTTTGAGACTCTATTTGTTTGGGCAAATCATAGACATCATTCACCAAATAATTCATTTTGGAGACATGGGCACGAATGAGCTCTTGCCATACCTCCTTGGTGTATTGGTTGATGTTGGTCAACTGTGGGCGACATTCTTGTGCCGAAACTGTCTTGTAGTGAGGCTCGTTCATGCAGGCTTCAAACTCCTGACAAGTGTCTTTATAAGGACAGTTCGACCGCTTGCATTTCACGGTGAGCCTCTTGAAACTCTCCATGTCTTTGTAATGACGTATCGCTTCCAGCATCGGATAACTGATATAGAGCAATCCGTTTTCAGTTTCGTTGTCGAAATAGCCAAGCATCTCCTGTAGTTTGCCATCATCGGCCATGGTGGAGTGGGCATCATAGTCGAAGAACAAATAAACAGATGCAAAACTGTCGCGATTGTAGTCGTGCAAGATGGCGGCGTTGGCTTCGTTTCGCTCTTTGAGGAGGTTAACCATGTCGTACGCGAAATTCTCAGCCTTCAATTGCTTGTATAGCTGGTAAATTTCGGCTTCATAGACGCACTTCACCGAAATCCTTTTGCCGAGAAAATGCTGTTCGAGTTTGTCCACATAGATGGACTCGGCCCGAACACCCTCAAGCACAAACAGATGTAACTCACTACTCGACATGGAAGGCATTGGCTCTATAGATTTTCTCGATGTTATGACCAAATCTCAACTCCTTCTCCGTGCAAGCTTGAAGCGGCTTTATCTTGTTGTTCTGAAGGATGAAGTTGCAGTCGGGGCGCAGCAGGTCGTTTGTCATCAGGTAGGTGTTGTGGGACGAAGTGAAGACTTGGCAATCCATGTTGAAGAGCTGCTTGCACACCTCAAACGAGAGTCTGAAATGATAGAAAGCGTCGAATTCGTCGATGAAAACAAACGATGCCGCCGTCATTCTCCTAATCCAAACATAGAGCAATTCAAGTGCTTTCGTGCCTGTTGAGGCGATAGACAGGAATGGAATCGTGTTGTCGCCGATTTGGCAATATAAGATTTTGTCGCCTTCTTTGGAAGAGGCGAACTTGAACTTCTGTTCGCTCACGTTGGCCAGGAACCGTGAGAAATCTTCGATGCATTGGTTTTGGATGATAAACTCTTCCAACCCGAAACTCGATGTTTCAAGACCAATAAACTCGCGGCTGTCCAGATTCTTGAACCACAGCATGGAATTGACGAACATAATCAGTTTTACAATATAATGGTCCTGTGGCAAAGGATAAGAGGCTGTCAGGAAGTTGATGACAGAAATGCTATTCACGTTCTGCTTGAAATTCTCCTTGACCGTAGCGTCAATCTTGAATTGTCCGTCATCGATTTCAAAAACGGCGTTATCTCTTTTGAACACTTGCTTGCGGTTCACCATCAGCGATTCAGCGACGAGCAATCCGACGGAATTCTTCGCATAGCTGTATTCCAAGATGTCATTGTCAAACTTGAACACATATTCAAATTCCACGGGAGCGTTTGGATTGCCTGTATAGACGAAATTTGAATAGTAATCTGGCTTCTTCCATTTTGCGGAAAGATGATTCTCAATATCAAAAATGGCCAGTGCAAAGTTGGATTTTCCCGATCCATTGGGCCCATAAACAATACCATTCTTGATAATGCCATCCTTTATGGCGTTTTTGTTGAACTCATAATTGCTTGGATGCGACAAGTCCCATTCTATCCTTTCGGCAAACCCGCGGAAGTTTTTTACGGCAAATTTGACTAACATGACATTTTATACTTTATTCACGTTGCAAAAATAGTATTTTTTTTTGATTTGCCGTAATTTTTTTACAGAAAAAAATAATACGTGTTTGAGTCTGACAACACCTGTGTTTATCTCCTCGGGGAATATAAATGCCAGTTTTTCGTTCACCTTACTATAGTAATTTGTGAAATGCAAAAGCCCAACCGCCTCACGCAACTTATTTGCGCGCGCCCTTCTTTTTTTTCTTTCCTCCAATTCCTTCACTGTGCGCTCCACCACTTCTTCCAACTGGTAAGTGGATACGCCAAGGGGCTTGTTGATGTCGCGAAGAGACCACTCCACAACGGTTTTGTCAGTTGATTTGCAAATAAGCAAACCCACTGTTGGGTTGTCACCTTCGCCACGCATTAGTTCGTCGATAGCCGTCACGTAGAAATTCAGTTTGCCGGCAAATTCGGGAATGAATTTCACCACCTTCAATTCAATGACCACATAACGGTGCTGGGGTATGTGATAGAACAGCAGGTCGGGAAAGAATGTCTGTCCTCCGGGCATTTGCAACTCCATCTGACGACCCACATACGAGAAACCCTGGCCCAACTCCATCAGAAACCGTGTCACATTGGTCACCAACGCATCTTCAAGGTCTTGTTCCTCGTATTCTTCTTCCATGGACAGAAATTCGAAATGATAGGGGTCTTTCAGCAGCTCTTTTGCCAACTGGCTCTGCGGAGCGGGTAGTGTATGCTCGAAATTGGTGATAGCGGTGCCTTGACTGCCGAATAGATTGGCTGCCACTTGGGCTTCAAGCCTGTTGCGACTCCAGCCCTCTTCCACAACCCTGTTAATGTAGAACAGAGCTTCGTCAAGAGATTGGCATTTGGAGATGATATGGACATGATGTTTCCATGGTATTTTGCCAAAAAACTCAGGCATTTCTAATTGACCACCAAGTTGGGTGCTTTTTTCGTCAGCAACCTGCTGACGAATTGTAGCATCTAATTCGTCACCAGCTTGGTGACGAATTACAACATCTTGTTTATCACTAGTTTTAGAACCAAGAGCAACATTAAATTCGTCACCAGCTTGGTGACGAATTGCAACTCTTTCACTATAAAAGGCATACCAACGTTTCATGTATTTCAGGTTGGTCACAGAGAAACCAGTTTCGCTGTGAAATGCTGTTTTCAAATCAAGGGACAACTGGTTAAAGAAACCATTTCCCCATTTGCTTTCTGCGCGAAGTTCAACAATATCTCGTCCCAAGCTCCAATAAAACTCAAGCATGGCGGTGTTTACACGGACGGACGCCTTTACTTGGCTTTGGCGAAAACGCTGCTTGATGTCAGCCATCCATTGTACGTAACCTTCGTCGGTGGTCATCTCTCCACGGAATATAAATGTTGGTTTTTTATTTGTCATTGTTAAAGAATTTGTAAAATGCAAAAATACAAAAAAATTTTAAATATAATTTTATTTAAAAATATTTTTTGATTGTAGTAATGGATGACATATAGGCTCTTTTAGAAGGACAAAAGCAGGGCAACGGTTATGAAAAAAAACACTATCTTTGCGGCAATGAAAAACTTCTGTCTTGGCATCTTCTTGGAAGGTTGGTCAAGGATGCTTTTCATTGTTTAATTATTGGTTATAAATAATTTGAAAAATATGTCCAAGCGTGTGCTAATGGCGATGAGCGGCGGTATCGACAGCAGTGTGTCGGCACTGCTGCTGCTGGAACAGGGCTATGAACTGGTGGGTGCCACCTTCCGTACCTTCGACTATATCAAGGAGTCGTGCCTGGCAAAGGAGAAAGGGTGCTGTTCCGTAGAGAGCATTATGGAGGCCAAGCATTTCGCCGAATCGTTGGGCGTGGAACACCACATTTTGGACTTCCGCCAGCTGTTTCGCGAGCATGTCATCGCCGACTTCATCAGTGAGTACCGTCGTGGGCGCACGCCCAACCCGTGCGTGCTGTGCAACTCGCACATCAAATGGGGTGTGCTGCTGCAGGCCGCCGACGAGCTTGGCTGCGACTATATCGCCACGGGTCACTACGCGCAGATCGCCACCCACCGCGACCACTATTATCTCTACACGGCCGCCGACACGCACAAGGACCAGACCTATTTCCTGTGGATGCTCACCGAAGAGAACTTGCAACGGACCATCTTCCCGCTGGGCGGATATACCAAGCCGGAAGTAAGGCAACTGGCTTTGGATCACCATTTTGAAAAATTGACGAAAAAGAGCGAGTCGCAGGAGATCTGCTTCATCCCCGATAACGACTACCGCACGTTTCTGGCCCAGCAGGGTTGCGAGGTGAAGCCCGGCAGGTTCGTGGATGCCGACGGGAAGGTCATCGGGCGGCACCCGGGCTATTGCAACTTCACCATTGGCCAGCGCAAGGGCCTGGGCGTGGCCTTCGGCACGCCCAAGTACGTCACTCGCATCGACGCGGCCACCAACGAGGTGTGCCTCGGCGATTACGACGACCTCTACCAGACGGAGGTGCAGGCGGCGCAGGTGCGCGTGCGCGATGTGGAGTGGCTGCGCTCCTCCCCGCGGGTGCAGGCCCGCATACGATACAAGTCGCCGGCCACCGAGGCGGAACTGCTGCTCTGCGATGACTTCGCCGAGACCGGAAAAGCCTTGATCCGCTTCACCGAACCCGTCTGGGGCGTCACCCCCGGCCAGTCGGTTGTGCTGTACAAGGACGGTCTTGTGGTGGGGGGAGGGGTGATCAGTTAATAGTTAATAATTAATAATTAAGAATTAATAGTTGATGGTGATGATAATGTGAGGGGTGGTGTTGGAGGATAATGACGACATTTTTTTCCATTGATTATGATGTTCGTGGCACCTTAGTGCCGCACAAAACTAATTCCCCTTCTAATTTTTAGATTTGACGAATGAACGAGTGCAGAGGCAAAGCTGGCTTTGACTATGCCGAGTGATGAGGAAAAGAAGGCGTAGCCTTCAACGGGTGCCCGAAGGGCGGGGTAGTTAATATGGGGTATAATTCCTTTTGCACCTGGAGCCCAAACACGATTTCTGCGTTTATCTTAAAAAATCTTGTCTTTAAAATAAAACCGCCCGGTTGCCGTTGTATTGGCGATTAATGTCGTAATTCGCGTTTCATGATTACCGGTACTCTGATCATTCTGGTGTTGTCGCTTGTAGTCCTTCTGCTTGTCATCGTGGCGGTGCTGGGACCTGTCATCGTGCATCTGCCGAGGTTCGGCAAGGCCCCGTCCGGCGAGCGGAAGCAACGCATCATGCGCTCCCCGAATTTCCGTCGCGGGCGTTTCTGCAACCTGGGCGATGTGGAGATGCGCTTCTCGTGGCGGAAGATGCGCCGCGTGCTGCGGAAACATGTTTTCAAAAAGAAAAAAATAGCCCTGAGACCGGAAGAGCCCTTGAACATGGTGAAACGCGACCTGAAACATCTGCCCGCCGATCGGGACTTCTACGTTTGGTTCGGGCACTCCTCGTATCTGTTGTCCTTGCACGGCACCACCGTTCTGGTGGATCCGACGTTCTGCACGGCGGCTCCTTTCTCTTTTGTGAACAAACCCTTTCCGGGCACCGATGCCTACATGCCGGAGGACATGCCTGACCATATCGACTATCTGATTATTACCCATGACCATTACGACCATCTGGACCATAAAACCATTTTGCGGCTGAAAGACCGAGTGGAAAGGGTGGTGTGCCCGCTGGGTGTGGGTTCGCACCTGGAACGCTGGGGCGTGGATCCCGCGCATGTTGTGGAGATGGACTGGGACGATGTTTATGATGCCGGAAACTCGTGGCACATCGTCTGCCTGCCCGCGCAGCATTTCTCAGGACGGGCCATGCGACGCAACAACACGCTGTGGGCCTCGTTCCTCCTGCAGACGCCCTACGGAACTGTCTTTGCCGGATGCGACGGCGGCTATGGTCTGCATTTCAAGCAGATAGGGAAGAGATTCCCGAATATCGACCTCGCCATTCTTGAAAACGGACAGTATAATGAGCTTTGGGCACCCATCCATACGTTGCCTCCCTTGTTGGGCCAGGAGGCCGTTGATTTGGGCGCAAAGCAGATTACAACCGTACATCATTCCAAATACGCCCTTGCACTTCATCCTTGGGATGAACCGCTGCAAAACGAAATCAAAGCCCGCGACCAGTATGACTTGAACCTCCTGATTGTTGGCTTGGGAGATGCTGCCGAGCTCCATCTTACCACATAATATGTTTTGTGACGCGATACATCGCGTCTCTACATTAGCCATCCCCAATTGTGTGTGCGGAACGATGGCAAATCCCCATTAATGGGGATAGCCCGTTACCGGACGAACTGCTATTTTTGCAACCTTAAAATTATTGTGCCTTATGCTGTTATCTGACTTAAAGACAGGGGAAAAGGGAATGGTGGTGCGTGTGGCGGGCCACGGCGCTTTCCGCAAGCGTATCATCGAGATGGGCTTCATCAATGGGGTGATGGTCGAGGCTGTGCTCAACGCGCCGCTGAACGACCCCATCAAATACCGGATCATGAATTTCGAGGTGTCGCTGCGACGGAGCGATGCGCAGAAGGTGGAGGTGGTCAGCGAGGCGGAGGCCGAGCTCGAGATTGCCCATCACGATGACTACAAACCCATCGACGCTCCCGATTGCGATGCCATGCATCACATCGCCGAGCATCGCAGCCGTACCATCAATGTGGCCCTGGTGGGGAATCCTAATTGCGGGAAAACCAGCATCTTCAATATCGCCGCGCACGCTCACGAGCGGGTGGGCAACTACAGTGGCGTGACCGTGGACGAGAAGGTGGGAACCTTCACCCACGGCGGCTACACGTTCAATCTGGTGGACCTGCCCGGCACCTACAGCCTCAGTGCCTATTCGCCCGAGGAACTCTATGTGCGCAAGCATATTTTGGAAAAAAATCCGGATATTATCTTGAACGTGGTGGATGGCAGCAACTTGGAACGCAATCTCTATCTTACCACCCAGCTCATTGACATGGACATCACGATGGTGATGGCACTGAATATGTACGACGAACTTCAAAAGAGTGGTGATAATCTGGATATCAATCAGTTGAGTGTGCTGTTGGGTATGCCTATTGTGCCCACCACCGGTCGTAACGGCGACGGCATCGACCGCCTCTTCGACACGATCATTGAGGTCTTTGAACGTGAAAACGGGTTGTCGTCGGATAAAAGCGATGGTGCAACGCTGTACCGTCACATCCACGTGAACCACGGCACGGAATTGGAACGCCATATCCGTACCTTGCGCACCGAACTTTACGAGCACGGTTTCTCTGACAATCTTTCCACACGTTTCCTCTCTATCAAGTTGTTGGAAAATGATGCGCAGTTGGAGGACTACGTACGCGAGCACGACCCCGACGGCAGCGTGCTCAAGATGCGCGATGAGATTGCCGGGGAGTACCAAAGCAGCAGCGGCAGGAGGGTGGTGGAGAAGAAGCCTTCGCACCTGGGCATCGAGGACCAGCCCCAGGACATAGAGAGCGCCATAACGGATGCCAAGTACGCCTTCGTGCGCGGCGCGTTGGCCGAATGTTACCATCGCAACGAGAAAAGCACCCTGCACCGCCACACCGACAAGATCGACGCCTTGGTCACCCACCGATGGCTGGGCTACCCGATATTCCTCCTTTTCATGTTCGTGACCTTCTACTGCACCTTCGCCATCGGGCAGTATCCGATGGACTGGATCGACAGTCTTTTCACCTGGCTGGGCGACCTGGTGGGCAGGGCCATGAATCCCGGTCCGCTGCGCAGTCTGTTGGTGGATGGCATCATCACGGGTGTGGGTTCTGTGATTGTCTTCCTGCCGAACATATTGATATTGTATCTCTTCATCTCCTTTATGGAAGATAGTGGCTACATGGCCCGCGCCGCCTTCATCATGGACAAGCTGATGCACCGCATGGGATTGCACGGCAAGAGTTTCATCCCCATGATCATGGGCTTCGGGTGCAATGTGCCGGCGGTGATGGCCACCCGCACCATCGAGGACCGCAAGAGCCGTCTGCTCACCATGTTGGTGATTCCGATGATGAGCTGCTCGGCGCGTATTCCGGTCTATGTCATCCTTACGGCCGCCTTTTTCAGCCAATACGCGGCGTTTGTGCTCACCGGTCTCTACATGTTGGGCATGTTGATGGCCGTGCTGATGGCCAAGCTCTTCAGCCGTTTCTTTGTGAAAGGGGAGAGTCTGCCCTTTGTGATGGAATTGCCTCCGTATCGTATGCCTACCGCCAAGGCGGTGCTTCGCCACACGTGGGAGAAGGGCAAGGAGTACTTGAAGAAGATGGGTACCATCATCTTGGCGGCCAGCGTGATAGTGTGGGCCTTGGGCTATTTCCCGCATCGTGACGCCGACACCACCGCCCGCGAGCAGATGGAGCACTCCTACCTCGGGCGTATCGGCAAGACCATCGAGCCGGTGATGCGGCCCTGCGGTTTCGACTGGCGGCAAAGCGTCTCTTTGCTGGCCGGTGTGGCGGCTAAGGAGGTGGTGGCCAGCACCATGGGCGTGCTCTATGCTTCCTCTGCCGATGAAACTGCGGCGGAAGGTCCCGACATTGACACCGACGAGGGCGAACTGCATATTGCACAGTTGGTGCAGGGCAACATGACGCCGCTTTCCGCTGCCAGTATGCTGCTGTTCATCCTGTTGTACATGCCTTGCCTCTCCACCATCGTGGCCATCAAAAACGAGAGTGGCAAGTGGAAATGGGCGTTGTTTACCGCAATTTACACCATCGGGCTAGCCTGGGTGGTCTCTGCATTGTTTTTCCAAATTGGCAGTTTATACTCTGACCTATGGTGCAGATGGTGATAGTCGTGCTTGTATTGGCGGTGACGCTCTTATTCACGGGGCGTGCCATCGTGCGCACCTTGAAAGGGAAGGGTGATTGCGGTTGCGGCTGCGATCACTGTCCGAACCGTCCCTGCCAACTCTCGCGACGCTCCAGTTCGGCCTCAATGGCGTGTACCACGCGGTCGTAGCGGATGCCGCCCCAGCCGGGCGCGGCCAGGAAGCGTGGGGGCACCTCGGCGGCGAAGCGCTCGATGACGATGTCCGGCGAAAGCCGCTCTACGTAGTCGGCGATGAAGGGCACGTAAGTGTCGAACGGTAGCGGGAAGAAGTCGTCGGGATGTTGGTGGTATTCCTCTTCCATCGCTGTGCCCTTGATAATCTGCAACTGATGGAATTTGATGCTGTGCAGCGGAAGATGGTTGATGAGGGCCAAATCTGCCATCCAATGTTCGGGCCGCTCGCCGGGCAGCCCGAAGATGAGATGTGTGCCCACGGGGATGTGGTGTTCCGAGGTCTGCTCAATTGCGCGCACCGCGCACGCCACGTCGTGTCCTCGGTTGATGCGCCGCAGGGTCGCGTCGCGACAACTCTCCATGCCGATTTCCAACGTCACAAAGATGCGCTTTTGAAGCTCTTGCAAATAGTCCAGCAACGGTGTGTTGATGCAGTCGGGACGGGTGGCGATGACGAGGCCGCACACGCCAGGGTGCGACAGAGCCTCCTCGTACAAACTCTTCAGGCGGGGAAGCGGGGCGTAGGTGTTGGAAAATGTTTGGAAATAGGCAAAGTAGCCCGCAGGTTCCGTGCCGGGCCGATGGTGAAAGCGGATGCCTTCGTCCAGTTGCTGGCGGACGCTTTTGTCGGGAACACAATAGGCCGGGTTGAAGGCGTCGTTGCAGCAATAGGCGCAGCCGCCGCGGCTCACGGTGCCGTCGCGGTTGGGGCAGGTGAATCCCGCATCCAGGGTGAGCTTTTGGATGCGCCCGCCGAACCGTTGCCTCAGAAAACGGTTGTAGCTGTTGAACCGCCGTTCGTCACCCCACGGATACATCAGGAATCCTCCCGGTACAGCAGGTTGTCGCCGAACGGGTCCAGCGTGTGCAGCGTTTTCTTGTCCGGTTGCACTAAGAACATCAGTTCTTCCGCCTTCCCGCCGTGGAAATATGCCCCGGTGACCATGAAGAGGAGGATGCCGTCGGCCTTGAGGTCGCCGGACTCCATCAGGTCGTCGAAGTCGTTTTTGGTGCGGTTTATTTCGTTGAGATATAAGGAGATGGCATCCACTTTGGAAATGTCATCATCGTTCACGGCCTCTTCGTACAGGACTTGGTAGGCATCTGCCATCTGCGCCAGCAGCTCGGAGTTGAGCTTGGCATAGCCCATCTCGGTGACCGTGTCCACGCAATCCACCCGTAGCGAGTCGTACGCCGTGATGCCGTCGTTTTTGAGATATTCGGCGGCGCACACTTTCATGGCATCTTTGAGTTTTTCCTCTTCGCTTTTCTTATGACAGCCTGCCAATAGTAAAATGCTGGTGGCCAGTAGGATGGAAAGGATTTTTTGCATGGTGCTTTTAAATTAGAAAATGAATCCGAATTGTTGGATAGGCTCCTTGTTCTGGCCTGTAGGGAGCGTTTGTATGCGTCCGAACTGGCGCATGTTGAAGATGCCGAAGTCGTGGAGGTTTTTCTGCCCCTGATGCAGGGAGACCGCCACCGGCATGGCCTTGCGGAAGCGGTAGCCGCTCTTCGTGGCTTTCTTCTCCGGTTTGCTGTCAGTCAGCGCCTGCTCGATCCCGTCGGTGGGGAAAGTGGGTTTCAGATTGAGGGTGTAGGCGTTGGCGTTGTTGGCAAGATTTTCGGTGGAGAAGCCTTCCGTCTGGCTGCAGGAGAATATCGGCAGGGTGGTGGCGCCCTCTTCCGGGATGACGTAGAAGGTGTAGGTCACAATGTCTTCCAGCACCAGGCCGGTGAACAGCGAGAGGTAGTTCTCCTCCCACTGGCGAAGTTCTTGCAGCATGGCTTCCAGCGTTTCGGCGGGGTAGGGCGTCTCCTGCTCGCCGGAGGCCAGGCTGTACTGGTCTTTCCGGCTCTTGCTGATGGCATCGGCGGCCTCCTGGGCCTTCTGGCTGTTGGTCTTGGACACGATTTTGGTCCGGTTGGCCGGCACCTGCGTCACGATGCCGTCAATGATTTTGGTCTCCACAAAGGAATCCTCCATCTCGGAATAGGAGAGGTCGGAGTAGTTCTTGAAGAAGTTGGGGATGGGCTCGGAGTAGGTGAGGTAGGGCTGTACCTCCTTCGACAGGGCGCACGTCATCGTCTTTTTCTGGGCGGTCTTGGTGAGCACGGCATCCTTCATCTGCTGGCTGGAGAGTTGCACCAGATAGGCATGGTTGAAATCCGGCACCTCCACGGGCTCGATGCGCACGTCGTTGACCTTGAAGAAGGTCTTGTTTTCGGAGATGACGTTGGTGAGGCCCAGAAGACTCTGCGCATATTCGGCGTAGTAGCCCTTGATTTCGCGCACCTTGGTGATATCGACCGTCACCTTGAGGGCGGTGGTGGGCAGCATGTAGCAGAGCGTGTTGCCTTTGATAGTGGTGCCGCTGTCCAGAGGCAACGGAAGCACGTTCTTCTGGCTATGGGCGGTCATGCAGGCCCACACGGTCAGCAAAACCAAAAATGTGATTTGTCGGATATTTGTCATGTGCGAATGAAGGTTTGTATGGTTCTTAATGTTATGTTTATAAGGTTTATAAGGTTCGTAATGTTTATAAAGTTGATAAGGTATGGAAGGATAAAATTTAACTATTAATTATTAACTGTTAATTATTAATTATTAATTGTTAATTGTTATCAGTCTCGTCTTCCAACAAGAATGGCAATGTAGTACAACAGGGTGGCGAGGGAAGAGAGTGCGGCGATGAGATAGGTGCGGGCGGCCCATTTGAGGGCGTCTTTGGCGTACTCGGTCTCCTTGCCGGTGGTGATACCCGTCTCGTCCAGCCAGGCGACAGCCCGTTCGGATGCATTGTATTCCACAGGGAGGGTGATGAGAGAGAAGAGAGTGGTAAGGGCGAACAGTACGATGCCGATGACGAGCACGGGCGTGCCGATGACGGTGGAGAAGCCAAGCAGTACGATGCCGGCCAGCAGGATCCACTGTGACCATTTGGAACCGAACTGGACCATGGGCACCATCTTGGAGCGCATGGTGAGCCATTGGTAGGCGGTGGCGTGCTGCACTGCGTGCCCGCACTCGTGGGCGGCCACGGCGGCAGCGGCGATGTCGTGCCCCCTGTACACGTTCTCACTCAGGTTGACGGTCTTGTCCGCCGGGTTGTAGTGGTCGGTGAGGCGGCCCGGTGTGCTGATGACGCGCACGTCGTAAATGCCGTGGTCGTGCAGCATCTTCTCCGCCACCTCACGGCCCGAGAGGCCGCTGGAAAGCCCGATCTTGGAATAGGTTTCAATACGCTTGTTGAGCGTCCGGCTCACAATCAAGCTGAAAATCATTAAGACGATGAATATGATCCAGTATAGCATGATATTGATGTTTTTGGGGTGCAAAGATACGAAAAAAATGGTAACGAATTGATGACATTGGCGTTGGTCTCGGTTCCGTAATTTTTTTGTACTTTTGCACGCTTTTATTTATAGTATTGCCTTTAGAATGAATATAGATGTGAATTCCATAAAGCAGCGTTACGGCATCATCGGCTTTGATGCGGCGCTGGACCGTGCCATCAACGTCGCCGTGCAGGTTGCGGCCACGGACCTCTCGGTGCTGATCACGGGCGAAAGTGGGGTGGGAAAGGAGAACTTCCCGCGCATCATTCATGACAACAGTACGCACAAGCACGGCAAGTACATCGCCGTGAACTGCGGGGCCATTCCCGAGGGCACTATTGATTCCGAGCTGTTCGGTCACGAGAAGGGCGCCTTCACGGGCGCCGACCGTATGCGCAAGGGCTATTTCGAGGAGGCCGACGGCGGCACCATCTTCCTCGACGAGGTGGCCGATCTGCCCCTGGGCACGCAGATACGTCTGCTCCGTGTGCTGGAGAACGGCGAGTTCATCCGCATGGGCGCCTCCGAGGTGCTGCGCACCAACGTGCGCGTGGTGGCCGCCACCAATGTGGATATCGCCGACCGCATCGCCAAGGGCAAGTTCCGCGAGGATCTCTACTACCGCCTCAACTCGGTGCCCATCCATGTGCCCGCCCTGCGCGAGCGCAAGGGCGACATCTACCCGCTGTTCATGAAGTTCGCCGCCGACTTTTCATTCAAATACCATTTCCCGCCGGTGGAGCTCACCCCCGATGCGGTGGAGAAGCTGACCAACTACACCTGGCCGGGCAACGTGCGCCAGCTGAAGCATGTAACCGAGCAGGTCTCCCTGATGGAGAGTTCCCGAAAGGTGAATGGCGAGACGATTGCCACGTATCTCGTGTCTCCCACAGGCTCCGCCCTGCCCGTGTTGCGTCAGAGCGATGTGGAGAAGAACGAACAGTTCCAGCGGGAGACCATCCTGAAATTCTATGGCATACAGCAGGAAATCAAAAACCTGAAGGCGGCAATCAGCCGTCTGGCAGGAGGCTCCTTTGCTCCTGATATGGCTGCCCATGCGGAACCGGCTTACCCGGACCTGACCATTGAGCCGAGCGCCCACCCATACCAGATCAGTCGTCCTGTGCATGCGCCGGGTGAGGCAGAACCGGAGTTCGCCGATTCGGTGGAGGTGGACGATGCCGGCCATCCACTGGCCGCGCCCGATGCCGCCATTGCGGAGGAGCCCGAAGACCTTACCCTAGCCGGTATTGAGAAGAAGGCCATCATACGGTCGTTGCAACGCCATCGCGCCAGGAAAGCGGCCGCCGATGAACTCGGTATCTCCGAGCGCACGCTGTATCGTAAAATTGATGAATACGGACTGAAAGATTTGGAATTGTAGATGATGAGGAAGATAGGAATATGGATTCTGGGATGTGCGATGGTCGCTTGCCTGACCGTCGGGTGCCGGCTGTCGGTGTCGCTGACCGGCGGCACTATCGACCCGCGGGCCAAGACCGTTGCCATCGCCACCTTCCCCAACAACGCCTCCCTCGTGAACCCCACGCTGAGCCAGTTTTTCACCACGGCGTTGAAGGACAAGATCCAGGGACAGACCCCCTTGACCATCGTGAACGGTCACGGCGACTACGAGATCGAGGGCGAGATCATCAACTACTCGGTGGCGCCGGTGGCCATCCAGGGCAACGAGACCGCCGCCATGAACCGGCTCACCATCACGGTGCGGGTGCGCTTCACGAACAAGTTCGACGACAGCCAGAATTTCGACCAGACGTTCTCGCGCTACGCCGACTACTCCAGCAGCCAGAACCTGAGCAGTGTGGAATCAACGCTCATTTCCGACATCAGCGACGCGCTGACGGACGATATTTTCAACAAAGCATTTGTCAACTGGTAGTTATTGACAATAGTTACGAATCTTATAATATGGAGAAGATTTATTTTAGCGATTTTGTGGACACGGAAAATGCCGAAAATGCTCTGGAACAGCTGATGGACCTCCAGAAACGGTTCCCGGCGTCGTCGTTCCTGAACATGTTCCTTTTGAAGCTGCAGCCGAGCCGGGGGCGCTCCCGCTCGCGCCAGCTGCTCACCATCTTCGACAGGGCCCGCTTCCACCAGTCCCAGCTGCTCGCCGCGCCGGTCATCCTGACCAAGAAAGACAAGCCTGTGATGACGGTGACACCCGGCGTCGCCGATGTGCAGGACGACCTCCAGCCCGTGTTCGTGAAGCACCATGCCGAACACCATGAGGATCGGCAGGAACTTATTGATCAGCTGATTGCAAAATTTTCAAAGGATGCTCCGAAAATCATCTATTCGCCCGAAACCCATGATGCGGAAGCCAACTACGGAGAGGCTAGTCTGGAAGAGGACCCGAACATTGTAAGTGAAACATTAGCAAATATTTACGCTGAACAAGGATGTCTTGAGAAGGCGATACAGATGTTTGAAATTTTAAAGTTGCATTTTCCAGAAAAAAGTTGTTATTTTGCAGCCCGAATAAAAAGTCTGCAAGAACAGACTTCTAACGAGGTATAATTATTATAGTATAAACATAAAAAAAAGAAACAGATGTTCTCACTTTGTGTAGTATTAATCATTTTGGCTTGTGTCGTTTTGGCATTTGTAATTCTGATTCAAAATTCCAAGGGCGGCGGTTTGGCCTCCAACTTCGCATCCTCTAACCAGATCATGGGTGTCCGCAAGACGGCGGATGTTTTGGAGAAGACCACCTGGGGCGTGGCCGCTTTCATCATGGTGCTCTGCTTCGTCTGCGCCTTCCTCTCCAAATCGGAGGTGAATTCCACCCGTATGGGCAATCAGGTTCAGACTGAACAGACCACTGGCGACAACCAGGCGGAGGAATAATTTTCCTTTTACAGGAAAAGCACAGACATGCAACACCGTCAAGGCGCTGTATGTCTTTTGTTTTATGAATAATTAAAAAAAACACCAATAGATGACTACGAAGAACGAGGATTCCAAGACAGTCCAAAGAATTGTTACTAAGCACGAAAACGTGCCCGGCCAGATCCAGAAGGTCGTATTTGAAATCAAGAAGGATGACTATGAGGCTTCGGTGGAAGCAGCGTTGAAGAAACAGCGCAGAACCGCCCAGGTGCCCGGCTTCCGCGCCGGCAACGCGCCCATGGGCATGATCCGCAAAATGTACGGCAAAGCCATCCTGGCCCAGGAGATTGACAACCTTGTCAACACCAACATGGATCTCTTCATGAAGGAGAACGAGGTGAAATATATCTTCGAACCCCTGCCCATCGAGGCGGAATCCTCCGTGGACTTCGACAACGCCGACAACTTCGTGTTCGCCTACGAGTATGCGCTGGCACCCGACGTGAAGATCGACTATGCCAAACTGCCCAAGGTGGTGGATTTCAAAATCCTGCCCACCGATGAGGATCGTCAGGGCTATATCGGCCAGCTCCGCGAGCGTCACGGCAACTACATCACCCCGGAGACCGTGGAAGAGGGCGACAGCTTGTCCGTCAAGTACGCCGACGACAAGGACGGCTTCTTCTTCATCCATGACTTGAAAGAGGATGCCCGCAAGAAATTCATCGGCAAGAAGCAAGACGAGTCCGTCATGCTCTCCCTGCGCAAGGCGTTCGCTCACGAGGCAACCCTCGCCCGCTTCCTCAAACTCAATGATGCCAAGGATCTGGAGGCTGACAACGACTACAAATACAAAGTCACCATCAAGCATATCGGTCGTATTGTGCCCGCTGAACTCAACGAGGAATTCTTCAAGAAAGCGTTCCCCGACGGTTCTGTCACCAGCGAGGCTGAACTCAACGCCGCCGCCGACAAGGTGGTCCTCGACCAGTACCAGCCCGAACTCAACCGCCAGTTCATGAACGATGCGATTGAAATGCTGATCGACAATGTGAACGTGGAATTGCCGGACGAGTTCATCAAGCGTTATATCCTGTTGACCCAGAAGGATATGACCGCCGAGCAACTCGACGAGAAATACAACGACTACAAACGTGCATTCCAATGGCAGATTCTGGAAGGCCGTCTTGTGGAGGGCGAGAATGTGAACGTGACCATTGAGGATATTAAGGAATATTTCCGTAACTATTACATTAAGAACTACTTCGGAAACTTCAATGCCGAGGATGTCAAGGATCGTGTGGAGGAACTGGTGAAGCAGACAATGGAGAACAAGGAGTACGTCAAGAGCGTGTACGACCTGCTCTATGACGAGAAACTGACCGAGCTGCTCCGTTCCAAGCTGAACATCGACCACAAGGAAGGCGATATCAAGGCGTATGTGGCCATGCTGACCGATCGTCAGAAGGGCAAGACCGAGGCAAAGGAGACGCCGAAGAAGAAATCGACCAAGAAGGCCGCTGCAGAGGACGCTGCCAAGACGGAAGAAGCTCCCAAGGCAAAGAAGACGACGCGCAAGACAACGAAAAAAGAAAACGAATAATTCAGAACAATGCAAGACGAGTTCCGCAATTACGCATTAAAACAGCATGGCATCAGCAGTCTGAAGATGGACCGCTATGTTTCGATTGCCCGCAATTATATCACCCCGTATATCATCGAGGAGCGTCCGATGAACATTACCCAGCTGGATGTGTTCTCCCGTTTGATGAAGGATCGCATCATCTTCCTCGGCGTGCCGATTGACGACGACGTGGCCAACATCATCCAAGCCCAGCTGCTCTTCCTGGAGTCGCAGGATTCCACCCGTGACATCCAGATATACCTGAACAGTCCTGGCGGCCAGGTGTATGCCGGATTGGGCATCTATGACACCATGCAGTATCTGAAGCCGGATGTCTCCACCATCTGCACCGGTATGGCTGCCTCCATGGCCGCCGTGCTGTTGTGCGCCGGCGCCAAGGGCAAGCGTTTCGCCCTGCCGCACTCTCGCGTCATGATCCACCAGCCGATGGGCGGCGCCCAGGGCCAGGCCTCCGACATCGAGATCGAAGCCCAGGAGATCATGAAGATCAAAAAGGAACTCTACGAAATCATCGCCCAACATTCCGGCAAGGACTTTGACCAGGTGTGGAAGGATTGCGACCGCGACCACTGGATGATCGCCTCCGAAGCCAAGGAATACGGCCTGATTGACCAGGTGCTCTCCCCCGACCGCAAATAAGTATGGCGAAAGCGAAGAAAAGCGATAGGATTTGCAGTTTCTGTGGCCTTCAAATTCCCGATGATGAGTTTCTCATTGCGGGACTTAACGGTATGATATGCGGCGATTGTGTTCATGCCATCACCGACATTATGCACAATGTGGACAGGAATCATGGCCAACGGAATGTTGCGCCCGTGAAAATAAACCTGATGAAGCCGCACGAGATCAAAGCGCGGCTTGACGATTATGTTATCGGTCAGGATGAGGCCAAGAAGGTGTTGTCGGTGGCCGTGTATAATCATTACAAACGGTTGATGCAGCCATCCGACGGCGAGGATGCAGAGGTGGAGATTGAGAAATCCAACATTTTGCTTATTGGCGATACCGGTACGGGTAAGACCTTGTTGGCCAGAACAATTGCCCGGATGCTGGAGGTGCCCTTCTGCATTGCGGATGCCACCGTCTTCACGCAGGCGGGCTATGTGGGCGAGGATGTGGAGAGTATTCTCTCGCGCCTGTTGCAGGCCGCGGATTACGATGTGGCCAAGGCCGAGCGCGGCATCGTTTTCATTGATGAGATTGACAAAATAGCCCGCAAGGGCTCTGAAAACCCCTCCATCACCCGCGACGTGAGCGGCGAGGGCGTGCAACAGTCGTTGCTGAAACTGCTCGAAGGCTCCATCGTGAACGTGCCGCCGCAAGGAGGACGCAAACACCCCGAGCAGGAATTCATACACGTGAACACGCAGAACATCCTCTTCGTGGGCAGCGGTGCGTTCAACAATCTGGAACAGATCATCGGCGAGCGTCTTAACACGAAAGTGATCGGCTACAATACCCAAAGCCGCCACTTCGACGCTTCCGACTTGCTGCAATACGTCTCCGCACAGGATATCCGTCAGTTCGGCCTCATCCCCGAGCTGTGCGGGCGTTTCCCCGTCATTACCTCATTGCATCCGCTTGACAGCAAGGCTCTTAAGCAGATTCTTACACAGCCTAAGAACGCTTTGGTGAAGCAGTATGTAAAGCTCTTCAAGATGGATGGCATCGAACTTCATTTTGAGGAAGAGGCGTTGGACTACATTGTGGAGAAGGCGGTTGAACTCAAACTGGGTGCCCGCGGGCTCCGCGCCATCGTGGAGAAGATCATGACGGATGCCATGTTCGATTTCCCTAGTATGCAGAAGCAGAAAATGGTGCTGACGCGCGACTATGCGCAGCAGCAGTTCGACCATTCGATTTTCGCGACGCTTCCGGGGGAATAAAAGAACCGTGAGAAGAATTATTCCAGATAACTTCCTTTCCCGAAAATGCTCTTGGCGTACGGGGTGAGTTCCTGATGCTTTGACAGCCAGAAGACGGGCAGCACCACCGACTGCAGACCGCAGGCGTAGGGCGTGATGTCGTACTGCTGAAACACCACGGTGATGGTGCTCCGTGTGCTGTCGATGAAAAAGTTGTCGGGAACGATGATCCTTTCCGCATTCTTGTATTCGTCAAACAGGCAGTCGTACACATCTTTGTTGACGGTCAGGTCCTCGATGGCGCGCACGATGACCTCGCCCAGTTTGGCGGTGTCCACCAAGTCGTTGAGATGCACCACGCGCTTCTTTTTACGGTCGTAGGTGAGATATTCAACCACATACGAGCCGTGCGCCGCCCCCGCAAGGAAAGCTTCGGTGGTGTTGATGAAGGTGACGAGCTCGCCATTCTCTTCCATGCTGTTTTTGAGGTGGGTATAAGTATATGAGTTCAAGTGGTTTACACTATTTACGGGTTTGGCCTCTACGGCTTTGACTTCATCATCATACAGCCATAGGTTTTTCAGCCAGCGTTGTGCCGCTTCGTTTACGGATGCGGCGGTGCTGTCGCCGAAGACTTGTCGGATGAGTTCTTTTTCCGCCGTTGGAGTCATCATTCCTTTGGTAGGCCATACCAGTGAGTATTTGTTCTCTACGCCGTAGGGGTTGAACTCTTCCGGTCGATAGGGGTCGTCCGTCTTCACCATGAAATGGCTGCTTCCCGACATGTTGAAAGTGGAAAAGGACGGCAGTGTCCGGTTGCAGGCGGATGTTAACAGGGTGATAACAAACAAGATGAGATAGACGGATTTTTTCATAAAGATGGATTTTAAATAATGGTGCAAAAATACAACTTTTCCAATCGCTAAAAAGAGAAGTTCAGCGAGATACGGATGCCGTTCTTGGCCCATCCTTTCAGCTCCTTGGCGTGGGAAATCCGTCTTACATAATCGATGCGAAGAACATCGAGGATGTTTTCTATGCCGGCGGTGATTTCCATGTAGGGCATTTTTCCCAGCTGTGCGCATCCGTCGGGGAACAAGTACAATCCCGGCGAGCTAGGACTGGGTATATTCTTGGCTGACAGGCCGCCGTAGATGCCGCCGAAGGAGACGACCTCCCGGAAGTTCAGCCGGTTCCATAGAGGTATGCGATTGAAGATCAGTCCTTTTAGATGATAGGTGGCAAAGAGGGCCACATATTTGTCGAAGAGAAACTCCATGGGTTTCATCAGGTTGAAGGTGTTGGGGGTGAGAAACCGGGATTGATTGTGTGGTGGAACATACAATTTAGGGTAAGGCACGGCGTTCCATACGATTCCGCCTTGAAGGGTGGCGTCGATGTGTCCGAAAGCGGACATCCAGATACGTTTTTCGACGGACAGGTCGGTCCGGTTGTACCAGAAGCGGCGGTCCATGAGGCCGACGGTGTGCGAGAGACTGAGCGTGAGGGCGTCTTTGGTGAACTTGGAGGTCCTTTTCTCGCCCATCTGGCTGTCGTATGACCTCGCGCCGGGAGTCCAACGTATTTTCACCCCTAATTCCATGTTGTTGAAGTCCTTTACACGGGAAAAGGAGCCGTCTTCGTTCACGCGCCAGTAGGCCAGCGAGCCGGTCGCCTCGTTGTTTTCGTATTGCAGCCAGGTGTCCAGACGGAGGCGGAAGGGCCATTCCTTGCGGTAACGCAGCTTGGCGCGTCGCACATACTGCGCGGCAGGCGCGAGCGTGTCGTAGTCGTACGACATCAGCAGATTGTCGCGGTCCATGTAGGTGAACTGTTGCCCCGGCATCTCCAAGTCATAGCTGGTGTTGAAAACAAGCTCGTGCGTCGGGGATTCGTTGGCATGATATTTCTTCGGGATGAAGGAGTGTGTCAGGGTGAGGTCGTATTTCTTGCGCAGGTCACGGAAACCGAGGGCCAGGTAGCCGCTCATGAACCAACGCTTGTTCAGATTGGCCGTGGTCATCCCCCCGACGCGCACGCGCACCCCTTCCACCGGGTTGTAGCTGACAAGGCTATATACCGGCCCGATGTCGAAGAAACTCTCTTTCCGTTTTTTTGCTGTGGCGATGTAGCCGGAGCCCAGAATATCGGCGGTTTTCTCCAGCACTTTGAAGAAGGTCAGCTGGCGAAGCTCCGCCGCCAGACTGTCCAGAAACACCTCCTTGGTCGTGAGGGGAATAGGTCGCATGGTCGTCCACTGCCGGATTCTGTATTTCTTTGCATCGGGAGCCACAATCTCCTGCCCGGACACGTAGGCGGCAAAGGAGTCCGGCATCTGCGTTCCCATTTCGTATTGATACCAGAAGGTTCCCTGGTGTGCGTACAGGTGCCTTGTCTTTTTGCGTTTGAACAGGGAGAATTTGGCGTAGGTGTGCGACTCTTTCGGTGCCCAGTAGCCGCTGTCGGTTTGGGCAAACTCTTCTTCTATGACAAGCTGGTTCACAAAATTTAGGTTGATGTTGTAGGGCACGTTGATGGAGTACTTTTTCAGGGCGTAGGTGCTGTCCTGCATGATATACAGCCGTCCGGTGAAGCCGAAACTCTGACTGTTCACCGGCGTGAATGTGAGTTCGATGCAGGTGGAACTATCCACCTGCACGGTGTCGGTGATGAAATAATGGTAATAGGTTGTCGCCAGGGTGGAGGAGAGCGGACTGACGAAACGGTTGAGCATCAATTCGATATCATTGTCGAAGATGTTGACTTCAGAGAAGATGGCATCCAGATTGGTGCCGAGACCCTCCGAATCCATCACCTCGTCGGCGCCTTGCATTCGCGTGGCCTTCACATAATGCACCATCTTGCGCGGCGACCGCTGGTAGTAGTTCTCTGTCAGCCGTTCCCGCAGCGAGATGGTCAGCACCGGAATACTGTCGGAAGGGATGGTGTCGATGTATTTTTCAAGAAACGATAGACTGCGGTTGATGTCGTTTTTCTGGAAGTCCATGTTGAAACGACCAAACGAGAGTACCAGTTTCTTATAACTGCTTGATTTGTATGCCGCTGCGGCTTCAATGCGATTTTCGTCCTTGTGTTTGATAACATTCTGGATGAGAGCGATGGCGGGATTGCCCTTGCGTACATATTTGGGACGTCGTTGTCGGACCACCACCTCTTTCAGGGGCTGGGTGGCGTTGATGAGCATGTTGCGCCGGCGTTCGTTGCGATCGATGACGATGGTGTCGGGTTTGTAGAAGGAATAGCTGACAATCAGTGTGTCGGTGTTGGCGAACGGCAGCCGGTAGGAACCGTCCGTGCCTGTGATGGCGCCCACCGTGGAGTTCTTCCATTGCAGTCGCGCCATGTAAACCGCCACCGTGTCGCCCGACTCTCCGAGTGTGTAGATCTTCCCCCGCAGCACCTGCCCTGACATTCGGGCAGGAAACAGCCACAGCAGGAGGGAAAAGACTACTGCTGCGTGTACAATACGGAGACAGACTCGGGTTGTTATTTTCATTCGACTGCAGTTGTGGTTGTTTAAGCGATGAGCTTGTGTTTCAAAAATCGTTGCAAAGAAACAAAAATATGTTTTTCGGTGAGAATCTGTGAGATCCCTATGATGATTTTTCCCGCAACAGGAGCGGAAAGCGGTCACCAAAAAAAGTGTATTTTTGCAAGCAGCAATTTAAATGAGAGTCCTTTTTTCTAATAACACACGAACTTGTTGATGCAGAACCCAATACCAATCACCATATCGAAAGGTCTGGATGTCAGATTAGAAGGTGCCGCACAGGACAACATTTCCGCTGCCCGTGGGTCATCGTTCTACTATATCCGTCCGTCTGATTTCCGCTGGCTGACCCCGCGTCTGCTGGTCGCGGAGAACGATACGGTGGAGGTGGGAACTCCTTTGTTTGCCGACAAACAGGATGAGCGGGTGGTGATTGTCTCGCCCGTTCAGGGCCGAGTGCGGCAGATCGTGCGCGGCGAAAAGCGCGTCATCCGTGCCATTGTCATTGAATCCGCTACGGAAGCTGTTACCGCTCGTTCTATGGATGTGCCGATGCTATCCAACAGTCAGGATGTGAGGGATTTAATGTTGCAGTACGGTCTTTGGCCGATGCTTCGTCAACGTCCGTTTTCCATAATCCCCAATCCCGATGACCAGCCCAAGGCTGTTTTCGTTTCCTGCTTCGATTCCGCGCCCTTGGCTCCCGATTTTGGACGCTTGCTACAGGGCAAGGAGGAATATTTCCGCAAGGGACTGGAGATGCTCCGCATGGCGGCGGGCGACGTGCCCGTACACCTGTGTGTGCGTGCGGGCGAGGACAACGCTCTCTTCGAACAGTGCGACAATGTGCAGCGGCATTGTTTCCAGGGTCCTCATCCGGCGGGCAATGTGGGCACACAGATTCATTATATCGACCCGATACGAAAGGGTGAATCCATCTGGTATATCGATCCCCAGAATGTGGCCATGATGGGCCGATTCTTTGCGGATCATGTTCTGTGTTTTGAGAAAACAATGGCTTTGACGGGTCCTGCCGCCACTACAACGGGCTATTTCACTGCGGCATACGGTGCGGATCTTTCGGC
This sequence comes from Bacteroidales bacterium, assembly GCA_017551725.1. Taxonomy (GTDB): domain Bacteria; phylum Bacteroidota; class Bacteroidia; order Bacteroidales; family WCHB1-69; genus F23-D06. The sequence continues at coordinate 40,140 of JAFZKY010000057.1, forward strand.
CCTTTTCGGCCAGGACTGGGGTAGGGAAGAGGTCCGCATCATCAGCGGCAATGTGCTGACAGGGGAGAAGTTGGAAGACTTCCCAACCGTTCGTTTTTACGACCGTCAGGTGACGATGTTGAACGAGGGTGGTCGGCGCGAATGGCTGGGGTGGCTGCTGCCCGGATTGAAAAAGTGGAGCTTTTCGCACACATTCCTGTCATGGCTCACACCCAACAAGACGTATCAGCACAATACCTCCCTCCACGGTGGGCGGCGCGCCTTTATGATGACCGATGTATATGACAAGGTTTTTCCCTTCGATATACTTCCGTTACAGTTGCTAAAGGCCTGTTATATCAAAGATGTAGAACAGATGGAGGCGTTGGGAATTTATGAGGTGGATGACGAGGATTTTGCCCTCTGCGAGGTGGTTTGTCCCTCCAAAATGGAGTGTCAGCAAATTGTGCGTGAAGCAATTTGGGAATTGATTGTCAAGAATTAGGTTGTAAAATGAAGAAAATATATATAGTATTGTTAGTGATTGTGCTTTCCGTTTTTGGAAATGCCTGCAAACGCACTCCTAAGCCGAAAGCGGATAATTTGCAATTGCCTGTTATCCACATTTTTACGGATGAAGAGATTCCTTGGGACGAGCGTATTCCTTGTGATATGGCCGTGGTGACGGGCGGTGATTCTGTGGTATGGTCTGGAAAGATCAAATGCAGGGGCGGTACATCCTCCAAGTTTTACAAACATTCCTATGCGGTGAAATTGGACAAGAAACAGTCGCTTTGCAGCCTTCCGGCCAATCGCAGCTGGATTTTGAACGCCAGTTATATCGACAAGACATTCATGCGGCACAAGCTTTGCTATGATCTTTTTAATTCCATGGGTGACAATGATATAGCTCCGAAATGCGCCTATGCGCTCCTGCGCTGTAACAACCAGCCCAAAGGCCTTTATGTGGTCATGCAGCGACTCAACAAGCATGTACTGAACATTGATGATAACGATCCGGATGCGGTCATCTTCAAGGAACCGAAAATCTTCTACCCGGAAAAACAGATGCCGGATCCTGCCGCTTTTGGCGACAACTACCAGGAACAAACATTCCCGGATTTTGAGAAAGAGGATAGGAGTGAGTTGATGCGCGCTTTCCGCAAATTCATCCAACAAACACCCGATGTGGAATTTTACGCTCATATCGGAGAATGGATTGACATTCAGAATCTTATTGATTGGAATTTGTTGTTGCAATTTACGAACAACGGGGATGGGGTGAAAAAGAATTTCTATCTTTACAAAAAGAATTCGGAAACCCCTTACCGGATTGCACTTTGGGACTGTGACCATAGTTTCGGACGTGACTGCGATAACGAACGTAATCTGCTTGAACGACTGCTGGATGAACGGCAGAATATACTGATAGACAGGATGATGAAATCGCCAGAGTACAGGGAGGCATTAAAAAATCGCTATCATGAATTGCGCCGGTCCGGTGTGTTTTCCTACGATAATATCGAGCGGATGATGCGCGAAAATGACCCGTTCGTGCGTGCTGGTCTTGAGGAAAATATGAAGTTGTGGCCGTTTGACAGTGAAAACTACTATGATTCGGCAGGTTACGATGAAGAATATGCCCTGATTTTGAAATTCGTCCCTCTCAGCCTTCAGCGATTGGATGATCTGTATCAATATCATGAATAATTACACTCCAGAAAATTATTGGAAATGCTAAAACATAACGCCCTGTTTGATGCCATTGACACTTTCCTGCGCACACCGGCCACGGTGACGGCCACGGGAAGTCATATCCGCGATGCCGTGGATATGAAGCGCATCATGATCACGGTGATGATCGCGTTATGTCCGGCTTTGTTTTTCGGGATGTGGAATGTTGGCTTTCAGCATTTTACCATTGTGGGTGGCTGTGGTTGCGTGATTTCGTTCTGGCCCTGTTTCTGGTACGGATTCCTGAAATGGCTGCCCTTGGCGATGGTGACCTACGCCAGCGGGTTGTTGGTGGAGGTGCTCTTCGCACAGTGGCGCGGGCACGAGGTGGCGGAGGGCTTCTTCGTGACGGGCTTCCTTATCCCGATGATCATGCCACCCGACGTGCCGTTGTGGATTGTGGCCGTTGCCACCGCCTTCGCGGTGCTTTTCGGCAAAGAGGTGTTCGGCGGCACGGGCTTCAACTTCCTGAACCCCGCACTGTTGGCCCGTGCGTTCGTCTTCTTTGCCTACCCGTCGGTTATCTCCGGCGATAAAGTGTGGATTTCGGGTGCAGATGCCGTTACCGGCGCCACGCCCCTCGCTTTGGTCATGAATGGTCATACCGAGGCCATGCTCTCCACGTGGGAACTGTTCGTGGGCACTATCCCGGGCTGCATTGGCGAGACTTGCAAAATCGCCATCCTCCTTGGTGCATTTATCCTCCTGTTCACGCAGGTGGCCGACTGGCGCATCATGTTGTCTGTACTCGTGGGCGGGTACGTTACGGCGCTTTTGTGCCACGTTTCCGGTCTTTGTCCGGTACCGGGTTATCAGCAGTTGCTCATGGGCGGCTTTCTCTTCGGCGCAGTCTTTATGGCCACCGATCCCGTGACGGCGGCGCACACGCGTGCGGGCAAGTACGTGTTCGGACTGCTGGTCGGCATCCTGGCCATCCTCATCCGCCTGCTCAACAAAGGCTATCCCGAGGGCATGATGCTCGCCATCCTGCTGATGAACATCTTCGCTCCGCTCATCGATTACTGTGTGGTGCAAGTCAATATCCGCCGCCGTGAAAAACGATTGTCTCAACCTAAAACCGCCGCACGATGAAGAACTTTAGCAATAAATACATCTTTTTGTACATCAGTGCGTTGGTGATTCTTATTGCAGTGGTGCTTTCGGTGGTTTCCATTGGGCTGAAACCCTTGCGCGAAGCCAATGTGCAGGCGGAAAAATGCCAGCAGATTCTCTATGCGGCGGGCTATCACGATGTGGATCGCAAGCAGTCTGTGGTACTTTTTTCCAAGGTGGCTGAAAAGATGCAGGGAGCTGACAACCAAGAGGTGTATCGTATTCGTTGTGCCGACGGGGTCGATGGATACGCTTTCAGCCTTGAGGGCAAGGGACTTTGGGGACCGATCTGGGGCTACGCAGTGACCAACATCGACGGCACCATCCTCAAGGGCGTTGCCTTCGACCATAAGTCCGAAACTCCGGGCTTGGGTGCGAAAATCACCGAGGAGGACTTCTTGAACTCCTTTAAAGGGAAATGCTTGTACGACAAAGATGGCAGATTCGTTTCCGTAAGGGTTTTGAAACCAGGAACTTCCAATGATGTGGATGCTGAGAACCGCGTGGATGCCATCTCCGGTGCCACGCTCACATCCAAGGGTGTGGACAATATGCTCATGGAGGGTTTGCAGAATATAAAAAAGTAAGAAGCCATGAAAAAATATCTCGGACCACTTAGCAAAGACAATCCCGTATTGGTGCAGACGTTGGGCGTGTGCTCCGCGCTGGCGGTCACCGCGCAGCTGAAGCCCGCCGTGGTCATGGCTCTTTCCGTGACGGTGGTATGCGCCTGCTCCAACCTGATTATCTCGCTGATGCGCAATACGATACCGCCAAGAGTGCGCATCATTGTGCAGTTGCTTGTCGTCTCGTTCTTTGTCATTCTGGTGGACCAGGTGCTACAGGCCGTGTTGTACGATGTGAGCAAGATGCTCTCGGTGTTTGTGGGGCTGATCATTACCAACTGCATCATCATGGGCAGGTTGGAGGCTTTTGCCCTGTCGCACAAACCGTTACCGTCGCTCATCGACGGCGTGATGAACGGTCTCGGCTACGGGCTGGTTCTCGTCGTGGTGGCCTTCTTCCGCGAGTTGCTCGGTTCCGGCACCCTGTGGAACCATCCCGTGGTCCCGCAAAGTTGGTACGCCGCCGGATACATGAACAACGGCCTCATGATTCTGCCGCCGATGGCACTCATCCTCGTGGGTGTGATGATCTGGGCGAAAGGAGGGGATAAAAGTTCGTAATGTTTATAATGTTTAAGTGTAAAAGTAAAAAAGTTCATAGTTCAAAGAAATGTCAGACATCTTCAACATATTCGTCCGTTCGGTTTTCATCGACAATATGATTTTCGCCTATTTCCTGGGCATGTGCTCCTATTTGGCGGTGTCGAAGGAGGTTAAGACCGCGTTCGGGTTGGGACTGGCGGTCAGTTTTGTGCTGGCGGTCACGGTGCCGGTCAACTACCTGATGGACAAATACCTGTTGCAGGCGGGGGCGTTGTCGTGGCTGGGCGAGCGGTTTGCCACCCTTGACCTCTCGTTCCTCAGCCTGATACTTTTCATCGCCGTCATTGCCGGCATCGTGCAGCTGTTGGAGATGGTGCTGGAGCGTTATCTGCCGGCTCTGTACATGGCGTTGGGCATCTTCCTGCCCCTCATCGCGGTCAACTGCGCCATCCTCGGCGGCTCGCTGTTCATGCAGGAGCGGAATTTCCCCACGGTGATACACAGTTTTTCCTACGCCATCGGTTCCGGTCTTGGCTGGCTGTTGGCTATCGTGGCCTTCGCCGCCATCCGCGAACGGCTGAAGTATTCCAATATTCCCGAACCCTTGCGTGGGAACGGTATCGCATACATTATCACTGGACTTCTGGGCATCGGTTTTATGGCATTCTTGGGCATATAAATAACAAGCATCATGACAACACTGACCATTCTTGCGGCTGTACTGGTTTTCCTGCTCATCCTCTGGGTGTTGGTGGCGGTGCTGCTGTATGCCCGTCGGAAGATGATTCCTGAAGGCAAGGTGAAGATCACCATCAATGGTGAGCGTGAGGTCCAGCATGAGCGCGGATGTTCCCTGTTGCAGGCCCTTTCCGACGAGAAGGTGTTTGTGCCATCGGCGTGCGGCGGTGGCGGCTCTTGCGGCACCTGCCGAGGCAAGGTACTCTCCGGCGGCGGCCAACTCCTGCCCACGGAGAAAGCCCACATCACGCGCAAGCAGGCCGAGGAGCATTATCGCCTCTTCTGCCAGGTGAAGGTGCGCGAGGATATGGAAATCGAGATTCCTAAGGAGTTTTTCGGTATTAAAAAGTGGAAATGCACGGTGGTCTCCAACCATAATGTGGCCACTTTCATCAAAGAGCTTGTGCTACAACTCCCTGAAGGCGAGACGATGGATTTCAAGTCGGGAGGCTATGTGCAGCTGGACATCCCCGCCTGCACAGTGGCGTTTTCCGATATGGACATCGAGGAGCCGTTCCGTGCCGACTGGCAGAAGATGGGGCTTTTTGATTTGCGGATGAAGAACAGCGCGGCGACGGTGCGCGCCTATTCCATGGCCAGCTATCCCGCCGAAAACCGTCTGGTGAAGCTGAACGTGCGCATTGCCACCCCTCCGTTCAACCGCAAGAAGGGTAGGATGGAAAAGGTGAACCCCGGCGTTGCCTCTTCATACGTCTATAGCCTCAAGCCCGGCGACGAGGTGTTGGTGTCGGGCCCGTACGGCGAGTTCTTCGTGGAGGACACCGACCGCGAGATGATGTTCATCGGCGGCGGCGCAGGCATGGCGCCCATGCGCTCGCACATTTTTGACCAGTTCAAGACAAAACACACCACCCGCAAGACCACCTTCTGGTATGGCGGACGTTCGCGTAAGGAACTGTTCTATATGGTTGAGTTTGAGAAGATTGCGGCGGGAAATGAAAATTTCTCCTTCCATGTGGCCCTCTCCGATGCGCTGCCCGAGGATCACTGGACTGGCCATACGGGTTTTATCCATGATGTGATTTTTGAAAACTACCTGAAAGACCATCCCAATCCGGAGGATATCGAGTATTACATCTGCGGTCCGCCCTTGATGTTGCAGGCCGTGTTGCGGATGCTGGACAGCCTGGGCGTTCCTGCCGACATGATCCATTACGACGACTTCGGTGGGTGAGATTGGGAAAACTTGTCAATCGTCTAATTCCTCACTCTCTTCATCGATGACATCTATGGTGATTTTCTTATAATTGCAAAAGCAATCCGGACTCAGTTCCATGTCATACCAATATTGCCATATCTCATTAGTAAAAGCCTGATAAAGGTCAATACCGCATTCATCATATTCGAATGACCATTTCATCCAACAATCGTTGAAACAGATCTCGTTAAAATGTCCTCTCTGTCTCCGCTTGTATTTATTCTTAATGATGATGTCAGTTTGGTCAAATTCTTTTTTTAATGAAGTGTCGATATAAAATTTGTTATCCTGCACCATAAATACTCCACAAATATTCCGTGAAAACAAATATGGATAAATGCCTTCGTCGTCGAACGATTCGATTTGAAGCTGTGTAATGTCTCCGCTTTGTTCACAAACGATATAATGGTGTTTTGCACAATCCCTGAAATGGTTGTTCACTTCCACAATCTTGTTCATGAGTTGTTCCAAACAGACGGATTTGGTTGTAACCTGTTTGAAATTAAATGTTTGGGATTTTGCATAAACTGACAAAATCAGAAACAGGATTAGGATGACACGGACTCGAATGGTTGTCATGTCACCTCTTTCCGCAGACTTTCGCCGGAAATTTTTGTCGTCTTGCATATTATGATGTCAAGTGTAATTAGAATCAATTGGCAAAAATAAAAAATCCTTAATTAAAAAAATCACCTCTAAATTTTACTTTTCCTTTTTTGGGGGGTATAGGTTATTGTTCGCAAATGAAAAAACGTATGTCAACAGACCAGCAAATAGTGACGGCAATGGCGGAGAATCCCGAGCAGGGGTTCAAACTGCTGATGGGGAAGTATGGGGAGCCGGTGTATTGGCATATTCGCCGCATGGTTGTGGCGCACGACGATGCACAAGATGCGACGCAGGAGACCTTCCTCCGAGTGTTTCGGGCCTTCGGGCAATATGATCCGCAGCAATCCTTGAAATCATGGCTGTTCCGCATTGCCACCAACGAGGCGTTGCGCCTGCTGGGCCGCCGTCAGGGCAAGGTCACCCTCTCGCTGGAGGAGGCCGTCCCGGATACCATCCAGTTACGCGCCGACGAATATTTCGACTATGGCGACAAACTGGCCGTCAAGTTGCAGCGGGCCATCCAAACCCTCCCGCTAAAGCAGCGGCTGGCCTTCACGTTCCGCTATTATGACGAACTGAGCTATGAGGAGATTGCGGCGGTGACGGACACGACGGCAGCCAGCGCGAAAGCCAACTATCATTTGGCCAAAGAGAAAATAATACAATACATGAATGATAACGATTAGCTATGGAACAATCTTTTGATTTTGAACAGATTGGAAAGAAGATGCCCTATTCCGTGCCGGACGGCTTTTTTGAAAAGATGGAGACGGAGGTGATGTCGCAGATCACGGCATCGCCAAAGGGAAAACAGGAAAGGACGCCGCATGGCCGGGTGATGTGCATCGTGAAGCGTGTGGCACTGGCCGCCGCTGCCGTGGCTGCCTTAGTGCTGGTACTACATACCGTCATTCCCCGCTACGCCGCTCACAAAGCCCTTGTCGACGTGGAGAAGGCATTCGATCAGCTTACCCCCGATGATCAAGCATTCTTGCTGCAAGTGTATGAAGATGATGTTTTTATGAACGAATAAAATTATACCACAATGAAAAATGTACAGAAAACAATGATGTTTGTGCTACTTACCGTGGCATTCTGCCTCGCAGGCATGGCACAACCCACCGAAAAACAGAAAATGACGCGTGAGCAATTGGCCGAGAAACAAGCTTATCACATCGCCTTGGATCTTTCGAATGCATTCAAGGATGAGATTTCCGGGAGGTTCGTTAAGACATACGTCGCTTATCAGAAGGAGATTTGGGCACTTGGTCCGCGCATCCCGGAGATAACCGATGATATGACGGAAGAACAGGTGGATAAAATTCTTAAACAGCGTTTTGAACGCAGTCAGAAGATACTGGCTATCCGCGAGAAGTATTACAAGATATATTCCGAGTTCCTCACACCCAAGCAGATTGAAATGGTGTATCGTACCGACCGCGAGATGATGCGTCGCATGTCGCAGGCGAAGAAGGGGGGAACGCGATGAAGAGAACGACACGTGGCTCCTACATAACCTCTCTTCTGCTTTGGACTGCCACATTCGCCATTATATCGTGCCATCGACCGGTTGAGGAGAATAGCATCAGGGTGGTTTCGTTGCCGGCAGAGCAACAAACCGACATGCAGGATGCGTATGCGGTCGTTCCCTGTACGGGCGGTTTGCGCCTCAATTTCCAGATGTCGGGCATCACCCACGTGGAATTAGAAAGCGTGGATGGCTTTGCCATTGCTGGCACGGCCAGATTCGTGACACTGGATGGCCAGGTGCTGGTTTCGGAAATATCCGACAATCAGTCCATCATTACATTCCGGGCTCCCCAGGGCGGCACATTTGTTCCCGGAAAGGACTATTTTATCACTACCTTCCCCTGCGATGTGTATGGCGGCTATCGGCTTACAATATTTAAAGATGGTCAGTTGGCACACTATTTTGGTGTGCATCAACGCTTTGTGACAGGGACTTTTATTGCCCCGAACGATTTGGATGAAAGCGAGCTTGAATTTGTGGATCCTGCGGCTCCGTTTGTGGAGGATGAACGTCCTGGCTTGAATGCCGCCACCCGGGCCGCATTGGAGAATTACAGACGGAATCCTACGGAGGAGAACAAGCAAGCCCTGATAGAGCAGATGGGCATCAAATATGACAAAGTGGTCGCCCGCAAGAAGGCTAAACTGCGTCAGCTGGAGCGCGAGGCACACGACCAGCATCTTATTGACGAGATGCAGGCAATTGTAGATGAAATGGTCCAAAACCGTGATGTCAGAATCTATCAGCAGTTTCTTCGGTTGATAGACCCGCGTGTGGACGATAATCCCAATGATGAATGGCTGGTACTCAGGGGTTCGTCCGCCAACAACGCCTACATCGGCTATGCGCCGGTGACAAATGCGGAGTATGCGCTCTCCCAGTCCGGATTTTCTTTTCCGCTGGGACATGGACGGTATCCCGTCGTGAATGTGTCCTATACAGATGCTATGGCCTATTGCGCTTGGCTGACATCCCAAGACCCTTTGCACAATTACCGCCTTCCGTCTGAGGAGGAATGGGTTATGGCGGCAGGGCACATGCCCAAGGATGTTGTGATGAACAGCAACCATGTTGAGAACGGCCTCACTCCCGTGGATGCGTATGCCCAGACAACGGGTGCGTGCGGCGGCATTGACTTTTGGGGAAACTGTTGGGAATGGACTTCCACGCAGAACGCCCAAGGTCTATACATCGTGAAGGGCGGCAGTTGGGACTCCAGCCGCGATGCCTGTCGCACCGAATATTCGGATGCTGCGCGCGACGGTTCCCATGGCTATCCAAACGTGGGGTTCCGTGTGGTGCGCGTGGACCGATGAGTTTGTGATTTGCTTAGTAATGAAAATGGAGGCCTCTTTTGAAGAAGCCTCTATTTTTTTTCTGATGCTCGTAACACCCCGTTATTTCCCTTTCTTGACCCACTTCGACAAGGAGGCCTTGGCCTGCTTCAGCTTGGTGATGGTGGCGGTGTCCTGCGCGCCGTCGCGGTGCTCAAGGATTTCCAGCCAGTTGTTGACCACTGCGTAATATAGATCGGCTACATCCCTGAGGTCGGAGGCTTTTTCGGCGTAACCGACGGCGGCCTGATAGCACTCCTTGGCCAGCGTCGTATTGCTCATATCCTCAGCCACCAGCCCCTTGACGTAATAGTTGCGGATGATTTCAAATTCGGTTTCATCTTTGTATTTGTCGTTGTAGAGTTCAATCAGCAAATTGTTGGACTTGTCCAGCTGTGTCAGGGCAATGCTCGTCCATTCTGTTTGGGTGCAGAGGATGGCATTGCGGTAGTATTGCAGGGCGAGCCTGTAGGTCTGGTCGGCGTCGTCTTCCTTGCGCAGGCGCTCCATGATCCGGATCAGCGTGTCGCTGGCATTCAGCGCCTTGCCATACCACTCCTGGCTCACGCTCTCTTCGTCCTCGTATTGCTCGCCCATGGTGGAATTACATTCGATCAGGGCTTTGTAGATGTCGATTTCATTGGCCATGCAGGTTTTGGGCGCGGTGTCCAAATACATCTTCGCGTTGAGCGACAGACATTCCTCAAAGCCTTTGATGGCTTGCGGGATGGAGTCCACGGCCTGATAGGCTTTGGCCAATTGGAAGTTGCGTTGCAGATAGGGCAGAGTGAGACCGGTCATGGGCAGGATACGCTCGTAGTCGGTCACGATGTTCCGGTTGTAACGAAGTTCGTCTTCCGGCGACAGATTGTATCGGAGGAGCTTCGCCGTATATTCGATGCTCTTTTTAACATAAAAGGTGTCGTATTCAGCGAATTTGTGGTAGTAGTCGGCAAATCCACGCAGGTTGTTGACGTATTTGACGCTGTCTTTTTTATTCCAATAATAATCCTCTATGATGGACTTAGCCTGCACATAGCGCTGCAGAGGTTGCTCGATCGGATACGATTCGTAATACTTGACGGACTGTTCTGTCAGCGGATAGACGTTCTTCACGTTACCTTGCTTGTATTGGCGGATGGCCCTCGTCAGACTCATCTCGCCCAAGGAGTGGTAGGCGCTGGCATCGCCCATCTGGACGGCTTTCTTGAAAAGTTTCTCGGCTTTCTTGTAGCATTTCTCAGCGGTGGCCGCATCGCCTTGCTCGCCCCAGAGGTCTCCCTCATAGTAACTCACGTTGCCTTTCATCAGAGTGTATGAGGCGGCTTGATCTGCGGGAATCTGATTCTCGTAGGTCAGCACCTTGTGGTAGGTGTTCAGGGCCTCCATGAATTGTCCCTGATACAGGTAGGCGTCTCCCATCTGCAGGAAGTTGCGCAGGAAGGGTGTCCATTGTGTCGGGTCCTGGACAGTGGCTTTCTGGAAGTATTCGTTAGCCTGTTCGTAATAGTGGATGGATTTCGCATAATCCTGCTGGTGGTAGATTTGTTCCGCCATATTGTTCAGATATTGGGCTTTTTGAACATCAAAGGTGTGGCCAGCCTTCTGGGCCGCCTGGCGCAGAAGCTCGTCAATGAAGGTGTCCGCATCGGCGGCTAATAGAGTGTAATGGCTGTTATGCGCCGCGTCGCTGATGGCAGACACAAAGGAGAGATATGTGGAGGTGAAGATGTCGGGGTACAGGGAGTTGACGGTAGGGTAGGTCTCTTTGAATTTGCGGAAGGAGGTTCGTATGTTGTTTTCGCCGGGATCGTTGTTTATGTCCATGCCCAGCAACTGCGACTTGGTCACCATGTTCTCCACGGTGAACATCTCGGGGTATTTGACTGCCAGAACCTCGTTGATGACAGAGAAGTCGCGGAGTGCCGCCTCCAACAGCGAATCATTTTGTCCGTTCATGGAAAGCGCATCAATATAATCATTGGTGCGGGCGGCATATTGCAGTTGCATGAACAGATTGTCCGGCTGGAGCGTATAGTTCTCCTTCGCCGCCTGTCGTATGGCGGTGGTCATCGCCAGCAGGGTGGAGTCCATCTTGCTGGAAAATCCGAAGTACAGATACTCCACGATAGAGGAATAGGTCCAGATTAAGTTCTGGTTTTTTGCGATGATGTCGTTTTTGTCATCGGAAATACATTGGTTGTATAACAGCAACGTACTGTCCATCATGAGGTTGGTGTTTGTGGTATCAGTCAGATACTCGTACATGAGTATTAGTGAACGGTATTGCCAGGCCAGGTCGTCCAGCATGTCGGTGCTCGGGTACTTGCGGTAGTTGTTCTGGAAAATGCGGGTGTTTTGGGTCATGATGAGTTGGAGAGAGTCGTTGTCTTTGTTGAAATATTGGTAGGGGTAAGGTTGGTAGGCGTATTCCACCGACGGCAGGTGAAGGTTGTCTTTCTCCTTTTGGGCGATGGTGTAAGCTTTGTCATATTGTTTGTCTCCAAGCAGGGCGAAGATGTAATTGGGGGTAGAATTGATGGAATAGTGTTGCTCGTAGAGGATTTTGTTGTAGTCCAGTGTCGGCTGCGTGTCCTCGGTGGCAAGGTTCATATCGCGCAAGGTCAGGTAGTAGGCTATGCGTTGCAGGTTGTTTTTGCTGTTGTCGTCGGGTTTGATTTGGGCTTTAGCGGTGGCCACGGCACGGCCCACGTCCCCGCCGCGGAGTATTTCCGGGATTTCCCCTTGGGTGTCTTTATCATAGGAATACAAATGGATGGTGGATTGCGCATCGGCATAGACGTCTGCCACAAATTTGCTATAGGTTGACGTGCAGAAATTGATGATTGTTTGTGCGTAGGTCTTGTCGCGCTCGGGATGCAGCCGCAGCGAGTCGTTGTAGGCGAGCAGCTGTCGGGAGTGTGTCGGGAAGGAGAAGTTGTAATACCGCGTAAAGAGGTCCAACTCCTCGGTGCGGAGGTCGGCGGTCTTTATCATGTAGAGTTTCAGCGTGTCGTTGCTCTGGAAATACTGATACTGCGATGAGGGTGTCCGTCCAAGATATTGATATTGGTCCAGATACCAGGCTTCCCGAGGCAGATAGTCGCCTTTGCGCTCCTTCGGCAGGTTGAGCACGGCCACGCCCTTGGCGTTGGTGGTGATGGTCTGCCCGTAGAGGGTACACGATGCGCCCGCAAGCGGCTTGTTGGAGGGATATTCGAGGATTTTGTAAATCTGCCGCACCTGTTGCGCCGAGGTGAAAACGGCGGAAACGGTCAGCAGAAGGGTGACAAACAGGAAAATTGCTCTTTTCATGATATGGTGTTTTGGATTTTTGAATGATGTACTCAATTAAACCCGACAAAGATACAAAAAAACAAAAGTGGAGACGCATACTATGCTTCTCCACTTTCTTTTTCTTACGAAATAATCCGATATTACTCCGCTTTGTAGAACGGCATCTTCACGGTGACGGCCTTGAGCAGGCGGTTGCGCACCTTGATGAAGATTTCGGTGCCCGCTTTGGCGAACTCCTTCTTGATGAGCGCGGTGCCGATGCCCTTGTTGACAGAGGGGCCGAACGTGCCGGAGCGCACTTCGCCAATGAGGTTGCCCTCGGCGTCGCACACTTCATAGCCGTTTCTCGGAATACCACGATCGATGAGCTCGAAACCGGCGATTCTGCGGGTCACGCCGTTGGCTTTGAGGTCCTCCATGAACTTGCGGTCGATGAAGTCCTTGCCGTCCACGAACTTGGTGATCCAGCCCAGACCGGCCTCGATGGGCGAAATGGTGTCGTCGATCTCATGGCCGTAGAGGCAGAAGCCCATTTCGAGACGGAGGGTGTCGCGTGCGCCCAGCCCGATGGGTTTGATGTCGAATTCGGCGCCGGCCTCAAATACGGCGTCCCAAATCTGCATGGCATATTCGTTGGGGAAGTATATCTCGCAGCCGCCGGAGCCGGTGTAGCCCGTGGTGGAGAAGAGGATGTTGTCGAAACCGGCTAACTTGATGATCTTGTTGGTGTAATACTCCATGTCGATGACGCTGGCGTCGGTCAGTTTCTGCATGGCCTTGAGTGCCAAAGGACCTTGCACGGCCAGCTGGGAGATGTTGTCGGAGATGTTCTCGATCTCAGCGCCGAAGTTCTTGTTCTGTTCCACCACCCAAGCCCAGTCCTTGTCGATGTTGGCGGCGTTGATCACGAGGAGGTAGTCTTCGTCGTGCAGGTTATAGACCAGGAGGTCGTCCACGATGCCGCCCTTGCCGTTGGGGAAGCAGGAGTACTGCACCTTGCCGGGGTAGAGGGCTGCCACGTCGTTGGTGGTGATGTGTTGCAGCAGGGCCAGCGCTTTCGGGCCCTTCACGGTGAACTCACCCATGTGGGACACGTCGAACACGCCCACTTTGTTGCGCACCTGCAGGTGCTCGTTGGTGATGCTGTCGTATTGGATGGGCATGTAAAAGCCCGCGAACTCTTCCATTTTGGCACCGAGTTTCTCGTGTGTCGCTCTGTAAACGGTTTCTTTCATGTGATTTGGATTTTTATTTATGAATAAGATGATTTTTCCGAAGCGCAAAAGTACAAAATAATTGGCTATGGGAGGCGGGAATAGGAAAATAATCTTTCCCGATAGGGAATGGCCCCGTTAGTCCATCACGCAGCGGATGGAGTAGGCGGCGGAGGCATTCTCCGGCTTGTCGCGATGCAGGGTCTCGCTGTCGTGGCGCAGCGTGCGGATTTGACGGTCCGTGTTCTCCGGTATGTTGCACCAGAATCCCGTCTCAAGGCCGAATCCCGTATAGATCCCATGGTAGTTGCCTGCCGGCAGGGCGGAGAATCCCGACGCGTTGTTTGCTGCCGGCTCGTTGCCCACGGCGCACGCCTTGTCATTCGCGCGCCATACGCGGGTGAAGGCCAGCGCTTTGCCGATGTGTTCGTTTGTGCCGCCGCAAACATTCTCGTCATAGCTGGCCAGATACAGTGCCAGCAGGTTCCACTCGTTGCTGTCGGGCAGGTGCCACCCCTCCGGGCAGATGCCGCGTTTGATGCTGTCGTTCCGTTGCGTGAACCAGGTCTGGCCCGAGGCGGCACGCCAGTTGTAGAGATACCCGTAGGCCCGCACGGTGGCCGTGTCGTTGCCCGGACAGTAGCGGTAGGCGATGTTGCTGTCGGCGTGCCGCCCCTGCAATATCTTGTGACCGTACGGGTCCGTGACCGACCGCAGGTTCTCCGCCATCCAGCACTGGCTGCCGATGGCTACAGTATGATATTCGTTGTGGTCCGCATCGGAGACTTTCAACTTGCCGCAGGGCTTTGGCTCAGTCGTGGGCACACCAAGCGTGTCTTGTTCCTCTTCTTCCTCAGGGAAAATACCGCCTTTCAAAAGGTCCTCGGCTGCGATAGCCGTGGCAGGAAGGTCTTTCGTCTCTGCGGCTGTCTCTTGTGAATCGCTTGTCTTATTGACGGTTGCAGACTTTTCGGGGGCCTGTGTAACAACGGGAGTTTGCTTCTCCTGTGTGGTTGGAGTGGGGGTGGGTTCGGGAATGTCGGATTTTTGGTTGTCAGTAAAAACCATGTCCGGCAGGGTAGGGCCTTTGGAAGTTTGATCATACCTGTCGGGCGTGGCCGTGATGGGGATCAGACTGCGTGTCAGAGCGCTTTCTGATCGTCTCTCATTCTTCGTTGCGTTTTTTTTTTCTTTTCTATCTTTTTTATCTGCTATGCAGAAGCCGACACCCACTTTGGCCCCGATGAAAAAGTTATCCATGAAGGTGCCTTCCTGTATCGTGTAGTGAGCCACAGCTTCTGCGGAGAGCACAAACCCGCTGATGTGGAACATGAAGCCACTGGCCACCACCGGGCCATAACCGCGTTCTTTTTGTTGGTTCCGCCATACATGGTCTTGGCACAAGTAGTTGGTTGTTCGATAGTTCATACCAACACCGAAATGGAATGACAAAGGCTTCCAATAACGCCCGGTAAGGCCAAGCATACCCTCGAAATAGGAGTTTCGGATGTCCAGCGGGTTTGCCAACTGCTCGGAATTTCCGGATCGGAAGGTGCCGGGAAACCAGAAGTTGCTCATGAGGCTCAAGTACCAGCCCGAGTTGCGCATGGTGCCGATTTTCAACCCGTAGGCGAAATTGCGCACGTCGAAAAAGCGACTCTCCTTCGAGAGCGGCAATGTCTGCATGTTGAGGGTGAGGAAGGTTGAGTGGCGTATCTTTTTGCTCCGTTTTTCCTTCGGTGTGATATTGGCAGGGAAAGACAGCTCCGTCAAGGTTGGGGTGTATGACACCGGTTGGTAGGATAACTGGGCTTTTGCTGGAAGTGCGAGGAGAGCACTCAGAAAAAAAAGGGTAAATACTTGTATAACAGGATTTTTTTTCATATCAACGGGGATGTTTTGTTATTGGCCTTCAGGTATCAGGATGGTTAGGCGACGGACAGCCTTTTCGTAGCCTTTGGCAGCCGCCTTCTTGCACCATGCGATGGCGGTGTCTTTGTTTTGCTCTACACCATAGCCTTTCTCATAGCAGATGCAGAGGGCGTATTCGGCTTCCGCCATGCCTTTTTCGGCGGCGGTCCGGTAGTGCTTGACGGCCTCGGTGTAGTTCTGGTCGGTGCCTTCGCCGTAGAAGTAGCAGCGTCCCAGATAGTATTGGGCTTCCAGGTGTTCCTGGTCGCTGGCGGCTTTGAACCAGCGGAAGGCTTCTGTGCGGTAGGGTACCTGAAGACCTTCCACGCCGTCGTAATAGCATCGTCCGAGTTCGTATTGGGCGTTCGCCACTCCCGATTCTGCCGCAGAGCGCATCCAGTCCAAACCCTCCGCCGGCTTCGACAGTGCGCCGGTGGCATTCATGTAGATGAAACCGAGGTTGTACTGGGCATTCCCGTTCCCTCCCTTGGCGGCCAGTTCATACCAATGGACGGCTTCGCTCAAGTTGTTCTGTTTCATTAAATAATAGGTGCCCAGCTTGTTCTCGGCTTCCGTATGTCCCTGGTTGGCGGCCTTCGTGTACCACTTGTAGGCTTCTGCCTGGTTGGTGTCGGTGAACTGCGATCCGAATTCGTATGCCATGCCGAGTTCGTATTGGGCGTCGCGGTCGCCCTGTTCGGCCAGTTGTGTGCGGGAGTCGAACGCCTTTTTGGCTTCGGCTCTGGCCTGCTCGGGCGTGAGGGTTTGATATTGGTTCTGCCCGTTGATGTAGATTGTATTAAGCAGGTTGTTGAAGATGGTGGGCACCTGGATGGCGGAGGTGCTCTTGATGACCTGGTTTTTCACTTCGGAGAAAAGCTCGTCCACGGAGCTTTTGTCTTTTTTCAGGGCTGACACAAGGGCGTTGGCATAGGGGCCGTAAGGAAGGTCGTCATCGATCATGTCCTGTGCCACGGATCCGGCTTGCGTGGAGTAGGCCAGAAGCATGCCGAGAGGCGGTGCCAGCGGGATGAGGCCGTCGGTGAGCCCGCGCGTCCAGTTTAGCTTCTCGTTGCGGCACGCATCCAGCACCACGATGGTGTTGGCACAGTTGGCATCCGCTAATTTGGAAACCAGCCAACGCCCGTCAATACAGGTGCTCAAGTCGCCCTTGCTGTTCAGTTTCACATCCACCGGCAGCAGGTAGTTGTTGCCGTCGTCCCCCTGCAGTCCGTGTCCGGAATAGTAGAAGAGGGCCATTTTATATCCATTGCCTACGGCTTTCTTCCGGAACAGTTCCACGGCGTTTTCCATGTCTTCACCTGTGCCATCGTACAGGCTGTACACATCGAATCCTAACTGCTGCAGTTCGGCGCTTACGGCGTGGGCGTCGTTGATGGCGTTTCTCAATTGCGTGTTGTTCTGATAGTTGGAGTTTCCTATCACCAAGGCGATTCTCTTCTCGGTGAATTTGTCTTTGTTTTTCCCAATCAGGCTTTGCCAGATTTCCCCGTCGCGGCTCGACATCTTGTTCAACCGGAGCACATAGTCCTTGAGGGTCCGGCTGCTTTTGGCGTTCATGGCATCGCTGGAGATGTAGTACGTTCGCTGGGTGGACTGGTTCTGTGCCCACAGGAACTGATAGCCTCCGGGCCAGCGGATGTTGTCCGCATCGTTGAACACGGAACCCTTCCGACACCATCGGCTGCCGATCTTTATGGAGTCGCAGCTCATTTTCAATATCTTGTAGTCTGTGGCTCCGGCGTTAAGCAGCAGCAGGAGCAGAGTCCAGACCAGTAGTGTGGTTTTTCTTCTCATTGTTATTGGCTATGTTGATGATAAAATTGGCAATGGTAACGCCCAAGATGGGGATGGTGATGTTATACCGTACGGAAAAGGCAAGATAGGCGATGAAAGTCACCAGATAGAGCAGTCCGCAGGATCCTATCCAACGCACAAGGCCGAGCAGGAACGGGCGTATCCGCGTGCGTGACGCCCATTCGCCGTGTGCGATGCGGTTGATGAAAAACAGAAAGTAAAGAATGGCTGCGTAAAAGACAAACATAAGGAGTACAAACGGCCAGTGCAGCAGATGGTGGCCGTCGCGCAGGTGCAGGAAAGCCAGCCACGTGATGTAGGCTCCCGGTGTTGCCCCGGCGTATGTGTCGTGCAGGTCGTTCTCGAAATCGGCGATGATCAGGTATTTGTCTTTGTAGTCTTCAGCGAGGTTCCGTCCTTCCAAGGATAGAATGTCGGCCCCCATATCTTCATAATAGTTGTAAATGAATCCCGGACCATCTTCCATGACAGGAGCATTCATCTTGTCGTAAATGTTGCCTTTGATGGCCAGCATTGGGGCGTTGGTACACAAACATTTGCCGCTGGTGTACAATGGCCAATGGCGGAAACGCCTGATCGATGTGGGCTGATGCCGGGTGTCATCGTACATTTTCAATGCTAATGAGGGTTTCCCGTCTTGCAGAAAAGTGTATCTGGAAAAATTGCGCTCGAATCCGAATTGCGCATAGTCCGACATGCCGGTTTTTCCCTGCAGACTGTCAAATGCAAGCTCATAGTCGCTCCACGCATCGTTGGTATGGTGTGCAATCGCGATGTCGCGCATACGGCATATCTGACGGAAAAGCAGCGTGTCAACCGGGGTGGAAAGCCCTTTTTCGAAACGGATATCCATGAGGATGTACTTGTACTGAACCTTGTCTCGTTCCAGTAACTGCAGGAACTCCAGCAACTTGGTTCGGTCGGTAATGTCTGTGTTCCCGGCGGTGCTGTCCCGTGGGTCGATATTCACCAACTGACGGTCGTGGCTGATGTTGATGAAACGGGCATCCTCGTTGTCTGTTATCCCGGTTGTTTTGAAAGGCCACTCTAACAGATAGTACAGGAGTGACTTTTCCATCAAGTTATACGGTTGGTTTTCAACAATATAACAACATACGCTCAAGATAAGCGCACCAATGAGGGCAAAAACCAGATTGCCTTTTTTACGAAGACTGAGATGATGGAGCATCCGTCGGCATCCGCCACGCACATTCTGCATCCACAGGGAAACCCGATGGACAACTTTTTTTATCACAGAATGTTGTCGGGGGCGTTTACGCATTAGGGGAATGTGTTAGTTCCTATTTCCGATAGCGCTCGCCCAGCACCTTGAGCATGTCCACGGTCATGGAGGCGAGGTCATACGTGGGCTTGAATCCCCATTCCTCGCGGGCGCAGTGGTCATCCATCTGATTGGGCCACGAGTCAGCGATGTTCTGGCGCAGCTCGTCGTATTTGTATTCCATCTGGAAATCCGGAATATGTTTCTTGATTTCGGCATAGATCATCTCCGGCTCGAAGCTCATGGCGGTGATGTTGAACGAGTTGCGGTGGACGAGCTTGGTGGGGTCGGCTTCCATGAGGTCGATGGCGGCTTTCAGCGCGTCAGGCATGTACATCATGTCCATGTAGGTGCCTTTGGCGATGGGGCAGACGAATTTCTCGCCCTTGACGGCGGCGTAATAGATTTCAACGGCATAGTCAGTGGTGCCGCCGCCGGGCAGGGTGACGTTGGATATCAGGCCCGGGAAACGCACGGAGCGGGTGTCCACGCCGAAGCGTTTGAAGTAGTAGTCGCTCAGCAGCTCACCGGTGACCTTGGTGACACCGTAGATGGTCTTGGGCCGTTGGATGGTGTCCTGCGGGGTCATGTCGTGCGGAGTGTCGGGACCGAAGGCGCCGATGGAACTCGGCGTGAACAGGGAGCATCCCATCTCGCGGGACACCTCCAGACAGTTGATCAGGGCACCCACGCCCACGTTCCAGCCCAGCATGGGGTTGGCCTCGGCTTTCGCGGAGAGGATGGCGGCCAGGTTGTAGATGGCGTCAATATTGTATTTTTTCACCGCATCGGCGATGTCCTGGGCATTAGTGGCATCAATCTTGCAGGAAGGGCCGGCATCGGCCAAGTCACCTTTCAGGGGGTAAATCATATCGGCGGCAACAACGTTGTCGGTACCATACTGTTTGCGCAAGGCGGGTGTCAATTCGGAACCAATCTGTCCGCAGGCACCAATGACTAATATCTTTTTCATCTGTATGAGGTTTTGTATTTTTTCTAAAAAGCGTGCAAAAGTAATAAATTTTGTTGTTTTTTGTATTTTTGCGGCCTAAAAAATATATTGTATGACATACGAAGAAATTATTGACGTGGTTTTCAACGGGATGACGTTGGAAATGAAGGAAATAGAAAGAGAAAGAATAGAGAATGCCTATCAGTTTCTGAAAGATTTCGCCCGCGACAAGGTGATTTATGGCATCAACACCGGTTTCGGCCCGATGGCCCAGTACCGTATTGACGACCAGGATCTGCTGGCCTTACAATATAATATTATCCGTTCGCACGCCACCGGCGCGGGCAAGCCCCTGGAACCGCTCTACGTGCGCGCCGCCATGCTGGCCCGCTACCTTACGTTTGTGTCTGGCAATTCCGGCGTTCATTTGAACACCGTCAAGGCTTTCCAGACCTTCATTAACAAGGGAATATACCCCTTCGTGCCCGAGCACGGCAGCGTGGGCGCCAGCGGCGACCTTGTGCAGCTTGCCCACGTGGCGTTGACGCTGATAGGGGAGGGTTATGTTTTTTACAATGGAGAAAAACGCCCCACCGCCGAAGTGCTGCAAGAGCTTGGCATTGAACCCTTGAAGATGTACATCCGCGACGGCCTCTCCATCGTGAACGGCACCGCCGTGATGAGCGGCCTGGGTATGGTGAACCTTTACTATGCCCACAAACTCTTCGACTGGTCGCTGCTCTTCTCCACCATGATGAACGAGATTGCCTCTTCGTATGATGACTGTTTTTCCCAAGAACTCAACGCGTTAAAACACCACGAGGGTCAGCATTATGTGGCTGCCGAGATGCGCCGTATTGCCGCAGGCTCCCGTTGTCTCAAGGACCGTCGCAAGGAACTCTACGACCAGCAGCACAAGGAGGAATATTTCGGCAACGAGGTCAAGGTGCAGCCCTATTACTCGCTGCGCTGCGTGCCGCAGATCCTCGGTCCCGTATATGACGAACTGATGAACGCCCGTAAAGTGCTCGTCAACGAATTCAACTCCGTGGATGACAATCCCGTCGTGGATGTTGAAACACGCAGTGTCTATCATGGAGGTAATTTCCACGGCGACTATGTGTCTTTCGAGATGGACAAACTGAAAATCGCGGTGACGATGATGACCATGCTCTCCGAACGGCAGCTCAACTACCTTTTCCACGACCGTATTAACGGAATATTGCCGCCGTTTGTGAATCTCGGCCATCTGGGCTTGAACTACGGTATGCAGGCTGTACAATTTACGGCCACTTCCACCACCGCCGAGTCGCAGACGCTTTCCAACCCCATGTGCGTACACAGCATTCCTAACAATAATGATAATCAGGATGTTGTCTCCATGGGCACCAATTCGGCCTTGCTGGCCCGCCGTGTGATCGACAACGGCTACCAGGTGGCCGCCATCCAAAGTATGGCCTTGGTGCAAGCGGTGGACTGCCTCAAGATTCAGGACAGACTGTCGCCCGTCACCCGCAAGTTCTACGACGAGGTGCGTGCCATCGTCCCGGTTTTCATTGAGGATACGCCCAAGTACGAGGACATCGCCCACTTGCAGGAGTATTTGAGAAAGTAGAGGTGTTGTTTTTTTTGTGGAAAAAATCATTTGAGGTCTTGACAAACGACCTTAGTTGTTGTATCTTTGCAGTTCGAAAATAAAATATAAGAAGGTTATGGAATATTTTGTAGAAGATATTGAAAATTTGGAGGCTAATGAACCCCAAGTTCAGTATGGTGCTTCCTCAAAAAAAACTTTTCGAACAGTTTCGGATGAGGAACTATCTAAGTGTATTACTCTCGAAGAGTGGGAAACTGAATTGACAAAGATGATCCATGAACACTATCAATCTAACAAATGAAAGTCGTAATCAGTTCGGTAGTACGAAGTAATACCAATGAATTCTACAAGGCTGCCATGCAAAACCATCCATCGCTTAGCGAGGAAATTGTTTTAAAAAAGGCGAATCGGATGTTCAGAGGTTTGCAAATTCTCAGTACGACACAAGGCTTTCAGAAAGCGCGATTAAACCATAAGTGGAAGGCAAATGGTTGGAGAGAATTGGTTATAGAGGATTTTCACTTTGCATTTGAAGTGGTAGATAGTTTTAATGGCGAGCGTGTTGTGATGGTTCATGATGCAGTACACAGTTTATTATACCATTAGTCCTTCAATTTTTAATCAGTAACTACTTCAATCATGGCACCTCCAACCCCGATATTGTACCCTTCGGAGAAATAGATGATGTTGCCTTTTTTGTCGATAACGAAGCACATCGGGCTCCTCTTGCCCAGTTTCCTATCCATGGCTTTCGAGAAAATTTCAACAAGTTCTGCATAGCCCTCCTCAATTACGTTCAGGTTCTTAGGTTGTCCGGATTCACTCTTCCAGTTTCCTTCCTTCTTGACGAAAAACATCGGTCCGTTCCAAGTTTCGTATTCCTCCTGTTTGGCAGCCAACTCCTTCATTAGATGGTTGACGGGCTCGCTGCCGGGAGTGCCCAAGCAGAGGATGATATGTTTTTTCTTACTGGTTTTCAAAATAGAAGAGAGCGTACATCCACCCACTTCGGTTTTCTTCAAATTGATTTTGCCATAGATGCCTGTTGACAAAGATGAATCTTGGATTTTGCGGTAGAAATCAATCTGTCGTTCGGTGGTGTCTTTTGTCACGTTAAAGAACTGCATTTGCGAGAAGACGCTGCCGTCAGGATTACGCTTGCCGAGAGAAAGACAATAATATCCGGTCGGTACGGAGAGCACAATCGGATTGGTCTCCACGCGAGGGTCGTTCTCGAAGTCGTAGCTCACAAACTCCCCGTTTTCAAAACGTTGCAGCGTGTATTGCGTGTAATAGCCCATCTTGTTGGGGTTGTTCAGGATAAGTGTTTTGTATTCCACAACAGGTTTCTCCTCAAAGGTCACCAAGTTCCATTTGCCGTTCTCCCACGCGAAGATGTCGCCATTGGAGTTGTCTATATAGGCAGGCACTAAGTGTGCGCGACACAACGACACGAAGAAGATGTCACGTGAGTGGGCATCAGCGCGCCGGCCCCGCAATACACCGTTCGGACTGATGGGACAGTTGTAGTAGTTGCAGTCGGCATCCAGGGTGATGTTGTCTATTGTGTATTGCCACAACTGGGCTATGGTAGGATTTGCTTCCAATTGGAGGTAGGTGTCTTTGAACAGAAGGCCGACAGACGGGCGCAACAGTTCGTTAGAGATGCGGGGTGCAAGAATCCCCTTTATAAAAACATCTTTGGGTATATGTTTTTGATTATGTGCCAAATCAGACACCCAAACGCCTGTCGGCGTGGATGCTTCAATACGCGTCAGGTTGTCCTCTAAAACCTGTTCGCGCGTGTCGCGTAGGTCCTTGTCGGAAAGGGATCCGATGTATTCACGAAGGAGAATATGTCTGTTCGCAGTGCTGTGTCTGCGGAGGAAGTCCATGATTTCCGCATGGTTGCCTTCGCTCCGGCGCACGATGTCGTATAGTTCGTCATCCGTAAAGTAGTCGCTTTTCAGCTTGGCCTTAACCTGCGCTTTGTTGGGGAAGGTGGCGCGATAGGATTCACGCTTGGAATCCTCGTACTGCTTGCGTTGGTCGCAACGCGCCTGACGGGCGGCATCCGGCGCGGGGATGTCGGGATTGCCTGCGGGCGGCACGATGATGAAATCATGCCAGTATTCCCGATGCTCCGGCTGACCGGCGATTTTGGCTTCCGACTTCAACACTATGATGTGGTTGTTTTCAATGCGTCCGTCAATTTTATCATAACCATACATATCATCTTTGGTAACCCATATCAGCAGGTCGCCCTTGCCGGTAACAAGCGAGGCCTGACCGTCCTCATCGGTCAGTTTCGCGGCCAATGTGTAGTATTCGGCGTAGTTGTAAAGTTTGAAGCGCACCAAAGCATCCTTGATGGGTTGATGCAGACCATCCACTACGGTGACGGTCATACGCACCGTATCAGCGTAGTTGGACAAAACATTGATGCAGGAGTAGTATTTTGTCTTTTTGTTCACCTCTTCGGGGCCCTCGTAGCGACCGAACACGTTGGTATGCACCATCATCGTGCGTGTGGCGGGATAGGCAAACCAGCCCATATTGAGGTCGGGATCTGGCTCGCAAGCACCGAGGAACCACCACTTGCCATCAACCCAGACCTCCACCCAGGCGTGGTTGTCGTCGCAGTGCGCCCAGCGCGGGGTATAGCACTGCCGGGCGGGGATGCCCACGGCGCGCAAGGCCGTCACCGTGAGCGTGCTCTCCTCGCCGCAACGCCCGTGCGAGGTCTTCAGCGTGGCCAGCGGTGCCGAGGTGCGCACATCCGCAGGCTGGTAATCGACATGCTCGTGGCACCAGTGGTTCACCTCCAACGCCGCGTCATACATGCTCATATTCTTGATGCGGTCTTTCAGCTGATGGAAGATATACGACCGCGCGGTGTCCAGATTCTCGTTGTTCACACGATAGACCAAAATAAAATGGCGGAAAATGTCGTCGGGTACGGATTTGCCCCATGCGAATGTCTTTCGTGCTTCCAATGCGATCTCCACCTGCTGTTCGAAAAAGCTAATGTTGTAATCCACCAGGTCGCTCTGCGGCATATAGGCGTACAGGAATTTCAGGGCATCAGCGGTCTCTTCATCCGTTACCTCGTTGACATATTGTTGGATATAGCGTTTATAGCCGCCAGGCACCTCTTGCATACGCTGATCATAGTCGTGATACACCTGTTGCCGGTAGTTCTCGTCGGGCAGAATGTGTCGGACCACCGGATCCTGTTGGGCAGACAGCGCATGTCCGGCTGACAGCAAGAGAAAACAGAACAGGGTGGTGAGGATATGTTTCATAATGAATGATTTTTTTACCGCAATAATAAGAACGACATGGAAACTTGGAGACAAAAAGGCGTCTCTCAGACGGCTTTAACCCTGTTTGGACTCCACCGGGTTGGCGTAGATGCCGAGGAAGATATTGCGCAGTTCTTCTTCGTCGCCCTTGATGGCCCGGAGACCTTGAAGCATATAGTCGATGAAGCGGTTGCGTTCCTCTGGATTGTACTGGTCGGCGAAGCGGTTGGTGTGGTGCAGGAGGTCGTATGCGATGTAGTTGTTGCCCCAAAGACGGTATCCATCTTGGATGCGCTGGTCAATAATGCGGGCCAGCGCGGTGAAACGGCCGTTCTTCTCCCGCAGGGCACACTCGTCCAGTTCCTCCCTTGTGATGGTGGGCATCACGGCGAGATGGATGTGCCCCTTGGCCTGGGTGATACCCTGGAGAATGCTGTGCAAATCTTCGCCGGGTTCCTTGATGTAAAGTTGGTATTGTGAAATAAAAAGTTCTTGGGTTTTGAGAAAATCGCACGGCTCGTACTCGTAAGAGATGGCCACGGGAGTGATGTGCAGCTCATCCAGATTGTCGGTGAAGGGCAACGGGCTGCTGATGGAGAACATCTTCAACACAGCGCTCTCGGTGCGGTCGGCCCCGTCTTTGGTGCGACCGTTGCGCTGGGCAATCCACACCGACTGCTTCTTCTTGGTGATGGCGTACCGCATGTACGAGGAGACCTCCAAGGAGTTTCGGTAGAAGTCATGGGCGGTGCTGCCCCGCACAATGCGGAACATCTTGTTCATTTTGCCGACGTCGGTCACCAGGCCGCCCTGCATCAAGTTGCTGCCGAAGGTGATCTCGGAGGTGTCCATTCCGTGCTCATGCAGCAGCACTTGCAGGATGGCGGCGTCCAGGAGGATGTCGCGGTGGTTGGCCACAAACATGTACTGCCTGCCGGCATCCAGCGTGTCGAAGCCCGAATAGGTGAGGCTCTCGGATGACTTCTGCAGGATGTTGCGAATAGCTTGGAACATCACCTGCGACTGGAATTCCCGTATGGTTTGGATGCGCAGGAAGTTTTTCCGGTATTGTGCTATGTCGGCGTTGGGGTTGAGATAGCGTATGATGGTCTCAAAAAGGGGGTTCTCCGCCACACGGGCTATCGCGGCGGGGATCTCATCGTCATGATACGGGCGGGTTTCTTCGAACATGATGGCAGTAGGTTTTACACATTACGTTCGTCGAAGAAGGTGACGGGCTTGCGGCTCATGGCGGGGAAGTTGATCTTGCGCACGGCCTCCGCCGGGGCGATGACGATCTGCGGGGCCACGCGGATCTTGGCACGGAAGCGGTCCTTGAGATCCTTGACCACATCGGCGTTGGTGCCCTCTTTCAGCCCGATGGTGATGATCACGTCGTCGGTGCCGGCCTCGCTGGTCTTGAGGGTGATGTAATAGTTCTCCACGTAGCTGGTGTTGTTGAGCACGTCGGCCATGGCGGGCGGGTAAAGGGTGGTGCCCTTGTACTTGATCATGTGGTTCTTGCGGCCCACGATGGGACTGATGCGGAAGGTCTGCCGTCCGCACGCGCAGGGCTCGGGATGGATGCAGGCCATGTCGCCGGTACGGAAGCGCAGCAGCGGCATGCCTTCCACGCAAAGGGTGGTGATGACCACCTCGCCCACTTCGCCCTCCGGCACGGGCATGTCGTCTTCGCCGATGATTTCCACGATGAGCAACTCGGGATGATGATGCCCGCCGCAACCCTGCTCACATTCCGAGAAGGTGGCCGACATCTCCGTAGAAGAGTAGGTGGCGAACAGTTGCACGTCCCACTTTTCTTTAATCTTCTTTCCCAATGAGTTAAGCTCGAAATTCTGCTCGCGCAAGCCCTCTCCGATGCCGATGATGCGTTTGATGGAGCTGTCGCGGTAGTTGATGCCGTTGGCTTCAGCGTATTCTATCAGTTTCAGGATGAAAGAGGGAATGCACATGATGCTGTCGGGGCGGATGCGGCGGATGGTGTCCCACTGCAGTTCGGGGATGCCGTTGCCCACGCGGATCACGCCCGCGCCCATCTTGCGCAAGCCAAGGAAGTAGGCCAGCCCGGCCATGAAGCGCTTGTCCAACGTGGTCATCAGCTGCAGCACGCTTCCTTGTGTCAGGCCCGCGCAGGAGAACGACACGGCCTCGTTGTAGGCCAGCCGCTCCAGGTCGTGGTCCGTGCAGGCGAAGGTCACCGGGTCGCCCAGCGTGCCCGAAGTGGTGATGAAGTCGATGATCTGCTCGCGAGGCACGCACAGGAAATCCCAGTTGTGCAACTGCAAGTCCCGCTTGTCGGTGAACGGTATGTGTCGCAAGTCCTCAATGGTCTTGATCTTGTCGGCGAGGATATGGTGCTCGCTGAAAAGGCGTTGGTAGAAAGGTGAGTAGGCCTGCAGATAGGCTATTTGAGTGCGGAGTTTCTCCTCCTGGAAGGCTTTGATGACCTCCTTGGGCTGGAATTCTATTTCGGGAATAAAGGGGGATGTCTTCATATAAACGGGTTAGGGTAGGATGTTGATTTCATTGAGCCATTTGATGAATTCATATTTCCATTTTCCGGCTTCCGGCGCGAGTTTCTCGTCCATGCCGTAGCCGTGGCCGCCGGTTTCATACAGCAGAAACTTGTGGGGTATGCCTGCCCGCTTCAGACTGCTGTTGAGCTGCACGCTGTTCTGGTACATGACCACGGGATCATCTTTGGCGGTGACCACAAGCGTGGGGGGCATGTCGCGGGGGATGCTCAGCTCCATGGAAAATTTGGTCTGTTCTTCCGGCGTATAATGCCGGGTGAGCAGGTTGCGCCGCGAGCGCTGGTGCGCGATGTTGTCTTGCATCGACACCACGGGATAGACGGGTACCACGAAATCGGGCTTCAGGGAAATTCTATCCTTGATTCCCAGTTTGGCTATATAGTTTTCCTTGTGGAAGGCTCCCGTCATGGTGACCAGATGCCCGCCAGCGGAGAACCCCATCGTGCCCACTTTTCTCATGTTGATGCCGTACTCATCGGCATGTTGGCGCACATAGTGGATGGCATATTGCGCGTCCTGGATCATGGCAGGATGATGATAGCCCCGGTTGCCGGTGCGGTATTTCACCACAAAGGCGTTGATACCCTGACTGTTGATCCACTCGGCCACGCCAAAGCCCTCGGTGGCGATGCCCATGGTGTGGCTGTAACTGCCACCCGGGAATACAATGACCGCCACGCCCGTGTTGTTGTTCTTCGGGGCCGGATAAACATACAGCTTTGTGGGCTGCGACTTCATGCCCGCCACGTCTTTCCACAACTTGATGGGCTTGGGTTGTGAGCACGCGGTTAAGACCAGCAGGATTCCAATAATGAAGAGGGAAAGCCTTCTCATAACAGTTTTTCGTTAATTATTCTACAATCTTTTGGATTTCCTCCTTGCTGAGCTGACGGTACGTCAGATTGGCCGGCACACCGTCGATTACCTCGTAAGAAACCTCAAACATCTCTTCATCATAAAAGGAGAGCTTGGAATTAGTGTTGGGATTACATTCCACATACACAATATGGTTGATGTCCAGATTCTTTTTGTCGCATACCTGTTTGATCAGCGAGCCTCCGGCGTATGTGACCGAGGTGCCGGGGTTCTCTTGGTATAATTCCGTGACAATCACGTATGTTTGATCCTCCTTGCGGATGATTTTCAGTCCGCACGCGCTGGGCATGTCCCATTGCCCGGCAAATGGGAATATCTCGTCGTAATAATGTTCGGGTACTTTCATGTGAAAACAGTTTTTTTTAAGAGTGCAAAAATACGTTTTTTTTCGGTCTTGTCCTGCCTGTGCTAAAGCTGAGCAAAGCCATGTACAGTGCGGCAATCGTGATGGCCTGCAGGCGATATGTAAACCAGTAGTGCAGATAACTGTGGTTGGATACGGACAAATACCATACGTATGGCATGAGTGCGGTCAGCAGAAGAAGCAGAGCCTTGGTGCCGCCGTTCGCCCGGAAATGCCACATTGTGAGAACAAACAACAGGATAAGGATGGCAACCATCATGGAGATGGGTAACATGTTGAAATTTCGGACAATGGCATCCCATCGGGAGAAGTCCTCGGAAGCCATACGGTGCAACACCTGACCGGTGGCATCTTTCAGCACATTGGCTTTTAAAATAAGACTGCCCAGACCCCATTTGGTGAGGAATGTCAGCCCATATCCTACCACCCATAAGGCTCCCCAACCGGTTATGCGACAGAGACTGTCTTTCAATTTCAATGAGGTGTTCTTTTGTATCGAAATCCAAATCGTCAACGGCCATCCGAACGTAAGTAATGGTGTAGTTAATAGGTCAAAATAACATGTAAAACAGGCGATTACGAAGAAAAGCATCGCGATGTATGTTGGGTTGTTCTCATGTTTGACAATCAAGGTAGAAGCTATGAGAGAGAGTGCCAATACTGGAAAGAATTGCAGGGAGAAGGGCATCACAAAACCATATACCATCAGCCAGCTGAACATAAATGCCAAGGTGTTCCAGATGCCGGCGCGGGGATAATAATTGACGATGAACAGAATCCATAGCATGGCGCTGATGGCGATCATCAGCCATAGCAAATTGGAATAGCTCATGAAAGTCAGCAAATAGCGAAACAGGAATGTGCTGCCGTGCCAGTAACGGGCGTAGGGTTTGCAGGTTAGCCCTTGCTCATAGCGGGTGAGTTTCACCAGCGCCCCCGTGAAATCGTAAACAGGTTGCGTTTCCGCATGTGTCACTACCATGGCGGAATGTAAGGGACGGCTTCGGTCTATGCAGAATATCTGGTTTAGAATGAGTGCGTCCGTGAAATTGTCTAACCTGCACGACTCAACGTCAATGATTACATTTGGATATTCCCCTTTCTCGTGAAGCGTCAGGGCGGCACGTCCGATATGGGTTTGTACAGCCCGGTCCGGCATACAGCAGGAGAGGATGGCGAACACCAGAAAGCATCCCATCAGGGAGACGAAGACCACCACGTAGCGAATCCAGCTTTTTATCATGATTCCTTGAAATTAATGACACGCAATTCGTAGTTTTTCCGGTCTTTCCGTATAATGACATCCAAGGTGAGGCCGGTGAAAAACGACATGACACCGGTCACGGCGAGGAAGCCCGCACAGAACAGGGTGGGAAATCTGGGCACCAGCCCGGTCTGGAAGAACTCTATCAGAATCGGGATGAATAGTATGATGGAAACAAGCAGCAGCAGAACAGCCACGATGCCGAAAAACAGCAGAGGCCGGTATTCTTCAAACAACCAGAAAATGGTCTTCAAGATTCGGATGCCATCTTTGTAGGTGTTCAATTTCGACGCACTGTTCTGCCGGTCTGCGTATTTTGTGGGGATGGCCTTGATGGAAAATCGCTTGTCCAAGGCGTGTATGGTCATCTCGGTCTCGATTTCGAAGTTCTGCGTCATGATGGGGAAGAGCTTCACAAAACGGCGGCTGAAAGCCCTGTATCCAGTCATGATGTCGCGAATGTCGGTGTTCCAGAACCGGTTGATGAGATGCCGCACCAGCCGGTTGCCCATATTGTGAAAAGGACGCTTGTTTTCCTGGAAATAAGTGGTGGAGAGACGGTCGCCGATAACCATGTCAATCTGCTCTTCCAGAACGGCTTTTGCCATCTCCGGCGCATCGGCGGGATCGTAGGTGCCGTCACCGTCCACCATGAGGTAGCAGTCGGCCTCGATCTCCCGGAACATGCGCCTAACCACATTGCCTTTGCCCTGCATCGTTTCGCGGCGGACGACGGCCCCGGCTTCGGCGGCCAGTGCCACCGTACGGTCCGTGGAGTTGTTGTCGTACACGTAAATGGTGGCATCCGGAAGAACCGACCGAAAGTCGCGAACCACCTGCGCGATGGCGTACTCCTCATTGTAACAAGGGATTAGTACCGCGATTTTGCACCGCCCGGTGCCGATGGAATCTTGTGCCATGTCTATGTTGTTAGATATATTGCCAAAGTGTATGAACACGGCAAAGATACATTTTTTATTGTATTTTTGCACCCGGATATTTTGAATACAAACCTTAAAAAATATAGCGTATGAAAAAAATCTTTTTAGTTGTTGCGTTATTCGCCAGTGCAGCCTTGTTCTGCTCCTGCGGCGACAATCTTCTGCAAGGTATGTTCGAACTTGTTTCCGGAAATGCCACCTCTACCGTTGGCGGTGAAGGCTCGGAGGAATACACCTCCAGTATCGTCATGCTCGATGAGGATGCCCCGATACCGTTTGCCATCGGATTGGCCATGTCGATGGAGGTGGACGATTTGCTGAACATCGGCTCTGTCGATGATCTGAAGTTCCCGTTCATGGCGTATCGTTTGGTGGGCCGCACGCTCTCTTCCGGCGACAAACTCACCGTGAACAACTACCTGACAAACGAGGACTTGGTGGATTTTGACTACAAATGCCTGTTGAATGGCAAGTTCGCCGACAACCATGTGGTGGGCATTGCCGTGAGTCCCACGAAATTCTATGTGCTGAGCACCGGTACCATCAAACTCTCGAAAGTGACAAAGACGAAGATCGTCGGTTCCTATTCTGGTCGCGCCTACGTGATTGACACAGAAGCCACCCCGATGCTGTCCGAGGAGCAGGTGGACATGAGCGGCGAGTTCAAGAGCCGTGTGACTCCGATGATGGGCTGGCTCAAGAATCTGCAAGAAGATGCTTTGGCCGAGGCCAAATAAGAATCACCTTACATTATATTATATAAAGCTCCGTCGTTTGGCGGGGCTTTTTTCTTTGCCTGAGTTTTTGAAACCTTTTTTTCTTACCTTTGCACATTCCTTACGAGAATTATAAATTTACATACTTATGAAGAAAATTTTTATCGCAATTGCCTTGTTGGCAATGATTTGTACCTGTTGTAAAAAACAGGAGAGCTCCGATGCGAAGGTCATCGGAAAACCCGAAGTCAAAGTGGAGAACGGACGTTTCACCCCCGAGGTGATGTGGGCCTTGGGCAAGATGGGGGAGAAGGCCGTATCGCCCGACGGCAAACACATCGCCTACACGGTCACCTATTACGACATGGAACAGAACAAGGGCAACGCGGAAATTTACCTGATTTCTACGGATGGCGGCAAGGCCGACCGTCTCACCACCACCAATAGTAGCGAGTTTAACCTCGTGTGGCAGGATGATGAGACGCTGCTCTTCTGCCGCGACAACGAGATCATCGCCATGGCCATGAAGGACGGGCGTGAGAAGACCATTGCCACCTTTGAAAACGGCACCGAAGGCTTCAAGCTTGCCCCCGACGGCAAGTCCATCGTCTATATCGCTACCAAGCCCGTGAAACGCCCCGCCCATCTCGACAAGCTTTACGCTGGCCTCGACAAGACCACCGGCCGTATCAACGAGGATCTCATGTACCGCCATTGGGACAACTGGGTGGACGAATACCCGCAAATCTTCCTCGCTGAATTTGACGGCAAGAAAGTGGATGTCGATAATGCCATCTGCCTTATTGACAGCACCTTCGAGTGCCCGATGCGCCCGTGGGGTGGGGTGGAGCAGTATAACTACAGTCCTGACAGCAAGACCATCGCCTACACGTGCCGCAAGAAAACGGGTGCCGACTACGCACACTCTACCAACAGCGACATCTTCCTCTATGACATCGCGAAGAAGACCACGAAGAATCTCAGCGACGGCATCATGGGCTACGACCAGAACCCGGTGTTTAGCCACGATGGCAAATACCTTGCCTGGGAGAGCATGGAGCGCGACGGCTACGAGAGCGACAAGCTGCGCCTCATGGTGCTGGACATCGCCTCCGGCACGCGCACCGACATGTCAGTGGATTTTGACTACAATTTCACCAACATCAGCTGGACGGACGACGACAAAGAGATATTGGGCGTGGTGAACTACCTCGGCATGGATGAAATCTTCGCCTATAATCGCGCCACTCAGACCTTCCGCCAGATTTCGCACGGCTATCACGACATCCACGGCTTCGAGTTGGTGAACGACAAACTCTATGCCGACCAAGTCTCCATGCAGTATCCTGCTGAAATCTACGTCTATAACCTCACCGACGACAAAGCCGACGGCAAGAAGGTGTCGGCCATCAACGATGACGTGCTATCGCAGGTACGCATGGGCAAGGTGGAGGAGCATTGGATCAAGACGGTGGACGGCAAGGAGATGCTCACGTGGCTTATCTATCCCTACGATTACGACAGCACCAAAATCTATCCTGCGCTGCTCTATTGCGAGGGCGGTCCGCAGTCGATGGTGAGCCAGTTCTGGAGCACCCGTTGGAATTTCATGGTGATGAGCGGGGGCGGCTACTTCATCATTGCGCCCAACCGCCGCGGCACCATCGGCTTCGGCACGGAGTGGTGCGAGGAGATCAGCGGCGACTACGGCGGCCTCTGTATGCAGGACTATATGGCTGCCGCCGACTATTTCACGGACAAGGTGAAACAGATTGACAAAGAGCGTCTTGGCGCGTGCGGCGCCAGCTTCGGCGGCTACAGCGTCTATTGGCTTGCGGGCCACAACCACGATGTGAAGGGCTACAATGAAGGCCGCCGTTTCAAGGCCTTGCTGGCCCACAACGGCATGTTCAACTTCGAACAGCAATATCTGGAAACCGAGGAGCTTTGGTTCGACAACTGGGACATCGGAGGTCCTTACTGGGATTGGAACAACCCGCAAATTAAGAAGAGCTATGCGTGCTCGCCGCATCTGTTTGTGGATAAATGGAACACGCCTATCTGTGTCATCCACAGCGAGTTCGACTTCCGTATCGTAGCTTCTGAGGGCATGGCCGCCTACAACGCCGCCAAGATGCGCGGTCTGGAGGCCCGTTACCTCTACTTCCCCGACGAGACGCACTGGGTGCTCCAACCGCAGAACAGCCTGCTCTGGCATCGCAACTTCCTCGACTGGTTTGATGCGCATTTGAAGTAA
Organism: Bacteroidales bacterium; assembly: GCA_017551725.1. Classification (GTDB taxonomy): domain Bacteria; phylum Bacteroidota; class Bacteroidia; order Bacteroidales; family WCHB1-69; genus F23-D06. Next base: position 73,936 of record JAFZKY010000057.1, read on the forward strand.
GCCCAATAATCATTCCCATGGAGGAGAAGAAGAAAAAGAACAAACATTTTTTGGAAAAGCCCCAGTATCCCGGCGGTCAGAAGGCTTTGCGCGAGTTTGTCAATGCCCATCTGCAATATCCGGAAGACGCTATGCAACAGCGCATTGAGGGGGTGGTAACGGTGGCTTACATGGTCAGTGACGATGGTGAGATTGTGAACCCCACCATCGTCAAGGGGCTGTGCCCGTCGTGCAACGCGGAAGCTATCCGCATCGTGAACCTGCTAAAGTACGGGAAGGCATCCAACCGAGGCGTGCGCCTGAAGGTGAACAACAAGCTGAACATCCATTTCAAGCTCTCGCCGGCCCCCACGCAGTCCACCATATCCTACACGCTCCAGCCTTCCAAGCCGAAGAGCAACACCCCGAAATCCCAACCGGCATCCTCCGGCTACCAGTACAGCATTGACATATCCTGAAGGGGATACTTTCCGTGTTTTGGCTACAGGGGCACACAAAAAAAAACACTCACATTAGTGAGTGCTTTTTCGTTGTGGGAACTACTAGATTCGAACTAGTGACCCTCTGCTTGTAAGGCAGATGCTCTAAACCAACTGAGCTAAGCTCCCCTGCCATTAAGGCGCTGCAAAGATAGGATTTTTTTCAAAACCCCAATCTTTGCATTTGATATTTTTTCTTGTTGATTAGTAGTGTGTTAGAACTGGAATCCAACGCAAATATTGATGAATTGCGGTTTTTTTCCTTCCTTGTTTGTGAAAAAAGTGTTCAATCCATACTTGTAATTGGCTCCGATGATGATGGGACCGAATTTGAAGTCCACGCCCGCGTTGGCAAACAGCATGTTCTGCTCCAGCGTCTTTTTCGAGAAATCGATGGAGTTGTTGCTGATGCTGACCAACGGCTGGTAGATGATGCCGGCATACGGCTCTATGGCTACCACTTTGCCTAACGGGATGTAGCCCACCAATTTGATGGGTATCATCAAACTGTGCAGCTTCACAGTCTCATTTTGGAAAACGTATGTGATGCCGTCGGGATTCAGGCGGCTGAAATCACCTTTGAAGAAATTGTAGCCGAAGCCGATTTCGCCGTAAACGTATTTGCCACCACGGAAGAAGAAGTAGGCATCCGGATTCATGAGCCCGACCAGCGTGGTGCCGTCATTGGCATAGTTGCGCTCCAGCGTGAAATTGGTTTCCACCTTGAGGCCGAATTGGCGCCATTTCTGAGCAAATGCGGTTGAGCATAATACCGTTAAAAGGATAATGGTCAAAATCTTTTTCATAATGTGTTTGTATTTGTTTTTTTTAATCTTGTGATGTTTCATTTTTTTCTACAGTGTTGAACTGGTTCATGGTGCGTTGCAGTCCGGCGGTGGCAAACGACTTTATGGCCTCCACCGCCTGGCTGATGCAGGGTTCGATGCGTTTTAGCTCCTCGGAGGAGAAGCGCCCCAGCACGTAATCTACCTGGTAGCCTTGGGCAAAATCCTTCCCGATACCGCAGCGCAAACGGGGAAAGTTGCTGTGCCCCAGCTGCTCGATGATGTTGAGCAGACCGTTGTGCGAACCACCGCCACCCTTGGGCTTGATCTTGAACGACCCAACGGGCAGGTCAAGATCGTCGCACACCACCATGCAGTGGTCTGTAGCCACGTCCTCGGCGGTGAGCCAGTATTTGACCGCCTTGCCGCTCAGGTTCATGTAGGTGGTAGGCAAAACCATCACCAAGGTGCGCCCCTTGTAGGTGGCGCGTGCCACGTAGGCCAGCCGGTCGGTCTTGAACTCCGCCTTCAACGCCTGCGCCAGGGCATTCACCACCTCGAAACCGTAGTTGTGCCGCGTGCCGGCATACTGCTGCTCGGCATTGCCCAATCCCACAATCAGATATTTCTTGTCATTCATTGTCAGCCTCCTCTGCTTGGTTTTCGTCTGTCATATTGACTAAAAAGGAAAAATTGAGCTTGCCATAGATGCGATGCTGGAAGAAATGGGGATTGTCGGAGAAGTCATGCTCCTTGGAGTGCTCCAGGACCAGCCATCCGTCGGGATTCAGCAGTTGGTTTTCAAAGACAAGCTCTGCCACCTGTTCGATGCCCTCCATCTGATAAGGCGGGTCGGCGAAGATGATGTCGAACTTCTGCCGGCAGGCTTTCAGATAGGCGAACGCGTCTTGCCGGATGACCAGCAACTGGCTGTACTGCAGCTTCTCCGCCGTTTTCCGGATGAAGTTGGTGCAACGCTGGTCCGAGTCCACGGCAATCACCGACAAGGCCCCGCGAGAGGCGAACTCGTAGCTCAAGTTGCCCGTGCCCGAAAACAGGTCCAGCACCCGCACCCGGTCGAAGTAGAAGTAGTTGTTCAGGATGTTGAACAGACTCTCCTTGCCCAGGTCGGTCGTGGGCCGCACGGGCAGGTTGTCCGGCGCCACAATGTGTCTTCCTCTGTTCTTGCCGCTGATGATCCGCATATCGCTATATGAAAATGACTTGTTGGTGGTATTGTTGCAGCAATTCGTTCAACTTACGGTTCGGCTTGCTGAAATAATGGACAAAGAGGGTGGGGGCATCCAATCCGAACTGCATGACGCAGTTGAGGGTGTAATAAAGGATGTCCACATTCTCCATCCGTGTGGTTCGGTTGATGAGGGAAGGCTCGTTCTGCCGCATCACCAGGACATCCGCAAAGGTGTTGTCGATGGAGAGCATCACGGCATCCGGACGGCCCTGCTCGGACAGGAAACGGTAGAGGATGGACAGTTCGCTGACAAAATTCGGCACGCAAGCCATGCTGTTGACGGTGTCGTATTCATTCTGATTGAGGTAGTACAACGCCCGGTAATGGCGAATCGGGTCGCTGAAATGCTGGCCGATATGGGTGATGTCATACTGCATCCGCAGGTAGTCGCGGGCCTTGGCTTCGTCGTAAATCTCGTCCGGCACCAGCATGGGGGGGGTAGTGGCCACCACCACGTCCACGGGTTGCGGGGCAGCATCATCGAAATGGAAGAAGGCAGGAGCCTGCTTCGTCAGCAGCACATTCTGCGTATTGGGGTAGTCCTCGCGGAGGATTTTCCCGTTCTCCGCAGAAAAAAGCGAAAATCCACCCGGAGTGAGCCGGATGGATTTCGTGTAATATGTGGAAAGTAAAGCGTTCATATCTGTTATTCCCAAGAACCAGCGGTGCTGGCTTCCGTGAGGGAACCCATGTACATGTCGCTGTACTGATCCCGATACTGCTTCTCGTCAGCCAGGTTGTTGTAGAAAATCTTGTTCCAGAGCCGTTTCAGCACGCCGGCGTTCTCAGGCGTAATACTCTTGTCCATGTTGACGAGCACATCTTCCAACGGCACATCGATGCGGTAAACCGGAACCTCATACGTCTTGCTGGCGATGGAGCCGACCTGTACTTCATACTGTTTCTTGTCGCTGAACGGGATGTATTGGAAATTCTGGAAGTTCTCTGCTGTGAGATTCTTGTCCAGTTCGAGCATCTTGCTGAGGGCGGGCACCTTGACGACCTCTTTGTGGATGAGACCCAACTTGAAGGCTTCGGCCTCACTCATGGAATCCGGGAAATTACCCACGTTTTTCTCAATCTCCACCGTACCATTGTTCACAAAGTCAACCAGGCTGTCCATCGTAGAAGCATATTTTTTATAAACGTTCTTGTAGATGGCCTGGGCACTGCGGATGGTCAGCAGATTGTTCACATTGGCAGCCTTGCGCGCTTCATACACATTCTTGAATTTCTCGGGGCGCATGATGCTTCTGGCGGCGAAGATAGCCAAAAAGACGACTGCAATAACTAACAGGATACTGGTTAATGTTCTGGCTTTCATAACTTTATTGTAATTTTATTTCTTATATTGCATTTTTATAAACAAGTAGGCAAAAGTAGTAAAAAATCGGCCACACTCCGTTAATCAGAGAAAATTATTTCACCTTCCAATGTTAAAAAGTGATTCGTTGGATGCCGACAGGGTATTTCCGTTCGATGAGCTGCCGCAACCGCTGGTAATCGGAGGGGTTCTGCACGAAGTCGAGTTGTGTGGCATCCACGAGCAATACCGGCATGTTGGCGTGTTGCCGGAAATAGTTCAGGTAGCTCTCCTGGATGCCGGCGAGGTACTCGGCGGTGATGTCCTTCTCATACTCGCGCCCGCGCTTGGCGATGTTCTGCAACAAATGGTCCGTGTCGTTGTACAGGTACAGGATCAGGTCGGGCTTGGGCAGGAATGAGGATATGGTGTCGAAGACCTTGGCGTAAAGGTTGTACTCGTCGTCCAGCAGGTTGTTCTTCGAGAAGATGATGCACTTGTCGATGAAGTAGTCGCCGATGACGAAGTCCTTGAACAGGTCGCGCGCCGAGAGCAGGTTCTTCAGCTGCTGATAGCGATCCATGAGGAAGGTCATCTCCACCGGGAAGGCGTAATGCACAGGGTCTTTGTAGAATTTGGGTAGGAAGGGGTTGTCGGCGAAGCGCTCCAGCACCAGCTCCGCGTTGCAGTCGGCGGCCAACATTCTGGAAAAGGTGGTCTTGCCGGCGCCAATGCAGCCTTCCACCACGATATAGTTGTACGGGATATCGCCCGTCTTTCTGCCGGTGACCGCCGGGATGCGGATTCCCAGCTCATCCAGCGATTGTTGCACGAACGCCCGTTCCGCGATGCGGGGGTGGGGGAGCGTAAGTCGCTCGTCCTGATAGACGACCCCGTCATAGTCCAGGATGTCCAAATCGATGGTGCGGTTCTGGTAGCGGGGCATTCCGTCCTCATAGACGGTCTTCTCCCTGCGTCCGAGGTCCCGCTCGATGCGCTGCAGGGCGTCCAACAGGGGCAACGGCTCCAGCAACGTGCGCACCACCACCACCTGGTTGAGGAAGGGAGGTGCGTCGAAGCCCCACGAGTCCGTCTCAATCACGGAGGATGCGCGGAGAATCTCCCCGACCTCCTCCTCTATACGGAGACGCGCCTGCGAAAGGTACCCGGCACGGTCGCCCATGTTGCTGCCTAATCCGATAATCACTTCTTTCATACGGCGGCAAAGATAAAAAAAAGATGCCTGCAAAGCAAGCATCCGTTGGGGTTAGTTGTTAACAAACAGAAACGACCGTTCACATACGCCCGGCACCACCATCAGCGACTTGGAATACTCCAGCAGATTGCGGATGATTCGGCGGGAGGGCTTTTGCATTTTGACGGATTTCGAATCAGAAGGGGTAAATTTATGCGCCATAGACATGATGTTTAGTGTGACATTCGGCAATTACATTTTTCATAACGGCAGATTGCACACTTTATTTTATCCGGCGCAAATTTATTTTTTGAAAAGAAAATAAACGGCCAACACCAACAGCGCGAAACCAATCAAATGATTGACCCGGAGAGGCTGGTCTTTGAAGAATACCAGCATGAAAACGGTGAACACCGTCAGCGACACCGCCTCTTGGATCACCTTCAACTGCCAGATGTTGAAGGGACCGCCGTTCCCGCTGAAGCCAATCCGGTTCGCAGGCACCTGACAGCAGTACTCAAACAAGGCAATACCCCAACTGAATAGTATCACCAAAGGAATCGAAAGTTTGGAGAACCATGACACACTCTGCAGTTTCAGATGACTGTACCATGCCAGAGTCATAAAGATATTGCTGCACAACAATAATAATATAGTATAAAGCCCCTTCATATCTTGTGAACTAATGGGAAATGTTGTTTGAAATTTTTGCGGCGGCAAAAGTATAAAAAATGATAAGTCAGCGAGAATTAAATTTTCGACACGTCTTTCCCGCAGGGTGGGGAATATCCTGTTCTGATAAAATCCGGTCACGAACACTTTATGATCGGCCGATATTCACACCAAAATGCACACAAAGATCCAGGGTCCGAACAGGTATGTTTTTACAGACATGCTGCGCAAAACGCAGACGGATACAATTGTAAACACAAGATTAATTATGCGTACAAATGTAATATAGAGGGATTCCACTGTATGCAAAATACGACCACATTTGTAACCAATACGGATTATACAGGCGTGGTCAATTACATTCCGATTATCACGCGGTGGCGCACTTTTGAAATAAATGCTGACACCCTGTGCTTTGCCTAATAGTTTTAGTTTATAAATATAATAATAGTTTGATTTCCAATAATATTATAAGATATATTTAAACTAAAAGAATAAGTAAATCGCATTATTAATAAACAACTGTTAATTTTGGCAATTTAAAGAATATAAAATAGTGGTTATCAAAATATAATATGCTATATTTAAAGTTAAAAGAGACGGATTTTTCAACAATTTGAAATAGATTGATTTTTTGTGTATCTTTGCACCGCATCACAAAATAAGTTACAATTGTATTTTAGTGTGGTTGTGTCTGATATTTGTTTTGTTTGGTTATAAATGTAAAAATCACAATAGTAATGGTAGATAGAATTAAAAAGGTAATGGATTATTACCAGTTGTCTTCGACAAATTTTGCGGATACAATTGACATCAATCGTTCCAGTTTGACACATATTTTCTCGGGCCGTAACCAGCCGAGTTTGGATGTGGCGAAGAAAATATTGAAAGCATTTCCGGAAGTGAATACGGAATGGTTGGTGATGGGCGTTGGTCCCATGTTGAAAAATGAGACCACACCGGAAACACCTGTAACCATTGTGGACAATATGTCGCAAACAGATCTTTTTGGAAATTACGAATCCGAAACGGCTCCTCAAATAATAGAGGTCACTGCACCTGCCCCTGATGAGGCGCCTGATATTGCTGAACAGCCGTTCGAGTCGCAAGAAGACACTTCTGTGCGTAAGCCTACCCCTGCGACCAGAAGTCGGCGAAATACAGATTCCAATATTTCAGCCCGAGAATCGAAACGCGAGCGGATATTCAATTCTCAGGACGATAAGAAAATCGTCAAAATTGTGTTCTTCTATGATGACCACAGCTTCGAAGAGTACCGTCCCAAGAGATGAGACTCACCTCTAATTGAACAGCTGTTCGATGGTGTCTTTGTATTTTTCAAGCAGCTTGTTGCGCTTGAGCTTCAAGGTGGGCGTCAACTCGCCCGTTTGAACGGTCCATTCGTAGCTGATCAGCCGATAGCGTTTCACTTTTTCCGTGTCGCCGAAGAATTTGTTGTATTGATCTACAATCTTGGCGAATTTCTTCAGCACATCCGGATGGGCGATCATCTCCTCGTTGGTGGTGTATGGGATTCCCTTGCGTGTACACCAGGAACGGAGGTCCTGGAAGTTGGGCACGATGAGGGCCGCCGCGTACGGCTTGTTTTCACCCACCACCATGATGTTGTCGATGAGGGAGTCTTCTGCAAATTTGTTCTCTATCAGGGTAGGCACGACGTATTTGCCGAAAGCGGTCTTGAACATCTCCTTCTTACGGCCGGTGATTTGAAGGTGCCCGTCGGCGGTGAGCTTGCCCAGGTCGCCGGTGTGGTACCAGCCTTCGCTGTCGATGGCCTCCGCCGTCTGCTCGGGCAGCTGGTAATAGCCTTTCATGACGTGATTACCCTTGGTGAGGATCTCGCCGTCGCCGCCGATGCGCACCTGCGTGCCGGGAAGCACCTTGCCGGCCATGCCGAACTTGAAGCCCCCCTTGAAGAAGTTGCCCACGGCAATCACCGGTGACGTCTCCGTGGTGCCATAACCTTCCACCACGCGGATGCCCATGGCCCAGAATATCTTGGAGATCTTGGTCTGGATGGCGGCACCGCCCGTCACGATGACGTCCAGATTGCCGCCGAGCGCCTTGTACCATTGGTTCAAGACGAGCTTCCGCGCCCGTTTCAGCTTGCGCTCGTATGCCTTGCCCTTGTTGAAGTCGAAATCCAAGGCCACATCATTGGCCCAGAAGAATATCTTCCGCTTTATGCCGGTGAGTTTACGGCCTTTGGCGATGATTTTGTCGTAAATCTTTTCCAGAAGCCGGGGCACCGTGGTAAATATATCGGGCTGCAACTCGACCATGTTCTCCTGTATCTTGGCCAAGTTCTCGGCATAGTAGATGGAAATGCCCAGATACTGCCAGCAATAGTTCATCATGCGCTCATATACGTGGCACAACGGAAGATAGCTTAGAATGCGGTTGTGAGGCTTGGTGGGGATAATGGGCAGCACGCCTTGCACGTTTGTCAGAAAGTTGCGGTGGGTAAGCATCACACCCTTGGGGTTGCCCGTGGTGCCGGAGGTATAGACGTAGGAGACCACGTCGTCGGGCAGGATGCTGTCTTTGATCTCCTGCAGGTACTGCGGGCACGGGTTTGCGCGCCCCAGCTCCACCACCTCGTTCAGGTGGCGGTAACCACGCAGGTTGCGGAACGTATAGACGCGATCCGGAAGCCCCGGTATGTTCTCAATGACGTTGGTGATTTTCTTAAGCAATTCCCATCCCGACACGAAAATCATCTTGATGTTGGCGTCGTGCAGGATGTAGTTGTAGTCGCTTTCGCTGATGGTGGGGTAGATGGCGACATGGATGGCGCCGATCTGCATGATGGCCATGTCCAGGAAATTCCACTCGGGCCGGTTGGGCGTGATGGTGGCGATGCAGTCGCCCTTGTTGATGCCCAGCTGGAGCAGTCCGTAGGAGATGTCGTTCACGATGCGCACATAGTCGCGGGTGCTATAGCGCACCCAGTTGCCGTTTTCCTTGCCGCAAACGGCATCCTCAACAGGATATTCATTGAGGTATTGTTCTAATATATCGAACAGTCGGGTTACTTCCATGACGAAAAAATCATGGCGCAAAGATACAATCTTTTTTTATATGGCGTTGCGGACGTTCACCATCAGTTGCGAGAGCATGTTTTTGGCCCTCAGGAGCTGGATTTTGACGTTGGAAAGGGAAATTTGCAGCATGTCGGAGATTTCCTCGTAAGAGAGCTCGTCGTAATAGCGCAATTCGATGACCTTGCGGTACTTTTCCGGCAACTGCTGCACGGCGGAACGCAGCATCTGCATCCGCTGCTTGACGATGACCTCCTCCTCCGGAGTGGGAGAGGGATTTGTCTGCGACCGGTCGATGAGTTGTTCGGCGGTGCCGGTGTACAGGTCGTCGTCGAGATATTGCGGCGAGTTGTTCTTATGGCGGATGTAGTCGATGCTGTTGTTGACGGCAATACGGTACAGCCACGTGGAAAAGGCATACTGGGGCGTGTATTTGTCCAAGTACCGGAATGCCTTGCCGAAGGTCTCCAATGTCAGGTCTTCCGCATCATCGCTGTTTTTCACAATTTTGATGAGCATGAAGTAGATGCTGTCTCGATACAGCCGCATGAGTTCGGCGTACGCCTGCTGGTCGTTGTGGTCCAAGGCTTTACGCAAGAGGACGTAGTCGCGCTTTGCTTTGTCGGTGGTGCAGGGATTCTCCATTATAAAAATCTTTGATGATTAACTTTGGCGGACAGATAATATATCGGGTTCAGTATGGCGAACACAAGGTCGTAAATCAGGAGGCCGGGGATGACCTGCTTCTCGTTCAGCTTCTTCGCGGCGAACCCGAACACCATATACTGACTGAGGATGCGGGCGGCAGCGATGCCGAGGACGATGAACAGGTAGGTGAGATAGGGTACGGTGGCCACAATAGCCAAGGCTAATGTGATGTAGAACAGCAAATTGATAACCCCGTAGGTGTTAAGGAACATCCGATTGCGCAGGGTGTTGAAACGACGGGTGAAGTAGAGGCCTTCCTTGTGGTCGCGCCAGTAACGGTGGTTGGCCCCGCGCTGGAGCACCGTGAAGGCATCCTGTGAATACTCGATTTCCGTGTTGTCGCGGGTGGCCGCCCGGCTGATGAAGATATCCTCCTCGCCGTAGCGGATGTGGTTGTGCGCGGCAAAGCCCTGCTGCGCTGTGAAGAGCGAGCGGGCGAAGGCCATGTTGCGGGCATCGCCGCGATACGTGGAGTGGATCTTGGCCAGCGAGAAATACTGGATGGCGTTGGCTAGCGTGTCGAAATGCAGCAGCCGGTTGAACGGGTTGTTGCGGCGCTCGTAGGTGCTGTAGCCCAGCACGATCTTGTTGCGTCCCACGAAATTGCTTGCCATGAGCTTGAGCCACTGCGTGGAGGTGGGACAACATTCAGGGTCGGTGAGGAGAATGTGCTCGTAGGAGGCGCAGCGGATGCCCATGGAGATGGCGAACTTGCGGCCCCGGATGGTCGTCACCGCCGAGTCCAGGTTCACCATCTTGATGTTCGGGTACTGGTTCTTGTATTCCAAGACTAAAAGCTCGGTCTCGTCCTGCGAGTTGTCATCCACAATGACCAACTCGTATTGACCGTACTGCTGGCTCAGCAGGCGGGGCAGCGACTTCATCAACACCGAGGCCGCGTCCTTCACCACCATCACAATGGAAACCGGAACCGGATCCATCGCCACGGCTTTCTTTTTCTTCGTGAAGGCGAAGCGTGCGTAGGCCAGATAGTAATACGACAGCTGCACCAGCGTCACAACGGCAAACAGCACAAGTAAAATGATCGGAAGAATATCTTCGAACATAGGTTAAGGTGGTTTGGTTAGGTTTGATATGCAAAAATATTTTTTTAGTATAAATAATTATCGTATTTTTGCCGCAATTTACTAACAAGATGAAGTTTATAATTGAAAAATCGGATGAAAAAAGCAGCGCCAGGGCTGGTGTGATCACCACGGCACACGGTCAGATCGAAACCCCAATCTTCATGCCCGTGGGTACACTGGGTGCAGTGAAAGCGTTGCATATCAAACAATTGGATGAAGATGTCCATGCACAGATAATCTTGGGAAACACCTATCATTTATATATGCGGCCCGGCACCGAGGTGCTGCGCGAGGCGGGCGGCCTGCACAAGTTCAACGTGTGGAATAAGCCCATCCTCACCGACAGCGGCGGCTTCCAGGTCTTTTCCCTCAGCCACCGGAGAAAAATCAACCCTGAGGAGGGTGTTTGGTTTCAGTCGCACATCGACGGCTCCCGCCACCTCTTCAGCCCCGAAAAGGCCATGGATATCCAGCGTGCCATTGGCGCCGACATCATCATGGCTTTCGACGAGTGCATCCCGTACCCGTGCGACTACGCGTACGCGAAGAAGTCGATGGAAACGACCTTCCAATGGCTCAAGCGCTGCGTCAGCCGTCTGGAGGAGGTGCCGCCGTATTATGGCTTCGAGCAGACACTTTTCCCAATCGTGCAAGGCGGCGTCTATCACGACCTGCGCCTCAAATCGGTAGAGCATGTGGTGTCGATGAACTGCGACGGCAACGCCATCGGCGGCGTGGCCGTGGGTGAACCCACCGAGCAGATGTACGAGATTGCCGCCCTCTGTTGCAGCGCTTTGCCGAAAGACAAGCCCCGTTACCTCATGGGCGTGGGCACTCCGGCCAACATTATCGAGAACATTGCCCTTGGCGTAGATATGTTCGACTGCGTCATGCCCACGCGCAACGGACGCAACGGCATGATTTTCACTTGGGACGGCATCCTGAATATGCGGAACGAGAAGTGGAAATTCGACTTCACCCCGATTGATGCCAACAGTGATCTTTTCGCGGACAGAGAGTACACTCGGGCTTACCTGCGCCATCTTTATGTGGCGGATGAGATGCTCGGCCCTATGATCGGAAGCATCCACAATCTCCATTTCTATCTGGATCTGGTGAAAACCGCCCGTCAGAAAATTGTAGAGGGCACGTTCGCTTCTTGGAAAAACGAAATCATCCCCAGGCTGACTACACGTCTCTAATCCATTTTTATTATTAAAAACAGGATTTTTTATATGAAGAGAAGAATAATTCTAACTATCTTATTTATAATAGGATATTGTTGTTTATCTACAGCGCAGAATCAAGCGATGCCACGTCAATATAACGCATCGCTTTTCGGCATAAAATCCGATGGGGTGACGATGAACACCCGTTCCATCCAAAAGGCGCTGGACTGGATTTCCGAACAGGGTGGGGGAGAACTCACCTTCTGGGTGGGGCGCTACCTCACCGGCTCCGTCCATCTGCGCTCCAATGTGACTATCCGGCTTTTGGAGGGCGCCGTCCTGGAGGGTTCCGCCAATCCGTACGACTATGACAAAATCTGCGGCACGTATGCGCTGGTGATTGGCGAGAAATGCGACCATGTGTCGATTGTTGGCAAAGGCAACATCATCGGGCACGGACGCGAACTGGGCAACAATTTCGCGCAGCAGGTCCATGCCGGCATTCTCAAAGACGCTCTCAAGTACGACAGGGTATCGTCCCGTCCGAGACTTATCTATCTGCGCGAGTGTAATCATGTTGAAATTCAAGATGTTACACTGAAAGATGCCGCCGAATGGGTGCAGACCTACGACCAATGCACGGATGTGGTGGTGGACCACATCTTCGTGGAGAGCTGCGCCTATTGGAATAATGATGGTATCGACATCGTGGATTGTAACGGTTTTCTGTTGAAAAACAGCTATTTTAACTCGTCCGACGATGCCATCTGCCTGAAATCGCACAGTAAAGACGCGCTTTGCCAGAATGTGGAGGTGCGCAACTGCACGGCACGCTCCAGCGCCAACGGCATCAAGTTAGGCACTTTCGGGCTGGGCGGCTTCAAGAACATCCGCATCATCGGCAACACCGTGTACAATACCTATCGCAGCGCCATCACCATCCAGAGCGTGGACGGCGGCGTTTGCGAGGATATCCTGGTGGACAGCCTGACGGCCAAAAACGTTGGGAATCCCATCTACATTGTGGTGGGTGACCGCCGCCGTCCCGCTGGCAAGATCAGCACGATGAAGAACATCACCGTGCGCAACGTGACCTGTACCGTGCCCGCCACGAAGGCGGATGCCGGCTACGAGTACGAAGGACCCATCGAGGACAATCCCCGAAACATATCGCCCTCGTCTGTGGTGGGACTTCCCGAATCGCATATTGAGAATGTCACGTTGGAAAATATTATGTTAAATTACCCGGGTGGCGGCGACTCGATGGTGGCTCGCATCCGGCCCGACGAGCTGGACAGGGTGCCGGAGATGCCGAAAGCCTATCCGGAGTTCTCTCAATTTAAGGAATTGCCAGCATGGGGATTCTTTGTCCGCCATGTGGACGGAATCACCTTCAGGAACATCCAGCTCACCGCGCAAAAATCCGACTACCGTTTGCCGTTCGTCCTGGACGATGTCAAATCCGCATCCTTTGACAAGATTTCTGCACAGATGTCCGGGAATACGCTCAGCGACGAGAATTTGATTTTCGAGCGTCGCTAAAGGCAATCATCGGATTTTCAATTTTCGGGCGGTTAATCGAAACATATCCGAAAATCGTATTCTCAGCGCGATATTGTTAGTGTTTTTCTTGCTGTGTATGATGGCCTTATATGACGTACGAAGCCTTTGTTGACTTGTTGATTGCAAACAGACCCATTTGTCCGATAATTTATATTATGTTAAATCGAAAGCAACAGACAAGGAAAAAGGGCAAATATTTCATCCGCCCTTCTTTCACAAGTATGTTCATTCTATTTTTTTATTTCTCTAATAATCCTAATTATAAACTTGTAACCCAAAAAACAACAAAGGAAAATTGAAATAATAAAGATTAATTGCATACCAACAGATCAACAGTAATTACGAATTCCGGATCTCCTTCTTCCACTTCTTGGTGAGACTCCTCAATTTCAGGCCGATGACACCGAAGATGGCCTCGCGGAAGATGCCGCCGCTCATCTTGGAGGTTCCCATGGTACGGTCGCGGAAAATAATGGGCACTTCCACAATTTTGAACCCCAGTTTGTAAGCGATGAATTTCATCTCAATCTGGAAACCGTAGCCGATGTGCTTGATTGCATCAAAATTAATGGCATTCAACACATTAGCCCTGTAGCATTTGAAACCGGCGGTGGTGTCGTGTACAGGTATGCCCAGCACAGTGCGCACGTACATGGAGCCGAAATAGGACATCATCAGTCGGCCCAGCGGCCAGTTCACCACGCTGATGCCGTTGCAGTAGCGCGACCCGATGGCCAAATCCGCATTCTGCTCTACGCACGCATCATACAGGCGTTGCAGGTCGTGCGGATCGTGGCTGAAGTCGGCGTCACACTCGAACATGAAGTCGTAATCGCGGGCCAGCCCCCACTTGAAACCATGGATGTAGGCAGTGCCGAGACCCAGCTTGCCGCTCCGCTCTTCGATAAACAGTCTGCCGTCGAATTCCGGCATGAGGCCCTTGACGATGTTGGCGGTGCCGTCGGGGCTGCCGTCGTCGATGATTAAAATATGTACATCAATCAGGCTGAAGATGGTCCGGATGATGTTCTCTATGTTCTCTTTCTCGTTGTACGTCGGGATGATGACTAATCTTTTATCCATAGTTTTAAATTATTTATTCAAAATGATATAGACGGGAAGATGGTCGCTGTAGCCGCCCTGATAGACACCGCCGGCATACATGCGGAACGGGTAATCCATGTAGGAGCCGGATTTGGTGAACAAATAGCTTTTGCGAAAGACGTGTGCGGACTGATATCTGTACCCTTTTGCGGGCGTGACAAGACCGCCGGAGATGATGATGTTGTCGAGCATCTCCCAGGAGTCGCGGTAGGCGTACGAGCCGATGCCGTCGCGGTACATCTTCCACATTGGGTTGTATAAGTCGTTGTGGGTCAAATTTTTGGTATTTGTTTTTGTGCCAAGGTTCTCCATGATCGCCTTGGAGTTTGGATTGTCGTTCAAGTCGCCCATGATGATGATTTTGGCGCTGGGGTGCTTGGCGAGGATACCCGTGGCGATGTCATGCGAGAGCGAGCCGGCGGCCAGTCGCCCGGGCAGGCTTCTACGCTCCCCTCCCGACTTGGAGGGCCAATGGTTGACCAGGATGTAGAGCGTGTCGCTCCCGTCGAGGATGCCGGTCATCAGCCACTGGTCGCGGGAGATGAACTCGGGCTGGTCCGGGACCACCAGCGGGAAGGCCGCAGTGTCGATCACGCGGAAACGGGCGGGATTATACAGGAAGGAGACATCCACCCCTCGGCGGTCGGGCGATTCGTGGTGGCACACCTTGAGCCCGAACGGGCGCAGGCGTTCCGTGGCGACCAGGTCGAGCAGCACCTGCTCGTTCTCCACCTCCGACACGCCGAGCACCACAAGTCCGCCCTCCAGTTTCATCATGTCGGCTATGACCTGCGACAGACGGTCGAGTTTCTGCAGATAACGTTGGGATGTCCACTGGTAGCTTCCTTCGGGCAGGAACTGTTCGTCGTTCTTGTTCGGATCGTTGATGGTGTCAAACAGGTTTTCCAAATTATAGAATCCGACAACGGCCTTTGAAAAATCGTTTTGTGCTGTTATTGAACAAGTTATGGCAAAAAACAGGGCCAAAACGGTTAGAAGTCTCTTTTTCATGTTTAAAATGTCGTTTAGAACGGCAAAAGTACAAAAAAATATTAAGAAATCGTGGAAATAAATTTTTAACATTTTTCGGGTGATATTGCATTTTTTTATATATTTGCACCCTTAAAAAAATCACATCGCGCTATCCTGCGCAGTTTTAGGCAATTTTGAAAAAACGAATTTTAAAATAATAATTACAAGGTATTTATGGAAAAGACAAAAGGAAAAATCATGTTTGTTGACGATAGCGAGAATCTCCGCTATGTCATTAAGGATTATTTGGAACTGAACGGCTATGAGGTCGTGGATTTCAACAACACGGACTCGGCCGCCAAGGGTTTCAACACGAAATTGTACGATTTGTGCATCATTGACATCATGACGGCCGGCAAGGACGGTTTCGCGCTCTTGCAGGACATCCGCCGCATCGACGAGGATGTTCCGGTCATCATCCTGACGGCACGGGCCAGCAAGGAGGAACGCATCAAGGGCTTCAAGCTGGGTTGTGACGACTACGTTGCCAAACCGTTCAGCATAGAGGAACTTGAGCTCCGCATCCAAGCTATCCTGAAACGCTGCCGCAAGGCCCGCCCGACGGTGGACACCATCTATCAGGAACGCATCTACAAAATGGGCAACTTCACCTTCAACTACAGCGGAATGCAGCTCATCCACCCCACCGTCACCCGCACCCTCACCCGCAAGGAAGCCGAGCTGCTCAAACTCCTCCTCGACCATAAAAACAAACTCATCCCACGTGAAATCATTCTTAAGGAAGTCTGGGGCGACGAAGACCAGACCGTCGGCAGAAGCATGGATGTTTTCCTGACAAAACTCCGTTCCTACCTGCAAGTGGACGACATCGGCCATATTCTTCCCAAGGTCAAGGGCAAACGCAAAGTGAAATACGAAGAGGGCTATCAGCCGCTCGTTGAGATTTGCAACGCCCATGGTACCGGTTTCATCTTGAAAGTCAGAGAATAAACATACTCCACCCTACCCCGCTGCCATGAACATAATGATTGACAGATTGTTCGAAAAAGTGTCCGCCAACGGCCATGTGTGCGTTGGATTGGACACAGACTACAGCTATTTGCCCGACTGGTTCGCACAACAGCACCAGACGGTTGAAGAAGGCCTTTTCCAGTTCAACAAGGCGTTGATTGACGCCACGTTGGATGTGGCCGCCTGCTACAAGGTGCAGATTGCCTATTACGAATCCTACGGGCTCCCGGGCTTAAAGGCTTACAGTAAGACATTGCAATATCTTCGCAATAATAAAGCTGTTGCAATTGCTGACATTAAACGTGGTGACATTGCCAAGACGGCGGAAATGTATGCGAAAGCGCACTTTGCCGGCGACTTTGAAGCGGATTTCATCACGCTCAGTCCCTACATGGGCCTCGACAGCCTGAACCCATACCTGCCTTACGTCAAAGAACAGGGCAAGGGACTCTTTGTCCTGATCCGAACCTCAAACGAGGGGGCCAAGGATATTGAGTACCTCCCGACGGGCGACCAACGCGTGTATCATGTGGTGGGCAAGAAAATCAACGAGCTCGGCAAGGACTTCATCGGCCAATGCGGCTTCTCCGGCGTGGGCGGTGTGATGGGTTGCACCCATTCCGACGAGGCGGCGGAGATCCGCGCCATGCTGGACACGACCTTCTTCCTGATTCCGGGATATGGGGCGCAGGGCGGCAAGGCGGAGGATATTGCCAAGTATTTGAAAGACGGTAACGGAGGTGTGGTCAACTCCTCGCGGGGCATCCTGCTGGCCTACCGCAAGCAGGAACACGGCGAACAGGATTTCGCCGGCTGCGCCCGACAGGAAGCCATACGTATGCGCGACGACATCCTCCGTGCCATCGCAGAAAACCAATAACAATATGGACTATTTTGAATCCAAGGTCGTCGGCCAGGAACAGCTCACGGATGACATCTTCGTTCTGAAGGTGGAACGCCGCGGTGCTGTGGTGGCCGCCGGCCAATTTTTTATGCTTAAATGTTGGGACAAAGAGCTGACGCTCATGCGTCCCATCAGCCTCTTCAAGGCAGATGAGGATACATTATATTTTATGTACCGAGTCATCGGCAAGGGCACGCGGTGGCTTTCCGTCTTGCGTCCGGGTGATACGGTCATGCTCCTGGGCGCTCTGGGCACGGGTTTCCCCGTGCGGGAAGTCAAGGGCAAGGTGGCCCTCGTGGGCGGCGGATTGGGCATTCCCCCACTCTGCCATACGGCCCGCGATCTTCACGACTTGGGCATCGAGACGGATGTGTTTGTGGGCTATCGCGACACGATGTTCGCCTTGGAGGAGTTCGAACCCTACGCCCATGCCATCTTCGTGGCCACGGAAAAGGGCGACGAAGGATACCACGGTTTTGTCACCGACCTGCTGAAGCCAGAAGCCTACGATGCCGTGTTCACCTGCGGTCCGGAAATCATGATGCGCAAGGTGGCCGCGATGTGTGCCGGGAAAGAGGTCCCTTGCTGGTGTTCCATGGAGCACCGGATGGCCTGCGGTATCGGCGCCTGCCTCGGATGCAGTATCCGCACAACGGAAGGCATGAAGCGGGTTTGCAAGGATGGACCAGTCTTCCCCGCCCATCTGTTGTTTCACTAATCAAAAACGAATGTCATGACATTATCCACGACCATAAACGGAGTTTTCTTCAAGAATCCCATTATCGCCGCGTCCGGCACGTTCGGCTTCGGCGGCGAGTATAACGAGTTGTATGATGTGGGCTGCCTCGGCGGCATCAGTTCCAAAGGGCTGACACTCAACCCCAAAGACGGCAACGACGGCATCCGCGTCTTTGAAACGCCCTCGGGTATGATGAACAGCGTGGGACTGCAGAATCCCGGCGTGGAGGCTTTCATTCGGGACGGAATCCCCGCCATGCGCAAGTTCGACACCGTGTTGATTGCCAACATGGGCGGCAGCTGTATGGAGGACTATGTGGCGGGGGCCGAAATGCTCTCCCGTGCGGACATCGACATGCTGGAGCTCAATATCTCCTGTCCCAATGTGAAGAGCGGAGGTATGGCGTTCGGACTGAAGGCCGACGTTGCGAAGGAGGTGGTGGCTGCTGTGCGCCAGGTGTGCAACAAACCCTTGATGGTCAAACTGTCGCCCAATGCCGAAAACATCGTTGAAATGGCACTCGCCTGCGAAGAGGCCGGAGCCGACTCGCTCTCGCTGGTGAACACCTTCCAGGCCATGGCCATTGACATACGCACTCGGAAATCCGTGTTCCAAAATTTGTATGCCGGGCTTTCCGGTCCCGCCATCAAGCCGATAGCCCTGCGCATGGTTCACTCGGTGTGCAAGGCCGTGCACGTGCCCGTGGTCGGCATCGGCGGCATCTCCACCGCCACCGATGTGCTGGAATTCATCATGGTTGGCGCTTCGGCGGTGCAGATCGGCACGGTGAACTTCACCAACCCCACAGCAGGTCGCGATATCCTCGCCGAGCTGGAGGCGCTGTGTGAAAGGGAAGGAATCAAGGATATTGAAGCTATTCGGGGAGTGTTATAAAATTAATGTCCTGAAAGAAAATAACGATCCTGCTTTTTACTATTTGTAGAACGTTTTTTCTCGTATAAATAGTTGTAGTTATTCCTTATTTTATATTTTTGCAAAATAAAACAATAACGAAATGGCAACAATTACTATAACCACAAAGAAAAAATCCCAATTGGATTTGTTTATTGCCTTGGCTAAAGAGATGAAGATAAAATACACATCCAATTCCGATCGTCCTAAAAACGAAATAGAAAAAGCTGATGAGGATATTCGTTTGGGGCGGGTTTACAAAGCGGAAAGTGTAGATGACATGTTTAATCAAATTCTTGGGGAGGGGAATTGGTGAAATGTACTCTGTTGAATATACTAATCAGTTTAAAAAAGACTTAAAGCGCTGTCAAAAACAAGGTCGAAATTTGAGATTGATCCATACTGCAATTTCCATTTTAAGAGAAGATGGTGCACTCCCACCTGAATATAAACCGCATAGACTGCATGGCCAATATGCTGGGAAATGGGAGTGTCATATTCAACCGGACTGGCTTTTGATTTGGGAACAATATGACAATGAACTTCGCATGATTATGACAAACACTGGTACACATTCAGAGTTGTTCAAAAAATAAAACCACTACAATATGAAGACCGTTGAACTAACTTCTAAAATCATCGTTTATGAGGACCGCAGCGAAGTGCCGGTTGAATTGATGGCACTCATCGCCCAGGCAGAAGAGGCTGCGCGACGTGCGTATGCCCCCTACTCCCGCTTTCAAGTCGGGGCGGCGGTGCTGATGAACAACGGCAAGGTTGTCACTGGCTGCAACCAAGAGAACGCCGTCTTCCCGGCGGGGCTTTGTGCGGAGCGGACGGCGGCATTTGCCGCTTCGGCCCAATATCCGGAGGTGCCGTTTTCCAAGATCGCCATCACAGCCATCAACCCGGTGGAGGTCCTGAAACAGCCGGTGTCGCCCTGCGGAAGCTGCCGGCAGGTACTCTATGAGTATGAAAGCAAATTCAACCAGCCTATCGAGGTCATCCTCGCCGGACAGGAGGGTCCTGTCTATCATTTTCACTGTGTCGAAGACCTGCTGCCCTACACATTCCATGCCGGTTTTCTGCCGTGAGAGGGCGGGTTGTTCATAACTTTATGAAAGTCGGGTGGAAGCCTGACTTTTTTTTTTCGATATTTGCGCCGTGATTACATGTCAATTCTCAAGTAGTTTAATTTATGGAAAACAAGACTGTTACAGATAAAAGACAGGCAAAAGGATTATCGTATAACCGGATGGAGACGGTGATGGGGGTAACGGGCAAGCTCACCCCTCAAGCCATAGAGTTTGAAGAGGCCGTATTGGGTGCCCTGATGATTGACGACAACGCCGTCACATCGGTGTTGGATGTGCTTTCACCCAAGATGTTCTACCTGGAAGCCCACCAGCATATCTTCTCCGCCATCAACAAGCTCTTCGGCATGGCCGAGCCCATCGACCTGCTGACGGTGACCAACCAGTTGCGCAAGGACAAACTCCTTGATGTCGTGGGTGGCGCGTCCTATCTGGCAATGCTCACCAACCGTGTGACCTCTTCGGCAAACGTTGAATACCATGCCCGCATCGTGATGGAGAAATTCGTGGTGCGCGAGCTTATCCACAATTGTAACAGTATCATCACGGATTCCTACGACGAGTCGGCGGATGTGCTGCAACTGCTTGACCAGGCGGAGACGAAGATTTTCAACATCATTGAAAGCAATTTCAAACGCGATAGCAAGGAACTGCATCAGGTGGTGCGCACCGCGCTTGACAACCTGAACCAAATACGGGAACATTCGGACGAGCTGCAGGGCGTGCCTTGCGGAATCCGCGCCATCGACGAAAAAACAGGCGGTTGGCAGAAGTCCGACCTCATTATTATGGCCGGTCGTCCCGGTATGGGCAAGACCTCCTTTGTGTTGACCATCGCCCGCAACGCCGCCATCGACTACAATATGCCAGTAGCCTTTTTCTCGCTGGAAATGTCGGCTACGCAGCTCGTGCAACGTATGTTCTCCATGGAATCCGGCGTCAATTCCGAACACATCTCCAAGGGCACGCTGACGGCAGAGGAGTGGCAGAAGTTGATGGATAATGTGGGCAGGCTGGAAACTTCCAACCTGATTATCGACGACACTCCTGCCCTGTCTGTTTTCGATTTGCGCGCCAAGTGCCGTCGGTTGAAGCACAAACACGACATTAAATTGGTGATTGTGGACTACTTGCAGTTGATGCAAGGTAATGCCGACGGTTCCTCGAAAGGCGGCAACCGTGAACAGGAAATCAGCTATATCTCCCGTTCACTGAAGGCGTTGGCCAAGGAGTTGGATATTCCCGTCATCGCATTGGCCCAGCTGAGCCGTGCCGTGGAGACCCGTGGCGGCAGCAAACGCCCCATGCTTTCCGACCTTCGTGAGTCGGGTTCCATCGAGCAGGATGCCGACATGGTGCTGTTCATCTATCGTCCGGAATATTATCACATGGATGTCTTTGAAGAGGACCAGACTCCAGCCGCCGGCCTTGCGGAAATCATGTTCGAGAAAAACCGTCACGGCAGCAACGGCAATATCAGGGTTCGTTTTCAGAAACAATATACCAAGTTTTCGGATGTGGATACGGTTCTCTTCTCCGAGGAGGGCGAAAGTGCCGACACCAATGCCCGTATTATGCCCAACACGCATTTCGACACCATCGATGCCAGCTTCAACGAGGATGATGGCGGCCCGTATGATATTCCCCAAGACAACTCCATGCCTTTTTAGCGATGAAGAAATTATCCATGGAAGAGTTGCACCGCATCTCTCCTGAGCAGTTCAAGGCGCAGGAGAAGGTTCCGATTGTGGTGGTCTTGGACAGTATTCGTAGCATGAACAATGTGGGTTCTGTTTTCCGCACCTGCGATGCTTTCAAGATTGAAAAGCTGTACTTGTGCGGCATCACGGCCTGCCCGCCCAACAAGGAGATCAGCAAGACAGCCTTGGGCGCCACGGAGAGCGTGGACTGGGAATATGCGGAAGATGTGATGCCGCTGGCCGAACGTTTGAAACAGGAAGGCTACGCCGTCCTGATGGTCGAACAGGTGGACGAATCCCGCAAATTGCAGGATGTCAATTTTAAAGACTACGAAAAGGTGGCCTTGGTGGTGGGCAACGAGGTGTTTGGCGTTGACGAGCGCCTGCTGCCCGTTTGCGATGCCGCCGTGGAAATCCCGCAGTTCGGCACCAAACATTCGCTGAATGTGACGATTGCGGCGGGTATCGTCATCTGGGAAGCCGTGCGCCAGATGGCCCTATAACGACCACTCCCCTACTAATTGTGCCAGCTGATCCAAGGCCTCATCCACCGTGACGGCACCCGTAAGCCGTTGTTTCCCTTTATAAACACAAACCAACCCGTTCGAGGCACCCACAATGCCGAAGTCGGCGTCGGCCATCTCTCCCGGCCCGTTGACAATACATCCCATCACCCCTATTTTAAGTCCCGGATAACCGGAAAACCGCTCCTTGACCTTGGTCAGGACGGACTGGATGTCGTATTGTGTGCGTCCGCAGGAGGGACAGGATACGAAGTCCGTCTTGGTCATGCGGATGCGGCAGGCCTGGAGAATGACAGCTTCCAGATTCCGGATTTCGGTTTCCGGAAAATGCGGGTTTTCCAAACGGATGTCCCGGATGCGATGCTTGAAATAGGCATAACCGGCCAATGTGGCGGCCTTGGCCATCCACAGGTCGAAGTCGGTGTCATCACTGGAAAACACAAGCGTATCATCTTGAACATCGGCGTCTTCCGGACGTGTTTGTTGTACGGCCCGCAGTAGTGTGTGCGCGAAGGGTGTCTCCTGCTCCGGCGGCTCGGTGAGCGATACGCGGATGGTGTCGCCCACGTGCATGAGCAGTAGCGCGCCAATGCCGGCGGCAGATTTCACGCGCCCCTCCAGCCCGCTGCCGGCTTCCGTGACACCCAGATGCAACGGATAGGTGCAACCCCGCTTCTCCATCTCCTCATGCAGCAGAATGGTGGCTTCCATCATGGTCAGCACGTTGCTGGATTTCATGGAGATGACCACTTTGTGGAAATCATATCGTTCACAGATGTCAATCCATTCCAGTGCCGATTGGACCATGGCATTCGGGGTGTTGCCGTAACGGCTCACGATGCGGTCGCAGAGCGAGCCGTGGTTGATGCCGATGCGGATGGCCGTGTCATGTTTCCGGCATTGTTCCAGCAGCGGCGCGGCACGCATAGCCATGCGCTCCACGGCAGCGGCGTATTCTGTATCGTTCAAGTCCAGGTGGGAGAAGTTGCGCTTGTCCACATAGTTGCCCGGATTGATGCGTACCTTTTCGACCACAGAAGCCACGGCTTCCGCCACCTTGGGGTTGAAATGCACATCGGCGACGATGGGCGTTTGTATGCCCTCGGCCCGAAGACGCTCTTTAATCTGCCGTAACGGCTCCACCTCTTTCAGCGAGGGCACGGTGATGCGGATCATCTCCGCCCCGTTCTGCATCATGCGATGGCATTGTGCCACAGTGGCCGCCACATCCATTGTGTCGGTGTTGGTCATCGACTGCACCACCACAGGCGCATTGCCTCCGATTCTGACGTTGCCGATGGAAAATTCGGTCTTGCTGTTCATCGTTTGAAAAGTTGGTGATTAGGATTTCTGCATCTGGGCAAATCCCTGGGCCTTGATTTCCACCTGATGGTTATCGCCGGTAATCAGCTTGTAGCCATCGGCTTCTTCCTTGATATAGCCGATAATGGACACATTCTCAATCTGTTTGAGTTTCTCGTAGTCGGCCTGCCGGATGGTGAACATCAGTTCGTAGTCGTCACCGCCGTTGAGGGCGGCCACGGTGTGTACGATGTCCAGGTCTTTCAGCGTGGTGAAGGTGAGTTCCGTCATGGGGAGTTTCTCTTCAAAGATGGCGCATCCGGCGTGCGAGGCCCGGCATATCTGCATGACGGCGGCGGCGAGGCCGTCGGCCACGTTTGTCATGGCGGTGGGGATGATGTTCTCCCGACGCAAGGCTTCCACGATGTCGATGCGGGGCTCCGGCTTGAGCTGGCGGCGCAGCAGATAGTCCTTGCCGGAAAAGTCGGGCTGCGTGTCCGGGTTCACCTCGAACACCTTCTTCTCCCGTTCCAGCAGCAGCAGTCCCGCGTAGGCGGCGGCAAAGTCGCCGGACACGCAGATGAGCTCGTTCTCCTTCGCGCCCTGCCGGTTTACCAAGTGTGCCGGCTCGCACTCACCGATGGCGGTGATGGCAATGACCAAGTCGCGCCGCGAGGTGGCCACGTCCAAGCCCACCACGTCGATATTAGCACCCTCGCAACAGGTGGCAATGCCGTCCAGCAACTCGTTGACAGCCTTCAGGTTGAAACGGTTGGAAACGGAAATGCTTACCGACAACTGCGTGGGCACAGCGTTCATGCCCAAGATGTCGGACACCGCCACCGTGACGACCTTGTATCCTAGATGCCGAAACGGCACGTAGGTGAGGTCGAAGTGGACATTCTCCATGAAGACCTTGGTGGAGGTGACGACCTGCTGCCCAGACGGGTCGATGACGGACGCATCATCGCCGATGCCCACTACGGTGGAGGCATTGGACTTTGGGAAATATTTGGCGAATTCCGCAATGAGGTCATATTTGCCGAGTTGCCGGCCCTCTTCTTCGTGTATGCTGCTGTTTTTTTCTTCCATGACGGTCTTGATTAATAAAAGAAAGTCCGATGTGGCATGTCGCTGTCAAACATCGGACTTGCAGAGTATGCTGTTTATAGCTTTTTTTATACGTAATAATGGGTGGAAATGGAGGTGTTCTCTATCACGCTTTGGATCACTTCGGCCATGAGTTGCGAGACGGAGATCTGTTTGATCTTGGAGCACTCGGCCCGCAAGGGAATCGTGTCGGTCACGAGCACCTCGTCCAGTACGGAGTTTTCGATGTTTTGGATGGCGCTGCCGGAGAAGAGGCCGTGGGCACACATGGCGCGTACGCTGCGGGCTCCCATCTCCTTGATACGGGCGGCAGCTTTGCAGAGCGTACCGGCCGTGTCAATGATGTCGTCCACGATGATGACATCTTTGTCTTTGACCTCACCGATAATCTGCAGGGAGGCCACCTCGTTCTGTTTCACACGCTGTTTGTAACCGATAGCCAAATCGCAGTTCAACGCCTTGGCATAGGTGGAGGCGCGTTTGGTACCGCCAGTGTCGGGAGAGGCGATGCAGATGTCCGGCATGTTGAGATTGCGGATGTAGGGGATGAAGACGTTGGAGGCGAACAGATGGTCCACAGGCACCTCGATGAAGCCCTGAATCTGGTCGGCGTGGAGGTCCATTGTGATGATACGGCTCACACCGGCGGCGGTCAACAGATTGCACATCAGCTTGGCTCCGATGGAGGTACGCGGTTTGTCCTTCCGGTCCTGACGGGCATAGCCGAAGTAGGGCACCACCGCGATGATGTTGCGTGCGGAGGCGCGCTTGGCCGCGTCGATGGTGATCAGCAACTCGATGATGTTGTCGGCGGGCGAGAAGGTGGGTTGGATGATGAACACATCCTTGCCACGGATCGTGTCGTTGAAATAGACTTGGATTTCGCCGTCCTTGAACTGGAGGATGTCCACCGGGAAAAGGTCCTTTTTCAGGTGCTCGGCAATGCGTTTGGCAAGCTCAGGGTTCGAACGACCCGCCACTAAAACGTAATCTTGGTTCATAACTTGTTGTAATTTGTGTATTTAAGGTTTTGAATAGACGTACTGCAAAAGTAATCACAGTTTTTCTATTATGCAAAAAAACTTGTTACCAATTATCAACAATTGCAAGACATCAGATATGCCTTGATGAAGTCGTCGATTTCGCCGTCCAGAACAGCGTTCACGTTGGAGGTTTCGCAGCCCGTGCGCAGGTCTTTCACCATCTTGTAGGGCTGCAGCACATAACTCCGGATCTGGCTTCCCCACTCTATCTTCTTCTTGGTCTGCTCGATGTCGGCGAGCTTCTCCCGCTTGCGCTCCAATTCTATTTGGTACAGTCGCGATTTCAACATGCGCATGGCCATCTCTCGGTTCTGTATCTGCGAGCGCGTCACCTGGCACTCCACGATGATGCCCGACGGATGATGGTGCAGGCGCACAGCGGTCTCCACCTTGTTGACGTTCTGGCCGCCGTGGCCCGACGAGCGGTAGGTGTCCCAGCTGATGTCCGCCGGACTGACTTCAATAACGATGTCGTCGTTGATGACCGGATAGGCGAAGACAGAGGCAAACGTCGTGTGCCGACGGTTGGCCGCGTCAAAGGGCGAAAGGCGCACAAGACGGTGTACGCCGATTTCGCTTTTCAGATACCCGTATGCGTAGGGACCATCCAATTCGATGGATACGGACTTGATGCCGACCACATCCCCTTCCTGTCTGTCCAACAACTTGATGCTGTAGTTGTTGCGTTCAGCCCAGCGCGTGTACATGCGCAGGAGCATCTCCGCCCAGTCGCAACTCTCTGTGCCGCCAGCGCCCGAATTGATGTTGATGATGACGTTTAGTGAGTCCTCCTCGTCGCGCATCATATTGCGGAACTCCAAGGTCTCGACGGACTTCAACACCTTCTGGTAGGCTTCATCCAGCTCTGCCTCGGTGGCATCTCCCGCCTGGAAAAATTCATTGATTACACTCAGCTCGTCCCACTCTTCGTCGGCCTTCTCGTATTCCGACACCCAGGATTTCACCGCACTGATTTCGCGCAGCAACTTCTCGGCGGACTTCGGGTCGTCCCAGAATCCGTCCTGCTGCGTGATACGCTCCTTGTCGGCTATTTCATTTTTCTTCCCGTCGATGTCAAAGATACCTCCTTAGCTCACCGAGCCTGCTACGGAGTTCTTTAATCTGGTCGTTCGTGGTCATAAAGATTTTAGGTTTATAATGTTTATAATGTTTTTAAGGAATGGAAGACATTCGTGTTATCATGAGCGCAGGGCCTGCAGGATTTCGCCCACCTCAAAGCCTTTGGCCAACAGACCATGCAGGACTTTGTTC
This sequence comes from Bacteroidales bacterium, assembly GCA_017551725.1. Classification (GTDB taxonomy): domain Bacteria; phylum Bacteroidota; class Bacteroidia; order Bacteroidales; family WCHB1-69; genus F23-D06. Next base: position 100,920 of record JAFZKY010000057.1, read on the forward strand.
CTGTTGTCGGCGTCTGCCGGATGCAAGCGTTTCCATTTTTCGATGGCGCTTTGCAAAACCTGCGCGTATTCCTCCTCGTCAATGGCATTTATCGCCTCCTGAAGCAGGGAGGAATCCGCCCCTTTCTGATAGAGCCCCTCCCTGATTTTCAGTTTTCCCCACTGGTCATGGAGTTTGCTCCGAATGAACGTCTCAATGAAACGCTGCTCGTTCAGGAAGTCGTGCTCCTTCAGGCGGCGGACGATCTCGTCGCGCTGGGCGGTGGAGATGGGCGTTTCGCGGAGCTTGTTGCGAACTTCCTGCTCGCAACGCTCTTGGAAGGCGCAAAAGCGTTCCATTTTGGTCATGATATCGGATGGTACGTCCATAACAGTTTTATATATAAGGTTTTATTCGCTGGCGGGTTCGTTCCAAAGGATGATTTCATCCATGTTGGCGTTGAAAAAATGGTGCTCAAACAAGGAGTAACTCTGGTTGGCCACGAGACGGATTCTTTTTTTGTATTTCCATCTCCATTTCATTAAAATGGAGGGGAAACCATGTTTCAAATGGGCATACACGAACGGATGCACCATGATGGTGATTTTGGACTCCTGCTGCTTGTCAAACAGGAACTCCAAGGTATTGTCCAACTCATCTTCTATCAGGATGGGCGGTTTTATCTTGCCGGTGCCCTTGCAGGTGGGACACTGTTCCGTGGTCTCGATAATGGTGGCCTGACGCACACGCTGGCGGGTGATCTGCATGAGGCAGAACTTGTTGAGTGGCAGGATGGTGTGCTTTGCCTTGTCGTTGCGCATAAACTCGGTCATGGCCTTGTTGAGCGTCACCTTGTTGCGGGCGTCGTGGAGATCCACAAAGTCGATGGTGATGATGCCGCCCATATCGCGCAGGCGCAGCTGGCGTGCAATCTCGGCAGCGGCGATCATATTGGTGTTCAACGCGTTCTCCTCAGGTGTCTGGCTCGATTTCACGCGGTTGCCGCTGTTGACGTCGATGACGTGCATGGCTTCGGTGTGCTCAATGATAAGATACACGCCGTTTTTTACGGTCACCACCTTCCCGAAGGAACTTTTGATCTGTTTCGCCACGTTGAAATGCTCGAAGATGGGCTGTTTTTCCTTGTACAGCTTCAGGATGTCCTCTTTCTCGGGCGAATATTTGTGCAGGAGGGCTTTCACCTCCTTGAAGGCTTCCGGAGTGTCCACATAGATGGACTGAAACGAGTCGTTGAGCATGTCGCGCAGGATGGACGAGATGCAGTCCATCTCCTGGATGATGCGCATGGGGGCCTTGGAGGCGAAAAGGTTCTCCACGGCGGTGTCCCACTTGTAGCGCAGCGAGTCCAGGTCGGCGGAGAGTTCCTCCAGGCTTTTGTTTTCGGCAACCGTACGGATGATGATGCCGAAGTTGCGCGGGCGGATCCCCTGCATCATGCTCTTGAGACGCTTGCGCTCGGCTGAGTTGCGTATCTTCTGCGATACGGACACCTTGTCGCCGAAGGGCACGAGCACGAGGTAGCGTCCGGCAAACGAGATCTCCGTGGTGATGCGCGGACCCTTGGTGGAGATGGGCTCCTTGGCCACCTGCACCATGATCTGCTGCCCGGAGGTGAGCACGTCGCTGATCTTGCCGTTCTTGGGCACCTCTTCCAGGTACTGCACACGGCTGATGCTCCGCTTGCCGGTGGTGATGGCCTGGCTGACGAAGGCGTTGATGGTACGGGCGTTGACGCCCAGGTCCAGATAGTGTAGGAAAGCATCCTTCTCGCTGCCGACATCCACGAATGCGGCGTTCAGTCCCGGCATGATCTTCCGCACTTTTCCAAGGTATATGTCGCCGACCGAGAACTGCATGGAGGCCTTCTCCGAGTGGATTTCCACCAACTTCTTGTCTTCGAGAAGAGCCACCTGCACCTCGTTGGCGTGGGAGGTCAGTATGATTTCTTTCGTAATTTCAGTTTCACTCATGGGTGTGGGGGTTATAAAACAATGAAAACTAAACAAAGCGCGTAAGCGTTTCATTTAGTTTTCATCCTAATTTAACTCATAAAAGATTATTTGTTTTTATGTCTGTTCTTTCTCAGACGTTTTTTTCTTTTATGAGTGGACATTTTATGTCTCTTTCTTTTCTTACCGCTTGGCATAATTAGAAGATTTTAAAGATTGTTATTTTGTGGATTTCTTGACGGCGTTAACGAAAGTCTTGCAGGGTTTGAAAGCGGGAATGTTGTGAGCCGGGATGGTGATCGTCTCTTTCTTGGAGATGTTGCGGGCCGTCTTCTGAGCTCTTTGTTTGATGATGAAGCTACCAAAGCCTCTGAGGTAAACATTCTCACCGCCAACCATGGAGTTCTTCACACTTGACATGAACACTTCAACGATGGTTTGGACGCTGTTTTTGTCAAATCCAGTTTTGTTGGAAATTTCATTAACGATATCAGCTTTCGTCATAACTTTAATGTTTTAATTGTTAATACTAAATGTTTCTATTTTTTTGGGGTGCAAAAATACAATTATTTTGTTCACAATCCACCATTTACGAAAATTTTTATTTGATTTTCTCGAAAACGCGGTTGGCAAGGCGGCTTGCACCTATCCGAAAGTAACGTTTTGAAAGCCAATCCTTACCCAAAACGGCGGTGAGAAGGTTCACATATCGGAGCGCATCGTCCGGATCGGAGATGCCGCCCGCCGCCTTGATGCCGACCATCTTCCCCGTCTCCTTGTAGTGCCGTTTGATGGCGTCCATCATGATGAGGAATGCTTCGGGCGTGGCGTTGACCGCAATCTTGCCCGTGGATGTCTTGATGAAATCGGCGCCCGCGGCGATGGCCAACTGGGAAGCCTTGTAGATGTTCTGCGGGGTTTTCAGCTCGCCGGTCTCCAGGATGACCTTGAGCAATGCGTTCGGGCAGGCCTCGCGGATGGCCCGGATCTCGTCATAGACCTCCTGATAACGGCCTTCCAGAAACTTGCCCCGCGAAATCACCATGTCGATCTCGTCGGCGCCCTCGTGTACGGCGTACCGCACCTCGGCCACCTTGATCTCGATGGGCGACTGGCCTGCGGGGAACGCGCCGGCCACGGAGGCCACACTAATGTCGGTGCCTTTCAGCTCCTCCTTGGCGATGGCCACAAAGGGAGGATACACGCACACCGCCGCCGTGCACGGCACCTGGCGCTGTGGGTTATAGAAGGCCTGCGCCTTCTTGCAGAGCGCCACCACCGCCTGACGGTTGTCGCTGCCCTCCAGGGTGGTCAGGTCTATACTACTTAATATATAACGGTATGCGGCCTGCTCGTCCATGTAGGACATCTCCTGGGTGGCAAGCCCGGCGAGCCGCTTGGCCAATTGCTCTTCGTTGTAGGGATAATCTTCTAATTGAAACATAGTCAGTTTGTTTTTTGTTAAATTCCGGCGGCAAAGGTACACTTTTCCATAAAAATAATTGGGCCCGGCCACTCGGTTTTCCAAAATATTCTCCTGCTCGCATATTTTTTTTACTTTTGCAAGCCAATTCATCAGTATGACTGCAAACGACTCCTCATCCTCCGGCGAAATCACCTCCTCCTTCGAGAAAATCTCGGATGTGTTCACCTCCTATTCGGAAATCCCATCCGAGGGGTTCAACCGACTATACAAAGCACAACGATATGGTAAATGGTTTATAATCAAAGGGTTGAAGCCAGAGTACCAGCACAAAGAGGTCTATGTCAGCCTGCTGACCAAGGAGTTTGAGTTGGGTCTGAAGATGGATCACCCCAACATTGCGCATATCTTCAGCAAGGAGACCGACCCTGTGGCTGGGCCATGCATCGTGATGGAATATGTGGATGGCGTTACGCTAAAGGCCTTCCTGAAGCAGAATCCGCCCCGGAAAGTGCGGATGAAAATCGCAAAGGAATTGCTGTCCGCCATGTCGTACTATCATAGTATGCAGATTGTTCACCGCGATCTCAAACCCGACAACATCCTCATCACACGAAATGGCCACAATGTCAAGATCATTGATTTCGGATTGGCGGACAGCGACTGGCACGGCGTGCTGAAACAGCCTGTAGGCTCTGACCATTACGCTGCACCCGAGCAGAAGGCCGGGGGCTCGCCCATAGACTGCCGTGCCGACCTATACGCCTTTGGAAAGATCCTTCGGCAGCTCTTCCCGCACGCATACGGACGCATCGCCCGCAAGTGTACGCAGGAGAACCGTGAAAAACGTTACAGCAATGCGGAGGAAATCCTGCAACGGCTGCAACGACATGAGCACACCGCCCCCATTATCATAGCCATCGCCTTTGTGATTGTATTAGCCATCTGCGCATGGTTCTTGTTCCGTCCCAATAACGACGGCGACAAAGAGAACCCAAACATTGAAAAACAAGAGGCCTCCGTTTCGGAAATCACGAATGATGATATAGCCGGTCCTGAAACTGCTCCTGCAAATCCTGTTTCTCAGGCAGAACCAAACCATACAGAAACTGCGATAAACGAAAACACCGCCGTCACAAGTGCCTATAATCAACTCCCGCAAGCGGTCAAAAGGAGCATTGAACAGTCGGTGGATGCTGTTTTCCAGCCGTTCTGGGACTGGGAAAAGGCGGCGACTGCCCGCGGAGTCACCTCTGCGGACAAGCTGACAGAATATGTACAATCAGATTTCTTCAAAAACAATTACGAAATCCGAGAGCGGCACCGTGAAGCCGTGGTGAGCGACATACTTCGACGATATCCCCAGTGCGAGTCCATCCGTGATTCGGTGACGATGTTTTACAACTCCACGTTTGTGAACCGGATGGTGATAGTGAACAACACGGTAAGCGCATGGCAGCGGGAGAGCCGCTAATCCCGGAGACAGCGGACGGAAAAAGCATAGCCTGAATTGCCGAAGTTGCTAACAGTCGCGCCGGATTTATAATATTGCAACTGAAAAGTATCTGAGTAGGAAGACCAAAAGACAGAGCTGCCTGTTAAACTCGAATACGATTCGCTTGGAGCTAGATAATATCCGGCAGGAAGTGCCGAGAATCCGGTGGCGTTGTTGGTGTATCGTTCATTACCCGGAGCGCATGCATTTGTAGATTCATACCATCCGATTTCAGAGGCCAATGCTTTGGCTATATAACTGCTGTCGCTGCCGCACACATATTGAGGTTGACCGCCCACATACGAGACAAGCTGTTCCCATTCCGAAAGACTTGGCACGTGCCACCCCGTGGGGCAGACGCCCTGCACTCCACTTGGGTTGGCGTTGCTTGAAGAATCCCCACGCATCACCGCCGCCCAGTTGTACAGATAACCATAAAGAGGCACGTTGCTATCTTGCCCCCGAGGTGCATATCGGTATGGGACAGTCAAAGAAGAACTGCTTCCGGGTGCAATTGCCGTACCGTCGGCATAATGCGTAGTGCGCAGGTTCTCCTTCAACCAACACTGCTGTCCGAGCTGGAGCGTGTGGTAAAGATTGCCGTCGTAATCGGTCACAGTGTCTGCACCAGGACAGGTCTGGGCATCAATCAGAATGTTGTCATTGATCGGGTGAGTGGTGGTGAAGACCCGCTGTTCCCCATAGGCCGTGCCCGCGCTGTTGGTGGCATAGGCCCTGATATAGTAAGTGGTGCCGGGAGCCAGGCCTGCAATGCCGCTTGTATAGCCACCTGTACCATCACCGTCAAAGGTGTGGCCGTTGTTCACAGTGGGGTTAGGCGTAGTGCTCCAGCAGACACCGCGCGAAGTCACGGGAGTGCCACCGCTTCCCGAGACAAAACCACCGGTCCTGGCTGACATAGAGGTGATGTCTTCAATTTTGACAGTGGTCACCAAAGGTGTGACCGCAATAGAACTGTCCACACCCGAATCATCGAGCAGACAGCGGACAGATGTGGCATAGCAAATAGTATATGGGTGTATATTTATCCCGTCATATCTTATTGCAAGTGTGGCCGCACCATACACTCCATAATTGAAGTGATCTGTACTAGAACGTATGTTACAAGAAGTTCTGAAATCAGAAAAACCAAACTGGCACATACCATAGCCAGCATGTCCTATAGGTATAGCCGAGAATCCAGTAGCATTGTTGAGCGAAATGTCGAAATCAGCATAGCAAACGTTATTTGTACTAACGCACTGCCATCCCATGGCTGATGACAACGCCTTGACAATATTGCTGTTGTCTCCTCCACAACCATATTGGCTCTGGCTGCTCACAAAGTTTATCAACTGCATTAATTCAGCTTCGCTTGGCACATGCCAGCCATCGGGGCAAATGCCCTGCACCCCGCTCGGATTGGCACTGCTACTGGCCGCACCGTGCATCACCGCAGCCCAATTGTAAAGATATCCGTAAATGGGCACATTAGCACTGTTGTCGTTCGGGGCATAACGATAGGCAACATTTTCGGAAAGAACACTGCCAACAGGGATAGCGGTCCCGTCTTCGTAGTGAGTGGTGCGCAAGTTCTCCTTTATCCAGCATTGCTGCCCAATCTCCACCGTGTGATAGACATTGCCGTCGTAATCGGCCACAGAGTCGATGCCGCAATAGAAAGGCGGCTGAGTGGTGAAGATCAACTGCTCCCCGTAGGTGGTGCCTACGCTGTTAGTGGCATACGCCCGCACATAGTAAGTTGTATCAGCTATTAACCCAGTAATTAGGCTTGTGAAGGAGCCGTCGCCATTGCCGTTTGTAGTATAGTTGTCGCTAAGGGTGGGATTGGGCGAGGTGCTATAGCAGACACCCCGTGCCGACACATACGCGCCGCCATTGTAGGTTACATTGCCCTCACAAGTGGCCCTTGAAGCCTTGACATCAGTTACTTGGAGTGTATGCACCTCAGGCAATTCGGCCTGCGTGTCGAAAAACTGAATGCCACCGTGTTGGACGCCTAACGCTGTTTGGGCGTAAGCGCGATAGTAGTAGCGGGTGGCCACCTGCAAGTTGGAAACCGTGACATGGAAACTCCCGTCCCCTGCACTGTCCGTATAGGTGACTGCTCCCGTCAGTTCAGCATTGTCGGCAAACACGAAGCCCCGCTCCAGGACTGGATACCCTGCCACTCCCGTGACCGAGCCGTTCAGTTGGGCTTCCGATGTCGTGATATTGGTCGCAGCATCCGTGGTCACTGTCGGCAACGGCAATGTGAAAATCAGCGGGATCAGCTCTGAATTGTATTGCTCCTTCAATACGTGGGCACTCTCGTATTCTGTCCCCGCCAAGTGGACAAAACCTTTATACAACATGACGTCGCCAAACGAAAACGGCTGGTCAGTGCCCCCTTTGTCCGCTTTTCCCGCATCAGGCACACTTACCTTTCCGAGATATTCTATCGAGCTCCGTCCCGCATGGCCTGTGTTGACCATTTTAATCTGGACCATGCCATCTGCGGTATGAGCCTGGAGCAGGTAGGTTTGCGGAGCATCCAGCCGCGCTCTGAACTGGTGGTTTCCCGGATCCAGCGAGCCCGTATAGGTTGCCGAGATCCTGCCACTCAAGTCATAAATCTCCAGCAACACTTTCGAGGAATTGGGCAGAAAAAGGGAAAATTCCGTCACACCGTCAAAAGGGTTCGGAACATTCTGGGCAAGCCGGATGCCTTCCCCTCCCCCATGGATTTCTTCAACCCCCGTAACCCCCATAATGAAGTTTGTGTCGGGATAATAAAGCACCTCCTGCCAGTGTTTGGAGATATTCTCCACCAGCACACGATCCAGCTTTACATACCCGCCGTTTTGGTCTTGGCCAGTAAATTGGAGAATGACATTATCCTGCGCATGCAAGAAGCCAACACTGGCCAATATTGTTGCCCAAAGAATTACTATATATCCTGATTTACTCATAATCTCTTGATATCTGATTATTATCAAATAATCCCCAACTCTTGACTATTAATTATTAATTGTTAATTATTAATTGTTAATTGTTGTCAAGCTCACCCTAAATCCAACCGAAATACTGACAGCATTTCCGTCATAGGAATCCCGACAAGTCACTCGGCAATAATCTGGAAGATAGGTCCACGATCCGCCCCGCAACACGTAGGGATTTCCGGACACAACGCACGGATCCTGGCTGGAATCCGCAGAATATGGGCCGTAGGAGTCTGCACACCATTCCCACAGGCTTCCGCTCATATCACACAGTCCCAGCTCGTTCGGCATCTTTTCGCCCACGGAATGCAATGTTCCACCGGCGTTGCCATTGTGCCACGCCACATTATCCACATCATCACTGCCGCTAAAACGGTAATATTGGGTATAGGAAGCGCCCCGTGCGGCGTATTCCCACTGGGCCTCCGTGGGCAGCCGGAAGGAGAGGCCTGTCATAGCGCTCAGCCGCTCTGCAAAGGTGATGGCTGCTTCCCAAGAAACGTTGTAGGCCGGCATATCGTCTCCCTTGCCATACAGATCAGACCATCCTAAGTTGTGGCCCATAATCACGGCCCACTCCCGCTGGGTGATCTCGAACTTGCCAATGTAATAGTCGTTCAGTAACACCTCGTGCACGGGACATTCATTGTCTTGGGCATCTGAGTCATAATTATTGCCTTGGGCATCCGTGCTTTGCGCCCCCATCAGAAAGGTGCCGCCGTCCACCCGCACCATATTGGCCACCAAATCCCGAATTACTTTTTTCTGTTCCTCGCTAATTTCCATGTCATCCGCCCAGTGGATGATGATACCGTTGATATTGTCAACACGGGTGAAGTCGTCAATCTCGTATATATAGTCCCCTTGCACAAAGGTTGGGTCTTTGCCGCAGGAAACCACGAAAAGCATGATTCCCGAGACAACAAACAGCAATTTAATGTACCAATATCCTTTCATCTTTAATTTTCAATTTTACATCATGATGATATGGGATGCAGAATCCAACGCCCATCCGCACGCCCAAAGCGTAATGCATTTCATTGAGGGTGTTCAGGTTGTAGGCCATGCTTGTGGCCTCGGCGGAAAGTGTCATGTTCTTGACATGGAACATCAGCCCAGCGGCGGCCGTGGGACCGTAATAGGTTCTTTTAGGATAACTATGCCAGCCCTGGTCGCTTTCAAATTTGAGAGCACGGTAGCCGAAACCTGCCCCGATGTGGATGGAAAGCAGTCGGCACGGACGGACAACCAGCCCCAACTGAGCGCCCAAGTAGGATGTTTTAGAAGCCCCAGTAAGGACGTAGTGTCCGTTTGGTTGAAAAGGATCAAACGCGCCCTTGTAGTGGAAATTGGTCATAAAGCTGAAATACCAGCCGACAACCCGCATGGTGCCGACCTTGAAGCCGACCGACCACTGCGGCATGGATGTATAGGCGGCATTGAGGGTGCAGAACACAGATGGCAGCAATGCCTTGCGCCTATTCTGCCGTGTCTGCTGGCGTTCAGCCCTCAGCTGTTGGGCCAGGGACTTTTGGAGGGACAAACTCTCCCTTTCCTCTTTCCGTGTGCTGTCGGCGGCGACTCCTGCTTGATCAGCCTTTTCGATGACCTCGGCGGTCCGCACTTCGCGGGGGTCGTCCATCACCAGCCGGAAACCTGCGGAGGCATCCCCGCCGTCGCTGCAGAGCGCATGTCCGTCGTCAGGATGAAAACCGTTGCGAACGGCACACGTCCACTCCATCGTTGTGGGAAGGCGGAATTGCATACCGCTTTTCTGGTTGAGCCAGAGGATGAAAAGCTCCACCTCGTCACGGGATACGTTATTCACGGGCAGACTGTCGCCCGCCTCGCCGCCCGACCGGGTGCCCATGATCTCGTTCCAAAGTTGCCACGTAACCGGCTGTTGGGAGATGTAAAAGTTTTTGATTGTGGATTGGACGGAGTCTGTCATGCACAAACTGGAGGGCACAAAAAACATCTCAAAAGGAGTATTTCCTCCCTGCAGACGCGTGGAAGCATCGTTTTGGGCGGAGATATGACCGGGGAAAGCGGCAATCAGGATCACGGTGATTAATCTGATGCACACAGTGGAAGCCCGTAAGAGTCTGTTGGTCATCGCAGTTAGTTTTCAGGTTGCAAAGATACGACAAATTTCGTGAAAACTCCTACCCTTTCCGCACCTCCGTCAGTCCGCCTTTGTTGCCCACCACAAAAAGCGTCGGCGGATTGGTGCCACGCACGAAGTTGTCCAGATAAAGGGGCTCCCCGATGATGAAGCAAGAAGTGTGGAAAGTGTCGCCGGTTTTGAGCTTGGAGTTCTCACTCTGCAAGACCTCGAAACCGCCATTGCCGAGATGTTCGATCCGCACGCGGCGGTCGGGCGCCCACGAGATGATCAGACAGTCGCCTACAGCCAAATCGGCGGGATTGACAGCATGGCCGACAATCATGTTCGAAGACTCGCCCGAACGGTCGCGATTCTCACAAAAGTCGTCCCAGTCGCGGAAACCCACACAACGGGCGAGGATAGAGAGCGTGGAATAGCGCGTGGTATCATAGCCGTCTACATAGCCCCACAGCCGTTTGAGCGTAGTTACGCCAAGTGTCTCCTTGCAGCGTTCCTGAATCACTCCGGTGAGAAACTGAAAGTCCGCCGGGGTTTTCATCTTGCGCGCTACGGAGTCCTCCACCATGGCACGGAGAGTTAGTATGTCGTCGTCAGCAGTCATTGTTAATTGTTAATTGTTAATCAACCACCCACTCCCCAACCGTCACCGTCTCCCGCTCGAAGGCCACGCCGACTTTCACAACTTTACGCCCGTCGGTTTCGTACGGCAGGGCGTAGTTCCTGCTTGTTGATCTGGTCCTTGGCTTCCTTCGCGGGCGGCTCAGGAAGACGTATTTCATACGGGACATTTCATAGACCAAGTCGGTCTTGTCTATGTAGAGATAGTTCCCTTTTCGGATTTCGGAGAAGGTCTGGATTTCCACGGGGTATTTGCGGACGGTTTTCTGGCGGCAAAGATACGAAAATAAAAAGATAATTGCCAAAAAGCAGCTGAAAGATGTATAAATCATTTAATTCTTTTTCGTTTTTTTGACATGTTTTTTTATGTTGAAAATCGGATTGATTGTATATATTTTATCATCGTTATGTATTCTCCCCCATCTCGTTGACGGATAACACCATCTGTTTATTAATTTTTCAGACAGCGGACTGAACACCCAGAAACAGGAGCAGAACTGCTTGCACCAAAAGAGGAAGAAGAATTATATGTACCGATTTGGGAAGAATATGGTGCATCATTTGTCGCTGTAGTCCAAAAAATGGCTCCTGTACCGATACGTTCGTATCTGTAATATTGCGTGCCACTAAAGTAATAAGCCAAAAAGTTTCCTGCGGGCATTGCGCTGAAACCGGTAGCATTGTTGTTACTTTGAGTATTTCCAACTTGACAATCAGCATCACCGGGATTCCAAGAATTATAATCAGACCAACCCCAAGTGCTGGCCATCGCTTTGCCTATATAATTCGGGCAACATTCACACACATACCACCGTTGGCTTCGCACATAATCTATTAACTGCATCCACTCCGCATAGCTCGGCACATGCCATCCTGTAGGGCAGATGCCCTGCACTCCGCTTGGGTTTGCGTTGCTGGGATTAGAGTTGCGCATCACCGCCTCTCGGTTGTACAGCAAACCATGGGTTGGCTTGTAGCTGGATTCACCATTCGGATAATACCAATAGGCCGACCCCGAATCATATATGCTGCCTTGTGTGATACTGGTACCGTCGGCATATTTCGTAGTACGCAGGTTTTCCTTCATCCAGCACTGATTGCCAATCTGCACCGTATGATAGGTGTTCCCGTCAACATCGGTGATAGTGAGTGGGTTCGGACAAGAGACTGGAGATGGAGCGGGAATACCTTCCAAAGAGAACGAGAAAGAATAATCTTTGATATCTATTTCATCATCCTCGTCCGGAGGATAGTAGGTATAATGGTAGAGGATGTGTTCACTTTCCATTTCATAGTTCCCCACATGGCAATACCCCACATATTCCAGCTCATCTCCGGAACTGATAGGGCGGGATGTTTCGCCTCGGATGCCAGACTTGAGCGAATAATAATTCCCTTGAGCGATTCCCCTATATTCAATCTTGGTTTTGGTCCCGAACTGTTATTCACCATCTTAATGGAGGATGCATGTCCGTTTTGGCGGGCAGTCATCACGTATGTGCCAGAAGCGGATACAGAGACTCGAAACTGATGTAAACCGGCTGGCAAAGACGCGAAATATTGTGTCTCTGAAATACGTCCGTTCAGATCCGTTATTTCCATTATCACCGAGCCTTCATTTTCCACTGACAAAAACATATCGGTGGTGCCGTTGAACGGATTAGGGTTGTTTTGCGACAGACCAAACCCGCCTTTATTGGTATGTTCGTCAATGCCCGTGACGTTAGAGAAGGTCAGCACGGTATCAGGCCAGTAGATGGTCTCCGTCCAATTTTGCGTATGATTTGTTATCACCACATGGTCAAGTTGAACATATCGGCTATAACTTCCACCGCCACCCTCCTCTCCATCGCAATAGTCGCAATCTTCGCGCCCGGTGAACGTGAGGGTGATGGTTTGGGCCCATGCACCCAAACCAAGCATAAGCATGGCTGAGAAAAGAAACAATTTCCGCATAATATTCATTTTTTTGTTGATTATTGAAGCTCTTTTACAACATTATCCATACTCTTGTCTTTAAGTTTTTTTATTTTCTGATCCAGCTGTGCTGCATTGGAACTATTAGCAGCGGCTAATAATTTTTTTTGTGTGATGATAACCTTTCGTAACTTGTCGCAACAATTCGGATCCGAAGTCCAGGACAGGTCTGCGGTTTTCATGTATGAGGCATAGACTTTCAAAATGTTTTTGCAGGCCTTTTTGCCCAACAATTCATTGTTGTTGGCTGTAATGTTTTTCCTGAGGTCAAGGAAAGTAAGACAGCTGTCCTGAAGAGCCATCAAACTATTCAGACGCTGGTAGCTTTCTGTGCTGTCAGACGACATCGACAAATCATAGTCTTTCAAAAAGGATTCATACGACTTTGCCACATCCGAATATTCTTTGCCGCACTTATTCTCAATTTGATTTTGTTTGGCAATCACCTGCTTTCTCAATCCGATAAATTTCAAGTAAGATTGCTGCACGTCAATTACTTTTTTCAGACGGGCAATTGTTTCCTGCAAATCATCGGACACTTTGAGATTGCTGCTTTTATGGAATGCGTTGTATGTTTTGGTTACATCCGGACACTCGCTCCCTGCTTGAATTCCAATGGTGTTCTTATTGGTTTCAATGGATTTTTGCAATTCTCTGATTATATCCCAGTCGCCTTTTATCTTTATCGCTTTGCTGAAAATGAACGATTTGTCCAGATCGATATTCTTTGAATTAAAAACAACTTGTGTTTGCCAATATTGGGATCCGTCCTTTTTGTTGTATTTTTCAAGTGTACAATAGACAGTTCTGTTCGCAACATCAACGGAATCAATTGTATAAGATGAAACTGGGCAGAAGTCCTTCAATTGTTTTCCAAGTTTATCCCTTAAAGGCGAATAACTGGAGAAAAGGGCATCCCATGTCCTATCTTTGTCATAGTCAGTGGCAATGACAATGTCGGCACCGAATATTTTCATATCAGCTTTGTTGGATGACACTGATACGATTTTGTCAAGGGCAATTGAAGTGAAATCTTTAAAAGCTTTTACCTCTTCTTTTTGCCGGGCTTCCTCCGCAAGTCGTTTCTGTTCTTCGATACGCTGAAGTTTTGCCGGTCGCCACTCTTGAATATATTGATTGTAGATATTGGTGAGTCTGTCCTTTTGCTCTTGTTTTACCCGATATCCTACCCACAACGCTTCGGCGGATGAAATTTGCTTGTTCTCTTCAAAAAGTTCGTTTTTCAAACTATACTCTATACTTTTTGCATACGACTCAAACTCTCCGGCCTTAAAAACCTTTATATCTTGCTCTTTCGTTATCCTATAATATTTCCCCATCACGCATTTTTCGGGACGATTCTTGTCCGATGTTTTGTCGCCACCAATAGCCTTCAGACCAAAACAATCATTCCCTTGATAGAGAATGGTATTCATGAACTCTGGTCCATTTGACCCCAGCAACCTTGCCGAGGACACTTCAACTGAATACCCGTATTCCATCAACTCGTCTTCGGTCATCAGTCCCTCCGCATATTTTTTGTACAACTCTTTTTCTTCGGTTTCCCTGGGCTCGGACCAAATGACCTTTCCGTCTTCCCTTTCATAATGTGACACATACACACCATTGATGAAATTGTATTCGTTGTCCTTTTTTCCATCCTTGCCTATCCATTTTCCCTGATAAAAACCATTATTGTCAAATTGCCCTTTCAATTCGTCGTCTAACGCAAACGATCCTACTAACACGCCATTTGAGAAGTTCGCCGAAATCGAAAATGTTGTTTTCGCATTTTCTGTTCTTGTCATCTTCCAAGCTCCGTGCGGCATACCGTCGCTGAAATTGGCCGTCAGTGACGAAACATATTTTTCTGTCTTGGAGGCCGAAGCTCTAGTTGTGGTCACGGTGACAGTCAGAGTGCCGTTTAACCACCCATCCTTGAAATTAGCGGAGGCCGTATATTTAGTGGATTTGGTCACATACTCTTTACGGGAACTGCTCCAATATTTCGGTTCGGTCTCGGATGCATTGACCGTGTATTTCCCATGTTTCACGTAGTCTCCATTGTCGCCTTCGTAGTATGTATAGGTCAACGTGCCGGGAACCCCGCAAGAGGTTTCGTAGTCTTTGTTTACATACGTTTTCAATTGCTGTCCATAAATGAATAATGAACAAAACATCAAGGCTGTTGTTAATGCGATGGCTTTCTTAAAATTTTTCATTGTAATAATTTTTGTGAATGGAACGGCGTGAAACCATCCTCAGATGATTTCACACCGCAAAAATAAAGACTTGACCAATAGGGTGTTTGGTCCTTTTTGGTCCTAATTTGATTGCTGGTTTGTGGCTACACAGGAAATTTCAACGGGCAAGTATCCGAATGGAGGTGGTTCTGCCCACCTAGCGGGCACCTTCAACGAAAAGGGCTTACTTTTTGTTCTTAATTACCCAACTATCAAATAGTTTGTCGATTTTTCTCCGTAGCATATTGCAACTTTTTTCCAATGTTATCGTGGCAAAAACACAACTTTTTTCCACCCTGCGTTGCAACTGGCAAACGTGGCGCTAAAGCCCGCTCAATACAGCATACCAAATAAGTAGAGAGGTATTTTGTTGCCAATTCCCACATCAATTCCGTCGGCGACAACAAAACTATTTGGGAAATCAGCTATCTGGCGGTAACTCTTTTTCCTACCGCCCACCTCAAACAGATATTGGTCATCCACTAGAACATCGCCCATTTCAGGCATGCTCAAACGGTGCGAGGCAAGCATGTTGGTGACAAAGGTTTCTCGAAGTGTCCCGATGTCGGTGTGTGGTGACAAGGCATACATCAGATTCGTATTGTCAAAAAGAATCTTCTCTGGTTTTTGCAATAGTTTCATCCCGCTTGATTGTTGGTACAATCGCCTGATTAATCCCGCCTTCTGTAACAAATCCAGCATCTTATATACGCTGTCACGAGATGCGCCCAATTTGCTTGCCAAGTTCGACACATTGAGCGTAAAAGGGTTCTGTTCTGCCAAAATACCCAACAAGATTTTAACCTTATAGACTAATTCATACGATATTTTCGCAACCGAAGGCATTTCCACTTGGATAATGGTATTCACGACATTCTCCAACCTTTCGGAAAAGCCGTCTCCTTCCTCTTTGTAAAACGGATAATAACCGTATGTGAGATAATTTTCAAAATATTTCATCACAGGAAGCTGGTTGCTTATATGAGCAGAAATTGTCGTATGGTTTTGCAAAACCTTTTCCAATGTCAAAACAGGCAGTTGTGCCACATCTTCCAATTTAAGATACTCACGAAAACTCAATCCCTGCATCGTATATGTCCTGCAGCGACGAGAAAGATCCGCTTCTGTTTCATTGAGTTGCAGCATTGAGGAACCAGTTATTACAATGTGCAATTTAGGGAAAGAGTCATAAACCTCCTTGATGTGTTTGTCCCAGTCAATATATTTATGCACCTCGTCAAGAAATAGATGCGTAACTCCGTGTGAAACAAGATATTCCGCCAAATCAACAATTGAATGTGTAGCAAACCAAGAGTTGTCTGCGGAGGCATAAAAAGCCTTGTCCATGTTGGGAAAACTACGCTTGATATGCTGCAACAGCATGGTCGTTTTCCCGACTCCTTTTGGTCCTTTGAGCAAGATAAGACGATTGTCCCAGTTGATTTGTTCATACAGATACCGTGTAAAATCCAAAGAAACATCATCTATTAAATGTAGGAAAATAGCATTCAGTCTTTGCATAATTGTCGATTTTAAAAGTCAATATCAATTTCATTTTGTCTTTTGCAAAAGACAAAATCGCGGCAAAAATACAAAATTATTTTACTTGACCACGTTTTAATTCTTTTGATTTTTCTTGAAACTACTTGAAAATCACTATTTCTGCTTCTTGAACCTGTCTATCGCTACCCGGAGAGAGATGACGTGCGAATACTGGGCAATGGAAATGTCGCCAAGGTCAGTAAACGCATAATCGATGGAGACGATATTCTTGATGCACACCCCTACCCCGAGGTTGATTTGCAGGGTGGTTTTCTTCTTGCCGTCGAAGTCGGGCTCCTGCTGGAAGTTGCCGAGGCCGGCGCGCAAGGCCACGATTTTCTTGTACCCGAACTCCATGCCGAAATGCGGGTCCATGCTCAGCACCTTGCTTCGTATCAGCGTGTTGCGCTTGCCGTCGAACGTGCAGTCCAGGCCCAGCGCGAACGTGGCGTTGAAGCCCTTCCCGAAGTCCACATACTTGGCGCCGCCCAACAGCAAAGCGGGCAGGGTAAGCTCCAGCCCGTTTTCGGGGATTTCGTTGCCCGTCTGTTGGAACACATCGATCACGGCATCCGAGAGCTGGTACGACCATGCATTGAAGGTGGAGGTGCCGTCGCGGAGCATGGCGCCGGCCTGCCACCCTTTGCGCTCGTACTGCAAGCCGAAGTCCAGCCCGAAGCCCCACGCGCGGGCAAACTTGCCGATGCCCCGCTGGATGATCTTCGCGTTGGCACCCACGGACAGGCCGGGCACTTTTTCAAAAGCGTAAGCGTAGCTGAGCAATACGGCATTGTCGGCAGCCGAGAAATAGGTGATGCGGTCGTAATCCACATTACCCTGAGCGTCAATAAGTTCGGTGGTGTTCATGATGTTGTCCACCCCGAAGCGGATATACGAAAGCGCCACGGAGGAATGGTCGTCGATGCGTGCCGCGATGCCGCCGTAGTCGTACTTGGCGATGCCGGCGAAATATTCGGCGTGCATCAGCGAAAGCTGATAGCGCTTGTCCATGCGGCTCAGTCCGGCGGGATTCCAGTAGGCGGCGGTCACGTCGTCGGCGGTGGCGCACATCGTGTTGGCCATGGCCAGCCCCCGCGCCCCGATGCCCAACGACAGGAACTCGTTGCTGTATTTCGACTGGGCGCCAGCCGTCCAAACGAGGAACATCAAAAGCAGTATCAGCAGCCGTTGTTTCATGTCACGATTGTTTCTTATTTATAATATGGTGTTTCCGGTCGCCTTCAAAAAGCTCGTAGCCCAGGAATCGACATTCCAGCTGGCCGTTGTAGAGGGTGGCTTTCGTGCTGGGTTTCAGCCCTACCCTCTTGAGCGCTTGCAAGTCCGAACTGATGACAAACGCACGACAGCCGGAAAAATTGTATTTCAACGCACGACCGATGTTGCCGTAGAAGGCCTCGGTGTCTTCCAATTCCAGCCGCTCGCCGTAGGGCGGGTTCATCATCACTAAGGCCGGCACCCGCTGGGGCTTGAAACGGAACGCGTCGTATTTTTCCACGGTGATGAAATCTTCCAGACGGGCCCGGCGGATGTTCTCGCGGGCGATGTCGAGGAATCGGGGGTTGATGTCGGAGGCGTAGAAGTTGATAGCCACATCTTCGGCAATCCTCGCCTCCTTCCGGATCCGGTTCCAGGATTCCGGGTCGAAGTTTTTCCAGTGCAGGAAGCCGTATTCGCGGCGGTAGAAGCCGGCGGGGATGTTGAGGGCGGTCATGGCCGCCTCGATGGGCAGCGTGGCCCCGCCGCACATGGGGTCGATGAAGTCGCACTCGCCGTGCCATTTGCTCATCGCAATCATGGCCGCCGCCACCACCTCGTTGATGGGAGCCGGATGGTTGCGCACCTTGTAGCCGCGCTTGTGCAGCGACTCGCCGGAGCTGTCCACGAAAAGCTGGGCCTCATCCTTGTATATATGCAGGTGGAATTGCACGTCCGGGTTCTCACGATCCACGTCCGGACGCTCGTCGTAGAGGTCGCGGAAGCGGTCGCAGATGGCGTCTTTCGCCAGCACAGAGGCATACAGGGGTGTTTTGAAGATGCTGTCGGCGCAGGTGGTGTGTACGGCCATCGTGCCGTCGCGACGCAGGAATTTCTCAGCGGGGAAATCGAAGATCTGTTCGTAATACTGCCGGTTGTTCTGGAATTTGAAGGTTTTCTGCCGCCAAAGGATGCGCAACGCGCAACGGCAGAAATAGTTGGCGCGGTACATCATGTCCATGTCGCCCTCGAAGGCCACGGCACGGCTCATGATGCGGCAGTTGCGGGCTCCCAGACGCGCGAGCTCGTCGGCCAGCACCGGCTCGATGCCCGCAAAGGTCTTTGCTACAAAATGTTGAGTCTCCTCCATACGATTCTTTTGAGACGGCAAAGATACAAAAAAAACAAGCACCTGCATAAGCAAGTGCTTGTTTTGGTGGAGCATACGGGAGTCGGACCCGTGACCTCCTGACTGCCAGTCAGACACTCTAGCCAACTGAGCTAATGCCCCGTTTGTTTTGAGGCTGCAAAAATACAAAATTTTTCATATCCGACACTCACTGAAAAAAAAATTTCCAATCAACATCCTTTATTACATATTACGGTTGTCACAGGCATTTTTTCCCATGAGAAAAAATGCTATTTTTGCAATCTAAATCTTTTCTTATGGAAGAACAGGTAAAATGTCTGATAATAGGCTCTGGTCCTGCGGGTTACACAGCCGCCATATATGCCTCCCGAGCCGACTTGAAACCAATATTGATCGAAGGTGTTCAGCCAGGCGGCCAGCTCACCATCACCAATGAAGTGGAAAACTTCCCGGGCTATCCGGAAGGATCCTCTGGCCCCGTGATTATGGAAGATATCCGGCAGCAGGCGCTCCGTGTGGGTGCCGATATCCGTGCCGGCATGGTGACGGAGGTGGATTTCTCGCAACGTCCGTTCCGCTGCGTGGTGGACAACCGTGATGCCATTCTGGCCGACACGGTCATCGTGGCCACCGGAGCCTCCGCCCGCTGGTTAGGACTGCCGAGCGAGCAGAAATTCCGCGGCTTCGGCGTGTCCACCTGCGCCACCTGCGACGGCAACTTCTTCCGCAAGCGCACCACCGTCGTCATCGGCGGCGGCGACACCGCGCTGGAAGATGCACTCTATTTAGCGCAACTCTGCACCAAGGTCTATATCGTGCATCGCCGCGACCAGTTCCGGGGCACCAAGGCTCTGCAAAACGCGGTATTTGCCACCGAAAACATCGAGGTTGTATGGAATGCAGTGCCTGTGGACATCCTCGGCGAGCAGAAGGGGTTCATCAAGAAGGTCACTGGCCTGCAGGTGAAGGACGTCCACAGCGGCGAGGAGCGCACATTGGCCGTTGACGGCGTGTTTGAGGCCATCGGTGTGACACCTATGTCCGACCTATTCAAGGGCCAACTTGAAATAAACGAGCAGGGCTACATCCTCACGCAGCCGGGCACGGGGCGCACCAACGTGGCGGGCGTGTTCGCCGCCGGCGATGTGCAGGACCCCAACTACCGCCAGGCCGTCATCGCCGCCGCCTCCGGTGCCATCGCCGGGATTGAAGCGTCGAGGTTCTTGATGGAGAATTAAGGAGGATGAGACTACGGATTCACCCTTACAGCCATGGCAAAAAAATCGTACCTTTGCCGCCTGTTATGAACTTTGACCCCAATCACTATTCACTATTTACTATTCACTGATCACTAAAAAATGAAAGAAGAACCCGAAAAAAAGGACATATTAGAGGAAATCACCGAGCAAGACTACAAATACGGTTTTGTGTCGGACATTGATGTAGAGGAGTTTCCCAAGGGCCTCAGCGAGGAGATTGTGCGCAAGATTTCCGCCCGCAAGAACGAACCCGAATGGCTGCTGGAGTTCCGCCTGAAGGCATACCGCCACTGGACCACCCTCAAGGAGCCCCAATGGGGACATCTCAACTTCAAACGTCCTGACTACCAAGACATCACCTATCTGGCCATTCCCAAAAAGAAGAAACAACTCGCCAGCATGGACGAGGTGGACCCTGAACTGGTGGACACTTTCAACAAGCTGGGTATCAACCTGGAAGAACAGAAAGTGCTGGCCGGCGTGGCCGTGGATGCCGTGATGGATTCCGTGTCGGTGAAGACCACCTTCTCGGAAACGTTGAAAAAACAGGGCATCATTTTCTGCTCGTTCGGTGAGGCCATCCAGCAGTACCCCGACCTGGTGCGCCAGTATCTCGGCTCCGTAGTGCCCTACACCGACAATTTCTATGCGGCGTTGAACTCCGCCGTGTTCAGCGAAGGTTCCTTCTGCTACATTCCCAAGGGCGTGCGCTGCCCGATAGAACTCTCCACCTATTTCCGTATCAATGCTGCCAAGACGGGCCAGTTCGAGCGCACGCTGCTCATCGCCGACGAGGGCGCCTACGTGAGCTACATGGAGGGCTGCACTGCCCCGCAACGCGATGAAAACCAGCTTCATGCAGCCGTCGTGGAACTGATTGCCATGAAAGATGCCGAAATCAAATACTCCACCGTGCAGAACTGGTACCCGGGCGACAAGGATGGCAACGGCGGCATCTACAACTTAGTGACCAAGCGCGGCCTCTGCAAGGGCGCCAACTCCAAGATCTCGTGGACGCAGGTGGAGACCGGCTCCGCCATCACCTGGAAGTACCCCGGCTGCGTGCTCAAGGGCGACAACTCCGTGGGCGAGTTCTACTCCGTGGCCGTGACCAACAACTTCCAGCAGGCCGACACGGGCACCAAGATGATCCACCTGGGCCGCAACACGCGCAGCCTGGTCGTTTCCAAGGGCATCTCCGCTGGCCACAGTCAGAACAGCTACCGAGGATTGGTGAAAGTGGGCAAGAATGCCGAGAACTCCCGCAACTTCTCGCAGTGTGACTCCCTGCTCATGGGCGACAAGTGCGGCGCGCACACCTGGCCCGACATCCAGTGTGCCAACTCCTCCTCCATCCTTGAGCATGAGGCCACCACCTCCAAAATCTCCGACGACCAGCTCTTCTACTGCCAACAGCGCGGCATCGACAAAGAGACAGCCATCGGCTTGATTGTCAACGGTTATGCCAAGGATGTGCTGAGCAAACTACCGATGGAATTCGCCGTGGAAGCCCAGAAACTGCTGAGCATCTCGTTGTCCGGCTCAGTCGGTTAGAAATTGGATTTTGGAATTAAATTCTAAGGTTTAAGGATTAGGGATTGGATATTAAAGATTGAATTTCGCCCACCAAACATCTATTAATTATTAATTGTTAATTATTAATTGCACATTGTTTTCCGCCTGCGTAATTCACGGTTATCATAATGGTAGCAAGTTCGGCTTCCCGACGGCCAACCTGCAATTCAAAGACGCGCCAGAAATCGAGAAAGGTGTGTACGCCGTCCGCGTATTCATCACGGAAGGATTATTTACAGGGATGCTTTACGTAGGAACACGCCCAACATTAAAATTCAATGAGTTATCATACGAAATTCATATCTTCGGATTTCATGGAAACCTGTATGGGCGGAAACTTTCGTTTAGCATTTTATCCAAAATACGGGACGAAAAAAAATTCCAGGATGTGGCGGAACTGATTGAGCAGCTGAAGCAGGATCGGTTAGCAGTGGAGCGTCTGGCCGTCGAAGCCGAGGAGGACGTTGTCGGGTAATTGTCGTTCCACATCCGCGTAGAGGCCCATTTCATGTGACACATGCGTAAGCACCGCCTGTTGGGGCTGCAGTTGCTTGATGATATTCAACGCTTGTTCCAGATTAAAGTGCGAATAGTGCTCTTTTATCCTCAACGCATTTATAACCAACACCTTTAAATTCCGTAATTTATTCAATTCCGATTCGGAGATAAAGCTGGCATCCGTGATATAGGCGAAATCTTTGATACGGAATCCGATTATCGGCAAGGTGAGATGGCGAACATGGATAGGTTGGATTTCCACGTCGTTCACTAAAAAATTGTCGTCGCGCACATGGTGCAGGCGAAAGGCTGGAGCACCCGGATAGGGATGCGCCTTGAAGGCGTAGTCGAAATCCTTGCGAATAACGTTGGCCACCCGTTGAAGGCAATAGATGTCCATGGGCCGCTCCTGTTTGAAGTAGATGGGGCGGATGTCGTCCAGTCCGGCCAAATGGTCCTTGTGCTCATGGGTGACAAGGACAGCATCCACGCGGGTTATGTTGTTGCGCAAGAGTTGCATACGAAGGTCTGGACCGGCATCGATGAGGATGTTTGCGCCGTCCACCTCCACAAACGCGGAGGTGCGAAAACGCTGGTCGCGCGGGTCCGTCGAATGACAGACCGCACAGGGGCATCCTACCACGGGCACGCCCTGCGAAGTACCGGTTCCCAACAAGGTTATATTCATACGTGAAATTCGCGGCAAAAGTACGAAATTCGCAGCAGATAATTTCATTGGAGAAAGACTTTTTAGGGATGCCGTGCAAACAATTAAAATCGTATATTTGCACACGTTTTACTTACCAACATTAACGCTTATGAAAAAGATTCTATTTTGGATTTTTCTCATTATAACCTTTTCTTTTTCAGCCTATTGTCAGGACACAGGCAAGAAGGCAGGGAAAGCTGGGAAGACGGAGAAAAACACAACGGACACGCTTCGTGGCGGAATCAACCCCACGGACAACGCCACGGATGTGAGCGAGGGACAGGAGGACGAGAGCGAGAACGGCAGCAGCAACTTCGTGCCGGGTCTGCTCCACTCCTCGCAGGATGTGTACACCAACAACACCTCCTACACGTTCAGCATCGCCTATTTCCGCGCACGCGGGTATGACAACAAATACCAGGATGTGTGCATGAACGGCTTCGCGATGAACAGCCGCGTCACGGAACGCGCGACCTACTCCCAATGGGGCGGTCTGAACCACATCTTCCGTTATCCAGAAAACATACAGAACATCAACCCTGCCTCGTTTGTGTTTGGTGACATCGGCGGGGCCACGAACTACAACCTGCGGGCCAGCAACTTCCGCCGGCAGGTGCGGGCCACCTACTCGCTCTCCAACCGGACCTACAGCAACCGTTTCATGCTGACCGGCTCCACCGGCGTGATGAAGAACGGCTGGTCGGTGGTGGGCTCGCTGTCCGCCCGTTTCGGCCATGCCATGTCCTACGTGGAAGGCACCACCTACAACAGTTTCGCCGGCTTCTTCGCCGCGGAGAAGAAGTTCAACGACGAGCACGCCCTGAACCTCGCCGCCTTCGCCTCCTACACTTCCCGAGGCATGCAGTCCAACTCGGTGCAAGAGGTTTACGACCTGCTGGGCAACAACTATTACAACGCCAACTGGGGCTGGTACCAGGGCAAGCAGCGCAACGCCCGCGTGCGCTCCGTGTGCGAACCCGTGGTGCTGCTCACGCACACCTACACCCCCAAGAACGGCAAACTGCAGTTGAACACCACGCTGGCAAGCACCTTCGGACGCAACAACACCACTTCGCTGAACTGGTACGATGTGCCCGACCCACGGCCAGACTACTACCGCAACCTACCGTCCTACCAGATCACCAACGGCGACACCTCCGGTTATTATCAGAACATTCTCGACCTCTGGACCTCCAATGACCAGTCCTATACCCAGGTCAACTGGGACAACATGTACGCGGTGAACCAGCTGGCCGCCTCGCAAGGCAAACGCGCCCAGTATATGATTGAAAACCGCCGCTACGACCATTTTCAACTGGGCGGAAGCAGCAACTTCACCGCCAACCTGAGCGAGCACATCAAACTGTTCGGCGGTGCGGACGTGCGCGGCATGAAACAGAGGAACTACAAGACTATCAACGACCTGCTGGGTGGCATCTACTGGCTGGATGTCGATAAATTCTCAGAAGGCGATTTCCCGGATGACTACAACATCCAGTACAACGACCTGCTCCACAAGGACGACACGCTGTACGAAGGCGATGTGTTTGGCTACGATTATGATTATAAAATCTACACGCAACGTCTTTGGAGCACCGCTCTCTTCACCTACAACCATCTCGTGTTCCACTTCGGCGGTGAAATCGGCGGCACGGAGTTCTGCCGTGTAGGCCACATGCAGAACGGACGCTTCCAAGACGAATCCTACGGACAATCGGATTGGAAATCCTTCCTGGAAGGAGCCGGCAAGGTGGGCATCACCTATAAAATCAATGGCAGAAACTACCTGGTCCTAAACGGGATGGCCGAATCGAAGGCTCCCAGCGTGCTCAACGCCTTCGTGGCGCCGCGCATCCGCAACAAATATGTGGACAACCTGAAGAACGAGACCATCTACACGGCTGATCTCTCCTACGTGCTCTCCTACCCTGCCATCAAGCTGCGTGCCACGGCCTTCTTCACCCAGATACTGGACGCCACCCGCCTCATCAGCTTCTATCACGATGACTACGCCAGCATGGTCAACTACTCCATCTCTGGCATCGACCAGCGCCATTTCGGCTTTGAGCTGGGCACTGAGATCAAGCTCGGCAGCATGTTCTCCCTCATCCTGGCCGGCACCTGGGGCGACTATCGCTACTCCGACCGCGCCGAGGTAACGATGAACGCCGAGAACGGCACCGACTTCGAGGGCGATGTGGACCGTATTGTCTATTGGAAGAACTACCATGTGGCAGGTACCCCGCAGGTGGCCGCCACCGCCGGGCTGAAGTTCAACTACAACTACTGGTGGGTGAACATCAACGCCAACTATTTTGACAAGATATACTGCGACCTCAATCCCGAACGCCGCACCTCCACCGCACGCGGAGCCCTGGACGAGAACTCCGAACTCTACCACCAAGTGGCCGACCAGGAGCGCCTGAAAGGCCAGTTCACCATGGATGTTTCCGTGAGCAAATCCTGGCGCGTGGCGCACAAGTACAACATCGGCTTCAACGCCAGCGTCACCAACCTCTTGAACAACAAGAACCTGGTGACAACCGCCTGGGAACAGTACCGTTTCGACTACTCCAACTACAACGTGAACAAGTTTGCCAACAAGTACTACTACGCCTTCGGAACAACATTCTACCTGGGTATCAATTTTTCGTTTTAACCAATGATAAAAACAAACAATATGAAAATAGCACACAATATATTGACAAGTATGGCACTGGCCGTCCTGTGCGTGCTGTTCGCCTCGTGCAACTGGCA
Organism: Bacteroidales bacterium; assembly: GCA_017551725.1. Lineage (GTDB taxonomy): Bacteria > Bacteroidota > Bacteroidia > Bacteroidales > WCHB1-69 > F23-D06. The sequence continues at coordinate 126,460 of JAFZKY010000057.1, forward strand.
GCAGGACGTGGCCCCGATGCCGATATATGACGGTGAGGCCAACACCACCATCGCCGAACTGCTGGCGATGCACACCATCGGGAGTCTGGACTCCTACGACCATCTGTCGGAAGATTCCGCCGACATCATCATCTCGGGTATCGTCACCTCCTCGGATGAGCAGGGCAACTGCTACAAGTACATCAACATCGAGGATTCCACGGGCGGCATCCAGATCAAGATCAACAGCTCGACCCTGTTCAACAAATACCGTCTCGGACAAAGAGTATATGTCAAGTGCAACGGCCTTGACCTTGGCGATTACCGCCGGCTCCCGCAGATGGGCATCTGGGCGAACGGCAAGATGGAGTCCATCCCCTCCAACAAGGCCTATCAGTACATTTACTGCGACGGTCCTTGCCAGACAGTGGAGCCCTTCATCACGCTGACCTCTGTTCCGGCGAAAGCCTCCGAGCTTCCAGCCGAATACTTCAACCGTCTGGTGCGGTTGGAGGGAGCCACCTTTGAGGACGGTGGCCATTCCACCTATTCGGATGCAGCCGCTGCCACCTCGCACAACATCAACATGTCCGGCGGCGGCACGGTGGTGCTTCGCACCAGCAACTACGCCAATTTCCGCGCCGCAATGCTTCCTGAAGGCACTGGCACGGTGGTCGGCATCCTGACCCGCTACAACGATGACATACAGATGGTGATCCGCGATTTGAACGACGTACAGGGCTTTGTAGCCCCGCCGCATTTTGAATCCATATTCACGGTAAACTATCCAAACGCCTTCAACGAAGGATGGACCCAGACAGCCTCCGGCAATGAGTGGAACGTGCTCTCCAACACTAGTTTCAACGGGTTCTACATCACAGCCAACGGAGCCACCGACAGTTGGCTGATGTCGCCCGCCATCAACTTGTCGAATGTGCAGTCGTCGGTGATCTCCTTCACGCATCGCGCCCCCTCCGGCGGCGACAACACCATGATGAAACTCTATTATTCTGCCAACGGTGGCACCGACTGGATAGAGGTTCCCATATCCGAGTTTTCCACCTCGGAAACGGATTTCACCTTCAACATCCCTACGGATGCACAAAGCAGCCAATTCCGCTTCGCCTACCGGTTTACCGGCAATAGCAAGTCCTGGTATATTAGTTCGATTGCCATTTCGGCCCTTGTAACCAAATAATTACGATTATTATGAAAAGAACAATCATATTTGCATGTTATGCCGTCATGGCATTGATATTTGTAACCTGCAACCGCTGGGAGGAGCCCGAATTCCAGGTTCCCGTATATTCCGGTCCTGCCGCCAACCACACCATTGCCGACATCAAGGCCAAACACACCGTGATGGGCACGGGGGCGCAGGATTCCATCTGCCGTTGGGACGAGCCCTTCATCGTGAAAGCGGTGGTGGTCAGCTCCGACCAAGGGGGCAACTGCTACAAATATATGACCATACAAGATGAGACCGGCGGCATTGAGATCTCCATCGACCGTTCCAGCCTCTACAACGATTATCCCGTCGGGCAGACAATCTATCTGGACTGCCGCGGTCTCATTGTGGGCGATTATCATGGCAAACACCAGATTGGATGGAAATATGTCGGCTCTGTTGGGCGCATCCATCCCCAAGCCCTTGACAACTACATCCACAAAGATGGAATGCCTGATCTGAACCATCCTCTCGTGGCAAATCCCATCGAAGTGACTGGCAAGAATGAACTGACGATGGAAAACGTCAACTGTCTGGTCCGCATTGACGGCTGTAAATTCAAAAGTTCCGACAACGGCAAACCGTTGGCCACCAACGACATGACCATGGACAGATCCGTATTCATCAACGGAGATTCCGTAGTGGTGCGCACCTCCAACTATGCCAACTTCCGTTCCACCACGATAGATGCCACAAAGAAGTATTGTCTCTACGGCATCTTATCCGTTTACACCTCCGGCAACAAACAGATCTACCAGCTGACCCTCCGCACAAAGGAAGATATCCAATTCGCACATACCATAGAGAACATCCTGATAAAAGACATTGCACTGGACAACAACTGCTTCACCTCGGGCGGCTGGAGCATGTATCCGGCAAACAACGCCTGGATACCCCAGACCTATGAAGGATCACAATTTGTATATCACAACGCTTCCTCCACGGAATGTGACGACTGGCTTGTTTCCCCGCAAATCACACTCTCGGATCTCGACGGAGTAACCTTACGGGTGGATCATCAGAACACCATCACCAGCCAGCCCGATTATTACCAAGTCTATTATTCCACAACCTATCAAGGCGGCGATTTTAACGAGAGCGATTGGACTCCATTTAACCCCAACCTGAATGATTTCCAATCCAATTTCTCCTTGAGTAATGCTATGGACATGAGTGTTGTAGGTAACAATTCATTCCGCATAGCCCTCCGCTACCACAAATATGGTACAACCAACGGATCTCTTTGGGCTATTCGCTCACTGAAGTTCTACCAACAGCAACAACAATAAAAAATAGAATTTAACAACTCCATAATCTACATAACAGAACCATATTTTTATGGATATCAAACTCAATTCAATAGAAGAAGCGTTAGAAGATTTCAAAGCGGGCAAGTTCGTCATCATGGTGGATGACGAGGACCGCGAGAACGAGGGTGACTTTATCATTGCGGCGGAGAAGATCACGCCGGAGAAGGTGAATTTCATGCTACAATACGGGCGCGGGGTGCTTTGTGCGCCGCTGACCCAGCAGCGTTGTGACGAGCTGAGCCTGGAGATGCAGGTGAACAGCAACACCTCGCTGCACGGCACACCCTTCACGGTAACGGTGGACTTACTGGAGCACGGCTGCACCACGGGCGTGTCAATGCACGACCGCGCGGCCACCATCAAGGCGCTGGCCGACCCTACGATGAAGCCCTCCAACTTCGGTCGTCCGGGGCACGTGAATCCCTTGCGGGCGCGTGACGGCGGCGTGCTGGTGCGCGCGGGCCACACAGAGGCCACCGTGGACATGGCTCGCCTCGCGGGCCTCAACCCCGTGGGTGCCCTCATCGAGATTATCAACCCCGACGGCACCATGGCCCGACTGCCCCAACTGATGGAGGTGGCGCACAAGTTCGACCTCAAAATCACAAGCATCGAGAAACTTATCGCTTACCGCCTGCAGAGCGAGAAGCTGATCCGCAAGGAACAGGAAGTAAACCTGCCCACGCGATGGGGCAACTTCAAGCTCATCGCCTACACCCAACTCAACAACGGAGCTACCCATCTGGCCCTTAAGAAGGGCGAATGGGCGGACGGCGAACCCGTCATGGTGCGGGTACACTCCTCCTGCGCCACGGGCGACATCTTCGGCTCGGCCAAGTGCGACTGCGGCGAACAGCTGCACCGCTCCATGGAGATGGTGGACAAGGAGGGCAAAGGCCTTGTGCTATACATGAGCCAGGAGGGCCGTGGCATCGGCCTGGTGAACAAGCTGCGCGCCTACCACCTGCAGGAACTCGGCCGCGACACCGTGGAAGCCAATCTCGAACTCGGTTTCAAGGCTGACGAGCGCGACTACGGCATCGGAGCCCAGATCCTGCGCGACTTGAACGCCACCCACATCCGGCTGATCTCCAACAATCCCGCCAAGCGGGTGGGTCTTACCGCCCACGGTATCGAAATCGTGGACACCATCCCCATCATCATCCAACCCAACAAGATCAACGAACGCTATCTACGCACCAAGCAGGAAAAGATGGGGCACGACCTTCATCTGAGTTAGAAAATCGGGCCATTGTAGTCTGGATACAAAAGAAAAGAGGATGACCGCGCGGTCATCCTCTTTTCTTATCATCGGATATTAACCTTATTTCTTGATAAATTTCGTTGTGATATTATTCTTTCCATCCGACAGACGCAGGAAATAGGTGCCAGCAGAAAATCCCTGGACATCCATAAGAATATGGTTGTCAGCAACCTGTTGGCTGCACACCAGTTTTCCGTTTATGTCGTAGATGGCCACGCGCGTAACCTGATATTTGTTCGTGCGCAGTGACACATTGAGTTGGTCGGTGACGGGGTTGGGATAGATCACCAAATCATTTTCTGTAAGATATTGTGCGACACCCGTGCCAAGGTCCTCACCCTTTCTCGGGATCAGGTAATATGAACCATAGTTGATCTTGTTGACACCAAGCAGAGATACCGGAATGGTGGGGATAGGGGTACCCGACAGACCTGACACATTCCAGAAGTGAATCCATACACAATTGGCAGATTGGCCATCCTGAGTGACCGTATATTTACCATTGTTTTCAATGTCACCCGTCTCGGAGAAGGTCACATTATTCATTCGCAGGAGTTCGGCCTGATGGCTGTTCATGTAATTCACATCTTGAATGTCGGAAACAGAAACGACAAGGGGCTCGACAGAGTTGTACACACTAATGGCGTCTTCATTGTACGCTTCCGTGATGGAAAACTGCAACATACCATAATAACAGGTGAGTTTACCCATAATGCCGGAAATCTTGTCACCCGCATTATACGAAGCCATCAGATGAGAATTGTCATCAATGACAATGGCACCGGTGGCATCCTGGATGAACGTCTGATGGCGATAACTCTCGTTAACAGCGGTAACGATAAACTCACCGGTGAGTTTATACACCACATTGTCGAACAAGTTGGAGTCAATATTATAGGTTCCGGGCCATTTGCTTCTCAGTTCGGCGATGGTGGCGCACTCGTGATCATGGGAAACGCCGTATGAGAAGGTGAACGTGTCGGGAGCCATCACATTGCCGGTGGTATCAGCTATATTGCTGATAATCATCGTATACAAATCACCCGGCGTGAGTGCACTGGTCGTGAGAGTCACCGTGGTACCCGTGAGGGATGCGGAGGCGACAGTGACGTTGTTATCGATAGCATAGTTGGCGACATTCTCCGCCGTGGCGTTGGAAACCAGCTCATTGAAGGTCACCTTGACCGTCTGGGTGTCGGCAGCCATGACAGAGGTGACGACCGGCGCCCACACATCGGGACCGGAGGTGGCAGCGGCAATGAGCACATTGTCGATACGGAAGGAGCCGTTGTTGGCTGTCGCACCATTGTAGGTACATTTCAAATAGACATTCGGCTGATTATCCAGAGCAGAAAAGCCCGTGAAATCCAACGTCTGCAATCTATACGCTCCAGTCGTGTCCGGAGTCGTGGAGAAATTCTGCAAGGTGGTGAAGTTGGTTCCGTCGGTGCTATAAGACCACTCCGTGCTATTGAAGCCGGTGGCGGAACGACGAGCGGCCATGGTCATAACCACGTTTTGGTAACCAGAGGTGGAGAAGTGGAATACGATGGACTTGCCGTTCGCACTTGAGTTGATAGTGGCCAAGTCCTTGTCGGAACTCACACCATATTGTGCGTTGATGGTAGAACCGTTGTTCGAAGTCAACTCGTCGGCAGTCCAGGAGGAAGAGCCGTGCGTGCCGTCCAGATAGAGGCCTGCGGTGCCGGTCTGCTCTCCATACATGGCTAGATAGGAATTCGGCGTGTTGGGGCTGGCCGAGTTGTTTGTAAACGGGAAAAAGGCCAGATTGGTCAAGGTTTGCGCGAATGCCCCGAAGGACATCATCATCGCAACAACAAGAATAAAGATTTTTTTCATAGGGTTTGGGTATTAAAATTAAGAATTGATTGTTAAATTTGGAACGGCAAAAATACGAAAAAGAAATTGCAAACAGGTAAAACAAATAAAAAAAAACAGGCGGGGGTTTACCGCATTTTTTGTATCTTTGCCGCCGCATTTGAAAATGGGGCACAGACACGGAAAGTTGGCCGAGTGGCTTAAGGCAGCGGTTTCGAAAACCGCCGTAGTGTCACAGCTACCGGGGGTTCGAATCCCTCACTTTCCGCAACTGAGAACTTCCAGGAGCACGCATGGCGTGCTCCTGTTTTGTTTTGAGCACCTTCGGCGGCAGCTTGCTGACGCAAGTAGGGACGAAAAACACCTCTTGGGTCAACATCTATATCATTGCCCATTTTTATCATATTCAGTGCATTTTTCAAAAAATATTTGCCAACAAAAAGGACCCCGACGGATTTCTTCGAAGGCATCTTTCGTTATACCCGACCTTCCACACAGTCTTTGAATCATGCTGACAATTCGTACTGCAAGTTGGTGCTGCACTTGAAATAGGCATCATAATACTCTACCACACGCTCATCTCTGAACGTCGGACATAATCTGCAACGACATCGGCAAGAATGTATCCAAGTCGTTTACGCGTAGCAAACGACGAAGTTCGTCATCTTCCAAAGCAAAATAAAACCGATAATAATGCCATAACTCCTTCAGGCTGTGCAGTGCACCCATATCGCCACGGGCTTCCCGCATCTCTTCGACCCACAACTGATAGTAGCGGGAGAACCGATGTTGGCGGTCGCCGGTATCCATCCCTTTTATTTCCTCCGCCAAAAACGGATTGCGCAATAAGCCGCGCCCTAACATCCAATCGTCAATTTTGGGATAACGCTGTTGCAGCCGTCGGGAATCCTCCACCGTGAAAATGTCGCCGCTGTAGATGATTTTATGGCTGGTGATATTATAAAATTGGTCAAACGCGTCCCAATCCGGCGTGCCTTCGTACATCTGCTCACCCAAACGAGGATGAATGACGATGAAATCCAGCGGGTAATCGTTCATCCGTTCAAGGATTTGCAAGCCCTCGTCGGGATAATGCAGGCCCAGCCGCATTTTGAGCGAGAAACGGAACGGCGTCTGCGCACAGACGGTTTTCACGACCTCCTCCACCCTGTCGGCAAACGGCATGATGCCGCATCCGCGCTTGCGATGCACCACCTGCGATACCGGGCAACCGATGTTCCAGTTGAACGCCTCGTACCCGTATGTATCGTGGAGTATGTTCATCGTATCCACAAAATGGGCAGGCTGATTACCCATTAATTGCGGAATGGTCGGATGTAACGTGTTGTTCTTTGGCCAGATATCCTTCCAGTTCTTGACATTGAGTTTTGCCCTCTCCTGCACCGGCAGGAATGGCGTAATGATAAAATCTATGCCGGCGAAATGCCGGCATAGTGTATTTCGGAATTGATAATTGGTGATGCCGTGTAACGGCGCAAGCCACAGATTCATACTATCGGATAACGACTTTCTTGGTTGTTGAGCCGTTCCCGTTCGTAATGCGGAGCATATATACTCCCGGCACCAGATTATGGACGTTCAATGTGCTGTGGCCGACCGCTTGAGTGTTTTCCATCACAACCTTGCCCGTCAGGTCGTACAGACTGCAGTGATAGGGCTGATCGTCGCCAGCATGGACGAAGAGCGTGCCTTCGGCGGGTGTGGGATAGATGGAGAACTGGTCCGCAATATTGTCATCCACCTGATCAGGAGTGAAATCCACGGTCACATCATCAACATAAAGTTCTGTGGCGGGATCGGGATTGAGACCGCCGGTAAGAATGATGATGGAAAGCGAGTCGCACGCTTCCAACGCATTGCTGAACGAGACACGAATCTGTGTGTACTCCGGCATCGAAGCCTCGGACGTGTAGGTACCATAGCCTACTGGGATTCGTCCGCTACGCGTGTAGGCGATCACCCGCAGCTGGTCGTTGCCTTGGGGCAAATACTTGACCCACAGGTTCAGATGCGCGGGCGTGGTGGTGAAAGCAATACCAGGAGCCATGAGTTCCGACAACGAACTCAAAGATTGCAAATCTTCCATTGTCAACGGGATGCTGTCAAGCTGACCATTGCCGAGATTGGAAATCAAGCCGGCCAGATTTGTGACGGTGGACAATGGGATGGAAAAGCCATCGGCATTGCCAAGCTGGGCAATGCCCGGAAACTGGTAAGATACGGAAGACCCTGTAATACCAACATTTTGAGACACAAGCTTCAAGGCATAATTGCCGCTGTGCGCATCGTTACTCTTGGTACCGAAATAATAGTGTACAGGTATTCCGTATGATCCATAGAGAGTTACCGTGCCATCCAAAGCCGCTGTCCAGTCGTTGGGCTGTTCCTGCGTGAAGAGACTGTTGCCTCCCCATGTCTCAAAGCCGCCATTCGGGATGGTATTCTGCGCAAAAATGTTTCCTATTGTAATTAAAGAAACAAAAAGTAGTACAATTTTTTTCATAATAAAATGGTGTAAAAAAAAGCTGATTACCATACGGAAGTCCAATCCTCGTTGTCACGAACGGATTCATCCCGCTGAAATTCTAACAATTTGGCATATTTCAAAAAGCTGTTGTGGGCAATGGCTTTGGAGAGTACGTAGCCATCCATGCCGCCAAAGATGCCGCCACGCAAGAAATAATTCACGAAGAAGGCGGCACTGCCATGTAGCCACGGCGACAAGGCACAAGCTTTCTTCCCCTTCAAGAACAAAATCTTCGCGCCACGGGTACTGTAATTGCGTTCCGGCTTTGAAAAGAGTTCATCGTAGTTGTGATAACGGTAATGGAGAATGTCGGCCTTCATTTTGGCCGTATTGGTCGTGGGCACGTAGGCGTGCTGTTTCAATTCGGCAAACTGGAGCTTGTCCTTGCGGAACAGACGCACTAAATAGTCGGGATACCAGCGGCAGCACTTCACCCAGCGGGTGCCGATGAAGTTGCGCCGACGCAGGGCGAAGCCATCGTAATTGGTTGCATCAAAGTCCGTTTTGCAGATTTGCTCCACCAGTTCATCAGATAGCCGCTCGTCGGCATCCAGACTGAGCACCCAGCGATTTTTGGCATACGGGAGAGCCAGATTTTTCTGAAGCCCGTCGCCAATATATTCATGCAAATACACTTTTGCTCCCGCTTGTTGAGCCAACTCCACGGTATTGTCTTTGCTATACGAGTCGGTCACAATCACCTCGTCGCACACGCGCTGCAGCGACTCTATGCAGGCCACAATGTTGTCGGCCTCGTTCAGGGTGGTTATGATTCCGGTGATGCGCATGAGAGGGAGTTGTAAGGTTTGTAAGGTTTGTAAAGTTTGTAATGTTTGTAAAGTTGGGGAGTGTTTGAGTGGGAAGGTGGAAGGTGGGAAAGTAATAAAGTAGAAAAGTGGGAAAGTATAAAAGTGGGGTTAGTTTCTGCGTTCGATGACGGCACCGAGGGCGTTGAGTCGTTCCACGATGTATTGGTAGCCGCGGTCGATCTGCTCCACATTCTGGATGGTGCTGGTGCCCTTGGCCGACAGCGCGGCGATGAGCAGCGACACGCCCGCACGGATATCCGGCGAGTACATGGTTGTGGCCCGCAACGGCTTGCGGCGCTCCAGTCCGATGACGATGGCGCGATGCGGGTCGCAAAGCGTGATCTGCGCACCCATGGCCTGCAGATTGTCCACGAAGAAGAGACGGCTCTCGAACATCTTCTGATGGATGAGCACACTGCCTCGGGCCTGAATGGCCGTCACCAGCGCGATGCTGATCAAGTCGGGGGTGAAGCCCGGCCACGGCGCGTCCGCAATGGTGAGGATGGAGCCGTCCATATTGGTCTCCACCTCATAACAGTCCTGCTCGTGGATGACGATGTCGTCGCCTTTCTGCTCGAAATCGATGCCCAGTTTCTTGAACGTATAAGGGATAATGCCCAGATGTTCGCAGGCGCAATCCTTGATGGTCAGCGCCGACTGGTTGAGGGCGGCCATGCCGATGAAGCTGCCCACCTCAATCATATCGGGCAGGATGCGGTGCTCGCAGCCGTGCAGTTTCTCCACACCTTCTATCGTAAGCAGGTTGGAGCCGATCCCGGAAATCTTGGCTCCCATGTTGTTCAGCATCGTGCAAAGCTGAAAAAGATAGGGCTCGCAGGCGGCGTTGAAGATGGTGGTCTTGCCCTCTGCCAGCACAGCGGCCATCACAATGTTGGCCGTGCCCGTGACGGAAGCCTCGTTGAGCAGCATGTAGGTGCCTTTCAAGTGCTGGGCCTCCAGCTGGAAGAAGTTGCCGTCCTCGGAAAGATGGATGTCCGCCCCTAAATGCTCGAAGCCCTCGAAATGCGTGGTGAGCGGACGGCGGCCTATCTGGTCGCCGCCGGGACGGGCCGCGTATGCCTTGCCGAAACGCCCCAACAGCGGCCCCAACACCATAATGGAGGCGCGGATGGAGGCCGACAGCTTGCTGAATTCCTGCGTGGTCAGCACATCCAGGTTCACATCATCGGCCTGGAAGGTGAACGTGTCCTTGCTGAGCTTGGTGATTTTCACCCCCATCAGCGAGAGGATGTCCTTGTAACGCTGCGTGTCGCGGATGTCGGGCAGGTTTGAAATCGTCACCGGCTCCGAGGTGAGCAGCACGGCGGAAAGCACCTGCAGGGCCTCGTTCTTGGCCCCCTGTGGCACAATCTCCCCATGCAACTTATGACCGCCTTCTATGATAAACTCTGACATGGCTGTTCGGTTAATAATTA
>JAFZKY010000058.1 GCA_017551725.1 Bacteroidales bacterium
GACAAACGGTCAACCTTATTCAGGCATTAACACAAATCCCCAATTCCAAAAGTTAACGGCCAATAGCCAATAGCCAAATCCCAATACCCAATTTCAAAAGCCAATGGCTAACGGCTAACAGCCAATAGCCAAATTCCTGATAATTAACTTTTTCCCAGAAAATAAATAAAAACGACCGAGCGTGTTTGTTTTTTTTGTTTCTTTGCAGCGCAAAGTACTTTTTGAATATGGAGAAAAAAGAGATCATACAGACGTTGGATGACATACGCGACATGATGGCGCGCTCCTCGCGCTTCCAGGCCATCAGCGGCGTGTCGATAATCATTGTGGGACTGTACGCCAGCCTGGCCTCCCTGCTGGTGTTTTTGCTTTTTGGCGTGCGACCGTCAATTTGTCCGGAGCTGTCCAACACCCTTGTGCTGAACACCCCGTACCGCATCCGCGTGGCGGTGCTCGCGGCGCTGGCCTTGTTCATCCTCTCGTTCGCCACCGTTACCCTGATGGCATGGCGCAAGGCCAAACGCCTTAACCTGCCCTTTGCCTTCGACAAGCGCATGTTCCAGATGATCCTCAACTTTTTCATCCCCCTCGTGGCGGGCGGCCTCCTTTGCCTCGCCCTTATCCTGCAGGGACACTACGGACTTACCTCTTCCATAATGCTCATATTCTACGGGTTGGCTCTCATCAGCACCCAGCACTACACCTACCCGGCCATGCGCTTTCTGGGCTACGGCGAGCTGCTCCTCGGCCTGATCGACTGCTTTACCGTGCATTATGGCTTCCTCTTCTGGTTCCTCGGATTCGGGGTGCTGCACATCCTTTTCGGCATTGTCTATACTTTTCGTTTCGGTAAAAAACAGAACGGATGATTACAGGTCTCGAACAGTTGAACAAGGCTTTTGAAAGCAAGATCCGGCTGGGTATCATGTCGGTGCTGGTGGCCAATGAGTCGGCGGACTTCACCACGCTGAAGTCGCTGCTGCAGCTCACCGACGGCAATCTGGCCAGTCATACCCGCAGTCTGGAGGAGATGGGCTACATCCGTTGCGAGAAGTCGTTCGTGGGACGCAAGCCCAACACCCGTTTTCTCGCCACCGAGGCGGGCAGGAACGCGTTTGCCGCCCATATCGCCGCCTTGGAGGCCTTCCTGCAAAATCAGAAGGAATCCTGACCTTGAATTTTTTTTGTTTATAAACTTTGTAATACAAAGTACTTTTTTAATTATTAATCACAAAATCAAAAATGTCATGAATGAAGAAAATGTTGAAATGAAAGTTTCTGAAGCAGTCAATCCGGCTCCGAAGGGTGGGGCGGAGAAGAAAGAGTCCACACCGGGCAAGTCGAAGTTGTGGCTTAAATTGTTGTTGATTGCATGTATTGGCCTCTGCCTGCTGATACCGCAGCAGATGATACTACATTTGGTGGACGAGCGGAACAGCACCCTGCGGGAGGCCGAGCAGGAGGTGGGCGGCAAGTGGAGCGGCTCGCAGCGCATTGCGGGCCCGGTGATCTGCATCCCGTCGGTAAAGAAAGACGGCAACAGCCTGTATATCCTGCCCGAGAACCTGTCGGTGCAGGGCGACGCCCAGGTGCAGACGCTGCGAAGGGGCATCTTCGACATCACGGTGTTCACCGCGCCGCTCGACATCCAGGGCGAGTTTGCGTATCCCGATGAGCTCTCTTCGTATGCGTTGAACAAATATGATCTGGAGCGGGCGCATCTTCTGATTGGGGTGCGCGACTTGCGCGGCCTGACGGAAAATGTGACCCTGCAATGGGGGAATAATTCGTATCCGATGAAGTCAGATAGGGAAGCGGGGCTGGGCTCCGTGCTCCGTTGTCCCGTGGATATGAAACCGGTATGGGACGGCCAGAAGGTCTCCTTTTCGGTCAAGCTGCATTTGAAAGGCTCCGAAGAGCTCTATTTTGTCCCGGTGGGCAATTCGAACACGGTAACCCTGACTTCCAACTGCGCCACGCCGAGCTTCGATGGCAGTTATCTGCCGGTGAAACGCGAGGTGAGCGAGAAGGGTTTCACGGCCTCGTGGAAGGTGCTGGCGTTGAATCGCGATTTCTCGCAGGTGGTCATCGACTGGGGCGCCTCCGTCCGCGAGTCGGCTTTCGGGGTGAACATGAAGGTGCCCGTGGAGCAGTACCAGCAGACCACCCGCGCGGTGAAGTACGCCTTCCTGATCATCGTGCTGACCTTCTCGGTGGTGCTGTTTGTGGAAATCCGCAAGGGCAAGCATATCCACCCAGTGCAATACCTGTTGGTGGGGCTGGCGCTCATCCTCTTCTACACGCTGCTGTTGTCGTTCTCCGAGCACATCGCCTTCCTGTGGTCGTATGTGATAGCCTCGGTGATGACAGTAGGGCTCATCACCGCGTACATGGCGGCGGTGTTGAAAATACGCAAGACGGCGTTTGCCATCGGGGCGTTGCTGTCGGCAATATACCTATTTATATATGTCTTGCTGCAATTGGAAAGCTATGCTCTGCTGGTGGGCAGCGTGGGCCTGTTCGTCATCCTGGGCTTGGCGATGTACGCGTCGCAGAAGGTGGACTGGTATAGGGAGTAGCGGCATGGCGGTTGTCGGATTATTGCTAGGAAATAATAATTTATTTTTGGCTGGCTCCGATATGGGGCCAGCTTTTTTTAGCAAGTCCATTTTTTAGAGAATGATAATGGTATTTTTTGTATTTTTGTGACGGTTTTTTATTCTGTAAAACTAAAAATGTTATGATAGAATTTTCCGCTCAAGATGTAGATTTCATGCGCCAACGCGGCAGCAATCCCGAAGATGTGCAACACCAACTGGAAATGTTCCGGAAAGGCTTCGATTTCGCCAATCTGGACCGTGCCGCCACCCCCAACGACGGCATCCTCCAATTGCCGGAAGATCAGGTGGAGGAGTTGATTGCCGATTATGATAATCTGTTGGAAAACAAGAAGGTGGTGAAGTTTGTGCCGGCATCTGGTGCTGCCTCCCGCATGTTCAAAGAACTTTATTCATATCTTTCAGATGACTCGGATGAGGTTCGCAAAAAGGCGTGCGCTTTTTTGGAATCTCTGCCGAAATATCCCTTCTATAACGCCCTTCAAGAGGCACTGGCCAAGGATGGCTATTCCCTGCAAGATGATATTGCCCATAAGGAGTACAAGCGAGTGGTGGACTATCTTCTCAATGAGAAAGGGCTCAATTACGGCAACCAGCCGAAAGGTCTGCTGCTGTTCCACCGTTACCCGGACAAGATCCGCACGGCTGTGGAGGAACATCTGGTGGAGGCTGCTCTTTATGCCAACACCGACGGCGAGTGCTATCTGCACTTCACCGTTTCGCCACAGCATCAGAAAGGCTTTGAACAGCTTTTGAATGAGGTGGTTCCGTCCTATCAGCAACAATACGGGGTGCAGTATCATATCGGCTTCTCGATCCAGGATCCTGCCACCGACACTGTGGCAGCGGAATTGGACAATACGCCCTTCCGTGACGAGAATGGCCAGTTGCTGTTCCGTCCCGCCGGCCACGGCGCGCTGATTCACAATCTGAACCGTCTGGATGCCGATGTGGTGTTCGTGAAGAATATCGACAATGTCATTCCCGAGGATCGTGTGGAGCCGACCGTCCGCTACAAGAAGGTGCTGGCGGCCCACCTGCTGCAACTACAGAACAAGACGTTCCAGTACTTGAAAGTCTTGGAAAACGGCGAGGCGGACCCGATGCTGATGTGCGAGATTCTCGACTTTGCCGAAACGGAGTTGATGATTCCTGTGGAGGATGGCCTAACCCCTGAAATGCTCATCGAGCGCCTTAACCGCCCCATCCGCATCTGCGGTATGGTGAAAAACGAGGGCGAACCTGGCGGTGGCCCCTTCTGGGTGCTGGATGCCGAGGGCAACGCCTCCCTGCAAATCGTGGAATCCTCCCAGATTGACAAGAAAAATCCTGCTCAGATGGAAATCATGACGCACGCCACGCATTTCAATCCCGTGGATATGGTCTGCGGCGTGAAGAACTATAAGGGCGAGAAGTTTGACCTTCTGCAATATGTGGACCCGGAAACGGGCTTCATCTCGTCCAAGTCGTATGGCGACAGAACCCTGAAGGCACTCGAATTGCCGGGCCTTTGGAATGGTGCCATGAGCGACTGGATTACGATTTTTGTGGAGGTCCCGATTGAGACGTTCAATCCGGTGAAGACGGTCTTTGACCTGCTCCGCCGTTAATATCCGTCTTCTTTCGGAACGGTCACAAAGCGCACATGCGGGAACGCGCGGCGGTTGGCGCTCCCGTACCCGACAGCGTAGTTGATTTCGGATGCCGGCACCAGAATGGTGGCGGCATCTCCTTTTTTGTTTACAATCTTTTGGATGGCATCGTGCCAGATTGCCGACAGTACCAGCTCTTTAAAAGATACGTGAAACGGTCCGGCCAGATAGTCGGTCCCAGACAACAGTCCTTCGGAGGGATGCAGTCCCATGCGCAGGATGGTGACGTTGCGCCGCTCGAAAATCCCGTACAGTTCTTTGCACCAGTCCACCGCCTCCTCAAGGGTGAGCGGCTGGTAGCGTCCCTGCCGGAAGTCTTCGGCAAGCGGGGTGTTCCCGATGACTAGGGTGGGGTAGATACGCGTGCAGGAAGCCCCGAGGTCGGCGATGCGCTCCGCTGTCCGCAACGATTTCTCCCGCGTGTCGCCCGGCAACCCGATCATCATCTGCAACCCCAGGTCGAAGCCATATTCCCGAATCAGGGCGGAGGATTCTGCCACTTGTTCGGCCGTGTGCCCGCGGTTGGCGCGTTGAAGTACCTCGTCGTCCAACGACTGTGCGCCCAGCTCGATGAGCACAACCCCGTGCTGTTTCAGGTTGTCCAGGATGGCTGGAGTGATGTAGTCGGGACGGGTGGATAGCTGGATGCCGCTGACGACTCCCTGCTCAAGATAGGATGAGGCAACGTTCAGATACTCATTCTGTTCCGCAATGGTCATGCCCGTGAAGCTACCTCCGAAAAAGGCGATGCGGATGTCGCAGTCGTCGGGAATGGTTTGCAGGTGCTGGCGGATGATGTCGTCCGCTTCCTCGGGTGTGGGAATGTGCGTCTGTCCGGCAATGGCAAACTGGTTGCAGTAGGTGCAACGGTAGGGACAAGCCCTTTGTGGAATGAAGATGGGAATGACGCGGTGCCGGGATGCCATACGGCTATTGGAGTTGCAACAGATATTGCCGGATGGTCTCTTGAATGCCGAGGTAGAGGGCATCGCAGATCAACGCGTGGCCGATGGAGACCTCTTTGAGGTTGGGGATCTGCTCTTGGAAATATTTCAGGTTCACTAACGACAGGTCGTGTCCGGCGTTCAGGTCAATGTGTTGCTTCTCCGCTTCTTTTGCCGCGAGAATGAAATTGCGGATGGCTGCTTCTCTGTCTTTCAGGTAGTTGGCAGCGTACGATTCCGTATAGAGCTCCACACGGTCGGTGCCGGTGGCTTTCGCGCCCGCTACCATTTCAGGTTCGGCGTTCACGAAGATGCTGGTGCGGATGCCCTTGGCGTGCAGCTGACCGATGATGTTGGTGAGGAACTCCCGGTGGGCCAGCGTGTCCCAGCCTGCGTTGGAGGTGAGGGCTTCCGGCGGGTCGGGCACGAGAGTAACCTGCGTGGGCACCACCTCAAGGACAAGGTCCATGAAACTGTCGGAAGGATAGCCTTCGATGTTGAACTCAGTGGTGACAATGGGCTTCAAATCACGCACATCCTGATATTTGATGTGCCGTCCGTCCGGACGGGGGTGTACGGTGATGCCCTGTGCGCCGAAGCGTTCGCAGTCCTTCGCGAATTGTATCAGGTCGGGCATGTTGCCTCCTCGGGCGTTGCGTATCGTGGCTACCTTGTTTATGTTGACGCTAAGTCGGGTGTTGCTCATAACGGTTTTGTTTATAAAGGGGATAAGATACAAAAAGACGATGTTGCCATCGTCTTTTCAATTTGGTGGGACGTATAGGATTTGAACCTATGACCTCTGCCGTGTGGAGGCAGCGCTCTAAACCAACTGGGCTAACGTCCCCTGTTTTGCGGCTGCAAAAATACACTTTTTTACATTATGTCGGTATAAAAAAATGCTTTTCTCTTTTTTTTGTTATTTCCCTTCTTTTTTTAGGATAATTAAAACGGTGTAAATCAGAATTTTGATATCCATTTGGATGGACATGTTCTCGATGTAGAGCAGGTCCCAGCGCAGGCGTTTCACCATCTCGTCCACGTTCTCGGCGTAGCCGAATTTGACCTGTCCCCAGGAGGTGATGCCGGGTTTTATGCCCAACAGCAGCTTATAGTAGGGGGCTCTTTCGGTGATCTGGTCAATATAGTACTGCCGTTCCGGGCGCGGGCCCACGAGCGACATGTCGCCGATGAGTACATTGTAGAACTGCGGGGTCTCGTCCAGACGGTATTGGCGCATGAACTTCCCGAAAGGCGTGATGCGGTCATCGTTCTTGGAAGAGAGCATAGGACCGTCGGCTTCGGCATCTTCGCGCATGGAGCGGAACTTGATGATATGGAAAGGTTTGCCCCGGTAGCCGATGCGTTCCTGGCGGTAAAATATGGGTCCTGGCGACGAGCGTTTGACGCCAATGGCCAATATCAGGTAGAGGGGGGCAAGCAGAATCATGGCCAACAGGGAGAGCAATATGTCGAAGCCGCGTTTCAGATATTTCTGCCAGGTGGGCAGATATTCGGGAGTGATGGAGATCAAGGGCTCGTAGAGCACGGCGGAGGTCTTCACCGTACCGATGATGTAGTCCTGCATCTGCGGGAGTATGCTAAGCGTGAGGCTTTGGTTGTCGCGGGCTAGCGTCACAATCTGTTCAATGTACTTCCGCTTCCCGTTGTTGAGCGCGATGATGAGCTCTTCGATATGTTGGTCCTCAATGAGCTGCTTGAGACCTTCAATAGTGCCGAGGCACGGGAGCTTGTCCTGCAGCACATCGTCGGAATCCGGCTGCACCTTGACGTAGCCGATGAGCGAGGTGCCGGACCGGGGACTCTGTTCGATGACGGTGTTGTAGGTCTCCAGGGCGATGGCGTCGGAACCGATGATGACGGTATTGAACCCGATTAGACCTTTGTGGATTTTCCGGTTGATGGTGGTGGTGATGCACAGACGGGGAATGTAGGTGAGCACGAACTGGAAGGCGAACAGGAAGAGCATGTAGCGGATGTAGTCGCCGGGACTGGTGACCACATCGTCCAAAATGAAAGCGAAGAAGAAGACAAGGGTTCCGACCAGCGTGACGCCGAAGGTGATTCCCAATTCGTTCAGACGGGATTTCCTATAAACCTTATTATAATATCCGAAAAAAGCATGGAACACTACCCAGTAGGCCGGACACAATGCGATGCCCCAGAAGAATTTCGTGTCGCCGATGGCGGCGTGGAAGGTCTGGTTGAGGTCCAGACCTTCGCCGATGTGTTTACGATAGATATAAAACAGCACCCACGTGAGGATGGCGGCCAGGATGTCGCAGGCGAGATAAAGGGCGGTCAGGCTTTTTTTGTTCATGATGATGTGTTAGGCGCGTGGTGAGTATATGATTTTGATGTCGTCGATGTCGAAGCGGGTGCGCTCGCCTTGCTTGCCGATGCCGGTGAGCAGAATTGTCGCGTTTGTGACGCTGGCGCTGGTGTTGTGGTAATCATTGATGATGCCGCCCAAACGGAAGCAGACGGTCTTCCACTCCCCGTTTGTTGAATAGACACCCCCGACCTGATGAACAGTGTAGCTGGAGGAGGCCGTGGAAAGTTTCATGCCGATTTCCATGTTGTTGTCCACCCGGTAGGTCATCTCCAAATATACGTAATAACTGCCCACGGGAAGTGTGATTTCAGAAGTGTGGACGTCGAAATGGTCCTCACCCTGAAGTATGATCTCGCCCACGGAAAGCCCGTCCACCTGGACGGGTTGGAAATAATGCGTGCTGCTCGATGTGTCCGATGGCATGAATGGTGAACTGTTGGTGAAGGTCTCCATAAAGGGAATCTTGGTCACGTTGTTGTAGATGAATTTCAAAGGATAATCGGCCACCTTGCAGGTCTCGCCTCGTTTCAGCATCATTTTCTTGCGCAGGACGTTGAAGAACGGGTATCCGCTGATGGTGTTGGTCATGCCGTTCAAGGGGAATGCCGGTAGGATGATGACATCGGAGGAGTCTCCTTCGGGAACGTCGAGAATCGGGATTTTGCAGGGCAACTTCCAACATCCCAGATTCTTGCTGTTCGCATAGACATTGACGTGGGTGAACGTGTGCTGCATCAGTGCGTGCAACTGCTCGTTGTCGTAATTCTCGCCGTGTGTCTCGTTATAGGTGCTGACATCCAACGGGGAGGTTCCTGTCTGGGGATTGTAATTGACGTCGTAATAGTCAATCTGAAGATAGGCGGGTGTCAGGTCTTTGGGTTTGCAGGATGTGATTAATATGGTGATTGTCAGCAATATGACGGGCAGGGTAGGCAATGGTCTCATAAGCAAAATTTTAATCCACTAACGAATGAAAACAGACAATATTGTAGGAATGGATTTTTTTTCGATTTTTGCAGCCGGAAAAATGAAACAGAACAACACACTGAAAGGATATATCGCCATTATGTTCTCCATGCTCTTTTGGGGAATCAGTTTCGTGTGGACCAAACAGCTGCTCAACGCGGATTTCCCGGTGTTCACCATCGTATTGTTCCGTCTGCTGATTGCGTCGGTCATTTTCGTGACGATATTCAAGTGGCGGGGCATGTTGGAGAAGATCCGCCGGGGTGACGGGCGGTGGTTCCTGCTGCTGGCTGTCTTTGAGCCCTTCCTGTATTTCATCGGGGAGGATTTCGGGTTGAAGTACGTGGATGCCTCGTTTGCGTCTGTCATGATTGCGCTGATCCCGATTGTGGTGTCGGTGACGATGTACTTCTGCGAACACGAACCGTTGAGTTGGCGGCTGCTGGTGGGCACGGTGGTCTCCATCTTCGGCATCGGCATGATGACGTTCAATGCTTCCAGCTCGCTTGTGTTCAGCTGGAAAGGCTTTTCGCTGCTGCTCGTAGCCCTGTTTGCCGCAGGCGGTTACAGCGTGCTTCTGGTTCGTCTGCTCAAGGATTACGGCCCCGTCACGGTGACCACCTATCAGAATCTGATGGCTATCCCGCTCTATCTGCCGTTCGTCTGTGTGTTCGACCTGCGTCACTGGGGCGCTATCCAGTGGAGTGTCTCCTCCGTCTTCAATCTGGTATGTCTGGCCGTGTTCTGCTCGGCGTGCGCCTATATGTTGTATTCGTACGCGGCCAAGCAGATATCCATCACCAAACTGTCGGTTTTCACCAACGCGATACCGATTGTCACCATCCTGATTGCGTCCATGCTGGGATTGGAGGTGTTTACGATACAGAAGTTTGTCGGCATTGTGATTGTGGTGGCCGGTGTGTTGTTCAGCCAGATGAAAAATAATGAGAAAAAGGAGGAGTCCTGTGCGGAGTGTTAGATTTATTTTCTATTTTTGCAACGTGTAAAAATTTATACGGAAATGAAAAAGCTGATTATACTTTTTGCCGCCTTGCTCACCCTTTCCGCATCGGCACAATCGGTGCGTTTGATTTATGATGGACGGATGTTGAACCTTAATGACACGATAGATGTGGCCGCTGTGCAGGATGAACAAACCAACGTGTATCTGGGTTATATGAATGTTAGCGGGAGCGACGGCTGGTTCACGGTGAAAAAGGAGGTTGTCACGGCTCTTCCGGGGGCTGCCTCCACGTTTTGTGTATCCACCTCCTGCTGCGAGTTCCAGTCGCCGGAGTTCCAAGTGTATGCGGGCGACAGTGTGGGAGATTCCGATGAGCAGGCTTTGCATCTGATTTATATGTCACCGTCAGCAGGCCAGTCCATTTATCGGTTTATTTTCCAAAATTCGGATGATGAGAACGATGCGTCAGCATTTTATGTCCGCTACACGCAGGCTGCAGGTATCCAGTCTGCCTTGTCTGCACCGGCTTTGACTGCCTCTCCCAACCCGGCGGTTTCCACCGTGAAGATCTCTTACAATGCGGCGGGTGCGGAGGATTCCTATGTCGTGATCCGCAATCTGGCGGGCAAGGAAGTGTTCCGTGCTCCGGCCAGCGTGGAGGGGCGTACCATCGTGAACGTATCCTCATTCTCTTCCGGCATCTATCTGTACGGCTTGGATAACAATGGCCGTATGGTGGTGGCCAAAAAGTTGATTGTCAAATAATTCCGCATCGGTTTGTTCCCTAAAACCCCATATTCCGAGCTGCTGTACGGGATGGATCCCATTGGCCGGCCAAACAATTGGTCGGTCATTGTTTTGTGTGCCCTGTTGCTGCTGTTCACCCTGCTGCTGACCTCGTTCCGCAACAAGCTGTACCTGACTCTCCGGGCACTCTACTCCCAGCGTTTTTACACGCAGCTGTTGCGGGAGGGCAAGATTATGCACGAGCGGGTGGCCATCTTCACCCTGCTCTTCGATCTGATGACGCTGTCGTTCGGGGCGCTGGTATGCATGGAACGCTTCACCCCGAAGGTGGTGGAGGCCTTCTCCTATATAGGAATGTATGGCATCACCTTGGCTGTAATGACGGTGCTGTTCTTGCTGAAGATGCTCGTGAACCATATTTATACGCACCTTTTTGACCATCCCAAGGAGTATAATGCGCTGTATCTTTACAAATTCATCTTTCTCACAAATGTGAGTTTCATATTGTTTCCGTTCCTGATTGCGGCGCAGTTCAGCGGCCAATTTGCTGTTTTATATGCCTATATACCTGTGTTTTTGGTCGATTTTGGGCTCTATTTGTACAAATTATTGAAAATAAATCCGCAGAAAATAAATTTGTTTCACTTTTTTGTCTATTTTTGCACCCTTGAAATCCTCCCATACATTTTGTTGGGGAAATTGGTTTCAATGTATTAATATTCAATTTGATAGAAGAAAAATATTCTATTTGAAACGATTTAGAAATGCGAGTCAAGAACATCTTAATTTCCCAAAATGCTCCTGCTGACTTTGAAAAGTCACCGTATGCCGATCTGAAACATAAATACAGCATCAATATAGATTTTTACAAATTTTTCAAAATTGAAGGAGTGGATGCTGTTGAATTTCGTAAGACGAAGGTGAACATTCTGGAGCACCATGCCATCATATTCTCCAGCAAGAACACGATCGACCATTTCTTTGAGTTGTGCAAGGACATGCGGCTCACGATGCCGGAGACCATGAAGTATTTCTGCACCACGGAGGCGGTTGCGTTCTATTTGCAGAAGTACATCCAGTATCGCAAGCGCAAGATTTTCGCTGCCAAGGACAGCCATCCGTCCAGTTTCCACGAGATTCTGCTCAAGAACAAGGACCTGAACATGCTTATCCCTTGCGGTCAGGATGGCACCTCCCAGAATCTGCTGGATTTCCTGGATGGCCATTCCATTCGCTACGACCAGGCGGTGGTGTTTTCTACTTCGCCGGCGGACCTGGCCAAGGAGGTGGATATTGCCAAGTATGACATGATTGTCATGTTCAGTCCCAACGGAGTGAAATCCCTGAAGACCAATTTTCCGGATTTCCAGCAGGGCGACGTGGCCTTTGCCGCGCTGGGCACATCGGTGATCAACGAGCTGGAATCTGTCGGCTGGACGGCCCAGGTGGTGGCTCCTACGAAGGAATACCCGTCAATCACCGATGCGTTAGACGCCTTTTTGAAAGAAAATGCCACACGTAGAAGATAACGCTACTCTTCCTTCCCGCGAACGTATCAAATCCCCGATGGTCATCCGTGAGGTGCTGGACGGGCATCGTTCTGTATGCTCTGGTCCCGTACGGTGCTATTACCGTTTCTACCCGTCGGAGCCGGAGGCCTGCCATCAGGTGGCGCTTATCGTACCCAAACGGCGTTTCCATCATGCGGTGGACCGTAACCGCCTCAAACGGCTGATGCGAGAGGCATATCGTCTTCACAAGCATCTTTTGGACCCCTTGCCCTCTACGGTGCGTATGTGCTGGATGTATCAGGGCAATACGCTTGCCGACCAGGAGACAGTGGGCAGGGTGGTGAGCCAGCTATTGGAACAGATTTGCAAAGCATGTAAAACCAGCGAGTTATGAGACGCTTATGGAGAGCCTTCTCGAAAGGTGTCGGTGCGCTGATGATTGCATTGATCAAACTTTACCAAGTTACGCTTTCCCTGTTGATAGGGCGCGCCTGCCGCTACACGCCCACGTGTTCCAATTACGGTATTGAGGCCATCCAGAAATACGGCCCTTTCAAAGGCGGCTGGCTCACGCTGAAGCGTATTCTCTCCTGCAATCCCTGGGGTGGAAGCGGCTACGATCCCGTGCCGTAAGTTTTTTTTCTGGCCTCATCCTACATTATTTATATATATATTATATTTGCACGCTCCGTTTATTGACGGGGTTCGTTTTGTATTTTATTTAAAATCAATAATATACTATTATGAAGATTTCTTATAAATGGCTGAAAGACTTGCTGAAATTTGACATCTCCCCCGAAGAGGCTTCCGCTTATCTGACCAACTGCGGTCTGGAAGTGGAAGGCATGGAACTGTTTGAGACCGTTCGCGGCGGGCTTCGCGGATTGGTGATTGGCGAGGTGCTCACCTGCGTGGAGCATCCCAATTCCGACCATCTGCATGTGACCACGGTCGATGTGGGGGAGGAGGAACCGCTCCACATCGTGTGTGGCGCGCCCAATGTGGCCGCTGGCCAAAAGGTGGTGGTCGCCACCATCGGCACCACGCTGTACCAGGGTGACGAGTCCTTTGTGATCAAGAAGTCCAAACTTCGCGGCGAGCCGTCGGAGGGCATGATCTGCGCCGAGGATGAGATTGGCTTGGGCACCTCGCACGACGGCATCATGGTGCTGCCCGAGGAGGCTGTGCCCGGCACGCCGGCTGCCCAGTATTTCCATATTGAGTCGGACACCATTTTCGAAATCGGTCTTACACCCAACCGCTGCGACGCTATTTCGCACGTCGGGGTGGCCCGCGACCTCTATGCGGCCCTGATGCAGGACAACCGCAGCTGCTCGCCGCTTATCCTCCCCAACGCTCCGATGGTGAAGCCCATCGCCAATGTGACGTTCCGCGTGGACATCGCCGTGGAAAACACTCACGATTGTCCTCGTTACACCGGCCTGCTTTTCGACAATGTGAAAGTGGCGGAATCGCCGGAGTGGCTTCAGACGAAACTGAAATCGGTCGGTATCCGTCCCATCAACAACGTGGTGGATATCACGCAATTCATCATGCTGGAGCTCGGACAGCCCATGCACGCCTTCGATGCCGACAAAATCAAGGGCAACAAGGTGATTGTAAAGAATTTGCCGGAGAGCACGCCTTTCGTCACGTTGGATGGCAATGAGGTGAAACTCCACTCGGAGGATCTGATGATCTGCAACGCCGAAGAGGGCATGTGCATCGCGGGCGTTTACGGCGGCCTACATTCCGGCATCACGGAGAACACCACCCGCCTGTTTCTGGAGAGCGCCTATTTCAACCCGGTTTCTATCCGTAAAACGGCCAAACGCCATGGTCTGAAGACAGATGCCTCCTTCCGTTACGAGCGCGGCTGCGACCCGAGCATCACCGTTTATGCAATCCTCCGGGCCGCCGAGTTGGTCATGGAACTGACCGGCGCATCTCCCATTTCGGAGGTTATGGATTATTATCCTAAAAAAATAGAACCCGCCCAGATCACTCTTTTCTACGAGGATGTGAACAAGGTGGCCGGTAAAGTCATTGACAAGCAGACAGTTTCCAAAATACTCCTCATGCTGGGCATGGAGGTACACACCTCCGGCGAGGACCAGCTGATGGTGACCGTCCCCCTGAACAAGGCCGACGTCACGCGCCCGATAGACCTGATAGAGGAAATCCTCCGTATCTATGGGTACAACAACATTGAGATTCCGGATATTTTGACGTACAGGCTTACCAATAACGCCAACCAGGATTCTGCATATCAGCTTCAATTAGCCATATCCAATTACCTGTCAGACAATGGTTTTTATGAGGTGATGAACAACTCGCTCACCAAGGCGGAATATGCCGAGAAGTGCGATTTCCTCCGCGCGGAGGAGACGGTGCGCCTGCTCAATCCGTTGAGCACGGAGCTGAACGCCATGCGGCAGACGCTTCTGTTCGGCATCCTGGAGAATGTGGAACGCAATATCAACAACCGCCAACCCAACCTCAGGCTGTTCGAGTTCGGAAAAGTCTATAAACTCAATACGGAAACGAGCAAGGGCGACGATGTGGTGACCCGCTATCAGGAGGAGCCGCATTTCGTACTCTGTGTGACGGGCAAGGATTCGGAGGATGCCTGGAACCGCAAGGCGCAGGATCTGGATCTCTTCTATTTGAGAAACATGGTGGACAATGTGTTGGAGAAGACCAACTTCCCGATGGAGCGTGTGCAGCGTGTCGTTGACCGCCCGTCGCGGATGTTCGCCGACCATCTTACCTATATGGTGGACGATGAGGAAATCGTGACGTTGGGCCTGCTGAACGCTTCCGTGCTGAAACTCTTCGGGCTGAAGGTGCCGGTGTGTTACGCGGAGTTCAACTTCCCAGCCTTCGTGCGCATGGTTGAGGATCGCAAGGTGAACTACCAGCCCATCGCTACGCATCCGTCCGTTCGTCGTGACTTGGCCCTGGTGGTCAACCGCGAGGTGACGTATGAGACGTTGGAGAAGATTGGTTACAAATATGGCTCCAAGCTAGTGAAGCGCATTTCGCTGTTTGACGTGTATGAAGGCGACAAGGTGGAGGCTGGCAAGAAGTCGTATGCGTTGAGTTTCGTGTTGCAACATGCCGACAAGACCTTGACGGATGAAGAGATCAACAAGATGATGTCCAAACTGGTGTCCGCTTACGAACGGGAAGTGGGTGCGAAATTGAGATAGCGTATGCGGGTGATCCGGGGTTTTGACGAAGATGCCGGCCTGAACGCGCCGGTGGCCGCCATCGGCTCGTTTGATGGCGTTCACCTCGGCCATTGCCGTGTGCTGCAATATCTGTGCGGGTATGCCCGCCAGACAGGCGGCGACAGCGTGGTGGTGACCTTCGATCCACATCCTCAGCAGGTGCTTCGCCCGAACTCGGATTTCTTTAACATCAATACTTTAGATAAGAATATTGAATTAATTGAAAAACAAGGGATTGATGTTGTAGTGATCATCCCGTTTACTCAGGAGTTCTCCCACTTGTCATACACGGATTTTATAGACCAATACATGATAAATCGCCTGCATGTTTCCACACTTGTGATGGGTCCTAATCATGCGTTGGGACATAACCGTGGCGGCGGACGGGAAGCCATTGAGACGCTCTGCGAAAGTCGTGGGGTGCAGGTGGTGGAACTGCCGGAGATGGTTTGCCATGATGTGGCTGTTCATTCGGCCAAGATTCGACATCTGATCCGTGAAGGCCGTTGGGAGGACGTGGATGAGCTGTTGGGGTACCATTATGAGTGGGAAGGTGAAAACGTGCCGCCGCGCGTCTCAAAGGCATGAAAAAATGTAGAGACGCACTGCTGTGCGTCTCAAAACAGGAAAAAGAGAATAAATAAAATAAAATTATATGAGCAAGAATCTGATTATCGTTGAGTCTCCGGCAAAGGCCAAGACCATCCAGAAGTTCATCGGAAAGGACTTTACGGTGATTTCGAGCAAAGGGCATGTGTGCGACCTGCCCCAGAAGGACATCGGCATTGATGTGGCCAAGGGTTTCGAGCCCAAATACATCGTGTTGGATGACAAGAAAGCCTTGATTAATGACATCAAGAAAAAGGCGCAAGAGGCAGATGTGGTCTGGCTGGCGACGGATGACGACCGCGAGGGTGAGGCTATCTCCTGGCACCTGATGCAGGTCACCAAGATGGATCCGTCCAAAGTAAGGAGAATCGTGTTTCACGAGATTACCAAGGGGGCCATTGAGAATGCTTTGGCCAACCCGAGGGATCTGAACATCGACCTGGTGAACGCACAGCAGGCGCGCCGTGTCCTGGACCGTCTGGTGGGCTTTGAGTTGTCGCCCGTGTTGTGGCGCAAGGTAAAACCCCAGCTCTCCGCCGGACGTGTGCAGTCGGTGGCCGTGAAGTTGATTGTGGAGCGCGAGCACGAGATTGAGCGTTTCAACAGCACCTTCACCTACCGGGTGGATGGTGTCTTCGTCACGGAGCGCGACCGTCAGGTGGAACTCTCCACGGAGCTGAACAAGAAGTTCAACACCCGCGAAGAGGCCATGAAGTTCATGGAGGATTGTAAGAACGCCACGTTCAAGGTGGCGGCCATCGAGAAATCCCCTGGCAAGAAGAGTCCCGCCCCGCCGTTCACCACCTCCACGCTGCAGCAGGAGGCCGCCCGCAAGCTCGGGTTCTCCGTCAGCAAGACGATGGTGGTGGCCCAGCAGCTCTACGAGGCCGGTTACATCACCTACATGCGTACCGACTCCGTGAACCTGTCGGCTTTCGCCCTCGCGACGGCCAAGGAGGTGATCACGGAACTGTACGGTGCGGAATATTCGCATCTGCACAACTTCGTCACCAAGACCAAGGGTGCACAGGAGGCTCACGAGGCCATCCGCCCCACGGACATGTCGCGCCAGACGGTCCCGGGCGACACCTTCGTGAAGCATCTCTATGAGCTGATCTGGAAGCGCACCATTGCTTCTCAGATGAGCGATGCGAAGACCGAAAAGACCAGCATCACGATTCCAGTGTCGAACAGGACGGAGAAGTTTGTGGCCAATGGAGAGGTGATTCTCTTCCCCGGATTCCTCAAAGTATATGCGGAGTCCAAGGACGATGAGAGTGAGGAAATCAAGGGACTGTTGCCTGTCGTGCAGCAGGGCGAGGACATGTTGTCGAAGAGCATCACCGCCACGCAGCGTTTTGCCCAGCCGCCCGCGCGCTACACGGAAGCCTCGCTGGTGAAGAAGCTGGAGGAATTGGGCATCGGCCGTCCTTCCACCTACGCCCCGACCATTACGACGATTCAGAAGAGAGGTTATGTGCAAAAGGCCACCCGTCCCGGCAAGGAGCGCAAATACGATTGCCTTATCTTGAAGAACGGTGTTCTGAAAGAGGAGGAACGCACGGAGAAATACGGCTACGAGAAAGAGAAAATCATCCCCACGGATGTGGGCATTGTCGTGAACGAATATTTGCAGGAAAACTTCCAGGATATCATGGACTACGGCTTTACCGCTGATGTGGAGAAGGAATTTGACGACATTGCCGAAGGCAAAGAACAGTGGCAGAATATGTTACAGCGCTTCTACGGTGGCTTCCACGACTCGGTGGACCATGCCTTGAACTATTCCGCCAAGGCCAGCGGCGAGCGTCTGCTCGGCTACGACCCGACTACCAACGCCAAGGTCTTCGCCAAGTTGGGCAAGTATGGTCCCATGGTCCAGATAGGGGAGAACTACGCGGATGAGAAACCCCGCTATGCCCGTCTCCGTCCCAACCAGTTCATCGAGACCATCACGCTGGAAGAGGCGATGGAACTGTTCAAGCTGCCCCGCACGGTGGGCGATTGGAACGGCCATGAGATTACGGTGGGCGCCGGACGTTTCGGCCCGTATGTGCGCTATGAGGACACCTTTGTTTCAATCCCCAAAGATGAGGATCCCATCTCCATTTCCCTGGAACGCTGCATCCAGATTCTGGAAGAGAAGCAGAAAAAGGATGCAGACCGGGCTCCGCGCCTGATCGGGCATTACAACGGCAAGGAGATTATGGCTGCCGCCGGCCGCTATGGTCCTTATCTGAAATACGACGGCAAGAATATCACGTTGGGCAAAGGCATGGACCTCAGCAGCCTGACGGAGGAGTCTGCCATTGAATTCTTGCAGAACGCACAGACCAAGAATGTGTTACGTTCTTTCGAAGAGGATGACAATATCAAGGTGATGAACGGACGCTACGGCGCGTACATTACCAACGGCACCGATAATTTCAAGATTCCTAAGGGCACCGCTGCGGAGAACATGACCTACCAGGAGTGCCTGGAAATCATCCGCAATACGACACCTACGGCCAAGAAACGAATTATCCGCAAAAAAAGCTAACTATGGACCTCTCGCTCTATTTCAAGGCTGTGGATGCGACATTGGGCGGCATTGATCGGGACATTGTCTCCGACCAGCAGCTGTTGTCGCAGATTCTGTTCTACAATCCGGAGGAGCCCATCAACATCCAGGAGGCCCAGCTGGCCATCATCGGTGTGCCGGAGGCTCGGAACAGCTATCGGAACGAGTCGTGCGCGATGGCTCCGGATGAGATCCGCCGGCAGTTCTATCAGCTTTATCGGTGGAAAAACGATGTGCGCATCGTGGACTTGGGCAATCTGATTGTGGGCGAGGCGGTGGAGGATACGTATGCGGTATTGTCCGATATTATTGCGTATCTCTTGGAAAACAGAGTTTTGCCGATTATCCTGGGCGGAAGCAACGATTTGGCCTTTGCCAACTATCGGGCGTATGAGAAAATTGAGAAGGTGGTGAACCTCGTGTCGGTGGACTCCACGTTCGACCTTGGCAACGAGACCTTGCCCATCCGTTCGGATGCCTATTTGAACAAGATGATCCTCCAGCAGCCGAACTATCTGCTCAACTATGCGAATATTGGCTACCAAGTCTATATGAACAGTCCGGCGGACCTGAAGATGATGGAAGATCTCTTCTTCGAGACTTACCGCGTGGGCACCATGCGTAAGGATATGGAGGAGGTGGAACCCATTGTGCGTAACGCAGATATGGTTACTATCGACATCTCCGCCGTGCGTCGGCCTGACGCGCCGGGATGCCCGCACAATTCGGCCAATGGCTTCTATGGCGAAGAGATTTGTCAGATTGCCAAATACGCCGGTGTGAGCGACAAGCTTACCTCCTTCGGTATCTACGAATATGACCCCACGCTGGATTACGGCAACCAGACCTCCCAGTTAATCAGCCACATAATATGGTATTTCGTGGAGGGCTTTTTGAACCGCCAGCAGGATGACCGATTTAAAGACAAGGAGGCTTATCGTCAATACAGCATCGCCGTTTCCGGTGCGCTCGACGAGATGGTATTCTATTGCAGTCGCAAGACCGGGCGTTGGTGGGTGCTGGTGCCGATTATCAGCAAGGACAAGGATGTGGTGCGCAACTATTATCTGCCTTGCTCGAAACGGGATTACGACCTCGCGTGCGAGGACAGGATCTCGGACCGCTGGTGGAGAACCTATCACAAACTCAATCATTAGCGACATCTTTTTTTATGTTGAAGAAATTAGGATTAATAATAAATAACTTAAAAACAATGATTATGAAAAAAGGATTTTTACTCTTGTTGCTTTGTGCGTTGACGTACACGTTTGTCAATGCGCAGGTTGATGACAAAACTGCTGCCGAACAAGCTGTGAAGACTACGGTCAAGGCGGCCACGGTGGACAGCGCCAAACACTGGAAATTCACCGGCATGGTGGGCTTGAATGCCTCTCAGACCGCCCTGTTCAACTGGGCCGCTGGTGGTGACAACAACATTACAGGCTTCGTCTATGCCAACATGACTCTCTCGTTCAAGAAGAATAAGTGGACGTGGGACAGCAACTTGGACACCGAGCTGGGTGAGTCTTTCTCCTCCGCTTTGAATCCTAAATGGAGAAAGGCCAACGATAAGATTAACTTCACCACAAAGGGCGGTTTCCAGATGCACCCGCAATTCTATCTCACCCTTTTGGGAAGTTTCAAGTCGCAGTATTGTCCGGGTTATACTTACGCCAACGATGAGGCTGGCAGTAAGGAACTCATCTCCAAATGGGTTTCTCCTTCCTACACTGACCTCGCCCTTGGTATCGAGTACCGTCCCAACGACATCTTCACCGTCGGTGTGTATCCGATTGCCGGTCGTATGACCACGTGCAAAGAAGAGAGCCTTCGTCCGAATTACGGTCTCTCGCAGCGCGAGGACGGCACCTACAAGCCTGTGATGCTGAACATGGGTCTCCGTATCAACGGCGGTATCAACTACACCTTGGTGAAGGACCTCAAAATCATCTCCACCATCACGTTGTTCACGCCTTATACGGCCAGAATCCATGACAAAGAGAATGGTCAGAAGTTCGGCAATTTTGATGTGGATTGGGATGTGGCTATCACGTACAGCTTCCTCAAAGTGTTCAGCGTCAGCTTGATGACCTCACTGAAGTACTACGACAAGGTGATGATTGCCGGCAAGGATTGGAACGGCCTCGGACCTGGCTACAGCAGCAAGTATCCTGCCGCCCGTGTGCAGTTCAAGGAGGTTGTCGGTCTGGGCATCGGCTATAGCTTCTAATGCGGGATTTCATTCGATATAATCAATAGACGATTCATTATTAAACGATTATGCAAAAAATCAGAATTAAAGACATACTCAAGAACCCGGATGTGGTGGGTATCGGCAAGCCGGTCAGTGTGAAGGGCTGGGTGCGCACCAAGCGGGGAAACAGCAATGTGGCCTTCATCGCCTTGAACGACGGGTCCATCGTCTCCAACCTGCAGATTGTGGCGGATCCCGCCAAGTTTGACGAGGAGTTGATGAAGAAGATCACCACGGGCTCGTGCATCCATGTGGAAGGCACGCTGGTGGAATCGCAGGGCAAAGGGCAGACCGTGGAGGTGCAGGCCGACACGATTGAGCTTTATGGCACCGCCGACCCGGAAGTGTATCCGCTGCAGAAGAAGGGTCACTCGATGGAGTTCTTGCGTGAGATCGCGCACCTGCGTCCGCGCACGAACTACTTCGGTTGCGTGCTCCGTCTGCGCCATGCTATGGCCTTCGCCATCCACAAGTACTTCAACGACAGGGGCTTCTTCTATCTGCACACCCCGCTGATCACCGCCTCCGACGCGGAAGGCGCCGGCGAGATGTTCAACGTGACCACCTTCGACCTGAACAACGTGCCCCGCACGGAGGACGGCAAGGTGGACTTCAAGAAGGACTTCTTCGGCAAACACACCAACCTGACGGTTTCCGGTCAGCTGGAAGGCGAGCTGGGCGCTCTTGCGCTGGGCAACATCTACACCTTCGGGCCCACGTTCCGCGCCGAGAACAGTAACACGCCGCGACACCTCGCC
>JAFZKY010000059.1 GCA_017551725.1 Bacteroidales bacterium
CCGCTCCCTATTTATTCTCCACATTAACCTCCAGTCCATCCTTCAGACGTGCGAGGCCCGTGGTGGCCACCATGTCGCCGTCCTGCACGTTGCCGGAAAGCAGCTCGTAGGCTTTGTCGAGGTGGCGGCCGATTTCCACCTGGTTGAAAGAGACTTTTCCGTCTTTATAGACATAGACGTATCGGTTGCCGGAGCCTTGCTGGCGGAAGATGGCCTCGTCGGGCACGACCACGTGGTGCGAGGTGCCGAAGTTCACCGTCACGCGGGCGTACATGCCCGGGCGCACGCGGCTGTTGGCATTGGGCAGCTGCACCTCCACGGGGAAGGTGTGCGTGGCACCGTCGATGGTCGGGTAGATGAGGCTGATGCGGCCCTTGAACTCCTCGTCGCCGTAGGCATCCACCTTGACACTGACGGACATCCCTACTTTCACCTTCTGGAACAAGGATTCCGAAAGGTTGATTTTCATCTTCACGGGGTTGATCTGCTGGATGGTGACCACCGGCAGTCCGCCGTAAAGGTCTCCGCTGTCATAGTTGCGGGCGGAGACGACACCGTTGATGGGGCTGACCAAGCGGGTGTTCTCCAACAGGTTGTCGTAGGTGGTCTGCGCCACGTCGAGCTGGGTCTTCATGGCATCCCAGTCGGCTTTGGAGGTGCCGCCAACCTTGTAGAGTTCGTCGATACGGTTAAAGCTGGCCTTCAGGTTGTCAAGTTGTACCTTGGCCTGCTTGAGGCTGTTCTCGTTCATCTGCACGAGGACCTTGCCCTTGCTCACGCGGTCGCCCACCTCCACGTAGATTTTGTCGATGCGTCCGCCGGTCAGGGGGGCGATGTTGTTCACGGCCTCCGCCTCCACGGTCGCCGTGTATTCATAAACCTGTTCCACATCCTGTGCGCTGACCTGTTGCGTGCGGATGGTGAATTTCTGATTGCTGATGGCCGCGTCTTTGTTCTTGTCTTTGCAGCCGGCACACCCTATCACCACGAGGGCGGTCAGGGCCATGATTTTTATTGTTCTCTTCATACTATATATTATATGTAGATTAATTCTTTTGCTTCAGATGATGTATTATTGGCCGATGCCCAACGTGGCGTCCAAATTTGCCTTGGCTGTGATGTAGTTGTACAGCGATTGGCAGTAGGTGAGCTGTGTGTTGGTGAGGGTCAGCTCCGCGTTGTTAAGGTCCAGCCATGTGTTCATGCCCACTTCGTACTGCTTCTTGGCGATGTCGTAGGCCTTCTGGGCTTGTTTCAACGTTTCGCGGTTGGCGGCGAGGTCGTCCATGGCCTGCTGCATGTCGTTCAAGTAGCTCTGCACCCCGATGCGCAGGTTGCGCTCCACGTCCAGCCGCTGGTCTTTCATGTTCTCGATGTTCAGGTCGGCCTGCTTGAGTTTGTAGGAGGTGGACACCCAAGAGATGATGGGCACCTGCAGCGACAGGGCCACGTAAGAGTAGGGGTAGTTGGTGAATTTCTGCCCGTCGTCGCCCATGCCGGAGTATTGGAAACTGCCGGCCAGGGCCAGCATGGGACAGGTGGATCCGATAATGATTTTCTTGGATTGCTCCAGCTCTTGGATGCCGAGGTCCAACTGGCGCAGGGCCGAGTTGTAGGCGAGCTGGATGTCTTTTTCGTCGGGCATGGTGGCGTTCAGCACACTCTCCTCATAGTCGGAGAGTTTTCCTTCGAAAATCACCGGCTCGTTGATGTCCATGCCTAACAGCACTTTGAGGCGCATGTTGGCCAGGCGTACGGCCTTGGCCGCCGAGTTGACGGCGGGCTTCTGGTTTTGCAGGGCCACGTCGGAACGCAGTTTCTCAAATTCGGAAACTAACCCCTGATTGTACGTGTTGGTGACCAGCTGGTTGCTGGCTTCCATCGTGGCATAGCTCTGTTGCAGTACGTCGTATGACTGTTGGGCCAGCAAGTACATGAAGTAGGCCTGCTTCACCTGGTTGACAAGTTCCAGCTTGGAGGAACGGGCGGCTTCCAGGGCCAGCTCGATATCCATGGAGGAGAGTTTCAGGTTGGACCATAATGCCGGTGCGATGATCGGCAGGCTCAGGTTGGCTCCGACGGAGTAGGTGTTGTCGCGACCCACCTTGATGTTCATCGTTTGGCCGCCCATATCCATGGACATGGTCTGTTTGAGGAGCGTGCGGTTGTAGTTGGCCGCCAGCGACACATCGGGAAACAGGGCCGCAATCTGCTCTTTCTTGTACAGTTGCTTGATCTGCACATCGCGGTCCGCAATGCGCATGGTGGGCGTTTCCGACAGGGCAATCTCAATGGCCTTGTCCAGGTTGATGCGGACAGAGTCGGCAGGTGTTTGGGCGCGAAGGTCCTGACATCCTATAAACAAGAGCACGGTGACCAGCAGGAGAAGGGTGTTGTTTTTCATTTTTTTTATGTAAAACTTCCGTTTTTGGAAGAGTATGTGTTGTTTTATAATGTTAATAACCAATACTTTAAAAATCTATTTTATTCTTTCCCAAAGAGGTGCAAAGATAGTATTTTTTTTATATCCGTGTGTAATTTGTACACAGGAGTTGAAAATAATGTTGACATATAGAAAATGAGTGAAAAAACACCCTCCCTATTTGACGACTTTCCACTCTCCGGGCTGGAGAGAGCCCAGACCAAGATCGCCGATTTGGACGCGGATGAGCCGTAGGGTGGGGAACCCGACCGCTGCGGTCATGTGGCGCACCTGGCGGTTCTTGCCCTCAGTGAGGGTGAGGCGAACCCAGCTGGTAGGGATGTTGGCGCGATAACGGATGGGCGGCACTCGCTCCCAAAGGTCTTCCGGCGGCAGCGCCCGCTCCGCCTGGCAGGGACGGGTACGATAGCCTTTGATGACGACACCCTTTCTCAGTTTTTGCAACGCCTCATCGGTAATCTCCCCATCCACCTGCGCGAGATAGGTGCGCGGGTGGGCGTTCTTCGGATCCAGCAGTCGTTTGACCAGCTTCCCATCGTCCGTCAGCAGCAGAGCCCCCTCGCTGTCATGATCCAGCCGTCCCGCGGCATATACTCCGGGTGGGAAGCCGAACTCGTCGAGGGCCCGATGTCCCGCCTCGGGGGTGAACTGGCTCAGCACGCCGTAGGGTTTGTTGAAGAGGATGACCATAAGTTTTAACCTTTTCTTTTTTTGGTGAACGCCACGGAGTCGCCCCAGGCGTTGTAAAGTATTTCGTGTCCGATGGCCTTCATGCGGATGTCGAGGCACGAGAAGCACTCTTCGGGCTTGTCGCTCACGCAGGCCTTGTCGGGGTAGATGAGATAGTCTTCGCGG
Source organism: Bacteroidales bacterium (assembly GCA_017551725.1). Lineage (GTDB taxonomy): Bacteria > Bacteroidota > Bacteroidia > Bacteroidales > WCHB1-69 > F23-D06. The sequence goes on from JAFZKY010000059.1 coordinate 3,299, forward strand.
TACTCGTTGGGTGTGAGGTTGGGCATGATGACGTTGGCGCCGGCCAGGATGGCCTTCTCGCGTCCCATGGGGTCGATGGTCTGGTTGGCGGTGGCCGCCACCATGTTGATTTCGGGCATCATCAGCCGCAGGATGGCGATCATCTTGAGCGTCAGGTTCATCCGATCCTCCACAGATGGGATTTGGTCTGCGAACTGGTACAGCGGTGTGTCGGGGTGGGGAATAAAGGGTCCCATGCCCACCATGGCCACGTCTTTCTCCTTGAAAAACAGGAGGTCGCCGGCCAGAATCTCCAGTGTTTGGAAGGGCAGGCCTACCATCACGCCCGTGCCGGTCTGGTAGCCGATGTGCAGCAGGCTGTCGATGCAGGCCAGTCGCCTGTGGAAGTCGTGCCGATCGTCGTGGGGATGGATTTTGTAGTAGAGTTCCTTGTTGGAGGATTCGATGCGGAGCAGGTAGCGGTGCGCGCCTGCCTCGAACCACTGGCGGTACACCTCTTCGCTCTGTTCTCCTAGCGAAAGTGTGATGCCCAGCGAGCCGTTGTCTATTTCTTTGATACGGTGCAATATGCGGGTGATGCTCTCCACGAATGCCGCATCGCTGCGCTCGCCGCTCTGTATGGCCACGGAGCCGTAGCCCAGCTTGTGGGCCAGTTTGGCACATTCCACCACCTCGTCTTCTGTCAGGGTGTAGCGCTCCACCTTGCGGTTGTCGCTGCGCACGCCGCAGTAGAGGCACGACTTGCGGCAAACGTTGCTCATTTCGATCAGTCCTCGCAGGTGTATGCGGTTGTCCAGCCGGGAAAGTTTCGTTTCCAGCGCCTTTTTCAAAAGCCGTTGCATATCCTCTCCTTGCGTAGAAAGCAGTTGTACGATGTCCTCCTTTTTCAGGGATTGTTTATTTAAAATATCTTGTATCATAATAAAAATCAATATTTTATAAACGAGAAAAAGAGCGGGTTGACAAGTCTGGATCCTGTGAAATCCCCGTCGGCAAAAATAGCAAATTTTAAATTTTTGGGGAGAGGGCGGGCATTTGTTTATTTTGTATTTTTGCGCCCTCAAAAAAAATGGGGATGTAGCTCAGCTGGTAGAGCACTTGGTTCGCAATCAAGGGGTCGCGGGTTCGAATCCCGTCTTCTCCACAAAGGGAAACAAAATATTCGGATGTTCCAGAAAGAAGTCGCCGAAGGAGTTGTTCCGACTTATTAACAATTTGAGCTCATTTTTCCGCAACCCCTTATTTGAAAAAGGCTTCCAATGTGGATAAATATTCCTGCCGTTTCCAGAAGAAAGCACCCTTAAAAATCGTACTTTTGCAACCAGATTCAGGTTCCAAATGGATCAAAAGGGAATCCTGTGAAAATCAGGAGCTATTCCCGTAGCTGTCAGCCCTTTACGGCTTTCCGGCACCCATGTCACTGACAACCTCGACGTTGTTGGGAAGACGCCAGAAAGTGGGGTGAGCCAGAAGACCTGCCTGCATCTGCCAGTTCGTAGCTTTCGGGATAAAAGCATACCTGTCCGCAAGGATCATTCTATTCCGGTAAGTTGCCCAAATAACAACTTAACACAAACCAAACCTATGATTGAAACCACTTACATTATCAAACGCAACGGCAAGAGAGAGCCGTTTTCCATGGAGAAGATCCGCAGCGCCATCACCAAGGCGTTCGTGTCGGTGGACTCCTTCCCCACGCAGGAAATCATGACCAACATCCTGGGCCGCCTTTCCATTCATGACGGCATCTCCGTGGAGGAGATCCAGAACCAGGTGGAGAAATCCCTTATGGCCGAACGCTATTATGAAGTGGCCAAATCATATATCCTTTACCGCCAGAAACATTACGAAGACCGCGAGGTGAAGGACAAACTCGACTTCCTTATCAACTACTGTAATGCCAAGAACGCCGCCACCGGCAGCAAGTACGACGCCAACGCCAACGTGGAGAAGAAGAACATCGCCACGCTCATCGGCGAGCTGCCAAAGTCGAGCTTCATCCGCCTCAACCGCCGCATGTTGTGCGACCGCATCAAGGAGATGTTCGGCAAAGAGGTGTCCGACAAATACTTGTACCTTCTCAACCATCATTTCATCTACAAGAACGACGAAACGAGCATCGCCAACTACTGTGCCAGCATCACCATGTACCCGTGGTTGCTCAGCGGCACCCAGAGTATCGGCGGCAACGCTACCAAGCCCACGAACCTGAAATCCTTCTGCGGCGGCTTCATCAACATGGTGTTCATGGTTTCCAGCATGTTGAGCGGCGCCTGCGCCACCCCCGAGTTCCTGATGTACCTCAACTACTTCATCGAACTGGAATACGGCCCCGACTACTACAAGAATCCCGACAAGGTGGTGGACCTCTCCAGCAAGCAGCGCACCATCGACAAGATGATCACCGACTGCTTCCAGCAGGTTGTCTATTCCATCAACCAGCCCACGGGCGCCCGCAATTTCCAGTCTGTATTCTGGAACATTTCCTACTACGACAAGTTCTATTTCAAGAGCCTCTTCGGCGAGTTCCGCTTCCCCGACGGTAGCCAACCTCATTGGGAGTCCGTCAGCTGGCTTCAGAAACGCTTTATGCGCTGGTTCAACCAGGAGCGCACCCGCGCCGTGCTCACCTTCCCCGTGGAAACGATGGCCCTGCTCTCCGAAAACGGAGACATCAAGGACAAGGAGTATGCTGACTTCACCGCGGAGATGTACGCCGAAGGCCACTCCTTCTTCACCTACGTGAGCGACAACGCCGACTCGCTGAGCAGCTGCTGCCGTCTGCGTAACGAGATCAAGGACAACGGTTTCAGCTACACCCTTGGTGCCGGCGGCGTGTCCACCGGATCCAAGAGCGTGCTCACCATCAACCTCAACCGCTGCATCCAAGAGGCGCATCGTCTGGACAAGCCTTATCTGCAATATTTGGAGGATATCATCGATCTGACCCACAAGGTGCAGATGTCGTACAATGAAAATCTCAAATATCTGTTGGAGAAGGGCATGCTGCCGCTGTTTGATGCCGGCTTCATCGCCATCAACCGCCAATACCTCACCATCGGTATCAACGGTTCGGTGGAGGCTGCCGAATTTGAAGGCATCACCATCAATGACAACGCCGAGTACCAGAAATTCGTGGAGGGCATTTTGGGCCTCATTGAAAAATACAATAAGAAATACAGCAAGAAGGGCTTGCTCTTCAACTGCGAGATGATCCCGGCTGAGAATGTGGGTGTGAAACATGCCAAGTGGGACAAGGAAGATGGTTACGAGGTGCCTCGCGACTGCTACAACAGTTATTTCTACATTGTGGAAGACGACTCCTTGGATATCATCGACAAGTTCAAATTGCACGGACGCAACTATATCACACACCTCACCGGCGGTTCCGCCTTGCACATGAATTTGGAAGAACACCTTTCGCAAAAGCAGTATCGACAGCTGCTGCGCGTGGCGGCCAAGGAGGGTTGCAACTATTTCACCTTCAACATTCCCAACACCCTGTGCAACAACTGCGGCCATATTGACAAACGCTATCTGAAAGAGTGTCCCCACTGCCACAGCAAGAATGTGGACTACCTCACCCGTATCATCGGTTACATGAAACGTGTCAGCAACTTCTCACATGCCCGCCAGATTGAAGCTTCGAAGCGGTATTACGGGAAGTGGGATGAGAAGTGTTAGTCTTCAGACCTTGAATTTTGGACTTTGGAAGTTGGTTTTTGGGGTGTTGGACTTTGGACTTTTAACCATAGGATAACGGCCAATCCCCCAAGAACCAATCCCCAACTATCAATTCCCCAAATGAAATATCACAACTACGACATTGTATTCCAGGAGATTCCCGACGAGGTGACGTTGGCCATCAACATCACGCATTGTCCGAATCTTTGTGAAGGCTGCCATAGTCCGCACCTGCGGGAGGATATTGGCGAAGAGTTGAACACTGCCGCCTTGGACCGCTTGCTGGCGCGCTATGCGGATGACATCACCTGCGTGTGCTTCATGGGCGGCGACCGCGATGTGCTGGCTGTGGAGCATCTGGCGGAATATGTACGCACAAAGTCCAATCTGAAAACGGGATGGTACTCCGGGCGCAACGAGATGCCGCCACATCCCAGCGTCTTTGATTTCATCAAATTAGGTCCTTATATTCCAGACAAGGGCAGCTTGAAGCAGCGCACCACCAACCAGCGGCTCTATCGTCGCAATGGAGAGGCGTGGGAGGATATCACGGAAAGGTTCTGGAAACGGTAGGCCTCCTATTTCCCGTTATTTTATATTTTCCAACCCATATATCAACAGGTTGAAGATGTTGGTGAAGGCCGACAGGGATGCATTTTCAGGCAGGTCGCTGGGGGCGTGGTAGCCGCCCACTTTTCCACCCATTGTGTAAAGGAACACGGCAGGCATTCCCTTCGCAGAAAAAGGATAGTGGTCGCTGTTGGCCGCATTCTTCCTCGGATTGACTTTAGCCACCCAGTGGGTGTTTTCGTTCTTGTCCACCAGGCTGTTGAAGAAATCCTTGGTGTTGTCGCCGGTGGCGTTCACGATGGTGAAGCCCTCGTCGCCGCCGCACAAGAGGTCCAGGTTCAGCATCAGTTTCACTTTGGAGAAATCAAGCAGAGAGTCGCGCACGAAGGCGGATGACCCCATCAGGCCGGCCTCCTCCCCGCTGAAGAGCAAGAACACGGTGGAATAGCGGAGCGGGTGTGCCTTGAAGTAATGCGCCATCTCCAATACGGTGGCGGTTCCCGAGGCATTGTCGTGGCATCCGGGAAACAGTACGTCGGAGCCCATCTGCCCCAAATGGTCGTAGTGTCCTCCGATGATGACCAGGCTGTCGGGATATTCGGTGCCCTTCACGACGGCGCAGACATTTTGGGTGGGATAATCTTTAATGAATTGGTTGGTATAGGAGAGGAACAGTTTTCCACCCCGTTTCGGCACCAGGCTGTTTTTGAGGTAGGAGAGAATGTATTGGCACTCCTGATGCGCCGGCGCGAACGACCACACGGGAATCTCCTCCACGCCAATGGCAAAACCCCGGAAAGGATATTTCCCATTGAAAAGGGATAGGCTATACAGAAAGCGGTTCAGCTTTTTGGCTTGGTCCTTGTCCGTGACGGCGGTCATGTCAAGGTAGAGCAGGCAGGATTTCATGATTTTGTAATGTTTGTCGCAGAAAGCCTGCAGCTTGGCTCCGTCCAGGACAATGTCGGCAGTGACGGGTAGCAGGGTATAGGTGTTGTGGGCGGATTCGGAGTAGGGGGCCAGACTGAAATCCTCCCACGGGGTGAGGCTTTTGTCATTGAGGGCGGCTTCCACAGAGCCTTCCATGGCGTATGTGTTGAAGGTGTAGTGATGATAGTAGTCGTCGAAGAGATATGGCTGCACATCCATTTTCTGGAATTGGTCGCGCAGATAGCTCGCGGCGATGCTGTCGCCGTGATAGGCGTACCCGCGCCCGTGCATGGCGGGTGAGCAGAGTTGGTTGAGGTGCTGGCGCACGCGATTTGTGTCCTGGGCCTGAAGGGACAGGCATAGCAGTCCGCAAAGCAGGGTCAGCAGCAGCGATTTTATGGGATGATGAAGACGGTTCATAGGGGTGTTGTTTATGAAAATGCAAAAATACGTAAAAATTCCAGATAGGACAGTAAGAGGTTTGGTTTCCGAAAAAATGCTAATTTTGCCGCCCGAAATTCGGGATTGGAGAATGGTGATTGTTGAAGTGTAAAATGTTAATATAGAGAATGGTATGACGAAAGTGAAGACGACTGTTGGTAAGCGTTGGGCGCGGTTTTGCGGATGGCTTCTGCGAAAACTGGGATGGACGAGCGTCGGCGGACCCATGGAGGGTAACAAGGCCATCGTGCTGGGCGTTCCGCACACCTCCATCATGGATTTCCCCATCTGTTATCTTTTTTATGCACAGTTCGGCCGGGTGGCTCACATCATGGTGAAGAAGGAGTTTTTCTTCTGGCCGATGGGCCCGATATTGCGTGCCCTGGGTGCCGTGCCTGTGGATCGGAGCAATGCGGCCAGCTCCATCCGAAGTATCGTCAAGGCGTTCAACGACAATGAAATATTCCACCTTGCCATTGCCCCCGAGGGCACGCGCAAGGCTGTAAAGAAATGGAAAACGGGCTTCCATCTGATTGCCCGGCAAACGGGTGCGAGAGTTTATGTGGGCTACTACGACTGGGGTCGCAAGGAGATCACCGTGGGACAGGAATGGCCGCTCACTGACGACGCCAACGCCGACCTGAAACGTATTCAGGAACATTATTCGACCTTGGGATTGCAGGGACGCAACAAGAACGGTTATGTTACCGGTTGATTTTTTGTAGAGACGCGATCATCGCGTTTCCATTTTTTTTACAAAGAAAATCATTTTATGGCAAAAAAAATAAAATCTCCCTATAAAGAGCGGAAGAAATACCGCGAAAATTATTGCACCACCTTAAGCAAGGTGCTTGATTATACCGCCTCCAAATACTGGGACCGCACGATGGCGCAGTTTGTGGATGGCGGTCAGAAATACACCTACAACGGTTTCAGAGAGAAATGCATCATGCTCTCCATGCGTCTGTCGCGCTTTGGCATCAGTGCCGGTGACAAGGTGGCCATCCTCTCGCAGAACATGCCCAACTGGACGCTGGCGTTCTTCTCCGCCTCCGCTTTCGGGCGCGTGGCCATCCCCATCTTGCCGGACAGTTCCGAGAATGAGGTGACCAACATCCTCACCCATTCGGAAAGCAAGGTGATTTTCATCTCCAAGAAACTGATGTACAAGCTCAGTCAGGAGTGCAAAGACAAGTTGACGCTGGTGGTGGATATTGAGACGCTGGAGTTTGTGAAGCGACGCAAGGAGGATTTCCAGTGCAATGGCTGGACCAAGGAACCGCAACCGGAGGACCTGGCCACCATCATTTACACTTCTGGCACCACAGGTAAGGCCAAGGGTGTGATGCTGAGCCATCGTAACCTGTGCCAGAATCTGGTGGCCTCGTTCAAGGCGCAGCCCTGCTATAAGAAGGACCGCTTTCTCTCCATCCTGCCCATGGCGCACGCCTACGAGATGTGTGTGTCCAGTTTCTACTCCATGTATGTGGGCGCCTGCTGCTACTATCTCTCCAAGCCGCCCACACCGTCGCTGCTGCTGCCCGCCATGCAGAAGGTGAAGCCCACCATCATGCTCTCCGTGCCGCTGATCATCGAGAAGGTTTACCATAACAGCATCCAGCCCACCATCGAGAAAAGCCGCTTGTTATCGTGGATGGATCACCATCTTCCCAAGTTGCTCTATTGGTTCATCGGTAAGAAACTGGTCCGTACCTTTGGGGGCAAATTACGCTTCTTCGGCGTGGGCGGCTCCAAAATCGATACCAAAGTGGAAGAGTTTCTCATCAAGAGCCGATTCCCGTATGCCGTGGGTTATGGCCTTACCGAAACGGCGCCGTTGGTATGCAATGTTATCGTTACCAAGCGCAAGCGACTCGGTTCCGTGGGTGTGGCTTCCTACAAGGTCGATATCAAGCTCGATAATGTGGACCCGAAGACCGGCGAGGGCGAGTTGATGTGCCGCGGCGACAACGTCATGCTGGGCTACTACAAGGACCCCGAGCGCACGCTTAAGGTTCTGGACGAGGACGGATGGTTCCGCACGGGCGATATCGGCTATATGGACAAAGATGGCTACTATTATCTCAAAGGCCGCCTGAACAACACCATTTTAGGCCCTTCCGGCGAGAATATCTATCCGGAGGAGATTGAAATGGTGATCAACGACATCAAGGGGGTGGACGAATCCCTCGTGATGGAGGAGAACGGCTCCCTGGTGGCACTGGTGAAGTTCCAGGACTATGTGCTCAACTGGGATCAGGAGCGTGAGGATCAATTCATCGAGAAAATTGAATCGCTGAAGAAGTCGGTGCAGGAATTTGTGAACCGCACCGTGGGCAAGAACTCCAAAATCGACAAGGTGGAGGTAATGAAGGATCCGTTTGAGAAGACCGCCACACAGAAAATCCGTCGTTTCAAATACAGCAAGGAAACCCCTTCGGACGAGGGTGCAGAGAGGGAGAAGAAGCTGGAAGAGCGCGAACGCGAGCAGAACGACGCCTGGGAAAAATAATCCTTAAATTTTCTTGTCCATTCGACAAACAGTTTAAAATTTTTCTATTTTTGCACGCGAAAACTAAAAACGTGCAAAATGACAAAACTTAAGACAGGCGACAAGATAAGGCAGGTGGCGGCGGAGCTCTTCCACAAATATGGTTTTGAGAAGACCTCCATGGATGACATCGCGCATCTGGCGCACAAGGCCAAACGCTCCATCTACTACCATTTCGGCAACAAGGAGGAGCTTTATTGCACTTCCGTCCGGCAGGAACTGGAGGATATCCAGTCGCAGTTGCAGCTTGTGGTGCAGGACGATACACAGAAAGTGCTGCCCCGGCTGAAACAGTATCTGTTGCTCAGGGTGGACTTGATGGCGAATGCCAAGACTCTGATTGCCGCCATGAAAGACAGACAATTCACATCCAATACGTATCGTTTTGAGGAGTTGGGACGTATTTATAACTCGTTTGCCATGTGGGAGCATACTTTATTCCGCAATGTGTGGTTTGCCAAACCCACGGACGAGCCCGGCCCGGTGGTGGAGCAGCAGGCGACGGCTTTTGCCGATATGCTTCAGATTACCCTTAATGGACTGACCCATTCGTTTTTCGTGGAGGGGAAATATGAGGAGTATAAAAACTCGTATGCCTTGCTGGTCAATTTGATTGTGAACAGTATTTTCCAGAATTTCACCCAGTTATATCAGAATCAAAATCAACAATAAATTCGTTAGATATGAAAAGATGTTATGTGATAATAATAACCTGCCTGTTGTCAATGCTGTTTGTGTCGTGCAACCGTAGCGAACGCCAGTTCTCCGGAGAGTACAGTTACAAGCTTTCCGGCGAGTTGACTGTGGTGGATGCCGATGGGGAGAACTCTTTCGTCATGGTGCATAAAAACGGCCAGATGCACATTATGAACGACAAATCCAAGGCGGGACGTGTAACCATCACCATGAATGACATGAATGGCGGAGCCTACACGATGCAGGCCACCGTGAAAGGCGATTCCATCCTGTTGGAGCCGTTTACGATGAGTACCAATATCCTTACTTCCGAAAGTCTGTTGTTCAATTCGGACAATTCGATTGTCTGTCGCTTCCAGGTGACGGGCAAGGGTGTGCGCAATGGCGACATGCTGATGTTGGAGGAGCAATGGGATGGCTATCAGAGTGGCAACACCAGTATTCGGATGACGGGTACAAAGATGACCTTGTTGGCAGAAAAGAATTAACCGTAATGAATAGGATGGTTATGCGTTTTTTACAATATAATATAAGGTATGGAATCCTGCCGATGGTGACGGCTCTGTTGTTGTTGCCGTGTGCTTGTCGGCATGTGCAAAAGGCGGAGCAGTCGGCTCCCGTTTCGGTGTGTGTGATGCCGATTGACACCACGACCAACGGCATGGTGCGCACCTACGTTGGCGAGGTGGAGGAGAAGACCTCCCTGTCGCTGGGCTTTCCCGCTGGCGGCAGGGTGGAGAAGGTCTTGGTACACGAGGGCGACAATGTGCGGGCCGGACAGCTTCTGGTGACGGTGAACACCGCCACGGCCCGCAATGCCTACAACTCGGCCAAGGCCCAGCTCGACCAAGCGGAAGATGCCTATAAGCGCCTGAAGAAAGTGTATGACCAGGGCAGCCTGGCTGAGGTGAAGTGGGTGGAGATGCTCACCACGCTGGAAAAGGCGCGCTCGCTGGAACAGATTGCCAAGAAACAGCTGGACGAGTGCGAGCTGAGAGCACCGTCTGACGGGGTGATTGGCGAGTGCAGGGCCCTGGCGGGAGAAACCCTTCTGCCGAACGAGACGGCCGTGACCCTCCTGGATATGAAGCAGGTGGCGGTTGTCTTCGCCGTTCCCGAAAGCGAAATCAAACGGGTTGTGGTGGGCAACGCGGCCACGATTGTGATTCCGGCGTTGGACGATCTGACGATAGTGGGCAAAGTGTCGGAGAAAAGCATGAACCCCAACCCCATAGCTCATAGTTACAAGGTGAAGATTCTCCTGTCGAATGTCAACCGCACCTTTCTGCCGGGGATGGTCTGCAAGGTTTACCTCAACCAGTCGGACCATGCGGGCTATGTGATTCCCGCCCAGGCGGTGCAGACGCGTCCTGAGGGCTTGTCGGTGTGGACCATCCACGAGGGGAAGGCTCGCCGCCGCCCGATTGTGGCAGCGGAGTATGTCGCCGACGGCGTTCTGGTGCGGGATGGCCTGAAGGTGGGCGACACCATCGTCACAGAGGGCTTTCAGAAACTGTATAACAACGCAGAAGTGACAATCAAATAATGTTTTAGTGAGAAACAAAATGGTTTTAACGGAATAACGCTTTATGCTTCGGAAGGGTAACCACATATTGTCGGCGATGCGCAGCCACAACATCATCTTTTTCATCGTGGTGTGTCTGGTGACCTTCGGCATTTTCGGGCTCACGCGGATGAACAAGGACGAGTTTCCACAGTTCACCATCCGTCAGGGCGTGGTGGCGGCGGTCTATCCCGGCGCGTCCGCCCGCGAGGTGGAGGAGCAGGTCACCAAGCCATTGGAGCGTTTCCTCTTCACCTATCAGGAAATCGACAAAGAGAAGACCTATTCAGTGACGGAGAACGGCATCGTATATGTGTATGCCGAGTTGCGCACGGCGGTGAAGGACAAGGATGGGGCCTGGTCGAAGATACGGCATGGATTGCAGTTGTTCAAGAAAACCTCTCTGCCGGCGGGTGTCTTGGAGATTGTGGTGGTGGATGATTTTGGCAACACATCTTCCATGTTACTTACGGTGGACTCGCCGGAACGCACGCCGCGCGAGTTGGAGACATACGCCGAGCAGCTTTGCGACAGGCTTCGTTCCATACCTGAGATGGGCAATATTAAAATTACTGGAAAGCAGAACGAGGAGATTGCCGTGTTGGTCGATCAGGAGAAGCTGGCCGCATACGGTATCAGCCAGCGGACGTTGCTGTTGGAACTGGCCACGCAGGGCGTGCGCACGGTGGGAGGGGTGATGGAGACCCCCGGTGGCGAGGCTCTTGTCCACATTGCCATCCCGTACCAGTCGGAGTACGAGGTGGGTGAGCAGATCGTATATGCCGACCCTGCCGGCAATGTGGTGCGTTTGCGTGACATTGCGAAGGTGGAACGCCGCTATGCCGCCCCTGTCAGCTATATCAAATACAACGGAACATCCACCATCCTGATTTCGATGGAAATGGCTCCGGGCAACAATATCGTGGCCTTTGGTCGTGAGGTGGAGAAGGAGATTGCGAAATGCAAGATGGAACTGCCTCCCGATGTCAATATGCACAAGATCACCAACCAGCCGTATGTGGTCCGCAAGTCGGTGATGTCGTTCCTGCGCGACTTGGTGTTCTCCATCTTGGTGGTGATTGCCGTCATGCTGCTGCTCTTCCCGCTCCGCACGGCGCTGGTGTCGGGCTCGAGTGTGCCTGTGTGTACTGCTGTCACGATGGGATTGATGTACATCTTCGGCATCGAGCTGAACACGGTGACGCTTGCCGCACTCATCGTTGTGCTGGGCATGATTGTGGATGACTCTGTCATTGTGATTGATGGTTATACAGACATGTTGTACAAGGGACACTCGCGTTGGTATTCGGCTCTACATAGCACCAAGGCACTCTTCGTTCCTATGTCGCTGGCCACGCTGGCCATCTCGGGCATGTTCTTCCCTATGACGCGGATCATCACGGGGCCGTTGGGCGACTTTGTGCAGCTGTTTCCCTGGACAGTGGCCTTCGCACTGGTTTGTTCCATTTTTTATGCAGTGTGGATAATCCCATATTTGGCCACGCAGTTTATAAAACGGAACAAGGATGGGCATGCGCCGAACCGCTTTGAGGAGATGCAGAATCACTTTTTCGTTCTGCTGCAGCAGCTTTATGAAAAAGTGCTGCAACGTTGTTTCCAAAGGCCGGCCGTGGTGCTCTCCATAGCGGTGGGCGCCATCACGCTGGGCGGTTTCCTGTTCACCCGACTGCAGATACAGATGCTGCCCAAGGCCGACCGCAACTGCTTTGCCGTGGAAATCCATCTGTCGGAGGGCAGCACCCTGGCGCAGACTGCGGCGGTGGCCGATTCTTTGGAACAGGTGCTGCGCCGTGACCAGCGGGTGACGTCCGTCACCTCGTTCATCGGTTGCTCGTCGCCCCGCTTCCACGCTACCTACGCGCCACAGATGGCCCATAAGAATTATGCCCAGTTTATCGTCAATACAACATCGGAAAAGAATACGTTGAAGATTATCCGGGAATACGGCCCCCGTTTCGAGCACCATTTTCCTAATGCCTATATTCGATTTAAGCAAATTGATTATCAGGCGGTTAAAAATCCTGTTGAGGTTCGTTTGTCGGGTGGCGATTTTGATGAGATGAAGATATTGGCCGACTCGTTGAAGTGCTTCATGAACACGCTGCCGGAGCTGACATGGGTACACTCCGACATGGACGAGACCTCGCAGCATGTGAAAATCACGCTGAAGAGCGACGAGGCCACCCGTCTTGGCGTTACGCAGAGCATGTTGTCGATATATCTGTCATCCGTGTTGGGCGGGCAGGCTCTCACCAGTGTGTGGGAGGGGGATTACAAGGTCCCGGTGATGCTCTATACCCTTCGCGAGGAGGATTCGCTCCGGTGCAGAAGCCTGGAGGACCTGCAAGTCCCGACCTCCATCCCGGGCACATGGGTGCCCTTGTGCCAGGTGGCGGAGGTGGGCCCCGAATGGGAGGATGCCGTCATCAACCGCCGAAACAGTATCCGCACCCTCACGGTCGGTGCCGATTTGAAATACGGATGCAGTCAGCCGGAGGTGATGAAGAAGATTGACAAATACATACACGCCCACTCCTCGTTTTCGCATCCCGAGCGGGTGGCGGTTTCCTACGGAGGTCTTACCGATGTCAACGGGCAGGTCATCCCGCAGATTATCCTGAGTTTCATTGCCGCCGTGTTGGTGCTGTTCGTATTCCTGTTGTACCATTTCGGCAAACTGGATATCGTCTTCCTTACGCTCTCGGCCAGCCTGATATGCGTGTTCGGGGCATGTCTGGGCCTGTGGGTGTTCCAACTTGACTTCAGCATCACGGCAGTGCTTGGGGTGGTGAGTCTGATCGGCATCATCGTGCGCAATGCGATTATCATGTTTGAATATGCAGAGGATTTGCGTAAAAATCATCATCTTACCTCCAAAGAAGCCGGTTTTGAGGCAGGAAAACGCCGTATGAGGCCCATCTTCCTCACTTCTGCCACGACGGCTCTGGGTGTGGTGCCGATGATTGTGGCACACACGGCCTTGTGGATGCCGATGGGTGTGGTGATCTGCTTCGGCACGATATTCTCGCTTCCGCTGGTGGTCACGGTCCTGCCGGTGGCCTATTGGCAGATTTTCAAACGCGATGGTAGAAAAGGAGGTTCGGTATGACATTTAGTATGATGAATATGAAAAAGGGAATGTTGATTCTGGTCTTGACACTGTTGATGGGGTCCGCGATGGCGCAGTATCTGACGCTGGACACTTGCCGGCAGATGGCTTTGCGGAACAATGCTTCGGTGAGAAATGCCGACTTGGAGGTGCAGGCGGCGCAGGAGTTGAAGAAGCAGGCCTTTACCAAATATTTCCCCAATGTGAAGGGTTTTGCCGGTGGCTATTATGCGATGAAACCCTTGTTGGAATATACCATAGATGATATAGGGAATGCGGAAGCGCGCCAATTGTTGCACAATCTCTACTTTGAATATGGTGCGGCGATGGGCCTTCCCAATTCGATTTCGTTTTGCGAGAAAGGCATGAGTGTGGGAGCCATGGCCGTGCAGCCCATCTTCATGGGCGGCCAGATTGTCAATGGCAACCGATTGGCCCAGGTGGGGGTGACGGCAGCCGAACTGCAGCGCGACCTCGCCCGCGATGAATTGCTCCTGCAAGTGGAATCATCTTATTGGCTGGTGATTTCGTTGCAGGAAAAGGAACGTACGCTCAATCAAGCCATAACGTTTCTGGATACGCTGTCTCGTGACGTGAACACGGCGTTGGAAGCCGGACTGGTGACACGGAACGACCAGTTGAAAGTGATGCTGAAACAGAATGAGCTGGCCTCCGACCGCTTGCGCCTGACGAACGGAATCCGTTTGGCAAAAATGGCCCTGTGCCAGCAGATTGGCGCTCCCTATTCGGATGCGGTGGTTCTGACGGATTCTGTGGTGGATGTGCAGACCATGGGTTTGGAAAATGTGGATGTGCAGACGGCTGTGCAGAACCGCCGGGAGGCAGAGTTGTTGTCGCTGAATGTCAAGGCCGAACAGCTGAAAAAGAAGATGACCTTGGGTGAAACGCTGCCCCATCTGATGGCGGGTGTGGGAGCCTCCTACGGCAATCCCGTATTCGACCGATTTTCAGGCAACGGCTTGGCATTCGCCACATTGCAGGTGCCCATCACCGACTGGTGGAAAACATCGCATAAGCTGCGCCAGCAGCAGATTTCTGTACAAAAGGCCGAAAACCAGCGGGAGGATTTGATGCAGAAGATGGCGCTGGAGACCCAACAGGCATTGGACAAGGTGACGGTGGCAGGAGAACAGGTGCGTTTGAAAACGGTTGCTGTGCAATACGCCGAGGTGAATACACAGACGTATAAGGTTAATTTCCAGGCAGGTATGATTCCTGTGTCAGATTTGTTGGAAGCACAGACATTGTATCGTCAGGCGCAAGACGAACTGGTGGATGCCAAAATAGAGTATCGGAAAAGCCTGTCGGCCCTGCAACGTTTATTATCCCGATAAAGATTTTGAAAACAGACTAACGGATGCGCTTCTCGCATGTGAAGGCAGTGCCGTTGGTGCGGGTGCCGGATGCGATGATCTTGCGCTTGGGGGCATCTTTGCGCCACAGGACGGTCACTTGATTGTCCTCTGTTGAGGTGATGAAACCGCCTTCAGCCCGCCATTGGAGAACCTGTACGTCGGATTGCTTGAATTGATAGGTGCCTGGTTGCTTGGCAACAGGGGTGATGTTTGCCGTACGCACAAGCTCTGTGTAAAAGAAGTTCTGTATCTTGTTTTGAATGAAATAATAACAGTCGTTGGGATGCCCCTGTTTGTCTTGGTAGGGAGAGTGCCCGACCCCTTGGATGGGGTGGAATTCGTTTCGGATTTTCAGGGAATCCAGATGGTGGTGGATGGCTTTTGAACCATACATTTTATCGAAAAATTTCTCGCCAAGACTGGTGCTGCCGGAGAAGGGTATGCCTTGGTCGTAGGGCACAATGTTGTCTTCGGTGCCGTGGAAGGAGATGACTGGTATGGCATGGCCGTTCAGTTCGTCCAGATCGTAAACAGCACCCCACATATTGGCTACGGCTTTGATGTGGAAGGAAGGGTGTTCGTTGTTGCCGGAGGATTCGAGGTTGCCGCATTTGGTGTCCAGATGCTGCTCAAAGACAAAGGGTGGCCGTGTGTTGTTGCGCATGAAGGTTGCCGCCATAGCGGTGATGGAGCCGGCGCTGGTGCCGCCGATGAAGATGTTGTCGGGGTCGATGCCGTACTCATCGGCGTGTGCTGCGAGGTAACGGATGGCCGCATGGGCATCTTGGATGGCCTCGTAGCCGCTTTGCAGGATGGAGGCCTTGGACAAACGGAAGCCCATACGGTAGTTGATGGAAGCGGTCACATAGCCTGTTTGGGCAAAATGCTCGCACCATTTGGTCATGGTCTCCACACTCTTGTCACCAATATAGAAGGCTCCCCCGTGCAGAAGGATGAGCAAGGGCCTCTTCTGGATGGTGTCCTTGTCCGGCAGATAGAGGTCCAAGGTGAGGTCCAACTTCTTTTTAGTTGAAGTCTTGCCGATGCTTTTCAGTATTATTTTCAGGTATTTCTCATCTTTGACAGGGTATGAAGTCCAAAATCCCTGGGCGTGCCCGTACACCACATTCTCGATTTTCTGTACGGAATAAGTGGCCTCTTTGTACCGTTTGGATTTGTATTCACGAAATGGGGGCTCCTGATATTGCTCGAAAGCCAGATCCATTTTTCCGACAGGGTTTGCGAAGGCGGAAAAAGTGCCGGAAATGGAGCTTTTGCCAATGGATATTTTGAATTTCAGAGGTATCTCCTTTCCATTGGAGGAAAATATGTATCGTTTCTTTTTGAGAACAATGGAAAAGGGAGTGGGGGTTAGATATTCGGATTTTCCAATGCGGTAATAGCGTCCGTGGATGCCGCTTTTGTCGCTTTTGTCGATTTTAAAATAGAATGTGCTGTCTTCTATCTCCCCATGGTAATAATGGATGGTGTCCAGCTTGGTGAAGTCGAATGCAGCATGTTCATTCACTTCCAACGTTTGCTCGGTTGGGGAAATACGATTCTTGTGCCGCGAAGCCTTGTCCTCATGGCGACTATCACGACAAGCGGACATCCCCAACAGCAGGATGCCGTACACAAGAAGAATCCGAAGACGGAACATGGGTTTTATCTAAGTATAGTAAGTGACCCGTGGAAATGAATGGTTTTTGCTTTTCCTTTGTAGTAAAAATGGTAGTAATACACGCCGTCGCCCAGGTTGGCTCCGTCGAAATACTGGCTCCCCAACTCAATTTGGCCGTCGCGGGCGAAGGTGTCATAGTTCTTGGCGGAATAGACGATGTTGCCCCATCGGTCGAAGATGACGAGCTTGTTGGTCCGGTATTCGTCGGGATCCTCAAGGTTGATGTTAGTGTTGAGGTTTTCGATGGCAAACACATCGTTGACTTGGTCCCCGTTAGGGGTGATGATGTTGGGGAATTTGAGATCCTGTTCCACCGTCACAACGTGGGTGATCTCGCTGGAACATCCGGACGGGGTGGTGATGGAAAGAGTCACGTTGTAGTCGCCCCATTGCGTGTAGGTGTGTGTGGTAGTGCTAAAATTGGTGGTGTCGGTCTCCCCGTCACCGAAATCCCATTGGAAATGCGAACCATTGGCAAACATATATGGATCCGCATAGTTTATGAATTTCACTTCACCGTCATTCTCGCTCATCATGGAGATGTCCGGATCAGCCAGGAACTCGGCCAAAGGCTGTTCATCCACTCTGAGATAGTCCCAGCGGAACAGCGAGTCCCGGCATCCGTATGGGGTGGTGATGGTGAGGGCTAAAGAGTAGTGGCCGCTGTTGTCCAGACTGAAGGTGGGTTCCCGAAGGGTAGAAGTCTGAACCATCACTCCATTTCCGTCATAAATGATCCATTTGCAAGTGCAGTTCTCCGGTATGGACCGGTTGGTGACGCGCACAACCAATGGGGCGCAGCCGGAGGAGTCGGAAACTTCGTAATCTATTTCAGGCATGGGTACGGACGTCACGCGGATGGTGTCTTTGCCGTGGCATACAATGTTGAAGTCCGAGTTATATGTATTGGCAACGACGCTGTATTCTCCATCGGATACAGCTTGAATGCTCTGTGTCTTGGCACCGGTGTTCCAGTGGAAGGAGGCTCCGGGCGGTACGGAATCTGCCGTCAGGATGGCGATTTCGCCCTCACACAGGAAAATGTCGTCTCCTAAGTGCGGTTTCGGGCTTTGCGCCACCATCACCATGACGGTAGTGTCATAAACACATCCGTATTCGTCCACAGCGTTGAATGTGTATGGTTGCAGACCGGATGAGGGAAAAAAGATGTGGTGGCGTTCGGCACCCGCACCGGAAACAAAGGTGGAGTCCGTATTGACCACATATTCCCAGGTTTCCGGAAGAAGGGTGGAGTCAAGGGCCAACTCCCATTCGGTGATATACCCGTTGTCGCCGCTCCAGCCGTCGATGACCGTGATGGCCCAGGTACCGTTCAGCGGACATCCGATAAGCTTGGAGAAGGATTCGTCGGGATGGTACACCTGGCTCATGTTGACGGTGTTGGTGGAGTCGATGATGCCGTTGTGCATGTTGACGGATTCATAGACGTGTCCCAACCCGCGGGCATAACTGTACCCGTAGGCGGGGTTGGTGTTGTTTGACCAGCAGTAGTTCCAGGTGGTACCGATGGGGTTCTTTTCCGGGTCGCATTTATAACCGCTGTTGTTGGCGTATCCGATCACGCCGAAGTGGGCATCTGCTTTCACGCCGCTGGTCTGCAGCCAGCCCCAAGGCAATGGGATGGTCCCCGCGCAGGAGGCGGACCCGGAGCTGCCGTATTTGTTCATGATCTTGACGCTCTTGCCTGTGGGACAGGTAAGGCCAATATACAAGTCACCCACGTAGGAGTGCTCCATTTTCACCCGCAGATATAGGATGTCATCGGCACTGCGGATAGAATCGGTGGGGGAGAATGCATTGAATGTTACCGGCGACTGGTAGGCACAGCCGGATCCGCAGTTCACCCCGTCGGGAAGGAAGATGGTGTCCTGCACGCGCAGCACCGCCTCCTGCTGGCTCTCCACGACTTCCATCTGGACTGTGGAGAAAGACTGATAGCCGAAGGTGACATCCATCTCATCTTCCGTACACACCGGACCGATGTCCTTGATATGGATGATGGGCGAACGGGAGGTGCGCACACGGAACATGAGCGGGTTTATGGACGTGCATCCCGCCACATCGGTGGCGCTGATGGAAACATCGTATCCACGGCCCGAAATGAATTGGTAGTCCACCGTGTTCAGACCTACACTGTCGTACATGTCCAATCCGAGATTCCAGGAAAATCGGGTGGTGGCATCGGACTGGTTGTAACTGAATCCGTTGTCAGGATAGTTTCCCTTGACGACCAAATGCACGGTGTCGTAGGAACACACGTTCATGTAATAGAAACCGTCAGGTTCCAGTGTGATATTATGGGAGGAATGTTGCGGGTCGATTTCAACAGATACGCGCTGGCAAGGAGCCACGCAGGTGCTGGTGATGATGAATCCGGTGCCGGTCTGGGAACCGTTAGTCTTGAATCGCAAGGTGAGGGCGCCAGTAGTGTTTGTGATGGTGGCGGTAAAGACCATGCTTGCGGAAGTGTTGGAGGCCACCAGTGAGTCGTTCAGCTTGCCGAGAAGAGGAGCACTGGTGTTGTTCCCGTCATAGATATAAAGGGTGTCGGACGGATGAACGTTGAACGAGGACAGATCTACACTGATTTGCACGCAGGAAGCGGCGGTGTTGTTCGAGTAGAGTGTGATCACATCGTTTCGGTTATTGGAGTAGTTGCCATTATTGCCACCATCATCGTAAATCAGGAAGTTGCAACCTGTTTGCGAATTGGCACCACTACCCATGACAATGGGAGTCTGAGCAAACCCTGCCATGCAGTAAAAAAACACAATGCAAAAAGGTAAAAAGAATCTCATTTGCGCATCAAATTAGAACTGCGCAAAAATATGAAATATTTTTAATATTTGCAAGGGCAAAATAAGCCAGGAAAAAACAACTATTTTGGCTGCAATTTTACAAAGGGGATGAGCATCTCTTCCATGGAAATGCCTCCGTGCTGGAAAGTGTTCTTATACAGGTTAACGTATTGGTTGAAATTGTTTTGGTAAGCGAAAAAGTCGGTTTTGGAGGCGAAGATGAACCGTTGTGTCATGCTCTCCTTGGGCAGAAATGCCTCGTCCGGGTTCTTGATCTCGAAGACCTCTTTCTCAGGGTAGTTCATATTGCTGCGCCCCACCTTGTATCGGAGATTTGTGTTCACATCGCGCTCGCCCACCATCTTGATGGGACGGTCCACCTTGATGGTCCCGTGGTCGGTGGTGATGAATACGGGGATCTTGCGCTCCGAGAGATATTTTAACATCTCCAGCAGGATGGAGTTCTCGAACCAGGAGGCCGTCACGCTGCGGTAGGATTTCTCGTCTTCTGCCAACTCACGCACCACGCCCACATCCGTGCCCGCGTGCGAGAGCATATCCACGAAGTTGAAAACGATGACATTCAACGGGTTGTGAAGCATCTGGTTGAAATTGTCAAAGGTCTTGCGACCAAAGTCCGCATTGAGGATTTTGGTGTACGAATATTTGATGTTTTTGCCATACCGTTTCAGATATTCGCCCAGAAGTTCCTCTTCATGCTGGTTCTTGCTGCCGCTGTCGCCTTCGTTCAGCCATAACTGGGGATATTTCTTGGCGATGACGGAGGGCATCAGGCCGGAGAAGAGGGCGTTGCGCGCATAGTGGGTGGCGGTGGGCAGGATGCTATGGCAGATGCTCTCCTCGTCGATGTAATAGTAGTCGTGCAGTATCGGGTAAATACTGCGCCATTGGTCGTAGCGCAGGTTGTCAATGACAAACAGGAAACAGGACTTGTTTTCGTTGATGAATGGGAAAAGCTTGTCTTTCAGCACGGTATGCGACTGGAGAGGCTTCTCGATGCTTCGTCCGTTTATCCAGTCCAGATAATTCCGTTGTACGAATTTGGAGAACTGGATGTTCGCCTCCTCCTTTTGTGCGGCCAGCATCTCGGCGATGCTGCTGTCCTCGATCTTTTCAATTTGGAGCTCCCAGTTGACAAGCTCTTTGTATAATTCCTCCCACTCTTGGATGGAAAGCCGGTCGGAGATGCGCATGGAGAGATCGCGGAAGGCCTGCTGGTAGTCCACCGTCACTTTCGCACTTACAATCTTTTTGTTGTCGATGTTCTTTTTCAGGCATAGCAGAATCTGGTTCGGATTTACCGGTTTGATAAGATAATCTGCGATGTTGGAGCCGATGGCATCCTCCATGATGTGCTCCTCCTCGCTTTTGGTGATCATCACGATGGGGATGTGCGGATATAGTTTTTTCAGTCGCTGCAGCGTTTCCAGCCCGCTCAATCCGGGCATGTTTTCATCCAGGAATATGATGTTGACAAATTCTTTCTTGAGGATTTCCAATGCTTCCGTCCCGCTCAATGCAGGGAGCACTTCGTAACCTTTGGATTGTAGAAAAAGGATATGGGGTTTGAGAAGGTCGATCTCGTCGTCGGCCCAAAGGATTCTTACATTCATTCGCGTTTCATTTTTTGTTTATACGGAATGTGAAACGCTTTTTTTTTGGAAATATTATTGGGTCTGCATTTTTTCCGCTTCCTGCCGGAGAGATTCGGCAACTGCTGCGCTGTCGGTTCGTGCGTATTCCTTATGCTTGGCGGCAACAATGGCAGATGCTTCGGAAAGCAGTTTCTCGGCTTGGTCCTCGTCGCCAAGGTAGTAATTGATGGAACTGATGAACTGCGGACGTGTGATGCCGTAGCGGTTGAACATCTCCTTGTAGAGGAACGGCGGTATATAGCAGCGCTCGAATGTGTCAGTGAGCACTTGGATGTAACTCTCTATCAGATAACATTCTGCAATTACATTGACGATCGTTTTCTGCGGAATCAGGTCGGCAGGCTTTTCCTGCACCTGTTTCTTGTGGCAACCGGCCACGCCGAACAGGAAACCAACAATCAGGAAATATAGGAGTGTTTTCTTCATTGTCTATTCAATTGGAGGGTTTTCTATGGGTTGGAATCCGATTTTGGCACCCTCTTCCAACATGCGCTGGAGGGCGGCCTCTCGGGTGTTCTCGATTTCGCAGTCGAGGATGGCGTTGCACACCCCCTCTTTGATGATGCCGATTTCGCGGCACGGCGTCAGCCCGAACGCTCGCATGATGTCCTGCCCGTCGATGGGCGGGCGCCAGTTGCGCTGCTGGTCCTTCTCCTCAATCTCCTTGAGCTTCTGCCGCACATGCTCGAAATTGCTCAGGCACCGTTTTATCTTGGCGGAGTTCTTGGAGGTGATGTCGGCCTCGCACAGCATCATCAGGTCGTCGATGTCCTCGCCGGCCTCGAAGAGCAGACGCCGGACAGCGGAGTCGGTGACGGTGTCCTCTACAATAGCGATGGGCCGCAGGTGCAGCGACACCAGTTTCTGGACGTATTTCATCTTCTCGTTGGCGGGCATGTGCAGACGGTGGAATATCTGGCCCACCATCTTGCCGCCCACGGCGTCGTGCCCGTGGAATGTCCAGCCCACTTTCGGGTCGAAGCGTTTGGTGACAGGCTTGGCAATGTCATGGAGCAGGGCAGCCCACACTAACCATAGATTGGTGGACGACATGGCGATGTTATCCACGACTTCCAGAGTGTGCAAGTAGTTGTCTTTGTGTCCTTTACCGTTGATGGTCTCCACGCCTTTCAAATGCTCTACTTCCGGGAGGAAACGTTCC
The DNA here is from genome assembly GCA_017551725.1 of Bacteroidales bacterium. Lineage (GTDB taxonomy): Bacteria > Bacteroidota > Bacteroidia > Bacteroidales > WCHB1-69 > F23-D06. Next base: position 25,579 of record JAFZKY010000059.1, read on the forward strand.
AGCAGTCCGCTCTCATCCAGCATCAGTATGCCTTTGGAGGGGCGCAGGCAGTGCAGGATTTTGTTGAATTCCTCGATGATGCGCTCGTTGGAGATGATCTCCAACCGATAGGCGTTGCGTTTGATGGCCTCGAAAGTCTCGGGGTGTATGCTGAAGTTGAGCTGCGTAGCAAAGCGGATGGCGCGCATCATGCGCAACGGGTCGTCCGAGAAGGTTTTGTCGGGGTCGCAGGGGGTGCGGATGATCTTGTCGGCGATGTCCTGCAATCCTTGGAAGGGGTCAATCAGTTCGTAGGCGTTCTCCCCGTTAAGGGCGATGGCCATGGCGTTGATGGTGAAGTCGCGGCGCAGCTGGTCGTCCTCGATGGTGCCATCTTCTACAATGGGCTTTCGCGAGTCCTGCCGGTACGATTCGCGCCGCGCTCCCACAAACTCGATGTCGCAGTCCTCGTAGTGGAACTGCGCCGTGCCGAAGTTCTTATAGACGTTGACGTGCAGGTTCGGGGAGATGAGGGCGGCCGTCTGCTGAGCCAGCCGGATGCCGCTGCCCACCGTTACGATGTCGATATCCGTGTTGTGCCGCCTCATGATGAGGTCGCGCACCACCCCGCCCACCACGTAGGCCACCACGCCGATCTCGTCGGCGGCTCGCGCCACGAGGTCATAAATGGGATGGGACAGGTCGGATTTGTATCGCATAATGAACGGATTGTCTTAAAAAAGCAAACTTTGATTTGCAGCCGCAAAAATACTCATTTTTTTGTACTTATACACATTTTAAATTTTGCGGTTGAACTTTGACAAAGAACATTGAACTTAGACAAAGATCTTTAGTTACTTTATAACTTTACGGACATTACAAACATTACGAACCTTATGAACTAACTCTTTAGGATAGCGTTTACGACCACGATGGCGGCCATAGCTTCCACCACAGGCAGCACCCGAGGCGCCACGCATAGGTCGTTGCGGTCGGAGCCTTTGAGGGTGGTTGGATTTCCCTCGAAATCAATGCTTTGTTGGTCGAAACGCACGGAGGGTATGGGTTTGAAGGCCACCGTAAACCACACCTCCTGTCCGTTGGTGATGCCGGCCTGCACGCCACCGTCGTGGTTGGTGCGGAACGTGAAGTCCGGGTTCTGGAGGTCGTTGTACTCGCTGCCGCACATGGTGCCCGCTTGGAAGCCGCAGCCGATTTCGAAGCCTTTGGCGGCGTTGATGGACATCATGGCGAAGGCCAGCTGGGCGGAGAATTTGTTATAGACGGGCTCGCCCAGGCCG
>JAFZKY010000060.1 GCA_017551725.1 Bacteroidales bacterium
AATGGGCAGGGAGTGTGCTCCTTAATGATGAACTAATGTCAGTTTTGTGTCCGTTGGGGTATTGGTATTTTAGAACCTGCAAGGTTATCAATTCATTATATGAGATAGCGCCGTCCAAATATGCCATGGCGATAGGCGTTAGAATTATTTTATTACATATCTTTGTCGAATATATTAATCCAAACTCTGATAAAATTTGCTGATAATCTATAAATCGCAAAACGAAATGTGCAGAAAAATCCTGACAAATTGTCACCGTTCAAAAACAAAATGTACGTTTCCTGCGCTACACACATCTTTTGTATATATGCAAAATGCTCGGCAATAACCGAGCTTTTTTTTTATTATTTCAAAATTTATTCGTACTTTTGCACCCGATTTTCAAACCCCAAAAGTATGACCCAGAAAGAAGTTATCCAGAACCTGCTGAAGGAACGCGGACTGACGCAAGGGCAGCTGGCGAGGGAAGCCGGAGTGAACGAAGGCAACCTCTCTTCGGCGCTCAACCAGCGCATTGTCCTGAGCGAACAGATGATCAACCGGCTCACCGACGCCTTCAACGCCCTCAACAGGCGCAGGCCCCAGAGCGACCGCTTCCAGACCCTCACGGCCGAGGACCTGCTGCCGACACGCGAAGTGCCAACCAAGTACACCTGCCCCCACTGCGGCGGCGAATTTTCACTTATAATTGAAAAGAAATGAACATCGAAGGAGAGCTGAAGCTTGTACTGAACTACCAATGGTACGATATGATTTACGCCCATATTAAAGGCGACGAGTACCGGCAGCCGACACCCTATTGGATAAAGCGCATCTTTGCCAGGATGGAACCCTTTGCCCCCGACGGTGAACGTGGCCCGTTCCGGCTGACCGACAAAGAGTGCGAGGATCTTGCCGCCAACATCGACAAGCTGCACGCCTACGTAGAGTCGGGATATCTTGTGCCATTGCACGACGTTGTCACCTTCCAGCGGGCCTACACCAAGAACCCGCCGCGAATGACGTGGATCATCAAGGGCATCACCGTCGGTACCGGCCGCCCCGAATGGGGAGCCAAGGAAGGCAGCGTTTACATCGTTATCGCATTGGAAGAGTTAATAGACTCAAAGAATTGAGGGAATAAATAATCCCTCAGATATTCCCTCAAAGAAGCAGTTGCCGGCACCGTTAGTAATATAAAATTATCAGAAAATGAAGAAATTATTAATAATACTTGCCGCTGTCCTGTGCCTGACGGCCTGCAAGAAAGAAACCGACGACACGCCCCAGCCGGTGGGCGACAAAAGCACTGTGCGCTTCGACTTCAACCCCTACCAGATGGAACCGATGAAGGGCGGCACCAAGAACGCCAGCCTCTCGACCGTCTGCAGCCGCCTCGACGTGTATATCATCGACACGGTGGCCGCCGACACCCTGCGCTTCCATCAGGAACGCGTCACCACCCCCGGCTTCGGCTCTCTCACCGCCACCCTCCAGACCACCAAGACCTACAAGCTGGTGGCCGTGGGCCACAACACCGACGACACCTGCACCTTTAACGGGGGCATCGTGAGCTTCGCCGACGACAAAGTGAAGCAGAGCCTCGTGAGCGTGGTGACCTTCACCCCTGCCGACAGCCTCAACCTGCACGTGGTGATGCAGCGCATAGTGGGTATGTTCAAGCTACGCATCGCCGACCCTGACGAAGAGTTTGCCAACGTGGCCAAGTTCCAATTCACCATCGACAGCGCCTACAACCGTTGGAACGTCAACACCTCGCACGGTTCCGTCCTTACGAGCCGTGTGCACACCATCACCGGCTCCAACCGTGGCTCGGACGGCTACGTGACCTACAACGTCTATATTATCCCAGACAACCTGACGGACATCCGCCACGTTGACATCACCGTCTCGGCCCTCGATGCCAACGACCAGCCGGTGGAGACGCGCCAATTCCCCTCGGTGCCTGTGAAGGCGGGCTATGTGACCAAATACACCGGCACCTTTTTTATCACCTTTGATATGTCTTTTCTTTTTGAGGTGGGCGACTGGGGGGAACTCAGCGACACCTCCTTTTAAACAATCTTTAACCCGTAATTAAACAATGTGCCGGCAACAAGCAGAGAGCCGCCCTCGCGATTGAGGACGGCTCTTTTGCTTTTTTTTGATATAACCAAAACAAGGCTAAAATAATTTTAGTTATAACAAAAGGCACTACAGATGTCTGTAGCGCCTTTTTTATTGCCGGTTAAAGGGTGTTTAAGCGGCCTTCACAAGCATTATGTCGTCGTAGTTAAGGGCTTGGCCACTGACGTGGTGGCGCACCACCCTCGCACCCTCGAAGGGGTTGCCCACAGCCGGGTTCCTGCCCATCCAGTCGGCCAGCTCCACGATGGTGCTCTTCGAGCTGGTGAAGTACACAAAGCGCGTCCTCTGCAGACACTTCAGCACGTCCAGATAGTCCGACAGCCGCCAATAGTTGTCGCTCTTGTATGTGCCGCAGTCGGTTGACAGATACGGTGGGTCGAGGATAAACACCACGTCCGGTACCAGCCGGAACTGGTCAAAAAGTCGGCGGTAGTCCATCGACACCACCTCCACACCCTCAAGGTAGCCGTCGGCGTTGTAGTCGTCCTGCCGCACCCTGTTGTAGAGGGTCTGCTTGCTGAATTCCTCGTAGTTGTGCGAGTAGTTCATCGTGAAATGCAGGTTGCTCGATATTGAGAACCAGTCCACATATCCGCTCTCGTGCCAGCGTTTCACCTCTTCCACTACCTGCGACCGCACAGGCTCGTCGATGCGCATCTTGTGCGGTACCGTGGCCACCAGCGGACGCAGGGAGGCCAACATTTCGTTGGTTCGCCCGATATGTTCCAGACGTTCGCTGTAGTGGTCGTAGTCGTTGTACACCACGCGGCAGTCGGGTCGCGCCCTCTTGATAGTGTGGCTCACAAGGCCGCTACCGCCGAATAAATCGACGAATACAGCCCCTTTCTTCTGCTGCTTGGCCATTTCCTCTATCTGGCGTATGAAACGCCGTTTCTGCCCCTGAAATGGCAACGGGGCACTCACAAACTTTTTCACTCGGTTCTTTGTTTGTTGGTTATACATTAAGTTCAAATTTCACGCCCTCCTCGCCTCGCAGCAAGGCGCGTGTTTTCTCCAAATTGTTCTCGTAGATGTGCACGTTGCCCAGGAACAGCGTGATGCTGTGCAGGGGCAGCTCCACCTGGCGGCTGATAAGGTAGAGGTGGTAGATGTCCGAGGGCAGCCCCAACGAAGCGTCGCTGCTGCGCTGGTAGGCGGTCAACAGCAGCCGTCCGTCCTCAATCTGGAACTGCACCAGGCTCAAGCAGGGTGCCTGGTTGCTCTCCGCGTTGGTCTCACCGAGGAACAGCACATAGTTCTTCGAGTTGCGCTTCTCACGGTTGATGCGCTCGATCAGGCGTGGCAGCTTCTCGAAATAGGTGGGGTAACTATTGACCAGGATTGGCCCGCAGTAGTCCCACCACGATATGCCCGCCTCGCGGTAGGCCTCGGTGTTGCGCTCACCCCGGCAGAACAGTTCCAGTTCGCTCCGCAGCTTCTTTCGGGCGATGCCGTGGCTCTCGAAGATGTCGAGCAGGTCGCCCGCATCCATCCGCATCACCTCGTTGGTCAGATAGCGGATATTTCCCTTTTTGTTCCGTTGCTCGCGTCCGTTTTCAAGGACGTTTCCGAGCATTGCATAATATTTGTTCATAGCTCGTTATGAATGAAAGTTTTGCCATATCAAAAAATCTTTGTACTTTTGCAGCCGGTTTCGCCGAGTAAACACTCGGTCAATATTTACCTCATTTTCTGATGAGAAAGGCGGCGGCTTCGTTAAGAAGTCGCCGCTCTTTTCTTGGTTACGGTTTATGGTTGTGTTGAGTAATTCTCCTGTTTTTGGGGAAAACAGCCCTTGGATCATTACTCCTGGTTGCCATCGCCGCCACCACCGTCGCCGCCGTTGCCATTGGAGGAACCGCTGCCGCTGTTGGTGGTGTCGCTGCTAGTCTCGCCGTCGGGCTGGAGATAGACCGCAGCCGAGTTCACACCGCCGTAGCTGTCAATGCTGGCAAGGTTGGCCGAGTCACCCTGATAGCTGGCAAGCTGACTGTTCACCACATACAGGTACTGGGTGCTTACGCGCAGTGTGTTCTCACGCTCACGGCTGTGAACCCATGCCACAGCACCATTGGCCAAAGCTGCCGAGGTGCCAAGATGGCCGCCCACGGTGGCGAAGCCGAAGCTGTCAACCACATTAAGCAGAACGTCGGTACTGTTCACGTCAAGCACCAGTTTGCTTGAGGTCATCGTGGCACGTGGCGTACTAGTGACAGCATCCACAGTCTGAACACCGTGGAAGAAAGTCAGCTGGTCGCCCTGTTCATAGCCCGGGTTGTTGGCAATGATAGCCTGCGAGAACTGGCCAACAGTGGTCGTGTTGCCGATGGTCAGGTTGTTGAGCGACAGCGAGGTGACTGCCTTGTTGCTGCCATCCGTGGAGATGACAATGCTCGGCAGAGAGCCGCGGGTGATTTGGTACGGAGCCAGCACCGCACCGCCGTTCAAGCGAATGAGGCGGGAGATGTACACCTTCACCACGCCGAGGTTGGCCTGAATGAAAGCGTTGTAGACGGTCTGACCTTTGGGGAGGTTTTCAAAACCTTTGCGCAGACGTCCGGCAAAGAGTTTGTACACGGCACCGAGGTTAGCCCACTGGGTGCGGATGTTCATTTGCAGACGGGTACGGAGAGGCGTTGAAGGTTTGGCGGGCAGTTCGCTGACCACCGTGCCGATTTTGGTTTGACGGTAGAGCAGCTGACCCACTTTACCGCTGATTTTGGTGTTTACACCGAAAATTTTTGCCATAGTTACTTGGTTTTTGGTTGGTTAAACAATAGGTTACTTTGTCATCGCGATTGACGGTGCAAAATTACTATGGCTGCGCACGACGGCATTCCGCATTGTCCGCTTTCGGTGTGGATTCAGTATATATTTGGAATAGATATAGACACAAAAAGCCCCTGTGGAGGGGCAGAGGCCATGTGATTATTTGAAACCCTATGACCTAAAAAAATAAAAACCGAGGTTAGGATGCTTTCTTCTGTAGGTAATGGAGATAGGCGAGAATCTTTTGGCTTTCGAGGTGGCGCATGTATGCTTCCATACAGTCCCAATCGGGGTTGCCGTCGGGGGTGGCGGGGAGAGTGATTATCTCTTTGGCCAAACGCTGGGCGTTTCGTTTGTATCCGAAGTTGTATTTGCCACGGATGCGGTCGGCAATGGTGGTGATATAGGTGCCAGTGTATTTGTTCAGGTGTGGGTTGTAGCCAATGGTCATGTCGGAGGTGGCAATGAAATCCTCGGCCTTATAGACAGCATATCCCATTGAACCCTCACCGTTGCGGATGAAAGCGATGCAGTTGCCACGCTGCACCATAGAGGAGACAGGTTCGACGAAATCAAGTACGCCGTTGTTGAGATTGGTGGCACCGAGATAACTAATGCCCTGCTCGTGACGTTGGAGATGGTTAAGTCCTTTGGATTTTCCGGGTTCAAGTATGGGGAACAGGTCGCGCAGCAGGAAGTCTCTGTAAGTCAGCTGTTTCTGGGGGGGGGTAACAGCTTGTTTATCAGCAAAATACTTAAGCGTTGTGCCGAGCATATCTTGCTCAACATCACGCATAAAGGCAGACATAAACGCAAAATCTATTTCTCCTTTGTTGTCAGTGGGAAGCAATATCTTCTCCCTTTTTATCCTCTCATCGTTAATTTCCCTGTTAAAGCTATATTTCTCGGAAAGACGGTTGATGATGGGAACCATAAAAAGATAGGCGTACTTATCCAATCCCTCGTGTTGAAGACTTGTAACATGGTCGCTTGCTACAAAGCGGTAACGATGGTAAAAAGCACTACCCACACTACCGCTGTTTGCAACGGTAAGGCAATCCTCAAAAGTCCTTACGCGGCTCGTGTTTCCAATAAAGCCATCGACACCGTTTGTCTGCGAAGTGGAAGATACATAAGGGGTGTTGCCCTCTGAATGGTCGGCTTTTTTAAGACGTTTGCCACGCTGAATGTCGGTGAAAACATCGGTAAAATCAAAGGCTTTCCACTTGTGGTTGAGGAGGTTGCGCTGCCCCCCCCTATTTGGTTGTATATCAGTTGTTTGCATAGTCTGTCTATTGTCGGTTTGAGAATCTGCTGTTCTTTTTGGCGCATAAAGGCTTCCATATACTGCCAGTCGGGGGTGCCTTTGGCGGTTGCGGGAAGCAGTATCACCTGTTTTTGCATACGGCTTTCATTGAATTTGTAGCCGTATGCATATTTGACTTTCTGCTGTAGTAATGCTGTTTTGAGAAAGAGCATCACATATCGGTTTTCCGCAGATGCTTTTTTCAAATGCAGTCTTTTGACATCATCGGAAAAAATACATTCATACGGATGATAGAATGTCTCTCCCACACTACCGTTATAGTTCACGCCGAGACAATGACTATCAAGACTGTCATTTGTATTATCAACCCACGCAGTAATACCATTGTTAGAGTCTGTCGCACCTATAAATGGGCGGTTGCCATCGGTCATATCGGATTTTGTAAGCCGTTTGCCTGGCAGAATACCAAAAATGTCAGATATTCTAAATTCTGCCCATTTGTGGTTACTCATGGTTATCTCCTTTCTCGAAAAGGTAGCCACGGCCATGCGTGAGCATATTGAACTCGAAAGTGAGATAGTCGGCCATAGTACGCTCAAAGTCGGCTTCGGTGGGTATTTCGTCGTTAAAGTAGTAGAAAGCGTGTAGCCATTCGTCCTCGGCCTCGATGGTGGTGCGTACACAGAACTTGGAAGGAGCATCTGCGCCGCGCCAAACATCAATGAGGTGCTGCCGCTTGTCCTTGGCCGATGCCGTCTCGACAAGGCCGATGTGCTTGGAAACCTCGTAGCCATCATCTTCGAAGTTGATAAACTTGCATTCGTGGTTTGGGGCGTGGGGAATGCCAGCGGTGAAGACGGCGATACAGGGATTGGTGCCGACACCATAGAAGGTGTTTTTGTTGAGGGTGATAACACCTTCGAGGGTATGACGTTTGAGGATTGAGGCTTTAACGACTTGCTCCTCTTTGGTCTTACCAGTGAACGACGACTGCGGAACGATGACTGCCACACGCCCACCTTCGACCATACAATCGAGCAAATGCTCGGTGAACGAAATTTCGTAAAGATTGGGGTTGCTCTTGCTGCCCTGACTATAGGGCGGATTCATCATTCCGACGGTGCATTGCTTCTGTTGCAACTGCGAGGGATTCTGTTTTAGGAAGTCGAGGTTTTGAAGATTGGACTTGCCGTCGCCACGAAGAATCATATTGGTGGTGGCGATGGTGAACATATAGGATTGGAGTTCGATGCCGAAAAGCTGGTCGCGCTTGATGGAACGTCGCTGCTGCTCGTCGGCTGTCTGACGAAGCATATCGTGCATGGCGGCAATGAGGAAACCGCCAGTGCCACAGCAGGGGTCAAGCACACGGTCGGTGGGCTTCAAATCCAACAAGTCGCAGAAAAGCGTGGTGATATGCTTTGGGGTAAGGACAATGCCGAGGCTCTGTCCATCACCACCGCTGTAGGACATAAACTCGCCATAGAAAAGGCCAATCCAATCCTCGGCGGAGTGTATGTATTGGATGTTCTGGAAAACGCTTTTGTTCAAGAACTCGACATAGTAGCGGAGAGGCGTTTTCTTAAGGACAGGGTCAACCTCGTTGATTTTGGCGGTGTCGCGAATGACGGAAAACTGGGAAAGGAGTTTGTCGCGCTTGGTGTCTGGCGTGACGTTGGCTCGCTTGAGATTGCTTTCGATAGCCGCATAAATCTTGTTGCCATCGGTATTCACACGGTCGCCAGTGAGTGAGTCGATGGAGAAGTTGTTCTCTTTTACCTCGCGGAGAGCGAGCAAGATGCCGGAAACGATAAGCGGTTTCTGCTGGTCCTGAATGTTGCCGTAGTTGCGCAAGTCCTCATGAAGTTGGCGGGCATCGCGGAGAATGTCGGCGGTCTGCCTCTCGTTAGGCGTGGCCTCTTTCAGCACACGGCGAAGGTAGTACTCGACAATGTTCTGCTCGCTGAACGAAATAAGGGTTTCGACATCGTCGAGTTCCCAAAGGTCGCCACGCTCGTTGACAAAGAGCGGGGTTATTCGGTGGTGCTTCTCGTCGCCACTGATGCCAAGGGCAAACACTTTGTGGAAACTTGTGTTGAGGGCGATATGGCGGGCGTAGTGGAAGGCCCCATTGACAGCATAGGTGGTGGTGAATTGCGGTGCGAGGTCGATAAGGCCGTTTGGGTTGCGGTAAATGTGGTTGTCGAGGCTGGCTTTGTCTTCGATAACGATAAAGAAATCCTTTACCACGCCACAAAATTCCGGGCGACCGACCTTGCCCGTGCCTTTCTTGGAGGCGGATTTGAGGGCTTGCTCGACTTCGGGAATGGTGCTGCCTTGCGGGTCAAGGTCAAGGCCGGCCTCTTTCAGCAAGTCATAAACCCAAAAGTCGGTGTGCGCTTCTTTCTTTGGCATGGGGTTATAGTTTGTTTATCAGTTCGTCAGTCGACATCACCATCTTTGAGAAGGCAAACCATTTCTTTCCGAGGTCTTTCAGCGATGCACCGATATGATATACTGTGCTGTCGATACAGAGGAAACGGTCGTGTGTCTTGTCAAATGTCGTTACGGTGATTGGACGGTATTGGGCGTTGTGCTTGGCGATGTCGAGCGACAACTGCTGCGAAATGGTCTTGGTGAATATCTCGGCATCGACGTTCTGTTTGCGTTTGTCGAGGAGCGTCAGCACGGTGTCGTCAATGTAGTTGTCGAACAGGACTATGCGTTTCTTGGCGGAGCGTATGAGGTCGGAAACGAATGTGTGAGCGTCGAAGATTTGGCCATCGAAGAAGATGCCCTGCTGCGGTTGCTGACCAGCTTCGAGCAACTGGAAAACGCGGTCAATGCGTTGGTCGGTGGCGATTTGGTGTTGCTCAAGATTTTCAATGCGTTGAAAAACGGCTGCATTGGAAATAAGGAAATGGCGCATGGCGGTGAACGCCCGCATAATTTGTATATTCACCTCAATGGCTGTCTGTGAGCGTAAAACGCTGCTAAGCATTGCAACACCATTTTCGGTAAAGACATAAGGCAAATACTTGATGTTATGTCCACGACCTGTGTTCAAGGTCACATTTTGTGATTTTGAAAGATCGGCAGTCCCGTTCAAGGTCACAATTTGTGATCTTGAACCATCGGTTTCATCTTGTGTGAGTTGAAACATGAAATCACTGGGAAATCGGTCCGCATTGCGCTTCACTGCTTGGTTGAGGACGCGCGTTTCCACGCCATAGAGCTGTGCCAAATCGCGGTCGAACATTACCTGTACACCACGAATGGTAAATATCATCTTCTCAATCTGGGATGCAGGAACTAACCTGTCACATTTTGTGATGGGTTCATCGTCTTGCGTGGCAATGATTTCTATATCAGTGTTCTTCTTTTTTGCCATATCAATGTATCGGCTTCAAAAACAAATGCAAAAGTACACATTTTCTGCGACATGACAAAATAAAGATACAAAAACAAGCCCGCAAACGCAGGCTTGGATGAGACTACATAGCATTGCTGCCATCTAATCATGGTGCAAAAATACAACTATTTTTCAAACTGACAAAATATTTTATTTATGTACCTTCAAGATAGCGGGAAATGATGGCCGCTTGCCGTGGTGTCAGCCTTTTTTGTGATGGCCGGTAGCCCGTTTGTTGCAATTCAGCCCAAAGTGCGGCATTATGGCGTAACTCGCGGGCAAAAAGCCGTCTCGCCGTGGCTGGTGACACGCTTGGGAAATAGTCCCTTGCAAGGTCATACTTAAAAACATATTTAGTCATTTTATGCTGGTTTAAAAGTTGGTATTCAATGTGTTATTTATCAAAGCAGTATCTTTCTATCCTAAAAGACTGATTGTCAATGCACATATACTTCCGACAAAGAAGGGAGGAAGAAGGGGCAAATAGCCATCGAAGAAGAATCCCCACCGAGTCCTCCAGGTTGCTTATCATGCCGGTCGTCGTCTCCGCCTGCTTCGCCATCATCCCGTAGAAGCCCTTGCTGCTCATTATCTTCGGCAGCGCCTTCATCATCTCCTCCGTCGTGGCCAGCAGTTCCCCGCTCTTGCTCACACCCTTGCCGGTAGCCGCTATCCAGTCGTCGGTGCTGATCAGCAGGTCTCGGAACATCCTTACCGCCTCGCCCTTCTGACCCGTGGCCAGCTTCGCGTAGGCGTTCATCACCTGCTCCATCGGCCTGCTCGTCGCCGCCGCCAGGTCGCCCAGCATCTCCAGGTTCTTCCTCGAGTAGCGTCCGATGGCCTGCAGCTGGTTGCCCGCTTCCACCACCTCGCTCATCTCAAAGGGCGTGATTTTCGCAACGTCCTTGTACTCCTCCATCCTGTCGCGCGCAGCCTGCCGGCTCCCGAGCATCGTCTCCAGCGTCGCCTGGTAGGTCTCTATCTGTGCCGCGGCGTTCACAGCCTCTCTGCCCTGCTTCACAAAGAACTTGGTCACTGCCGCCGCCGCTATCGCCTTCACCATCCCCTTGGCACTTTTCGCCATCCCCTCGAAGCCACGCCCGCTCTCTTTCGCCTCCTCGCCCAGCTGCCGCGTTTTGCGCTTCGCTTTGTCGAGCTCTTCGCTCAACTCCTCCACGCTGTCGCCGTCCAGGTTCTCGTCGATGGCATCGCCCGCCTCCTCGGCGGCACGCTCCAAGCCCTCTACCTCCTTGCGCGCCTTCCGGCTGCCTTCGGCAACCTTCCGGAACCCCGCACTCGCTCGGTCGGCCACACTGATGGTATATGTCACCTCTCGCTTCGACATCGCTCAATTTTCAACTTTCAATTTTCATTTTTCAATTTATTCATATACATGCTGTCTGCATACGCCTGGCGGTACTCCTCCCAGCTCATCGCCTTCAGCGTCTCCGGCGTGTAGCCGCACGTCACCCTCACCACTGCCCGCACTCGGTGCCACTGCCTCAGCAGCAGCTCCACCCTCGGCTCCACCCCCTCGGCCCTCCGCAGCGCCGCGAGGTCGCCAGGCGTCATAGTTCCGCCATCTCGCCCTCCACCTTCACCAGCAGCAGCCCCAGCCAGTCTCTCAGCCCCAGGCTCAGGTCGTCGCGCTTCTTCACCTCTTCGTCGCCCCCAAGCCAGCAGTTCTCCATCACCACATTGTCGCCGGCAAGCTTGCTGCGCTTCGATGTCTTGTCGTAGGCGTCCAGCACCTCCGGCGTGATGGGCTTGAAGTAGCCTACCCACTCTTTCTCCCCCTCGAAGGCGGTGTATTTGAACACCTTTCCGTACAGCGCCTTCCAGTGCTCTATCTGTTCTTTTGTCACCATGGTAACTCTAAACTCTAAACTTTAAACTCTAAACTTTATCAAGGCCGCGCCCCTTCGTCCGGCGGCGCGGCCTTCAGGTCGCGCTCCTATCGCGTCGTGCCCCACTGTATCCTGCCGATCATCAGCGGCAGCTCCACAGCCTGGCTCGTGTCGCCCTCGTTCCAGTTGCGTTTGTTCTCCTTGAACACGCACCCCTGCAGCACGTCGGTCGTCACCTTGCTCGTCGTCGGGTGCAGGTAGCTCACCACGATGTCGAAGGGCGCTATGTCCTGCAGTCGCCCTCCGGGAGCGGCCCCCTGCAGCGCCACCACGTCCTCCATCAGCAGCGTGATGCTGCCGCTCGGCTCTATGCGCCCTTTGCCGTAGCCCACAGGGTAGCGGCCGCCGGCATACACCGCCTCCACCTCCTGGTTGTCGCTGTAGTTGATGGCCGAGCAGTTCTCCGTCGGCACCCCGCCTATCGAGGCCTTCACCATTCCCCAGTCATACGTCCGCCCGTTGATCAGCGGCACTCCGTTGGTTACTATATCATTCATATCTCTTTTCGTTTAAGGTTAAACACTCGCCGCAAAGCCGATCTTCACCCGTATGGTGCGCATCACACCCGTCGGTACCTGCTTCAGCACCACCTCCACCTCGCCGGTGCTCAACACCGGCTGCTGAGGGTCTATCTCTGCTTTGTAGCCGCTCAACTCACCGGCCTTCTCCATCTCTCTCAGGGGCTGGTTGGCCGTGTTCTCGAGGCCGGCAACGGTGTCGGCTCTCAGCGTGCCGTCGTCGGGGTTCACATACACCTTGCCGCCGAGCTTCGGCAGCAGGGCGGCATACACGCCGCGCACCGCCTTGTCCATCGTGCGCACACGCTCGATGTAGCGGTAGTCGCTCGTCTCCTCGTCCAGCGTGTGGCTGTCGTTCAGATAGCTCCCGGCATAGGCGGGGTAGGTCAGCAGGAACAGCAACCCTTTCTCGTCCAAAGTGTCTTTCTCGGTCTTCGTCATGGCGCTCAAAAGGGTGCCGTCCACCAGGGCGGGGTTGTCGATGCCGCTCGGAAACTTCTCCACCCACGCCACACTCTCGTTCACGGCCGCCAGGCTCATCATGCCCGTCACAAGACCTACACAGCCCACAGCCTCGCTGCCGCTGTTGCCGGTCGTGAACAGGGTGCTGTCGCCGTCCTGGGCGATACACACGCTCACGTTCTTCCTTCCCGCTCGGCGCAGCGCCAACGTCAGGGCTGCCGTCTTCGTGGTCTTGCCCACATACACCAGGCTCATCGGGGTCTGCTCACTCTCCAGCGAGGTGGCTTTGGTCTGCAGGGCCAGCACGTCGGCCTCGGCCACCGTGGCCGAGCCGTCCCACACGCCCACCTGGCGCAACTCGCCGCGGGCAAAGGCCTGCAGCTGGTCGAGCTCGGCAAAGGTCTTCGCCACGGCTCCCTGCGGACGTTCGTACACGCCCACATACAGTGTGCCCTTCGGGTTCATCCTGAAGAACTCCGCCACGTGGTAGGCTATCACTTTCACGTTCCAGTTCGACGCCTCCTGCGTCAGCCCCGCAGCCTCAGCGTCCTCGGCATAGCCGAACTTCACGATATGCTGCGTGGCACTGAACGGACTGTCGGTCATACCTATCAAGGCCGTATATGCGGCACTCGGTACATAGAACAGCAGACCGCTCACAGGGTCTTTGCTGGCTCCGCTCGGCGGTATCCCGCCGTTCTCTCTGATTATGTCTAATCTGTTCATTTTTCTGTTGCTTTTTTTATTCTCCTGTATATCTTGATACCTGTCGTAATCAAAAGGCAGGCGACGAACCCGGAAGCAAAACCTTTAACCCAACACTTCCACCTCGGCTCACCTGCCTGCCTCTCTGTCTTGGCGACGGGGACTTTCGCCTCTGTCGTCTCCTCTTGCTTGTGCGTCTCCTCTTTGGTAGTCTCCGTCCGCTGCTCACTGGCGCTGGCCTTGGCCTTCCGTTGCGTCGTCCGGCGGCCGCTGTTGATGGTCGTCGTCGTGTCGCCCTCCGGACTCACCGTCTGCGTCGTGTCGCTCCACTCGGTCTCTTCCTCGGTCTCGCCGCTCATCTCCTGATGGGTCGTTGCGGATGCGTGTACCTCCCCCGTGTTGTCCTCCACGCGCGAGGTCTCCTTGGTGCTTCTGCAGCCTGCGCAACACAGGACAGTCGTCAGCATGACGGCAAGTATTGGCTTTCTGTACTGCATCTTTCAGCTCTTTTACTTCTTCCCTCAGCTCCGACACCTGACGCTTCAGCATCTCCATCTCCTCTTTCAGCGGCTCCACGATGTTCTTGTTGAACGCGTTGACATACCGCTCCCCGAGGTCCATATCCTTGCTCCGGTTGTCGCGCTCCACGCCTGCAGCCTCGGCCGTGGCCTTGCGCCGCGTCGCTCGCAGCGTCACCACCGTCACCAGCAGGCTGCCCGTCAGCACGAGCTCTATCACCGTTCTAATCCACTCAGGCATCTCTCTTCAGGGGGTTTATTTATTGTAACTCTCTACCTTGCAGCCCTGCTGCTTGGCCCACGCCTCGGCGTCGTCTTTCTTCTTGAACCAATAGCTGCCGGCCTTGTGGATCTCCTCCACGCCGTGCTCCTCCATCAGTCGCTTGGCGGTGTCGCCGTCGCTCTCTTTGGCGGGTTTCTTGCCGCCTTTGGGCTGCTCTTTGGGCTCTGTTTGTCCGGGCTGCTCTTTAGGCTGCTTGGTGGGCTGCTCTTTAGGCTGCTCTTCGGGTTTGGGCTCCTCCTTGGGCTGCTCTTCAGGTTTGGTCTCCTCCTTGGGCTGCTCTTCGGGTTTGGTCTTCTGGTTCTGCTCCGGCTGCTGCTCCGGCTTCTGCTCCTGAACCTCGGGCTTCTCTTTGTTCTGGTCTTTCTTGCTCATAATGTTAAACTTTAAACTTTCAACTTTACACTTTCAACTGTGGCTTCCTGGCCTCTCGGCTTGCTCTGCACCACGTGGCAGCGCCATTCGCTTCCCAGCTTCACCCACCTGTCGCCCCATTCCGGCGGCAGGCTCGTCCGGCGGTTCAGCCCGCTGTGCGACGCGCTGCTGTAGCCCTCCAAGGCGGCATAGAGCTGCTCTTCGTGGTCCAGCTCCTTCAGCGTCTCTTCCTCGGCCTCGGCACCGTCGTAGGTGTCCTGCACGTGCTCCAGCACCAGCGTCACCTCAAGCGTCGTGTCGCCCTCCTGGATGCCCGTCCGGCTCTCCCAGTCGATGCGCCCCAGCCTCACAAAGGCAGCAGGAAGGGGCACCGGGTAGTTCTGCCCTCCGCGACCCACCTGGCCCTTGTCCAGGTCGATCAGCCGGAGCCAGGGCAGCTCCTTGGCAAGCCGCCCCTTGACGCTCTCGTAGATGTCCCTTCTGCTTCCCATGCTTCTCAGGCTTGTACTTTAAACCTTAAATCACCTTGGTCTTGTACAGCAGTCCGGTGTAGCGGTCGCCGCTCATCTGGTGGCCCGCTTTGAAGCGGTGCTGGAAGCCGAACTCGAAGGCTCGGCCGCTCGGGTTCTGGCTCTTGTCAAGGTAGAACATCTCGAACTGGCCGCCGGCCTTGTACACCTCCTCGCCGCAGAAGAACAGGGCGGCAGGGCACACGGTGCCGGTAATGGTGGCTCCCTGCGCGGCTTTCTTGCTGGTGTTGGTGTCGTAGCCCAAGCCCAGCTTGTCGCCCAGGCTCTTGTGGATCTTGATGCCGTAGTAGTTCACTATCTTCGGCTCGATCACGCCGTTGGCCTGCTGGTATTTCATCTGGCCCGTCAGGATCTCGTTGTTCATCACCAGCTCCCACCACCAGTCGCTCGGCAGCACCAGGTTGCGCTTGCCTTCCGGCATACCCATTCGGTCTGCCGTCTCGGCCAGCTTCAGCACGTCACTCAGCTGCAGCTGCTTGAAGCCGTCCTCAGTGGCTCCCGTGGTGTTCAGCACGATGCTCTTGCTGCCGGCCTGCAGCGGGGCGTAGTTGTAGGCGGCGTCGGCAATCTCTTTCTTGACGATGCTGTCGGCGCTCTTGCGGGTGTAGAACTGCACCTTCTCGAAGGGCAGCGCGTGAAGGTAGATGTTGCGGATCTTGTAGTTCTGCGAGTCGTAGACGTCCAGGTCCTCGCTGTACACAGTCTCCGTCGGCTCCACCGTGAAATTCCCCTGCCCGGGGACGGGTCCACACTGCCCGGCTATATCCTTCAGGATGTCCTTCACGTCCTTGTTGGCATACACTTTGTCGGCCACAGCCTTGCGGAACAGCCACAGGCCGTCCTCGCACTCCAGCTTGATGCTGCCGCCGTCGGTGCCGATGCGCTGCACATAGCCCTCGAATTCGGTCTTCAGTTTGTCGTTGTACCCCAGCTCTATCTTCACCGCGTCGCCAACCTTCACTTTGTCCTCAATCTCGATGGTCTGGTTGTGTACCATACCGGGCAGGACAATCACCGCCGTATCGGACAAAGCCTCAACGCTGCGTGTGATTTTCACGCTCTCCAGCAGCACCAGCCTGTAACTGCCCACCGTTATCTTATGGCACATCCTGTACATCTACTGTATCTCCTCCAGTACGTTAATCGAGTCGTCGCTGTAGCATTTCAGCGAGTAGCTCTGGTTGGTCAGTCCCTTGGTGTGGGGAAAGCTGCAGCTCTCTATCACCAGATGGCACACCCGGAAGCCCTCGTTGAGCCACTCGTTTGTCACCTCCAGCGCCTCGCCGCTCTCGCAGAGGTCGGCAAGTTCCTGCACCATCCCGTTCAGTTCCTCGGCATCGTTGCCTATCAGCACCCCGGCAATCGTTATCTCCACATCGTCCTGGCTCCAGCTCTCCTTGACGGTACCGCGCAGGCTGCCCTTTGCCACATAGCGGCGCGTGATGACGTTCTTGCTGTTGGCCGTGATTATCGGGTCGAGGGGGAAGTCGTACCTGTAGCCGCTTGCCGTTCGCAGTGTGAGCGGAGCCTGGCACCGGGGTACAGACATACCCTTCTCGTTCCACACGTTGGTGTCGTTGAGCTGTGCCGACCGGGAGGGTTTCTCGACCGTGGGCACATAGTTGAACGGCACTCCCGGAGGCAGGGCATAGCCAAGTGGGTGAAGCCCCAGCTCGTTGAGGGCAAGGCTCACATCGTCGTTGCCGGCAATCCGTGTGTTTACTGTCTGTATGGGGTCAAAACTGTGTGCCATAGTCTTATGCGGTGGCCGCCGCCATCATCAGCGTGCGGGTTAGTATTTCCTGAATTTTGTTTTCGAGTTCCTGGGCGTTCTCGCCGAGGGTTCCATTGAAGACGATATTCTCGACCATCTTGCCAAGGTTGATGTTGACGGTGGTGTTGCGGGTACCGCCGGTGACGGCAGCCTCAGCACCTTTGGAGGCTTTGTCGTTGGCGGCAGCCCCAAGGTCTGGACCACCGATGGCACCGCCACCCTGTCCTGGCACTCCGGCCGGGGAAATGCCCTTGTTTTCCTTCACCTTGTTGGCACCTTTCTCATAGCCAAACTTGAAAGCCTCGACGCTCCCGCCAGTGATTTTGTTCCATACTTTGATGATGGCATTGAGGGGTTTTGCCAGCCAGTTCAGCACCTTGTAGAAGCCTTCCTTGATGTAGTCCCACAGCCCGGAGAACCACTCAATGATGGGGTGGAACACCTTTTTGAACCAGGAACCCACTTTCTCCAGAACGCCCTTTACCCAATTAAACACCGTTTTAATGATGTTTACAACGGTCTGGATATAGGCTTTGATGAAGCCGAACACTTTGGAGATTATGGGCTGCACTATGTTCCAGATGTTTTGGAAGATGTTTTTGATAACCTCCCACAAGCCGGTTAGGAATCCACGGAACGCCTCGCATTTGTTCCACAGGGTGGTGAAGATGCCTATCACCAAAGTTATGGCTGCAGCAATCCATCCGACAATGGGGATGCTCATAATGGCCGCACTGACACTTCGGCAAGCAGCCTTGGCCATCGCCCCCATTGTGGTGAAACTGCCACCGGTAAGCAAGGCGGCCAATGACGTAGCTTCAAGTTTCTGCTTCACTTTCGTCACGGCCACCAATACCGCGATGGCCACACCGACCCATACCGGCCAGCCCAACTGGATTACGTCTATAAGGCTATTGGCTATCGCAATCAGACCATCCACAATAGGGGCAAGCCTTGCCTCAAGTAATATCATGAGTCCACCAACACGTTCTTTGAGGTCCCCCATAGCCATAGCCGTGTTCTGGACCTTGCCCTCCGGGGTATTACGCAGGGCTTCGTTCATACCGCCAACAATAGGGGTGACAACCTCAATCAACGTCTTTAGTTTTTCCTCTTCTGTGCCAGTCTCTAAAATCTTTTTTTGGACTTCGTCAAAAGTATAGCCGTAACGTTGCAGGGCACCTACTTGCCCGTCCATCACCTTACCCATCATTGTTGCAATCTCAACAGCTTCCCCTTGCGAGGCATTAAGACCAAACTGATGGGCAATCGTGTCATTCATCACTGGCATCAGTTTTTTCAGGGTGTCTGCGTTCCTGATATAGGTACCCAATTCCTTTGCCCCGGCCAGCTGCACCTCGTCCCCGATAACGCCCAACTTCTGCTGTGCGCTTGCCAATTCATTAATGCTCCGGATTTCCTCTTGTGAAGCACCCATAGTGTTTTGCATCACCTTGGCCAGTTGTGTCTCCGCTACGTGTTGTGCTTTATACGCATCGGTGTACTCACGCATCTTATCCGTGGCTTTTTTTGCAAATTCGAGTGCTTGGTTGGCTGCAATAAAAGCCCTCCCAATGCCAGCCAATTTGCTTTGAGCTTTGTCGGCGGCCTTCCCCAAGTCATCGGTCTGCCCTGTGAGTTGCTTCAATCGCTCCAAGGCATCTCCAATAACTTTTATCTCAAATTCTACTTTTTTGTCAGCCATATCAAAATTTATTCGTATCTTTGCAAAAAATTTGAAGCAATGCTACTGACTGTTCTTGTTGTCGTTTTCATCGTCTTCCCATTGGCCAAGTACCTATTGAAGGTGCTGGGTCGGATGGGTAGAAACTTGTGGTAGTCTATTTATTCCTCGCTTCCCTTTTCCGTATATCAGCCAATTGCATGAACTTCTCCGCCCATTGCGCGTCGCTTAAGGTGGAGGGGTCGATATGCAGGTAGTATTCCAACATCGTGTCGATGTACGCTATCGGGTTGTGCCGCATCGACCCCCGGGCGGAAGTCAGGCTTCCCCCACCTCAACCTTCTTAATGCTAATCATACGCTCGACCAAATCCCCGCTGCACGACAGCAGGTAGTCGGTGTCCTCGTGCATGATGGCATCGCCGCCGAGGAAGCAGTTTTTCAGCAGCGTCTCGGTCATATCGAGGGGCTGGTTCTGCAAGGTCATCGCATAGCTCAGATCCTTTCGGGTGGGTTTGCGATAGTAGGCCTTGTGCCCGTCGGCACTCGCCACGAACACCTTGCCGTGCTCCTTCTTCCACTGTGCCACCTGTTCGGCGGTAATCTCGGTCTTTTCGATTTTGCTCATCGTTTAATCGTTGTTTAAGGGTTAATTAAATGGGGTCAACCTTTCACCTTGCGCAGGAAGATGAACGGCAGGGTGATTTCCTCGTTCTTGTCGCCCTGGCTCATCGAGTTCTCTTCCTCGGTGAACTGGCAGCCCATCAGTTTGTCGGTCACCATCACGTCGGGAGGGTTGCCGTAGGACACCACGATGTCCACCTGCAGGTCGAGTACCGAGCCGTTGCCGCTGGCGGCCAAGGTCTCGTACTCGCTGCGCAGCATAGCCACCTCGCCCTCATAGGCGACGTTGCCGCTCTGGATGCTCACCGGCTCGTTGCCGGCACCGTAGAGCAGCTCTTTCTCCTTGCTGCGCTTGTAGCGCACCGAGCGGAGGCGGGTAATCATACGACCGCCTATGGTGGCGCGCACGTCGTTCCATTCGTATTCTCTACTGTTAAACATATCTTGTCGGTTTTTTAGGCTGTCTTGAAGCCGAGTTTGACATCAATGTACTTGCTGTAGCCGTAGGGTTTCACCTTCAGGCTCACCTCCAGGCGGGAGGTCGCCAGAATGTTCTGGTCGGGGTCGATGTAGCAGGTCACACCCAGGTCGCTTGCGTTGTCCGGGTCGTTGCCAAGGTTGCCCTCGCTGGTCATCGAGTTGACGATGGCGCTCTCCACCGAGGTCTCGACCGACTTGCACTGGTAGGCGGCCAGCTTGCCCTCGGTGTTCACCGGCACATTCTCCGCAATCTCCTCCACAAGGGTGCGGTAGGCAATGCGGTAGGCTTTGTCGATGGTACGGCGGCGGGCGATCGAGCAGTAGTCGTCGCTGGCAGCGGTGGCCAGATGGTCGTCGCTCCAGTAGTAGCCGCTCTTACCCACGAAGGTACGTGGCACGATGTAGCCGAGGTCGTTGGCAACATCCGGGTCGCCGAGTTCGGCGGCCACGCTGCCGATATACATAGTCTCGGCTTTGATGGCACCGCTGCGCACACGCGCCAGGTTACGGTGTACCGGCTCTGCCGCCAGGCGTCCGGCCACAAGGCCGATGGCCGCATTGGCGCTGCCGGTCACGCTGTCGCCCAGCACCACGCCCACGCGGTTGTCGCTGCGGGCTGTCAGGTCGGGAAGCGTAGCGGCGGTACCGTTGTAGCTCAATGCCTCGACCAGGCACATGAACGGGGCGTACTTGTTTGCCGTCCAATCCTCGGCCAACGCCTGCAGGTTGCCCACGGCGGTAATGGTGGCGGCATCGATGCTGCCGCTCATCGTCGGGCTGTTCCCCGAAGTCAGTTTCACCATCAGTATGTTGATGGCTCCACGGGCAGCCGTCAGCAGCGGGCTGATGTTGTTTTTGGTTTTGTCTGTCAGGTTGGCAATGGTCACGGTTGAAGCCACGCCCATCACCCACAGCTTTGTCCCTTCGGGGGCTTCGCTGTAGAACTCCTTGACGGTCTTGTAGAGAAGGGCGTTGGCACCGGTGGCCGCGCTGGTGATGCCCAAAGCCTCCAACCCTGCCAGCTTGGTGATAAGGTAGGGGTGGTTCAAGGCGAAGGTCTGGCTCACGGCGGTGGCGTAAGCCACAAGACCGCACACACCGTCCTCGCTGGGGGCCACACCGCCCAAGGCTCCGTTCTCAAAGGTTATTTGTACTCTTGGTAATGCCATATCTAAATCTTGTTATAATGGGGCGCTTCGTCTGTCTTCACACACTCTGCGCCCCTGGTTGATTGATTATAGCCACTTTTTTTCCGCAGGGCACAGGATTAGGCGGGAGTGCCCTGATAGATGAACACGACGCCCTTCTTATCGCTGCGGATGTACTTGCCACCGGCACGGACGGCAAACGAGAAGATGTCGCCGTAGTAGCTGGGGTTGTTGTTGTCCTCGTAGGCCTGCACCTCACCGAGGGCACGGCTCACGCAGTCCTTCTGCCAAGCCAAGCCTGCGGCGCAGTCGGTGGCGGCAGCGGATCCGGTCTTCAGGGAACCGCCTGCGGCGGCCTGGAGGACGCTGGAGCGCATCAGGAACTCGAAGCCGAGGAACGTGCCCATCACGCCCTTGGTGGCGTCGGCCCCGTGAAGGAAGGATACAACCTCGGCATCGGTCAACGAATTGACCAGCTGGTTGTACATAACGGCGTCGAGCAGAATGACGCGGCCGGTGGCCGGCACGTCGTTGCTGTCGAAGATCATCTTCACCTTCTCGACATCGGCACGGGTCATAGCCTTGCGGTTGCCCGTGGCGGTGCTGTGCACGTGGGCGGCAGCGGCCGAGCCGGTGGTGACGACGGTGCTGGGGCTGGAGGGCACCCAGGTCTTCAGGATCTCCATGTGGACGTAGTTCATCAGGGTCTCCTTGCTCTGCTTCAGCATCGACTGGCGTTTGTCGTAGCTAAGCTCGACGTCGGCAAGGTTCTGCACGCGCAGAGGGGGAACATCGTAGATGTCCAGGTCGTAGGTCAGCTCGCCGTCGGTGCGGGTGCCTACAGTGGCGGGGAACTCGGAACGGTTCTTTGTCACCGAGGGGGCGCTGCCGGCCTGCGGGACGTGGACGGTCTTGTTGTTGACATACTCGCTGTGGTCAACGCTTCGGGCAATGAAGCTGTTGTCGGGCCAGAAGCCCTCGACGATGTCACGAATCCAAATTTGTTTGTTCAAAGCCATATTGAATCGTTTTTAATGGTTAATACTCTTGTTTATTGTCGGACTACTCTTTGTAGTCAGCGCCGAAGGTTTCGCGGTACAGGTTCTTGAAGCCTTCGGGGTCGGCTGCCTTGTAAGCGGCCAGCTTGCCGGCGCGGTCAAGTTCCTGCCAGCTCTTGCCGGCAAACTCGCCCTTGCCCTTCTGGCTCTCCAGCATCTGCGCCAACGAGGTGCGGGTGTTGAGTTTGGCGAGGGCTGCCTTGGCGTTTTCGGGAGCCACGTTGAGCAGCTCTTTCCATTGAGGACGCTCGGCCTCGCTGATACGTCCGTCGCTGACGGCTGCCGTAAGCATGGCTTCAACCTCGGCTTCGCGTACACGCTGCAAAGCGGTGCGGGCTTCGTCGCGCTCCTTCGTCAGGGTTTGGTTGGTCTCGGTCAGCTGCTGCACCTGGGTCTGCAGCTGGTTCATCTGGTTCTGTTCTTGTTCTGTCATACTTGAACTATTTAATGGGTTAATAAACTGTTGTTTCTCGCCCTGCACCATAGTCAGGGTCATACGTCCGCCCACCTTCACGGTCGGGGAGGGCATTCCGGGTTCCACCGACAGGCGCATAGCGTTACGGTTGGCACCGATGGCGCAGATGCTGCACTCCAGCAGCTCCGCCTTCGTCACGGTGGGTCCCACCTGTCCGGGTATCTTCAGCTCTTCGCTTTCGTCAATGCCCAGTATGTCGAAGCCGATACTGCAGCAGCGCAGTATTCCCTCATCGACCTTGCGGCATACCTCCTGGGCGAAGGTGTCCCCTTCGTCAAACTTGGCGTCGGCCAGCAGGCGTTCACCGTCCTCGCGCACGTTCTCCCACGTGCCTATGGGCAGCAGGCCGTACTCGTGGCTGTACAGCATCACCGGGTTCTTAAGGAACTGTTCCTTCCCGATGCCGGATGTCAGCACCCGGTAGCCGTAGCAGTTCACGCTTCCGTCGGTCAATACAAATGTATGTTTCTTTTTAGCCATTGGGCAGGGTGATTTTGTTTTTCTGTGCAAGGTTCCACTCTGCAGCGGTGCTGCCCTTCTTACGGCAGAACTGCACACTCTTTGTTACGTTGTCCATGTAGAGGCACCCGGATCCGCGCCGGTGCGCTCTGAAAATGCTTTGGTGTTTTCTGTTCATTTCAATGGGGTTTATGGGTTGTCGCTCGAAATTTTTTGCAAAAATACTGTCATCAACCCATACAGGGCTTGAAAAGTCTTACCCTTCGCACAAGTGTATATTCGCTTGAAACGACACACCCACTCTTCGGGGAAGAGTGGGTACTTTTGCACCAAAATCATCGCTTTATGGCAGAAAAAGAACCTAACAACACAACACAGAAGCCTCGTAAGGCTTCTAATAAGCCCCGCAAAAACCAGCTCGACAAAGAGCGTGAGTTAGCCAGGCTTTACTATTTCAATGGCGACAGTCAGAAGACCATCGCCGAGCGTATAGGCGTGTCGCCGCAGACGGTCAACCGCTGGGCAAAGGACGGCGAGTGGGAACGACTGCGCGCCGCCAGAACCATCAGCCGGAAGGAGCTGGTCTTGAAGATGCTCCAGAAGATTAATGAGCGGCTTGACTCCGACGATTGGACCGCCGACGAAATCATCAAGGCTGCGGCAGCTGTCGAGAAGCTCGACAAAAAGACCAACGTCGTCACTATGATGGAGGTCTTCGCCGCCTTCGGCAACTGGCTTGCCGCCCGGATGCAGATCGACCCGAACCTCACCCCGGAAACAGTCAACGTCATCACCACCTACCAGGACATCTTCATCGGCGAGCAGATGGCCGCCTCAAAGGTCAACTTCATCTAAACTATGGCCAACATCACCAAGGAGGCACTCGAGCGCTGGAAGGCGCACGTGGAGTTTGTCAAGTCCGCCACCGCCACCAATGTCTTTGCCAAAGAGACCAAGGCGGAGCAGCTGCGCCGTATCGCCAAGGCGCAGAAAGACTACAACTTTTTCGTGCAGACTTACTTCCCGCACTACTGCACCGACAAGACCACCGGCAAGCCTATACCCTGCGCAGGTTTCCACATCAAGGCCGCCAAGTTTATCCAGGACAACCCACAGCTGCTGGCTATCTTTATGTGGCCGCGTGGCCACGCAAAGTCCACCCACATGGGGGTGTTCATCCCTATGTGGCTGCATTGCCAGAAGAAACCAACGCTGCACAGTCTGGTACTGGCGGGCAAGAGCGAGGACAGCGCCATACGCCTGCTCTCCGACCTTCAGGCCGAGCTTCAGTACAACCAGCTTTATGAACACGACTTCGGGCAGCAGTACAAAGCCGGAAGCTGGGCGGTAGGTGAGTTCACCACGCAGGACGGCACCGCCTTCCACGCCATCGGTCGCGGGCAGTCGCCCCGTGGTCTGCGCGACCGCCAGAACCGCCCGGACTACATCATCTGCGACGACCTCGACGACGACGAACTCAGTCGCAACCCTGCCCGCGTGGAAGCCGCCACCGAGTGGACCCGTGAGGCTCTGATGGGTACCTTCGGCGCTGAGGGTGGCCGCTTCATTATGGTGGGCAACCTCATCAGCAAGTGTTCCATCCTTGCCAACATTATGGAAACGCCGGGTGTACACGTCAGTCGCGTGAACGTCTATGACGACAAGGGTAACCCTGTGTGGCCCGAATACTGGACCAAGGAACGCATCGAGGCCAAGCGGAAGCTGGTCGGGTACCGCGCCTTCGAGAAGGAGTACATGAACAACCCCATCACCCTCGGAGCGGTGTTCCGCCAGGAGGATATCGTCTTCGGCCCGATGCTGCCAAGGATGTCGCAATATGTGCAGCTCATCTGCTATACCGACCCGTCCTGGAAGGCTACCAAGCAGGCCGACTACAAGGCCACGATGCTGGTGGGCAAGACCAAAACAGGGGAGTACCACCTGCTGAAAGCCTTTGCCGACCAGACTTCGGTGAGCAATATGATTGAGTGGCACTACACCATAGACAGTTATGTGGACGGGCGCGTGCCTGTGTACTATTATATGGAGGCCAATATGCTGCAGGAACTTATCCTGGAGGAGTTCCGCAAGCAGGGCGAAGCCAAGGGCAAGATTATCCCTGTCAAGGGCGACAGCCGGAAGAAGCCGGACAAGTTTGCCCGTATCGAGGCTATGCAGCCCCTCTTCGAGCAGCACCTGGTCATCTTCAACAAGGACGAACAGGACAGCCCCGGTATGCAGGTGCTGGTGGAGCAGCTGCTGGCCACCGAACGCGGCAGTCGTATGCACGACGACGCACCCGACGCGCTGGAGAGTGCCATCTGGATGCTCAACCGGCGCTGGGGCCACACCGCCGAGAATATTCAATCTGTTTTCCCCACCACATCAAATAGGAGGTATTAGTTATGTTTATCACCCGTGAAGAAATCCAGACCCATCTGTACGACTACCAGCTCGACCAGATAACCGACGAAGACGACAACCTGGTTATTTCGGCCATCGACACCGCCGTGGCAGAGGTGAAGTCGTACCTCGCCAACCGTTACGACGTGGCCGCCATCTTCGCCGCCACCGGCAGCGACCGCTCCGCCCTCATCGTGGAGCACGTCAAGGTCTGCGCCGTCTATCACCTGCTGCTGCTCTGCAACGTGGATGCCATCTACGAGCGCTACGAGAAAGCCTACGAGCGCACCATTGCCTACCTCAAGCAGGTGGCCGACGGCCTGCTGTCGCCCGACCTGCCCTACCTGCAGACCGACAGCGGCAACCCCGCAGGCACCCTTCAGCTCAAGTCCAACCCCAAGTTCAAACACAGTTTCTGATTATGGCCAAGAAGAAAAACAAAGATACCCGGACTCTGCGCCGGGAACAATTCATAGCGGCGGTCATCAAGAGCCGCACCCCCATCGTACACCGCAAGGATATCGGCGATTGGCAGCAAGCCAAGCAAGCCGCCCTCCGCATCGACGCACCGCGTTTCAGCCAGCTGCAGGAGCTGTTCGACTACATAATGGACGACGCCCACCTCACCTCGCAGGTGCTGCTCCGCAAGAGCAAGGTGCTGCGCTCCGAGTTTGCCCTGGTAAAGGACAACGACGAAGCCGACGATACCGCCACCAAGGCATTGAAAGATATGCCGGCCACACGCCGACTGATTGAAGCCGTCCTCGATGCGCAGCTCTATGGCTACACCGTTGCCGAACTTGACCCGCAGCCGGACAACCCCGACCCCCTCGGCGTTACCGTCATCGACCGCCGCCACATCGACCCGCGCAACGGCTTCGTGCTTATCGACACCTCCGACACCAAGGGCATTCCCTACCGCGAGCTGCGCGAATACGGCACCTACATACTGGAGTTTCGCGGAGAGGGCCTCGGCCTGCTCGACAAAGCGGTGCCGCACGTCCTCTTCAAGCGTTTTGCCCAGAGCTGCTGGAGCGAGTTCTGCGAAGTGTGCGGTATGCCGCCGCGTGTCATCAAGACCAATACCCAGGACCCGAACCTGCGCGACAAATATCTGGAGATGCTCTCCAACTATGGCAGCGGTGCCAACGGCGTGATTGACATCGACGATGAAATGGAGTTCGTGGCCACCAACGCCTCCAACGGTGAAGCCTACGAGAACCTTATCCGTGTATGCTCAAACGAAATCTCGCTGCTCATCAACGGTGCCGTCCTCGGTCAGGACACCCGCTACGGATCCAACTCCAAGGAAGAAACGTCCTCCGACCTCAACGACGAAATTGTGGAGGCTGATATGGCTGCCGTCGAGGTGGCAATGAACACCGTCGTGCTGCCCGCGCTGGTGGCTCTGGGCCTCGTTCCCGCCGGACGTCGTTTCAAGTACCAGGAGCAGGAGGATGCCACCCAACTCTTCGACCAGACTATGCGGGCTGCGCAGTATTTCGAGATTGACCCCGAATGGGTGAAGACCAAGTTCGGCATCGAGGTGACCGGCATCCGCAACACCGGCGGCCTCGGTATGCCGCCCGACCCCAAACAAGGCGACAAAAAGCCCGCACAGGGCGACGATGAAGACAATGACAACAAAACGGCCAAGGGCAAGGGAAAAACGCAACAGAACGCCTATAATCCTGACTTCGACCCTTTCGTTTGAGGGCTGGCGCGACCAGCCCGCGACCCATCGCCACCTCCGCCCTCGACCGCCTCTATCAGATAGACACCCCAGAAGCTCTGCAGGAGTGTTTAAACGGCTTTATATTGGCGGTTAAAGGGAGTTTTACCCTTGCCAAAACAAAAGAGGAAGAGCTGCTCGACAGGATCCTGGCAGACGACAGCCCGGTACCTGCAGAACTGCTCCAAAGATACGCCGAGAATTTGATAAAGGCTGTCCGTGCTGTTCCTATGCACGGGGAAGAGGCAGAACGCCTCGCGGAAAAGTGGCAAGCCAACGTGACACGCTTCGCCGCCTACAAAACCTACTGCGCCGCCCAAGATATCCGTGGGATTGCCGAGGAAGAGGGCGGTGATATGGACTATATCAAGGCGATGTTCCACGCCTACAACCGATATCAGGCAGCCGAATATAACACCGCCGTCGCCCGTGCCAGGACAGGCAAACAGTGGCAGCAGTTTTCGGAAGATGACAATGTGCGCCTGTTCCCCAATATCAAGTGGCTGCCATCACTCTCCGCCACTCCGCGCGAGGAACACATGCCGTTCTACAACCGCATTTGGCCAAAGGATGACCCGTTCTGGGCTTACAACCAACCCGGCACCCTCTGGAACTGCAAGTGCGACTGGGAGCAGACCGACGAAGACCCCACCGACGGCAACCCAGACCGCCGCATCGTCAAGCCCGGACTCGACCAGAACCCTGCCACCTCTGGGCAGATATTCACCGACACCGCCTCATACGTCAGGCGCTCAGGCAGGGAAGGACGGGCAATAGTGGAAAGCTTCAGCCCAGTATGGGAACACATCAACGACTACCTCAGGTGCCGCGACAACGACGACTATGCCGATGTGGCTTTCCGTTGGGACAACGGCGGCCTGAAAGCAACACACAAGGGGCATATCTCACACGATAATCCAAACGAGGAACGATTTTTCCCTGAAAAATTGTCTGCAACCCAACTGGAGAACGAATGCCAAAACATTCTGTTCAAATCGGGGCATTCTGCTATTTTATTGAACGAAATAACATTAGCAGCGAATGGTGACATTCTGCCGGCATTGGATTTGCAGATGGATGGTCGCCTGATGGATATACGCTCGATTACTAAAAATAATGCCCACACCATTAGGAATGTTCTTTCTACAAAAAATAACCAAATAAAACGCTTCGTATCGAAAACAGGTATGGATGCTGACACAGTATGTCTTTATTTCCACGATTCTACTCTGTATTCTAAAACTTTAATCACTGCTGGTATTGAAGAATATGTAGATTTGGTGAAGACTAAAAATAAAATTCAGCACGTAATTTGTGTGGTTGCTGGTAATACTAACGTAATAGAATTCAATGTGAAGTAAAAAAAAATAGCCCCCCGAAGGAGGCAGCCCACGTCCCTTTCGGGTACCTGAGCATTCGGCTGCAAAATTACAACTATTTTTGAAACTGACAAAATTTTTTTTCAATAATCGTGCAAATTCAGGATTTTAGCCACCACCTCAAAGGTCTCGAAGAGGAGCTGCAACGCCAGCTTTCGCGAGACTTACCGGAGAAAATCGGCAATCTCGCCGTCCGTATGTTCAAAGAGAATTTCCAGAAGGAGAGTTTCTTTGGCCGTGCCTGGCAGGAGGTGAAACGCCGCATCCAAGGGGCCAAGGGTGCTGCCGGCAAACGCAAAATCCTCGCCGGTCCGACCGGCAACCTCAGACGCTCCATACAGTTCATCCCGCGCGACGGCTCCGTGACCGTAGAAAGCGACCTGCCCTATTCCTCGGCCCATAACGAGGGCACCAACAACGCCGGTCGCTCACGCAACGTCCGCATCCCACAGCGCCAGTTCATCGGCGAAAGCCCGGAACTGACCGCCGCCATTGAGAAGAAAATAACCGAAGAAATCAGTAAAGCTTTGAACAAATGAAACAGATATTCCTTTCAATCCAGGATCGCCTCACGAAGAAGGTACCGGCGCTCCACTACATCGATAAGAACTGGAACCAGCTCAACCTCCCGCAGCCGCCGGTCAAGTGGCCCTGCTGCCTTATCGACCTCGACAATATCGACTACTCGCAGACCGCCAGCTCCGACCGTGTGGCCAATGCCACTATCAACATCACTGTGGCCGATATGCACACTGTGCGCTCATCGGCCAAGGCTCCCTCAAAGTCCGACGCATACGATATCCTCGATGTCCTGGAGGCCGTTATGGAGGCTCTTGAGGGTTGGCGGGTACCAAGCACCACCCAAGCCTTCACTCGCACACGGCTGGCCAAGACCTACAGCGACCAGTCATACGACGTCTACACCCTCAGCTTCACCACCGCTTGGGTGGAGCAGGTAACAGAAGAGGGCCAGACCGTGTCGGCCTCGCCCTCCATCAATGTACGGCTTCAGCTGCCGTCAGAATAGTTTTCCTTGTGCCGGGTTTTCCCACTTGCCGTGGGCTTTCTCTTCGGCTTCCAGCGCAGCCTCGAGGTTCGGGGTCGAGACTATCTTCATATACTGCTGGTAGCTGATATGGTACACCGGATAGATATACTTTCTCCACACCCCTTTGTACGTTGTAACGTCCGGGTCGTAGTGCCGGTTGGTCTCTTCGACAATGGCTTTGTAATGCCGCAGTATATTCACCCTGTTGTATGCCATCTGCTAATTAGGTATTAAGTTCTGCCCGTCGTTCACTATGCTTGCCAGGTTGCCACGCATCAGGCTCACGTAGCTCATACGCTGCTTGTCTATCTCGCCCAGTACCGTGTAGCTCACGCCCATCTCCAGTGGCGGCATCCGGTCTGCAAGGTCGTTCAGCACCTCGTACAGCGCCAACGCCTCCACCTCGGTCAGCGTCATCCGGTTGTTCTGCTTCAGGGTCATCATCTTGCCCGCCAGCTTCAGCAGCAGCCCCGACAGCGCGTCGCGGTACTGCACCTCCGGGAATGTGACACCCGCAAGGGCATTGCAGCAGTTTTGCACCACCGTTGCAATGCCCTTCATCTCCATCCTGGTCAGTTTGAGCTTTATCTTCATTCTATAGCGTTCTCCGGGTTCAGGTGTAGATAGAGGCCGTTGAGGGTAGGTCCCATCTCAATGATGCCGTCATCGTTCAGGTTCGCTATCTCTTCCCTCATATCTTCCATAATCGAGTCGTGATAGTCTTTTAGCAGCACGGTGGTCGGTGCTTTGTGTGCAGCCTCGCGCTCCGCTTCCATTTCCCGCAACTTTTTCAGCAGGTAAAGTTTCAATGCTGTTCTTGCCATAATCAATCAATGTTTAAAGGTTTACGATTAAGAGGATTATCAGTAGCTGGATGTCCTGCCCGATAAGGCCGCCGAGCAGCCCCGCCGCACAGTCAAGCCAGTCCCACGCGCTCCAGTCCCACTGGCGTATCGGCTTGCTGTCGCCATTGGCATGGTGTACGTCTTTGAACTCCATACCGCCGATGCAGCCAATGCCCATCAGCAGCGTGCCGAACATCGACACCACCAGTATCCCCACAAGGTGCTTCCACCTATTGCTTTCTTTAAGCCATTTCATTGCTCTGCAGTGTTAGTTGTTGGTGAATTCGTTTTCCCACCGGCGCTGGTCTATATACGTCTCAGGGTAGGCCAGTTCGATGTGCTTGCTTTCGTAGAAGCGCCGATACTTCGGTATCGCCGCCAGCGCCAGGATCTTCTCCCCTTCGGGCAGACGGTCCCACTTCTTCTGCACACGCGCCTTGTTGCCCACCTTGTAGCCGTACAGGTTCCAGAACCGCTCGAAGCTGTAGTCCGCATTGCTGATGTCCTCTATCTTGCACCCGGCTTTCTGCCAATGGGCGAAGCCCTCCACGGGCAGCCCCTTCTGATAGTGGATGCGCACCGGGCACTCGCGCACCGTCGCCAGCTTCACGTTCACCTTGCAGCCTTCGCTCCAGGTGATGCTCCGCAGCTCATAGGTCGTGCCCTCCGACCAGTCGTACTCCAGCACCGCCGCACTGTCGTGCGTGTAGGTCGGCGACACGCTGAATTTCGCTGTTATCTTTTCTTGCTTTGCCATAATCAATCGGTTTTTAATAAAGGCGGTCGGCAACAGGGCCGACCGCCCACCAAACTAAAACAAATTACACTTCTCCAATTCCAAGTCCGATATCCTGCCATTCCTTCTCCGGCTCCTTGATTGAGCAGCGGATAAAGAGCTTGCTGCGCGTCGGACGGTAAGCCTCGCGGATGATGCGCATACCCTCCTGAAAGTCCTCGTTGCCGCTCTTCTCGGCAAGCTGCCCCAGCTGGATGACACGACTCGCCTTCAGGTTGCCCTTCTGGTCGCGCGCCAGCAGGCGAAGCACCAGGGCAATCAGTTCCTTGCTCTGGTCGTCTTTGGCAAGGCTCTCAAGGTAGGCTTTCACCTTGGCAATGCCCTCTTCCACCTGGTCGAGGTAGTTGTCGTTCATATTGTAGCCGATGCGGATGCGCTGGGTACCGGCGCTGTTGGTGAACATAAAGGTGTCCTGCTCTTTCTTGCCGGTTTCCTCGTTCACCTCTTTGCGCAGCTGCATCAGCGTCGAGAAGGTGTCCATCACCTTCTGCTTGGTGGCTTTCAGCTGCTCGTTGCAGTTCATCAGCTCGGCCACCGCGTCGGCCATCACCTCGTCGGTCATCGCCTGTAGCTGCTTGCGCTGTTCGCGCTTGGCTTCCTGTTCGGCTTTCTTCGCCTGTTCTTTTTGGAAGAGTTCAAACTGTTTCTTCTCTTCCGGGGTCATTTCGACCATCGTTCTTTCTGCCATAATTTTAATAGTTTAAGGTATTAAGATAAAGAATTACTTTCCCAATCATCTGCGCCCAGCCATGCTCTATCCTGGCACCTCGGCTCTCATTCCAGTCGGGCAGCATCGCCACGAACTTGCACCCGCATATCAGCCGAAGGCAGCGCAGCATACACCTCCACCACGGCCACCTCTGGCAGCACTCCTTCACCGGGTTCACCACCTCCTCGGGCTTCCATTCAAGCCACTCCGTCAGGTAGCGTTCCGCCTGGGCGAACTTCTCGCGGTACTTCGCGTCGCCGGTTATCTTCCCGGCAATATAGACCTTATTGTTTTTCATCGCGTCATTGCTTTAATGGTTTCCTCCACCAAGCCGTCGGCATCCCGGCGCATCTTGTTGAACGCCGCCGTCAACGACCGCAGACGCACACGGCCTATCCGGTTGAAGCTGTCGTTCTCTACCTTCGCCGCACGGCAGATCAGACCCTGCGCATAGACCACACGTCCCCGGTAGTCCTTCTTCAGGAACTCTTCGACGTGCATCGCCTCCAGGTACTGACACGCCGCCGCCAACGCCCGCTTCCGCATCGCGTCCATTGTGGGCGTTTTCGCCCTTTCCATTGTCATTGTTTCCATTGTATTACGTTTTATTTCTGCATCTCCCAATACCTTGTTGCGCGCTCTGGATAGATATCGATGGGCTTCTCTCCGCCGTAGCGTCCCACAGGGAACCCACGGAAGCCTTCCACCCTGATATACACGTCCGCGTCGCGCCATATCTTCTTCGCCACACGGCCCTCCGGCTGGTTGCCGTCCACGTGGCTCACAAACACAAACAGCTTGTGCGGGAAACGCTCCACAAGCTGTTTGTATTCCTCCCAGCGTAGCCCCAGGAACTGCACCGAGTCTATCACCACCGCGTCAGGGCTGACACGCCGCGACAGACGCTCCGTCAGCTCTTCCATGCTCTCTTTCTCCAGCAACAGGAAACGACGGTTGGCCTCGCCCTCGAAGGTGCGCTCCACGCAGTTCTGTATCGATAGGCTCAAACCTTCCTCCACACTGTCGTAGGCCACCCGGCAGAACCGCGTCAGGTACCGCGCCAGCTTCATCGCCAGCGAGGTCTTGCCGTTCTTTGGCGCTCCGTAGATCATCCACGTCCCGCCAAGCTCCGGGCGGCCCACCGCGTCAAGCCACTCTCCGTCGAAGTCCATCGTCTTGAACTTCGCATCGAGCACGTTCCTTATGCTGTACGCACGTTTCATCTGTTACTATTATTTGCTCTGCCCGAGCACGGGCCTTTTCTCAGTTCTTTGTATATTCGGCGAAGGCTCGGCATACCGTCGTCGCCCATCGTCTTGCGCAGCAGCTTGCCGGCATCCTCGGCACCGTTGGCCTTGGCTATCATCGCCGCCGTCTGCTTCATCATCTCGCGTCCGGCTTCTCCTTCCTCCACCACCTTGCCGTAACGCTTGCCGAAGCGCGAGAAAATCTCAGTGTAGCCCACCTTCTTGCAGTCGATGCTGCGCTGTATCTTCGCCTTCAGCCCGTCGGCTCCCATCATATACCAGCCGCACGCGCCCTCTGTGGCGTTCCACAGGGCTTTGATCTCCAGCCACGCCTCATAGTGCAGGTCGCCCGCCTCATCGAGGATTATAAGGGGTTTTTCAAGGCTCTTCAGGTAGTATATGGTGTTCGCCTCCACGTCACCCAGCTTGCCGGTATAGTCCAGGCCGAAGGCACGGGCTATCTGGCGTATCAGCAGCGTCTTCCCCTTGGCAAGGGAGCAATCGATGTAGGCCACGTTCCGGTGCGTCTTGGCATAGACCTTGGCCGTCCAAGTCTTCCCGATGTCGCTCAGGTCGCACAAGAGCGCGCTCAACGCCTCCTCCTGGCACACCGTCAGCTGGGCGCTGATGAACTCGTACACCGGGGTCTTCGCGGTCTTCCATTCCGGGGCGTTCCCAAGGTTCACCTCCAGCTGCCGCGCGATGGCTATCCACGCCGTGTCGCTCAACACCTGGTCGATGTCGCCGTTCTTCACCCGGCTGTACTGGCTGCCGCTAATGCCCAGCGACTTGGCAAACTTCGCGTCGCTGCCGCCCCACATGGGCCTGGCCTCTGCCATTGCAGCCACAATCTTCAGTTTCAGTTCTTTTGTAATCATTGTGTATATGTTTTAGTTTGAATTATAAGCTCTCCATTGCCAGCCGGGTGTAGTCCACTGTGGGCAGCGGTTTTCCCGCTGCCTCCTCCCATTCGTCCCCTTGGTAGTTCCTCGGCTGCTCCGTCTCCACTATCTCCACCGGGACCTCAAGCACCGCCACACTGGCGCTGCTGTTCTCGGTGGTGCCTCCCACACGTGGCAACGCCGCCCGGCGCTCCCGGATCATCTTGTCGAATTTCGCCACCCGCTTCTGCTGGTGCAGCATCGCCTCGCGGTCAGCCTCGCCACGCTCACAGGCAAACTCGTTGTAGCGCCATTTCTCCGCGTTCTCCGCCTCGCCGATATACGTCTCTCCCTGCCACAGATACACCCGCTCAATATCACCGGCACTGTTGGCCATATAGTATGCCTCCACCTTCCTGTTGTTGGGCTTCAGCCGGTCAAGGCACCCGAAGTCCACAAGCTCGAACTGCTCGCCCTTCACCTGCAGCCGGTTGTTGTTTACTATGCTCGTCTGGGTCTGCTCACCGATGAAGCGCTGCAGGTACCACTGCTCGATGGGCTTCAGTCCGGGGTTCACCTGGCTCACCAGCACCTCACGCCGCGTCATCCCCGCAAAGGTCTTCTTCCTCGGATGCAGCTCGTTGTTGTGTGCCTCGATGTCCGCCAGGTCGTCGGCTATCAGCCGCTCCGCCGTCAGCTTGGCACAGCCGATTTCGGATGTGCCCAATTCATAGTCGCCGTTCACCTTCTTGCGCACCGAACTGTACGCCTCGCTCCGCGCATACCAGCGACCCACCGTGTGGCCCGCATCCTTGGCGGCACCGTATTTCAGGGAACGGATGTTGTGCTCCGCCCTCTTCTCGGTGGCCGAGGCACAGAACCGCACGAAGGGGAACACCTCGTTAAGCCACTCGATGTCCTCCATCAGGTGGTGCTCCACCTCCAGCTCGCCCGGCATCGGAAGACCGCGCTCCGTCAACTCGCGGAACATATTGCGGAAGCACTCCACAACCTCTTTCCGTCCCGGCTTGCCAACCACGTAGGACGGCTTGAAATAGTAGCCGCTCAACACATCCACGGCGATGTACTTGTACACCCA
This sequence comes from Bacteroidales bacterium, assembly GCA_017551725.1. Taxonomy (GTDB): domain Bacteria; phylum Bacteroidota; class Bacteroidia; order Bacteroidales; family WCHB1-69; genus F23-D06. Next base: position 34,711 of record JAFZKY010000060.1, read on the forward strand.
TTTGCCGTCCCACGTCTGGCGGCTCAATGCCACGTCATCCATCGATATCTTGCTCAGCGAATAGCTGCCCACCTTCCTCTGGTGCTTCGGGCGCATCGTGTTCTGGTAGGCGAAGTTGCCGTTACGGTCGGCATACACCGCCGTCGTGTTCATCACCTCGCTCAGGTAGCTCCACACCGTCGCCTGGCTCAACTCCAGCGTCCGACCTTTGTGGCGGAAGTCCTCCGGACGGAACACCTCGCCGGTCTCTTTGTCGTATAGCTCGCGGTCGCCGCACACAAACTCCATATACAGCTCCCACACCCGCTCCTTGAACGGCTTGCCGTTCGTCCGCCACAACGCCACTATCAACTGCTCCGCCTTCACGCTCACCTTCCTCGAGTTGTCGTTGCCTATCGACTTGCTCACCACACTCGCATAACCCTCCGTGCAATACGCTTTAAACACCCTTTCAAAGCTCCGCGCGTTGCTTATCTCCGCACACGGGAACAGCTCCCGCTGCTCGTTGTACCACGCCATCGCCCCCTCGTACCACTCGCCCATCTTCACCTTCTTGCCAACCCTCGCGCGCTCCGTCCGCTGCATCTCCAAACCCTGCTTCAACGCCTCCAGCAGACTCGCACGGTTCGTGTACTGCTCTATCTGGCGCGGCTCCAGCGGCGACCCGTCGCCCTTCCTGAACGACGTGTACCACTCCCGCGCCCCGCTGTCAACCGTCGCCTTCAGCATCGGCTCACGCTCCGCCTTCTCTATCGGCCCGAACTTCGCCTCTATCATCGCCAGGCGCTCCGGCCTGCGGATGCTCGTAAGGTCTATCAACGGAGCGTTACGGTACCCAATCCCACAAATCGAAATACAACCTCTGGAAACATCATAATGGAACTGCCGGTCGGTCAGCCCGGCTGCACACCAGTCGGCCTTTGTGATGACAGGCCTGCCTTCATATCGAGCGTACATCAGACAGCCTCCTTCCTGACCTTCTCGGCCTCCATCAACACTCCACCCAGCTGCAACGCCCGCTGCCGTATCTTTCGCGCCAGCTCCGTATTCGTCTTCAGTCGCAGCGCAGCACCCACCGTCACACGGCTCGTGTGCAACTCGTCCTGCAGCTGCTTCACAACTCCATATCCAACTATTATCTGTTTCATATTTTCTCTGTTTATTCGTGGGGGGCCGGGTCTCGCTCCCGGTTGCCGGTCTTCAGCCGTCCCACCCCTGGGTTCCCATCCGAGGCATTATCCCAAAATTCTTCTGAGTGCCGCTTTCCCCTGTTCTGTTACACGATATACAATCTCGTTGAACATTTCATTCCTTGCTTTTGAAGCATAACCAGCCTCCACAAGTTCCTCCCATACAGGGTCAGGGGTTCTTGTTCCAAAGAAATTGCGACTTCCGTTGCCAACGGCATGTTTCATTTTCATGATGGCTTTTTCTGTTAATTCCATTGTTTTAATGTTTTAAGGTTATACTGTGTCCGCCGATTCGGTCGGCGGTTTCTTCGATCCTTCTTTATGCCTTCTTTGCGCCTTCTTTGCGGGCCTCATAGAAGCAGCTCCACGCCATCACCACGCACACCCCCACCGTGAACCAATGCCAGTAGGCTCCCACGGCCACCGCCACAATGCCGGTCACGCCCAGCGCGACCCATATCCAACCAAACACGCGCTCCATCATTCCTCACCCCCTTCCTTATCTAAATAGGACAATGCACCTTCCATCACCTCCTTGAATTCGGGGTTTTGCTTCGCTGTCAAAACCATTGCCGCAGCAAGGGTGCTCATTTCCCCTTCTATAAAAGGGCACACCCGTTTGTCGTCCGCTATGAGAACCATTACAGATTTGACTTGGTCTAATTTGCAATTCACGACAAAACGGATGATGTCTTGTTTGTTCATATCTCACCCCCTTCCTCGGTCTCGCCGTAGGCCAGATCCGTCCACGTGTCGTTGAGTTCGTAGCCCATCAGTTCCGTCAGAGCCATCACAAACCCACGGAAGGCGCTCCGCGTCTGGAGTATCTTTTTGTCGTCATTTCCGCCGTCCAGGACAAACCGCGTTGTCATCTGGCCGTCGTTCATCAGCTGCGTCTCGCTGCCTTCCCAGTTCTTTAACGAGACATACAGTTCCTTGCACTCCTGGTTCAACTGCTTCATTTTGCACCCCCTTTCTTGCCATCCGCCATCATTTCGAGGGTCTTGTATATCTGCTTCACTTTCCTGATGTAGAACGTGAAGACATACTGCTCGTCGAGCTTCCGCTCTTCATTGATGCAGAATACGAATTCGCCATCTTTTCTCACCATGAGCCGCTTTGTGCGCGGGTAGCGGTCGTTCAGTTCCTCCACCTTCTCACGGATCTCCTTCATCATAGCCTCGACTGCATCATCGTCGGGAATAAGCGTCTGCCGGAATTCCACCACGAAACTCTGCACCTCCAGGCACTTCCTGTTGGCAGGACTCCAGGTACTCACTTTGTCGATGTAATACTTCATTCCGCACCTCCTTCCCTCTTGGTGTCGCCACAAAGTCCGTTCAGCCTTACCTTGGCACGGAGCAGGTCGCAGAAGCCTTGCGAAAGCGACCAGCCGCTGCCGTAAGGATCCTTCACCGGGTGGCAGTGGAAACAGCCCTTGCACTGTGCGTTAGGACCGCTCAATACAACCGTGTTTTTGAACTCGGTGTAAGCCTCATTGACAAATTCGTCCCCAAGCAGCCCGCGGATCTCGCTTTCTGCCGAGTCGCTGAGCATCGGAACCTCTTCTTTGTAGTTCGCCATCATTATGTCGGCGAGCTTCTTTGTTGTGATTTTTACTTCCATAACCATATAATATTTTATGATGTCAATTTTTCTTCGTAATTTTGCACCGATTTCTTTACAGTGTTAAATCGACTGCAAAGATACGAAAAGTTTTGCGAATAAAACAAATAAAAATGCAGAAAATTTTACGACAATGAACGAGAGGTTAAAACAAATAATTGATTATTACAACATTACACCACACGCTTTTTCGCAAAAAATTGGTGTTTCAGAGGGTACTGTGCGTAAAATTTTGAGTGAAAACACTACCATTAGGAGTGATAATCTGGTAAAAATATCGCAAACTTTTACGGAAATTGACCTTCATTGGTTAATCACAGGGCATGGGGACATGTTCCTGAAAAATAGACAAACCATCCCCCAGGAACAGCCTTCGGATAATGCTTTACGAATGATCGCTGACCTTGCCCGCGAAAACGGACAACTCCAGGCCGAAATAGCCGAACTCAAAAAAGAACTTGCAATGGTTCAGGATGCGCCGGATGCCTCTGCTCGCACTGCGTAAACCATCGTCCAATGATTATTCCTCTTTTCCCTTTGAAAAAAACCAAAATATAATTAAATACAATGCTATCACTTGAACGTAAAGAATTTAATAAGGCTGTCCGGGAGTTAGACGAACTCCATTTTGACTTCTATTCAAAATTAGAAGCGGCGATCGTGGCAATTCTAAAAGTACAACCTCAAAATAAAATCACATTCACACCCCCTCACCCACAAATTGTGCAGGATATTTCCAATCAGAATGTAACACTTGCCACGATCTCTTCTTTATGGCTTGATGGCGAAACTATTATGGCTAATATATCATTCAAAGATGGTAAGGTTTTGTTAAACGAAACCATCTCACTTTGGGGTTCTAACCTTTGCGACCTATATCATACATACACAGGACTTGCTGAGGCCATCAAGAAAGCTTTGAAGGAGAAAGAATAGCCGCCCCGCACACATTTTCAAGCCCCATTTTTAGTTATTACACTTATTTTCAGTGCAATTATATATTATTTATCCACTCAAATTATGTAATTAAAGGGTCCTGAACTCGTTAAAAATTCTGTTTTATATGCCGATTTTGACATATAAGACCATCCCTACTATAAAAAAAAATCGTTAATTTTTGTCACATTTCGCGACAAAAACGTGTACATTTGGTTTTGAAACACCCCACCGCACCTCCCCCGGTTGGGTATGCCTCCATACCTCGGCAACCGGTTCCGTATGTAGCGACATTGTCGCCACCACAGCCACCCATTAAACCCATCAAACCCATTCTCCCCACATACATAAAGAAAGGGCGTAAAAACCTGTAAAAACAAGCCTCTACGCCCACTGTGCCCGCAGGTTTCCCCTGCGGCTATCACCCATTAAACCCCGGTTAAAGCCATCTTAAACCAATATTAAAGCAAAACTAAAATAGCGGGCCTCTAAACACGCCAAAAATTAAACCAAAATTCAATCAAATTAAAGTAAAATGTACATTTCGTTTTTTTGCCAAAACTTATAAACAACTGAAAATCGGCAAAATATATTTTCTATAATGTACTTTTTGTTTTAACCCCCATAAATCTCGCCACGCATCAACCTTGTTACTGTCAGCCCTAACATTATCAGTCACAACGTGATGAGAAATTAGATAGTCGTTGATTTGTCCCGGGTTAACAGTCTTGTTATGCTGTTCCATACAAGCAAAGAGCAATTCCCGAA
>JAFZKY010000061.1 GCA_017551725.1 Bacteroidales bacterium
CACGATGGCCTGGTCTTTCATCTTGTTGAGATGGTCAACCGTAATCACATCGCAGTTGCCGGTGCAGGTGACGTAGATGTTGCCCTCTTCCAGTGCATCTTCCACGGTTTTCACCTCAAAGCCTTCCATGGCAGCCTGCAGGGCGCAGATGGGATCCACTTCCGTGACGATGACGCGTGCGCCGTAGGATTTCATGGACTGCGCGCAGCCCTTGCCCACGTCGCCGTAGCCGCACACCACAACCACCTTGCCGGCCACCATCACGTCGGTGGCACGCTTGATGCCGTCGGCTAGCGACTCGCGGCAGCCGTACTTGTTGTCGAATTTGGACTTCGTGACAGAGTCATTCACGTTAATGGCAGGGAAGAGCAACTCGCCGCGCTCCATCATCTGGTACAGACGATGCACGCCCGTGGTGGTCTCCTCCGACACACCCTTGATCTCTTTCACCATGTTGTGCCACTTGTGTGGGTCTTCTTTCAGGATTTCTTTCAAAGTCTGGAAGATGACAGCCTCTTCGTGGGATGAAGGCTCCTTGTCCAGAACGGAAGGATCCTCTTCAGCTTTGTAGCCCAGATGGATGAGCAGGGTAGCATCGCCGCCATCGTCCACGATGAGTTGCGGGCCTTTGCCGCCAGGGAAAGAGAGCGCCTGGTTGGTGCACCACCAGTAGTCTTCCAGCGATTCGCCCTTCCAGGCGAACACGTTCACGCCCGTGGCGGCGATGGCCGCAGCGGCGTGGTCCTGTGTGGAGAAGATGTTGCAGCTACACCAGCGCACCTCGGCACCGAGATGCACTAACGTTTCGATCAGCACGGCGGTCTGGATGGTCATGTGCAGCGAGCCCATGATGCGCACGCCCTTCAGTGGCTTGCTGTCACCATATTTCTCGCGCAATGCCAGCAGCCCCGGCATCTCCTTTTGTGATACTTCAATGTCCTTGCGGCCCCATTCGGCCAACGCCATATCGGCGATTTTGTACTTCAATTCGTAATCAGTCATTTCTGTGTGTAATTCGTTAACAATTATTATGATAATAAGGGCGAATGACATTCGCCCTTACAATTTTTATCCTTTATTTCTGCATGGTGGTCGGGTGCATGTCGGCGCGGGTGTAGATCTCCGGCTTGAAATATTTCTTCATGAACTCAACCATCTCCTTCTTGGTCACGGAGTTGACAATGTTGTCATACTCGGACGGGTTGATCAGCGGTTCGTTCTGGTTGATTTTCCCGCTGATGAAACTCATCCAGAATCGGTTGGTTTGGATGTTCTTGGCGCGGGTGCTCAGCATCTGCTTTTTGATAAGGACCAACGTTTTCTTATCGGGACCTTTGGCTTTGAAGTCGTTGAGGATTTTCAAGCTGGCGCCGGCCAGTTTGTCAGTCTTTTCCGGGTCGCAACCCAAAAGGATCATCAGCGTCATTTCCGGAATTGGGAGTTTGCTGGCGCTCATGTTCACCATCGGGGAATAAACGTCGCCCATCTTCTCACGCACGATGCGCACGAATTGGATGTCCAGAGCCTCGCCAATCATGTCGGCGATGATGGAGTTGCGATAGCTCCAGTCGAAGGGGTTGGAGATGATCATGCCCATGTAGCCCTGTTGTTCGGAGCCGGCATAGATCGTCTGCGTGGAAGCCTTGTCAGGACGCGGTTTCAATACGCTGAGGTTGTAGTTCTCTTTCTTATTGGGATCGGTCTTCATAGAGCCGAGGTAGAGTTCCACAAACTCCTTCATCTGCTTTTCATCGTAGTTGCCCACGAAGTAGAAAGTGAAGTCGGCGGGGTTGGCGAAACGCTCCTTATAGATCTGGACGGCGCGCTCGAAATTCGCTTGGTTGAGGTAACTCTCATCCATGGAATAGGGCTGTTTCATGTAGGGATCGTGGTTGTATGCCGCATCGATAAACTGGCCTAAATATTTGTACATCGGCATGGCCTCCATCATCTTGATGCCTTCCCGTGATTCGTCCATTACCAGTTGGAATGCGTTCTCGTCGATGCGCGGGTTGGTGAAGAAGGCGTTGAGATACTGGAAGAAGAACTCCAGGTCTTTCGGGGAGGAAGAGCCGCTGAAACTTTCACTCAACAGATTGATGTTCGGAGACACACCGGCGTTTTTGCCTTTCATTTTCTTCATCAGAGAGTTGTAATCCAGGCCGGCAATACCGCCACGGTCGATGATGTTGGCGGCGAAGTCGGCGGAGGCAAGGTCTTTCACATCATAAAGCGATTTTCCGCCCTTGCTGGAAGCAGAAAACAGGATTTCATCGTTCTTATAGTCGGTTTTCTTCAGATAAACCGTAATGCCATTGGAAAGGGTCCACTTTTCGGCGCCTACCGTTTCGATTTTCTCCACGTTGGTGATTTTGCCGGGTTTAAGAGTTTCTTTCTCAAGGATTTCCTGGTCTTTGTAGGTGTCCACGTACGGGGTTACATTGGCTAACGATTTGTCGTTCAAAATGGAGAGGATTTCCTCTTTGGAAGGCACTTTCACGCCCTCTTTGTCTGGGGCGGTGACGATGGCCACCATATTGTCTTCGGTAACCCAATTCTTGGCTAAAGCGTTGATTTCTTCCAGAGTGATGCCTTCAACCAGTTTTTTTGCGTAGGTGTTCTCGCGTTTGGCACCCGGGATGGGGTCGTGACGCAGGAAGTTGTTGATGTATTGGGAGGCGAAACGGGCGGATTCGGTCTTGTCAACCTCTTTGGCAGCCTTGTCGTATCTCTCCAGCAGGTCTTCTTTGGCGCGGTCAAGTTCGGTTTGCAGGAAACCGTATTTCAGCACGCGGTAGTCTTCTTGCATGAGCACGCGCAGAGCATCGGGAATGTGGTTTTCCTTGGCCATGGCTTGTGCTGAGTAGGCATCGGTGTTGCCGATGAAATTTCCAAAGCCTGCACCTGCTTGTAAAAACGGGCACTTCGGGTCTTGTGTCATCTCTTCCAAACGGGCATCGAACATGATATTGTAGAGGTCAATGCAGAGGTCTTGGCGGAAATCGCCGATGGTCTTCATGGCACTGTGCGGGTGCTTGCGGATGAGCATCACCTCGTTGCCAGTGGCCTCTTTGTCGGTGCAGACAGCCACGAGCGGTTCTTTGTTGGCACCAATGCCGTAAATCTCTTTCTTGCGGGGATTCTCCTTGGCGGGGATGTTGCCGAACATCGATTTGATTTTCGCTTCCACTTCGGCCACATTGATGTCGCCCACCACGATGACGGCCTGCAAATCCGGACGATACCAATCATGGTAGAAATCTTTAATCACTTGGTAATCGAATGTCTGCAAAATATCCAGCTTGCCGATGGGCATACGGTCGGCGTAACGGGAATCCTTCATCAGGACAGGCCAGTACTCCTTGCGCATACGGTCGTCGGCACCGAGACCGAGACGGTATTCCTCGATGATGACGCCGCGTTCCTCGTCGATTTCCTTGTTGTCGTAGAGCAGACCGGCGGCCCAGCCTCTCAGAATCTTGAGACCGAGGTCAATGTTGCTGGGATCGTCCGTCGGCATGGGAATCATATAGACGGTCTCGTCAAAGCTGGTGTAAGCGTTGAGGTCGGCGCCGAACACCACACCCTTGCTACGCAGCACGTCAACCATGCTGTTGCCAGGATAACCCTCGATGCCGTTGAAGGCCATGTGCTCGGTGAAGTGAGCCAAGCCCTGCTGGTTGTCGTTCTCCTGGTTGGAGCCGGCGTTCACGGCGAGACGGAACTCCACACGGTTTTTCGGATAGGTGTTGCGGCGGATGTAGTAGGTCATGCCATTGTCCAATTTGCCGATGGTCACATTGGGATCGGCCTTGATGGGGTCATTCAAATTCAGGTCGCCCTTCTGCTGTGCAAAAACAGTTATCGAGCAGAAGCAAACCATCATTAACACAAAAAATTTTTTCATAAGATTTGGGTTTTATTGTATTTTTTATTCTTTTTTCTAAACGAAGGATATTATTATATAATATTGAAATCGGCGGCAAAGATACTATTTTTTAGGCAACAGGCAATAGACAACAGGTACGGCTTGCGCAAACCCTACTCTTCCTTCAACAGCTCGTCGATTTCCTCTCCGAGCTCATCGTAGCGGTTCTTCACACGTTTGGCGGTGAATTTACCGAAGGGGAAGCAGATGAGGCTGACGATGAGCATGGTGAAGAACAATGAGCGATCATTAAACCACAGGTATATGTCTGTTAATATTAGATCAAAGATGCCGAAACCGCGGTAAAACCAGATACGCCAGCGATTCGAGTTACTGCTGGTCTTAACACACTCGCGTAGTGACCGCAGGCCCTCTTTGCTCCCCACATCGGGGCGTGCCATTCCTCTTGTAACCCACAGGTTATCTATTATCATCACACTGAAAAACACGATAGAGGGTACAATAACCCACCAAGGCCAGTGTGCGACAAAGTACAAGATTCCAAGACAGACACTCATCATCACAGCCAAAAACACCACACATAATATGTTTTGTCGGTAGAGGCTGCGCGTGTACCGTTTCACCGAACGCCGCCACACTTCGGCATTGAAGGTGCTGTATTGCTCTATCTCCTGTTGCAAGCCACGAAGTTCCTGCTGCAATTCTTTCTTAAGGTCATCTTTCTGTTCCATTTCGTTGAGGCTTTAGTCGGTGATTTTTTTCAGTTTATCACGCACACGCACCAAGCGCACACTCACGTTGTCGATGCTGATGCCGAGGATGGCGGCAATCTCATCGTAGGGAAGGTCTTCGAGCCATAGCAGGATAAGAGCGCGATCGAAAGGATGCAGTTTGCTGATGCGGCGATGCAGGCGCGAGGCGGAAGGGTTGTGCTCCTCTTCTGCGAAGAGATCGACATCCATCTCCAACGGCGATGTGTCCAAGCGACGGCGCTGTTTTTGGTCGGCGGTGACGCAGGTATTCAGCGCCACGCGATACACCCAAGTCTTTTCCGAGCTGCGACCCTCGAAGCTGTCGAAGCCTTTCCACAGGCGGATGAGCACCTCCTGGAAGAGGTCGTCGGCCTCTTGCCGCTCGTTGGCGAAGAGGTAGCAAACGGAGTAGATGGTCTGCCGTTGCCGCTCCACCAGCCGCTCGAAGTCGCGTTCTTGTTGTTCCTTATGATTCCTCATTTCGGGGTCTGTTTTTCTCTTTGACAAAGCATGTGGTCGAAAAACTACACCTTGCCGCAAAATTTTTTATGCGGCAAAAATAGTTTATTCTTTGATGTTTATGACGAAAAATGTCAGAAGATTACGGTGGGTTGGAATTTATTTCGAAAGATGCGTAAACTTACCCATTATCTGTTAACAATGTGATGGATACAATTATTTCTGATTTTAAATCTTGAAAGATTTATTTTTTTTCAAATTTCAATCTTGAAAGATTTTTTTGTATTTTTGCGGCAGAAATATTATACCCTATGGAACCGCAGAATGTAGAATATCTTTATCAGGTGTCGCGCCGCAAAATAGATGCCGTTAAAACGGTTTTTCATCGCTCCTTGTACGGGAAAATCAACTGGGACAACCGTTTGATCGGCATTAAAGGTTGTAAAGGGGTGGGCAAAACCACGATGCTGTTGCAATATATTAAGGAGTCGATTCCGGACAAATCAAAAGTCCTTTATGTGTCGTTGGACAACATCTGGTTTGAATCAAACTCGCTTGTTTCATTGGTGGAATACCACTACACGCATGGTGGCACCTATGTCTTTTTGGACGAGATACATTATCTTCCAAACTGGCAGACCATACTGAAGAATTTGTATGATGACTATCCAGACTTGAAAATTTGTTACACAGGGTCTTCCATGTTGAAGATAGATGCTCAAGGAAAGGATTTATCGCGTCGTCAAAGAGTTTATGAACTTCCGCGTCTATCATTCAGGGAGTTTTTGGAGATGGAAGGACTTTACATCGGGCCGTCGTATGAGCTCCAAGATTTGTTGGACCGGCATACGGACATTGCAGCGGATATCGTTTCGCATATCAAGGTGCTGCCGGCTTTTGAAAACTATTTGCAACACGGTTGTTATCCGTTTTATCAGGAAGAAGGTGACGGTTTCCTGTTGCGGCTTCAGGATGCCGTTCGCATGACTTTGGAAAACGACCTGCCGCAATTGACCGACATCTCTTTTCCTACGATACAGAAAATCAAACAGATGCTGATGATTCTCGCGGCCCGCGTCCCACAAACGCCCAACATGTCAATGCTTTATGGTCAGCTGGAGACCAACCGGGAACAAGGGTTGAAAATGTTGTATCTATTGGAACAGGCTGGCCTACTGACTTTACTAACACGTGAGACCAAAAGTTTGAAACATATGCCAAAACCAGACAAACTCTACTTGGGCGACTGTAACCTGATGTTTGCTCTCAGTCCGCGAGTAGATACAGGAACGTTGCGAGAAACGTTTTTCAGCCAACAACTTCAAGTGGGAAATGAGTTGATTCTACCTTCCGCCGGAGACTTTCTTGTCAATGGGAAATGGCTATTCGAGATAGGAGGAAAAGGGAAAGACTTCAGCCAAATTAAAGATATCAAAGATAGTTTCTTGGCCATCGATGATATTGAAATTGGCCATCACAACCGTATCCCTCTTTGGCTTTTCGGTTTTTTACACTAATCGTGCGCAACGTCTCTACTCTTCCTTCAGCAGCTCGTCAATCTCCTCGGAGAGTTCATCGTAGCGGTTTTTCATCCGTTAAGCGGTGCGATTAGGAAAGTCCCTCTTAGTAGAAAAACGTCTTTGTTTAGTTCGATTTCTTGGAGAACTTGAATTTCCTGGACAATATCAGGATGACCCCCATGATGGCAATCAAGGCCAACGGTATCACAATGTTGAGGGTGGCGATAAGCGTCTTGTGGTTGCGCACTTTGTCTTGTGCCAACGCCCCGATTTTGAAGTTCTTGGCCCGCAATTGCAGTAGGTCGTCATCCGCGCACAGGTAGTTCACGCAGTTGACGATGAACTGTGTGTTGTCGAACATGGTGCGGGTGTAGATGTCGTAGCCGGCCGGGTAGGGCTGGTTGCGTTTTTTGTCGAAGGGATTGCGGATGATGTCGCCGTCCGCCACGAAAATCTGGCGGGTGGGCACGCTCTTGGCCCTGTAGTCCAGTTCCTTGAGGGTGTCGAATTCCACGGGCAGGATACCTTTGAAGGCGGATTCAAACTCGCCCTCGACCAAGACGGCCATCGGCAGGTTGCGGAAGGCGAACTCCTGGATGTTGGGCTTGGCCACCCCCACTTTCAAGGTTACAATGGAGGGCGTGGGCACCAGCTTGGAACGCTCCGATGAGGTCATCAGCACGGTTTTGGTGAGGTCGGCGTTCTTGCCCACCAGGTCGATGCTACCGGCGAAGTCGGATTTTATCTCCTTGATATTACGTACAATAGGATGGTCACTGAAATTGACGACATCCAGACTATACGGGAAAGCCATGAACTTGAATTGCGGCTGGTCGCCAATCATGCCCACCTGCTGTGGGATGGGCAGGCAGCTCAAGTCCTGAATCAGGTTGGGGTTGATGCGCACCCCGTAGGTGAAGAACAGGTCGTTGATGTACAGGGAGCGCGGCGTGGCGAAAAATTCGGGTGTGGACTGCAGGCTGTCCAACGAGGCCGTGGTGTTGTCGATGAGCCACAGCACCTTGCCACCGCGCATGATGAACTGGTCGATGATGTATTTGTCGTATTCGTTGAAGGGCTTCGTCGGCTGTGCCACGATGAGCACATCGTAGCGATTGTCGCCCAGCTTCAAGGTTTGGGTAGCGGAATCCGCCACGCTGATATGGCGCAGGGCGTTGATCTTGCCGTCCAAGGTGATGCGGCTGGTGTTGTAGAAACGCTGGAGTTGCATGGCTGTCCAGCAGGTGTTCCAGAAGTCCAGTTCGCCATGGCCGTCCAAGAACGCGACGGTCGGCTTCTCGGTCTTCATCAGCCGGCGGATGGGCGACACCAGGTTGTATTCCAGTTCTTCGATGGAGTACTGCAGCCAATCGGCCCCCGACGGGTCGGCCACCACCAGCTTGGCGGGATATTCATGGTCGCGGTAGGAGACGATAGCCCCCGGGATGACCATGTGCGTGGAGAAACCGTTGGCATCTTCGCGGCTGATGGGGATGGGGTCCAGTCCTTTTTTTACAAATTCCCCCAAAATGCCGTTCACCTCATCGTTGGTTTTCCCCTCCAACGGATCAATGAACTCAAAATAGACTTTCTTCGAATAACTGCGGAAATCCTGCAGCATCTGCTCCACCTGCTTGGCAAACAGCTGGTAGTCGGCGGGCTGGTCTTTGCCTTTGAGGTAGACGCGGATGTAGATGCGGTCTTCCAGGTTCTCCAGCATCTCGATGGTGCTTTTTGACAAGGAGTGCCGTTTGTCTTTGGTCAGGTCGATGCGGAAGAAAAGGAACGAGGACAGGATGTTGACGGCCAACACGACAAGAAGGGCCACAAAAAGGCCGAGAAGCGTGTTCCGTTTAAACTGTCTGCTTCCGTCAGCGTATTGTTTGGTATTGCTTTTTTTGCCGAATAACTTCATAGTCTGCGTCTCTAAAGGTTACCATTTGCGTTTCAGAAGTACGATTCTCGTGCCGAAGAGGAATAGGAAGATGACACTGCAGAAGTAGATGATGTCGCGGGAGTCAATGACACCCTTGCTGATGGAGGCGTAGTGGTGTTCAATGCCTAATGTCTTGATGTAGTAGCCGAAAGCCCCGAGCGATTCAAACGAGTAGATAAAAGCGAACCCGAACGAGAGGATGAAGCATAACGGGGCGGCGATGATGAAGGCCACAATCTGGTTGTTGGTCAGGGAGGAGGCAAACAGGCCGATGGAAATGAAGGAGGCCCCTAAGAAGATCAGTCCGAGATAAGAACCCCACGTACTGCCCATGTCGATGTTGCCCACAGGGTTCCCTAAGAAATAGATGGAAATCACATACACCAATGTGGGGATCAGTGCGATAATCAGCAATGTCAGGCAGGAGAGGAACTTGGCCCCGATGATCTGCATGTCGGTCAGGGGCTTGGTGAGCAGCAGGTCCATGGTGCCGGTGCGCTTCTCTTCCGCGAACGACCGCATGGTGATGGCCGGAACGAGGAACAGGAAGAGAAACTGGGAGAGGCTGAACAGCCCCTGCAAGTCGGCCAGCCCTGCTTCCATGATGTTGTCAATGTTCGGGAACACCCAAAGGAACAATCCCGAAATAATCAGGAAAACCCCAATGAAGATGTAGCCTATAATCGAACTCAAAAACGACTTTATCTCCTTGATATATAAGCTAAACATAGTTTATGTCATTAAGGCGGCAAAGATACAAATAAAGTGCGAATGCACGGTTTGCAAAAACGGTGTTTCCGCCGCTTTTATTTCAATCCGTCGCGTGACAGCAGGGCTTTGACCTCTGGTTTGCGTCCGCGGAAGCGGATGAACATTTCCATTGCGTCCTCCGACCCTCCTTTCGAGAGGATAGTCTCCACATAGCGGTTGGCGGTTTCGCGGTCCATCACGCCGTTCTCCTGGAATACGGAGAAGGCATCGGCTTCCAGCATTTCCGCCCATTTATATCCATAATAACCAGCAGCATAGCCCCCGGCGAAGATGTGGCTGAAGGAGGTGCTCATGCACGCTTGCGGCACGGTGGGCATCACATCCAGCGGCTTGAATACCGACAGCTCTTTGGCCTGGATGTCCTTCATGTCACGGGCTGGCGTGGTGTGGTACATCATGTCCAAATAACCGAAGGAGAGCTGACGCAAACAGCTGTAGCCCGCCAGATATTGGCGCATTTTCTTGAGACGCTCGATGTATTCCTCTGGAATCGCCTCACCGGTCTTGTAGTGGAAAGCGAATGTCTGCAGGAATTCCGGCTCCGTGGCCCAGTTCTCGTTCAGCTGGGAGGGCAGCTCCACAAAGTCGCGGGGACTGTTCGTTCCGGAAATGGAGGCGTACGGCACCTCCGACAGCATCCCGTTCAGCGCATGGCCGAACTCGTGGAGGAATGTGGTGACTTCGCTGAAGGAGAGCAGCGAGGGTTGTCCGTCTGAAGCGGGGGTGAAGTTCATCACCAGACTTACTAACGGGCGAACATCTGTCCCGTCGGCATCGTAATACTGCTCACGGAAGTTGGTCATCCAGGCTCCGCTCCGCTTGGTGGCTCTCGGATGGAAATCCAGATAGAGCACGGCCATGAACTGGTCGTCCCGATATACATAGTAGGCCGTCACTTCGGGATGATACACATCCACATCTAAGGCGGGTTCGAAGCGCAGGTCATACAACTCGCTGGCCAGCTGGAAGACTCCTTTGATGACATTGTCCAGCTGGAAGTAAGGTTTGAGCGTCTCTGTGCTCAACTTGTAGAGCTCGTTTTTCTGTTTTTCGGAATAATAGGCGAAGTCCCAGCGCTGCAGTTCGTCATTCAATCCATTGTTTCGTGCAAATTCGGAAAGCGATTCCAGTTCGCGCTTGGCAGCGGGCAGGGCGGCATCCCGCAGCTGGTCGAGCAGGTTATACACCTGTTTGCTGTTTTCCGCCATCCGGTTGTGAAGGGCGTATTCGGCATAGTTCGGATAGCCTAATAGCAGGGCGAGTTTCTCCCGGCACGTCAGGATTTTCTTGATGATGGGGCCGTTGTCGTATTCGCCGCCGAAGGCCTTGTTGCAGTTGTGCATGTACATCTCCTTGCGCAACTCGCGGTTGTCGGCATACGTCAGAATGGCGTTCACACTTGGATGCGACAGGTCGAAAAGGTAGCCGGTGAGGCCTTTCTCCTTGGCCCGTTGCGCCGCGATGGCCAGCTCGTTGTCCGGCAGCCCGGCCAGTTCCTTCTTGGACTTGATGTGCATCTGGTAGCTGTTGGTGGCGGCTAAAGCGTTTTGCCCGAAGACCAGGGTGAGATTGCTCAACTCGACGGAAAAGTCGTTGAACAGCTTTTTGTCGTTGGCGTTGAGTTTGGCGCCGTTGTCAAGGAAAGCATCGTAGGTCTTTTTCAACAACATCTGATCGGCACCTTTCAACTTTCTGTATTCGTGTTCATAAACATATTTCACCCGATTGAAAAGGGCTGTGTCCAGGTAGATGCTGTTCGAATATTCGGTGAGCATGGGCTGCACCTGGGTGGCGATGTCCTGCATCTCCTGCGTGGCGTCACACTCCAGCAGGTTGAAGAAGATGCCCGAAGCGCGGGTGACCAACGCGCCGGCACGGTCCAGCGCCACAATGGTGTTTTTGAAGTTCGCTTCTGGTGTACGCTTGATGGCTGCGATATCCTTCTTGGCTTCAAAAATGGCTGCTTTGAAGGCCGGCACGTAATGCTCCGGCTTAATACGCTTGAAAGGAGGCGTCTGGTAAGGCGTGTCCCATTTTTGCAATAACGGATTTTGGGCATCGAATGGCGGCGCAGTTTGCAACTTGATCTGGGCTTGGTTTGTCATAATGATGAGAAAAAGGAAAAGAGTTGCGATGATTTTTTTCATACGGATTGGATTATGGTTACAACGGCGGTGGCGGCTATGCCTTCACCCTTCCCAGTGAAGCCCATCTTCTCGTTGGTCTTGGCCTTGATGGAAAGACGGGACAGATCAAGGTGCAGGAGGCCGGCCAAGGTCTGCTTCATGGCGTCAATGTGGGGTTTCATTTTCGGTTGCTCCAATATCAGCGTGCAGTCCACGTTGTTGACCTGCCAGTGGTCTTGCTGCAGAAGGCCAACAACCTTGGATAACAATATCTTGCTGTCGATGTTTTCGAAATTGGGGTCGTGGTCGGGGAAGTGCGTGCCGATGTCTTTCAGGGCGGCAGCTCCGAGGAGGGCGTCGCAGAGGGCGTGGATCAGCACGTCGCCGTCCGAGTGGGCGGCAAGCCCCTGCTCAAAAGGAACGCGAATGCCCCCGAGGACAAGCGGTCTGTCGGGGGCAAAGCGATGGGAATCATATCCGAAACCGATGCGGAAATCCATGGCTCTATTTCAATCTGCCTTGTGTCTTGATGGCATCCCGGTTAAAGGAGACGAAGTCGAATGACAAGGTGAAACGCAACGTGTTGGCCAAAGGATGGTTCTGTCCGTTGGTGGTGAACAGATAGGCCACATCGATGTTGAAGATGTTGTATTTGATGCCGGCACCCACTGTCATGAACTGGCGTGCGCCCTTGTAACCGTTCTCGTGGAAGTAACCGAGTCGCACGAAGAAGAGGTTTCGGTAGCTGTATTCGAGGCCCAAGGCCCAGTTGATCTCGGCCATCTCCTCGCCGAAAGTGCCGGCTTTGTACCCGACACCCGGTGCGTCGTAGAAGGATTGGATGATGCCCTGCGGTACGGAAACGTCAGGATCCTTGCCGTAGGCGATAATCGGCTTGTTGGTCTCCGGATTGTACAGGATGCGTCCCGTGATGGAATCCGTGGCATACACCGGATTGGTGGGGACCAGCAGCTTGTTGATTTCGCCGTTGATGGCAAGTTTGTTGTATTCGTCGAAGCCGAGCTCGTAGCCGACACCGATCTTGAGGTTCGTCGGCAGGAAGTCACGACGCAGGGTCCCGGAAGAGTAGGACATCTTGTTGCCGATGTTGGAAATGGCCAATCCGGCACGCAGGGTGCTGCTGTGCAGACGTTTTGCCTTGAGGCTCTGCTCGTAGAACAAAGCGATGTCGGCGGCACCGGCCAAACCGGCCTTGGTCTCCTCACCCGACACGAACTGGTTGGCTGTGAGGTTGGAATAGATGAAGCGCGGGGTGACGGCAAGCGACAACTGGTCGATCAGCTTGCGCGAGTAGGCGAAATCCAAGGAGAACTCGTTCGGGTTCTGGTCGCTCATCTTGTTGCCCTGGTCGTCGGTGAACTCGATGTCACCCAGGGAAAAATAACGGAGCGACATGGAAATAGCATCCATCTCGGTGATCTTCCAATAGGCGCTTAAATAGGCCAGGTTGATGTCGGTTACCAAATTGTGGAGCCAAGGGCTGTAGGAAACGCTGATGCCGAAGGTGTTCGGGCTGAACACGTATTTGGCGGCGTTGTAGGCCTGGGAGTTCACGTCTGCAGAGGTGGCGCATCCGATGTCGCCCATAGCGCCGGCACGGGAGTCGGGGGCAATCAGCAGGAAGGGCACGGCAGTGGTGATGGTGTTCAACTCTTTGCCGCCCAGTTGACCCGGATTAATTTGAGAATAAGCGGTTTGATAACTGAAGAATAACGCCAGAAGCGCAAGGATGATAGTGGTTTTTTTCATATTTTATGATGTTGTTACGTTATATTTTTGATAGAACAAAAGGGGATAACGCAACTATTTCAAATTTATTTTACAATATGACGATTTTTTCTATTTCTTCTGCCGTTTCCTGATTTTGGTTGCGCACGCGGAGGCGGTACAGGTACACGCCTTTGCCGATTTTGTCGCCGTAGTCGTCACGGCCGTCCCAAGCGATGCCCGCCGACCGGTTGCCCTCGATGAATTGTGTTTCCGTAATGGTTTTCAACAGTTTGCCGGAGATGGTGTAGATTTGAATCTGGATGTCGAAGGTGCCGCCGCTTTGGTTTTGCTCGAAGAAGAATTCCGTGTGGGTGGTGAACGGGTTGGGGTAGTTCAGCACGTGTTTCAATGTCAGTTTTTCATCGGAAACGACCTCAAACGTTATTTCATTTTCCGCATGGTTGTTGTTGATGTCCCACGCGCGTACCCGCAGCGTGTGCGTGCCCACGGACAGGTTGTCGAGCGGGTAGCGTACGGTGCCGGAGTTGAAGCTGTCCTTCTCGGTTTCGTAATAGTCGTTGAGGATGATGGTCTTGTCGTTCTGGTTATCCAGGATGGCGGTGATGTCGTGCCCGATGCCGTTGCCCGTGGTGTTGATGCCGTAGTCGTCGCGGATCTTGGCAATCAGGGTGGGCGACGGGTCCACCATGCCGCCGTTGACGAAGTTCTCGTTGTTCAGATACAGGTTGATGGCCGGCCCTTTGGTGTCGTTGAGGGCGTTGGTGTCGTGCCCGCCGATGATGAAGTCGGTAAAGGCCCCCGCCCCGTCCTGGCGGTCGCTCTTGGCATAATAGCTGATCTTGCCGTTGCCGAAAGTGTAGTCGATATCTTTGGGAATGTAAAAGGAGAAGGTGAAACGCCCGTTGCGGATGGTGCTGTTGCCCTTGAAAAGGATGTTCTTCTGCACCTCGAAGTCGAAAGGCTGACTGTCAGGGTCGTTGGCTAATGTGGTGACGATGCTCTTCTTGTCGAAGATGGTGGGGTACAATGTTCCATTGAAATCCTGCAGGAGCTCATTGTCCGTTCCGGCGATATGTCCGCAGACGGTCACTTTGGAAAGCGCGCGCAGCGTGTCGCCCGCGATCCCGGGGACGTGGTGGTTGATGGAGTCGGTGACGATGCGGTAGGTGGGGATAGCCAGCGGCATGGAGGGGTCGCCCAGCAGAACGAACATGGCCAAGGCGGTGGTGGATCCTCCGTAGGCGTTCTTGGCATGAGTCTCTATCTCCCCGATGGTGGGATAGCGTCCGAGGTCATCATGGTTGAAAATGTACTGCGAGATATGCCGCCCGAAACTGTTGTTGGGCGACGACCAGGCCTCCCGCGTGGCCGCGATGATGGCAGCTCCGCCACCGTTGCTGTTGAACAGGATCATCTCCGCCGGCGAGAGCACCGGACGGTCGTAGTAGGCGAAGGTACACGACAGGGAGAGCATCAGCGGCATGTTGAATTTGTTTTTCCATTTGTTGATGTCGGAATTCTCCAGGATGCGCTCGTGTGACCAGCCGTCTTTTCCGCTGTGTCCGATGTAGGTGAAGAAGAGCGATCCACGGCTCATGCGGTTGTTGATGGCTGTGCTTACCTCCGGATAACGCTGCCCGCCCGCATTGGAAACTTGCTGGTAGGCATCCAGATAGATCTTGTCGAAGTTGATGTTCGGATTGGCCCCCTTGAGGATGCTCGTCATGTTCTCGGCACTGGTGATGAAGTCGTTGTACTCTTCGTCGTCGGCCACAAAGGCTATGATGTTCCGCCAGTCGGCCAGATTGCTGATCTGGCTGGAGGTGCCGGGAGCCAAGTCAAGACTCTCCGTGTATCGTATGCTCTTGTCCACGGCAGCGGTGGCCTGCGCCTGCGTGCTGGCCGGGAACCGCCCGATGGCAATGTCGTACAGCCCAGTGGCTGAACAGCTTTCGTCATCGTCCAACAATCCGAAATTGTCATCGTTGGCATAGAAGTCGTATTCGGAGATATAGCTCGGATTCGCGGCATATTGGTAGTTGGGGACGAAAATCTTCGTATCGCTGGAGCGTCCGCGGAAATCGTAGCAGGGCCGCCCGAAGAGCAACAGGTATTTGGGATATTCTTTGTTGCTGTTGTCGTAAATCATCTTCATGTAGTCGCGGATAGCCATCGGATCTTGCGTGCCGCTGGAAAATTCGTTATAGACCTGCTGGATGGTGACCACTTTCACCTTCAGACCCTGATTGGTTTTCCGGTAGTTGGCTAACTGTTGAGCCTGGCTGATGAAGTCGGGATGTGTGATGATGACCATGTCGATGTCGCTGCTGCCGTGCAGGTTCTGGTTGCTCACACGCCCGCCTGGCGTGACGTGAAGGTAATTCGTGCCGCTGAAGGCGATGAATTTCCGCAGCGTTTCCGTCTGGCTGTTGAACGAGACTGTGCTTCCGTTGAGGGCGAGCGTGTGCTGGAAGGCTTGGCCGGGGTCCGTCACGTCCCACACGCGGGTGCCGGAAGAGGCTCCGCCGATGGCAAAGCGGGTGACATTGCCGGGGCCGACAGTGGAGGGGTTGGAGAAGGTGAACTGCGACGAGTGCATGGTGAGCTGGCAGGGCACCTGGATTTCGATCCAGTCCAAGTAGGCCGAGGATGAGGAGGTGGGCTGGTTGTAGTCCAGCGTGAGGGTGAGGCTGTTGCCGCTTGGCGTGCAGAAGAAATTCTGCTGGTTGCGAGAGGCGATCCGGTTGCCGATAGGGCTCAGAGGTATGGTGCCGATGCCATTGCCGTTGGTGCTGACGGTGAATTGGGAATGGGTCACGGAAGAACCGGCAGCTGCCACAGATACCCGACAGCTACTGCCCGTCTTGTACCCCGGAATGGCAAAGGTGTACGTCCGGGTCAAAGTGGCCTCGAAACGGTCGCCGAACCACTCCTTGCCGGACTCCCACGGATTGTAGAGATCGTCTTCTCGAAAAGCGTAGTATGTGTATTCATTGACTGTGGCGGTGGCCGTCAGGGCGCTGTTGTCTTGGGTGGCGATGCGTTTTTTCTCGCCCACGCCCGCCGTACTGGTGATGAAATAGCGAGTGGAGTCGGAGTAGATGTTGAGGCTGTGGCGGAAATATCCAGTGAGGGTGTCGTAGTCCCATCCGTGCGGCGACTCTCCAAAGAACAGGAAGTAGTCATCCTTGTCGAAAGAACCGTCCCCGCCATCAAAAAGTTGGATGGGGATTTCCCGCAAGTCCTCGATGCGGGTGGTAGCGTTGGCCTCGGGCAGCATTTTTCCCCCATTTCCGAATAGGGCCAGCGAGGCCGAGGTGACGGGCATGCTCATCCCCATGCTGTTGAGGTCCTGCCCCGTTACCTGGTAGATGCCCTCCTGCTGGAGGGTGAACGAGTACCAGCTGCCGGTGGTCAGCACCGACCGGGAAGGGTGTGTCTTGGGCGCTTTGGTAAGTGTCGTGCCTTTGCCCTCAATGCGGATATGGATGGAGGTGATACGGCGGTATTGTCCTTGGCCGGTTTGGATGATGGGGATGAAGGTCAGCAGCGCGTATGTCTTGTGGCGTTGGTGAACGGTTTTCACGCGTATGTCGGGTTGCCGGAGGGTGTATGAAGCGGGTATCAGTGCAATATCTCGGGAGGAAAGTGGTTCGGAGTGAATCTGGTCAAATGCGATGCTGTACTCTTTGTAGTCTTGTGAGAGCGGAATCAGCTCCTGATAGCAGGGCAGGGTGGAGTAGGGTTGCATGTAGGAGGCATTCTGGAAATGCAGATGTTCCTGCACATTTTCATCGGAAAAATGCTGTACTACATTGTCCGTCCACGCTATTTGAATATTTTTTTCAATTCTTTGTGCTTGAATATGAGGTAGTTGTAGTATTATTATAAAAAAAATCAACAAGGGTACCCAAGATTTTCTTTCCATTTGCCGTTTATTTAAATAATCAATGACGATGCAATTTTGTTAACGAATGTGCGTTGTGATTATTGCAGATAGAAGGGAAGATAGTTGTTATTATTTTAATGTTGATAATATTATAAATTAAGGAGCAAGGCTGTGACAAATATTTTTGTATTTTTGCCCGCTTATAAAAGACAGTGAATATGCAGAAAAGAATAATCATACTTTTAGCAGCAGTGATTTCCGTGCTCACGATGCGCGTGAATGCGCAGGACGCGATGTTTTCGCAGTTCTATGCCAATCCGCTTTACCTGAATCCGGCCTTTGCAGGATCGAATGTCTGTCCTCGTATCTCTTTGAATTTCAGGGATCAATGGCCGAGTATGCAGGGAACGTTCATTTCCAGCACCGCCTCGTTTGACGAGCATTTCGACAAGATCTCCGGTGGCGTGGGCCTGCTCCTCTTCCAAGACCGTGCCGGCGAGAACGGCGGCTCCATCAACACTTATGCCATCAGCCCCATGTATGCGTTCAAAGCGAAAGTGAGCAAGAAATTCACCCTCCGCTTGGCTGTGCAGGCGGATTTCCAGACCAAACAGCTGAACTGGGACAACCTCGTCTTCGGCGACATGATTGACCCCCGTTACGGTATCGTCTATCAGACCAGTGAAAGCCACGGCGCCCTCAGTCGCTGGAACTTCGGTCTTTCCGCTGGTTTGATGGGCTACACGCCGCATTTCTACTTCGGCTATGCCGCCCATCATATCGTGACCGCCTCCCTGGATGGCAGCAATGAGGGCTTCAGCTTCTTGAACGACAACGACGGAAACAAGATGTATGACATGAACCCGGTGAAGCATACGGTTCACGTGGGTGCCCACTTCGACCTGAAACGCAAAAGCAAAATCGACCATACCTTCGGCGATATCTCCATCAGTCCGAATTTCATCTGGCAGCACCAGAGACCGTTCAACTATTTCAACACGGGACTCTATCTGAATTTCTATCCCTTCACGGTGGGTGCCTGGTATCGTTGCGCCCCGATGTACAAATACACCTATACCACGGTGGACGAGAATGGCAAGGAAACGATTCATACCGAGAAATACGGTTTGTCGGATGCTTTTATCGTGATGTTCGGTGTGGAATACAACTGGTTGAAGGTTGCCTATTCGTATGATTTCACGGTCGGACAGCTTGCCAATGTGGCCACGGGCGGTGCCCACGAGGTGTCGGTCCAGTTCCTCTTGCCGTGTCCTGAAAAACATAAGGCTATCAAGGATCTGAACTGTCCGTCATTCTAATTTCGAATTTACATTAAACAAGATTATAAAATATCAAAACGATGAATAAGTCAACAAAATTAACAGGTCTGTTTATCCTCTGTGCTCTCCTCGTGACGATGTCCTCCTGTAAGAAGGAGACTTCCCCGACCACAGGATGGAATTACAACGATGCCAAGAACGGCGGGTTCGAGGTGGCTGCCTTTGAAGAGCAGGCCACGGGTCCCGGCCTCGTGTTCATCGAAGGCGGTTCCTTTGTGATGGGTGCCATGGAAGAGGATGTGATGAAGGATTGGAACAACAACCCCCGCAGGGTTTCCGTCGCTTCTTTCTATATGGACGAGTGCGAAATCTCCAATCTGGACTACCGCGAATACCTCTACTGGCTGGAGCGCGTCTTCGTGCCGCAGGATTTGAAGGTGGTATATGACAACGCCCTTCCCGATGAGAATGTTTGGCGCGACCGTCTGGGCTATAACGAGTCCGATGTGGAATACTATTTCCGTCATCCTGCTTACGCCAAGTATCCTGTCGTGGGTGTCAACTGGCTCCAGGCTACCAACTACGCTGCCTGGCGTACCGACCGCGTGAACGAGCAGATCCTGGTTGACCGCGGCTACGTGGAGTTCGCCGAAACCCCGACGGCGGAAGGCTATTTCAACACGGATGCCTATCTGACTTACGAAACCTACGAGGCTGAAGGCGAGAAACGTCTCCGCTATATCTCTTCTGGCGAATACCGCAACGTGAAGATGGAAGACGGCATCCTGCTGCCCAAATACCGCCTGCCGACCGAGGCAGAATGGGAATATGCAGCCCTCGGCTTGGTGGGTAACACTCTCAACGAGCGTGTGCTTGAGCGCAAGGTCTATCCGTGGAACGGCCAGCAACTCCGTACCGAGGATAAGAAATACTACGGCGATTTCATGGCCAACGGCCGTCGCGGTCGCGGCGACTACATGGGTGTGGCCAGCGCTTTGAACGATGCAGGATTCAAGACCGTTGAGGTCAAATCCTATTGGCCCAACGACTACGGCCTCTACCACATGGCCGGCAACGTGTCTGAATGGGTGATGGATGTCTATAGACAAAGCTCTCACGACGATGTGACCGAATACAATCCCTTCCGTGGTAACTACTTCGAGACGAAGAAACTGCTGGAAGACGGTACCGTGGCCGAGCGCGACAGCGTGGGTAAGATTCCGATGGTGCCCGTTTCCGACTTCAAGAACGACAGAAGACGCAACTACCGCGCCGCCGACAACAAGAACTATCTGGATGGCGACTGGCAGTCGTTGCA
Organism: Bacteroidales bacterium; assembly: GCA_017551725.1. Lineage (GTDB taxonomy): Bacteria > Bacteroidota > Bacteroidia > Bacteroidales > WCHB1-69 > F23-D06. Next base: position 19,693 of record JAFZKY010000061.1, read on the forward strand.
GGACATCGATAGCTGGACGAACGCCACTTCCAATACGGAGGCTACCGACCAGATGTATCGTAAACTCAATGATAACTACGCTTACTCTCTGGTTAGCGACCACGCCCGCGTCTATAAGGGTGGTTCCTGGAAGGACATTCCGTACTACTTCGCCCCCGGCTCAAGACGCTATATGGACGAGGATGAGTCCGCCGACTATATCGGATTCCGTTGCGCCATGGCCCGCGTAGGATCCCAGGTTAAAGGCAAATAATCAAACTAAGCCTTTATATATAATATGGTATAAAAAAAGAACCGCCTGAAGCGGTTCTTTTTTTGTCTTGATATTTAGGTTTAGTGGACTATCTTTCTTTGCCTTCGAATTTCATGATCTCCTTTTTCCCGGAATAAAGGGTTAGATTCTTGCCCTCGATGGTGAAATTGTTGATGTCCTTTTTGATGGCTCCCAGCACGGCTTTCTCAATGTCCATATTGGGGCAGAGACGTTTGGTTGCGCCGTCGTATTGGAGCTCTATTTTCTGTTTCTTCTGATAGTAACTGCCAAAGAAGATGTTGCAGCCTAAGTTGCCGTTGAATCGGCCCAGCGTGTCGAAGACGATATAGGGCTGGGGTTGCACTTTCTTGTTGGGAATGTTCAATTTCTGGCCTTCGATGGCAACCAGGTCCCAATGGGTGTCTTGCAAGGGAAGGGCGTCGGAGGAGATTGCGTTTTTGTTGGTCTTGCATCCGCCCAGACAAAGGAGGACGAACAAAAAGATGGAAAGATGGATTTTCATGTTAATTAGTGGGATTGGGTTTATAATACTGTTGATTTATTTGCTCTATGAATTGGAGAATGTCCTCTTTCCCCTGTTTGGTTTCGGAGGATGATATCAGGATGGGCGGAAGCGATTCCCAGGTCTGCAGCATCCGGTTTTTGAAGCGCTGCACGTTGCCCTGCACTTTGTTGCCCGACACTTTGTCGGCTTTGGTGAAGATGATGGCGAACGGGATTCCCTGCTCGCCGAGGTTGTTGATGAACTCGATGTCGATGTTCTGGGGCTCCAGGCGCGAATCCACCAGCACGAATACAATCTGCAGGTTCTCGCGGTACAGCAGGTAGTCGCTGATCATCTTCTGCCATTTGTCGCGCATGGCTTTCGAGATGCTGGCGTAGCCGTAGCCCGGCAGGTCCACCAAATACCAGTTTTTGTTGATGAGGAAGTGGTTGATGGTCTGCGTCTTGCCCGGTTTGGATGAGGTCTTGGCCAGCTTGCTGTTGTTGACCAGCATGTTGATGAGCGAGGATTTGCCTACGTTGGAGCGGCCAATGAAGGCGTACTCCGGCAGATGGGCTTCGGGGCACTGCCGCCAGTTGGCGACGCTTTGCAGGAAGGTGGCGCTTTTGATGATCATAACCGGTTATCTTCTCGTGAGCCAGTCGTTGGGATTGAGGTTGGAGCTGTTGCGCCAGATTTCGAAGTGCAGCTCGTAGGTGTTGGAGGCGGCGTTCTTGCCCACTGTGCCGATGGACTGCTTGGTGGAGACCTTGGTCCCTTTGCTCACGCTCACGTTGGCCAGGTTCTGATACACGCTGATGTATTCGCCGTGGCGGATCATCACCACCTTGGTGCCCATGATGTCCATGATGCTGGTCACCTCGCCCTCGAAGACGGCACGCACGGGCGCACCCGCGTCGGTGAGGATGTCGATGCCGCGGTTTTCAATGATGACCGAGGGCACATCGGGATGAGCGTAGTTGCCATAGTCGCCCACCTTGGCACCCTTGGCCACGGGCCACGGAAGCCGTCCCTTGTTGTTGACGAAGGAGGTGTTGAGGCTCTTCTCTTCGGGTGTCATCGTGATGGTGGCCGTGCTGCGCGATGAGGTGGTCGCCTTGTTGGTGGCGGTACTGGTGTTGGTTGACGCCTTGCCGCTGCCCTTCGCAGTGGCTTTCCGCTGGTTGGCGGCGGCGATCTCCGCCTCGATGGCCCGCTTGATGGCGGCGTCCAGCTCCTTGCGCTTCTTCTGCTTGGCTTTCAGGTCGGCGGCCAGCTGCTGCGACTGCTTCTTCAGCTGCTCCGCCGTCTTGGTCTTCTCACGCCGGTCGCTCTCCAACTTCTTGATTTCCGTTTCCTTGCCCGACAGCAGGTTCAGCTTTTCGTTCTTCAAGGCGATGATCTCCTCGTTTTTCTGCTTCAGTTCCCGCTGTGTCTGGTCGATTTTGTCGGCCTGCTCCTTCACGTTTTTGGAGAAAAGGGTGAAGAAACGGAACCGGCGGAACATCTGCGAGAAATCGTCGGAGGCTAAGATGAAGGTCACCTTGTCCATCAGTCGCCGGTTGCGGTAGGCCATATAGACCACCTGGGCATAGTCGGACTTCATGTATTCCAGCTTCTTCTGCAGCTGGGCGATCATCTGCTGATTGAGCTCCTGCTGCTCCTCCATCTGCATGATCTCGTTGTTGAGGGCCGTGATCAGCTTCTCGCGGTTGCTGATCTGCTGGCGCAATACCGCAATCTGCTGCAAGGAGGCCTTCTGGTTCTTTTCCGTCTTCTTCAGCAGGTTTTGGGTGTTGGCAATCTCGTTTTCGATTTTCTGCTTGTCCTTCTTCAGCTGGCTGCTGCTCTTGGTCTGCGCCTGCGCGGAGGGCAGCAGCAACGCCACAACGGTGATGAGGACGAGGAAAAAACGGGACATGATATGGAGAAACGCTTTGGGCATGATTTAATCATTTTAACTTGCAAAAATACAACGAATGATATGTTTTTTTAGTGTGATACTATATTAATTATAAACCATGTAATGTTAAAGCGTTTAACGGATTAGGCATGGCTGGTCCGGGGTGGGTGGTTGTTTTTTCACGGATGAAAAATTAAAAGAGCGCTTGTTTGTTGCTCTCTTTTGTTTAAAAAATTGTATCTTTGCCTTTCCTCTATTTTGGATAAAAATATTTATAACTAATTTTAAATCAATATGATAATCAAAGACAACTTTGTTAGCAGACACAATGGTCCGAGCGAGGCCGAACAGCAGAAGATGCTGGATGTGATTGGCGTTAAAACGATGGATGAACTGATTGAGAAGACGGTTCCCGCCGCCATCCGCCTGCCCAAGCCGCTGGACCTGCCGGAAGGCATGACCGAGGGCGAATACCTCAACCACATTCACGCCTTGATGGCGAAGAACAAGATTTACCGTTCCTACATCGGTATGGGGCATTACAACACCTATACCCCGGCGGTGATTCTGCGCAACATCTTCGAGAACCCGGGCTGGTACACCTCCTACACCCCGTACCAGGCGGAGATCTCCCAGGGTCGTATCGAGGCTCTGCTCAACTACCAGACGATGGTGGGCAGCCTCACGGCTATGCCGCTGGCTAACGCCTCCATGCTTGACGACGCTACCGCCGCTGGCGAGATGATGCTGATGTTCTTCCGCAGCCGCACGCGCGACCAGCAGAAGAACAACGTGGTGAAATATTTCGTGGCGGAAGGCGTGTTCCCGCACTCCATCGGTGTGATGAAGACCAACGCTGCCCCGCACGGCATCGAAATCGTCATCGGCAAACCCGACCAGGTGGAACTCGACGAGACCTTCTTCGGTGCGATGATCCAGTACCCGAACTACTGGGGTGGCATCCACGACTATAGCGCGTGGGTCGAGAAAGCGCACGCCAAGAACATCTTCGTGGGCGTGGCCACCGACCTGTATGCCCTCACACTGCTCACGCCTCCGGGCGAGTGGGGCACCGACTGTGTGGTTGGTTCCACCCAGCGTTTCGGCATCCCGATGGGCTACGGCAGCCCCGCTGCCGGCTTCTATGCCTGCCGCGAGAGCTTCCTGCGCCAGATGCCGGGCCGTATCATCGGCGTGACCGTCGATGCCCAAGGCAACCGCGCCGTGCGTATGGCCCTGCAGACCCGCGAGCAGCACATCAAACGCGAGCGCGCCACTTCCAACATCTGCACCGCCAGCGCCCTCACCGCCATCATGGCCGGCTTCTACGGCATGTGGCACGGCGCCGAAGGACTGCGTAACAAGGCTGTGAAAATCAATGTCTTGGCTGGCGTTCTCGCCGCCGAAGCAGCAAAATACGGCTTCAAGCAGTACAACGAATACTATTTCGACACCCTCTGCCTCGAAACGCCCGAAGGCCTGACCTGCGAGGACGTGAAGAAGGTGGCTCTGTCGAAGGAAATCAACCTCTGCTACCACTGCGAGCGTTGCTTCACCATCTCCCTGGACGAGACCGTCACCCACGATGATGTCAACGATATCCTCGAAGTGCTGGCCATCGCCGCCGGTAAGCCTTTCACGCCGCACGTGTGCGACGGCAAGTGCGGCATCCCCGACCTGCACATTCCTGCCGGACTGGCTCGTAAGTCGCCCTTCATGCAGCACAAGATCTTCAACCAGTATCATTCCGAAACGGAGATGATGCGTTACATGAAGATGCTGGAGGTCAAGGATTTGTCGCTCAACCGCGCCATGATTCCGCTGGGCTCCTGCACCATGAAGCTCAACGCCGCCGCCGAGATGCTGCCGCTGAGCTGGGCCGAGGCCTGCAACATCCATCCGTACGCACCCGCCGACCAGGCCGAGGGCTATCGCGAGATGCTGGACGAGGTGTGCAAATGGCTGTGCAAGATCACCGGTTTCGCCGCCATTTCTCTGCAGCCCAACTCCGGCGCCGCGGGCGAGTATGCCGGCATGACCGTCATCCGCAACTATCACCTCAGCCGTGGCGAGGGTCATCGCAACATCTGCCTGATCCCGTCTTCCGCGCACGGTACCAACCCTGCCTCTTCCGCCAAGGCCGGCAACAAGATCGTGGTGGTGAAGGCCACCGAGCACGGTGAGGTCGATATTGAGGATCTGCGTGCGAAAGCCGAACAATACAAGGACAACCTTTCCTGTTTGATGATCACCTATCCCTCCACGCACGGCGTGTTTGAGGAGGGCATCCTCGAAATCATCAAGATCATCCACGAGAACGGTGGTCTCGTCTATATGGACGGTGCCAACATGAACGCCCAGGTGGGTCTCACCTCGCCGGGCACGATGGGTGCCGACGTGTGCCATCTCAACCTGCACAAGACGTTTGCCATGCCTCACGGCGGTGGCGGTCCTGGCGTGGGCCCGATTGGCGTGTGCGAGAAACTCGTCCCGTTCCTGCCCAACCATGCCATGATGCCGGTGGGCGGCGAGCAGGGCAGCCAAGTGGCTACGGCTCCTTACGGCAGCGCTTACCTGATTCCGATCACATACGGTTACCTCAAGATGCTGGGCGGCACAGGTTTGACGGAAGTCACCAAGACGGCCATCCTGAACGCCAACTACATGCGTGCCCGTTTGGAGAAGGATTACAAAATCCTCTACACAGGTAAAAACGGCATGTGCGCCCACGAGATGATTCTCGACTGCAACGAGTTTGACCGTCACGCAGGCGTGCAGGTGGGCGACATCGCCAAGCGTCTGATGGACTACGGTTTCCACGCGCCCACGGTGGCCTTCCCGGTGCACGGCACCTTGATGGTGGAGCCCACCGAGAGCGAGCCGCTAAGCGAGCTCGACCGTTTCTGCGACGCGATGATCGCCATCCGTCAGGAGATCCGCGACATTGAGGAGGGCAAGGCCGACCAGGCCAACAACCTCATCAAGAACGCGCCGCACAGCATGAACGTGGTGTGTGCCGACGAGTGGGATCGTCCTTACACGCGCCAGCAGGCTGCGTTCCCGCTCCCGCACACGGAGAAATACTGGCCCACCGTCGGCAAGATTGACGACGCCTTCGGCGACCGTAATCTGGTCTGCATGTTGAGCGAATAGCATAACATGATCCTACAACTAAAATCGCCGCTGTCTCACGTTGTTTGACGGCGGCGATTTTTTATGCGATGATGCAGGCCGGAAGGGGATAGCCTAACGCACCACCACTTTTTTGGATGTCTTGCCTGCAGAGGTCGTCACATTCACGACGTAGATGCCGGCCGGCAGAGCGGATGTGGGGATAACCACGTGGCTACCACTATAGCGGTTGTCTATCATCTTCTGACCTTTCAGATTGTAAACCTCAACCCGAAGAATCTCCTCGGAAGTGATTTTCATGAAATCGGAGGCCGGATTCGGGAAGATTTTGACCTCAATCTCGTTGTGCTCGTTCACATCAACTTGGCTGACTAACAGATGTACAGGCAAAATCCTTTTCTTAAACATATCCGAGAACATGTATATTTTCGCAGAGTGTTCCTCTCCAACAGCCATATTGCCAATATGCGAAGTTACCGCATAAGTCCCGCTTTCGTTCCCAGCAATATGCATTTCTGACGGTATATCAAGCCATTGTGTTATGGGTGTTCCGTCAATTGCGATGGAAATAGGGATGGTTCGGCTCTCAACATCGGGGTCATACAGTGTTTGAAGGAAGTAGCCTTGAATCCAATCGTGACGATGTATGTAAAGATAGCGCTTGTTCATATCTATGCTGTCACCAAGGACAAGTGTATAGCATGAATCCGTCCGGACATTGAATTCGACATATACCCGAATGTGGTTGCCATCAATGACTGCCGGGGTGTTCAGAATCACCTCGTTCCATCCTTCTACAGGCACGAAAGACTGAATGCTCAATGAGTTCCATGGAGTGCCGCGTGGAATTGTATCATGTAGTGCTGAATATACACCAACTTTGCCAGATATAGCCCCATCTCCCAGCGGGAAGCGGATTTTTTGGATGGTTTTGCCGATATGAGGTTTCAGTTCCTTCGCTTCAAAAGAATAAGCAAAGGTATATCGAATCTGCCCATTATCGTAGGGTATGGAGTCGAACCTGACGATACTGAAAATCGAATCATTATGATTGTCAAGTTCGACTATGCCGGTCGGGGTCATATCCGGATTCGGAATGTCGTAGGTGACGAAGTTCCTGATCGTAACATCATGGTAATCAGGATTGTCAATTTCCAGTTCAAACGTGTCAATGGTATTAGGGATCGTTGAAAACCAGAGGGAGTCGGCGTTCACGGGCAGCGTGTCGATAAAAGCCACAATCTCGCTCAAGGTGAAGTCATCAACATAGTAATCTCCGGCAATATCACCAGGAGCATTGGAGAAAAAGTTAACAACATCAAGAGCAAGAACATCAACGTCCTGATACTCTTGTTCATAATGCCATGGCCAGGTTTTGACCGTGACATTGTTGACCGCAAACGTGGCATAATCGTGGCTCAGATCCACGTCCACAAGTACAGGGAACCACGTGTTGGACGGATAGGAGAAATCGGTGGTGTCACCTCCCGCTATGAAATATCCGGTGCCGTTGTTTCTGAAATAGGTGGCGAAGGCCCAGGAGTCTGCGAAATAGTGTTGCACATTAAAGTAAGCGCCAGGGCCTTGCGACGGCACATAATAATTGAAAGATACGGCATAGTGGCCGTTTCTGACGGGGATTCTACTGTTCGTGGAAGCGTTGACGGGCTTCACGAAGAATACCTGGTCGTTTGCGTTAGAGATATGCAGCGAATTGGGTGCCGAGGCGGCCAGATTGTTAACAATAGTGCCGTCCTGTTCGGGAAAGCCTCCCCAAGTGGACCACCAGGATGGATTGCTCGCAGATAGAGTGCTGTCTGCGGTGTAAGAGTCAAAATTGTCGCTGAAGACAATGGTTTGTGCCGATGCTGTTGCGAAGGTGAGCAACAAGATGAAAAGGGCAGAAAATCGATTCATAGTAATAGGAATTTGGTGAAACCCTTAAATTTGTGCGGCAAAAGTAAGTAAAAAAACACACAAATATCCGCCAAACACAGAAGATTCTTCGAGCAAATCAGTAACTCGCAGAGAATCAGATGTGTTATGAATTCCCAACAAAATACACCCTTCCGCCCTGACGGGGTTTTGTTTAATTGTTTATTTGTTTAATTGTTTAATTGTTGGACTAAGGAGTTAAGAAATGAAGGCTTTGGATTATAGTCTATAGTCTTTGGTCACTAATCACTATTCACTGACTACTGTCCCCTGACCCCTGTTCCCTAAAAAAATAGTACTTTGCATTGCATAGTATTATAAAAAGTGTATATTTGCAGCCGGAAAAAATTATGACATCATGCCAATCAATCCCGACAACATCAAAGCCCAAATGCGCAAGGGTTTCCTGGAATACTGCATCCTGCACGTCATCTCCCGGAAGCCGGCGTACGTGTCCGACATCATCGATGAACTGAAAAAAGCCCGCCTGATTGTGGTGGAGGGCACGCTCTATCCGCTCCTCACACGCTTGAAAAGCGCGGGTTATCTCTCTTATCAGTGGCAGGAATCCCTGCAGGGACCGCCCCGCAAATACTACGAACTCACCGAGGATGGCGGCCGCTTCCTTTCAGAGTTGGAGGAGGCCTGGCAGGAACTCCAGACGGCAGTGAACATCATTAAATCCGATAATTTTTAATAACAAACAATATGAAGAAAACATGCACAATTAATTTGAACGGAAGGGTGTTCCATATTGACGAGGACGCCTATCAGACACTACGGCAATATTTGGAGGACTTGGGAAAACATTTCACTCCGGTCGAGCGCGATGAGATTCTCAAGGACATTGAGGCGCGTATTGCGGAACTTCTTACCGAAAAACTGATAAACCGGGATGTGGTGGAGATGCAGGATGTACGGGAAGTGATGGACACGCTGGGTCAGCCCAGCCAGTTCGGCGACGAGGAAGAGGCTGCCCCGTCGGAGCCGTCCGCCCCGAAGCAGGAGACCACGACGAAAAAATGTCCGCGCAAGCTCTACCGCGACACGGAGAACAAAAAGATAGGGGGCGTGTGCAGCGGCTTGGCCGCCTATATGGACTGGGACCCGACCATCTTGCGTATTATCTTTCTGGTTGTCTTTGTCTTGGGTATCGGTTGCCCGCTATTCATATACATCCTGTTGTGGATTTTTATCCCGGAGGCCCAGTCGGTGTCGCAGCAATTGGAGATGCGGGGCGTGGAGCCCAATGTGGACAATATACGGAATTTCTCCGCCCGCAGCGAGCCCTCTCAGCCGAGGGATTCCGGTGCCTTGGGCCGGGTGTTGAAGGTGCTGGCCATCGTGGTGCTGAGCCTGATAGGCTTCAGCCTGTTCACGGCCATCCTGGGTGTCTTCACCGCGGCGGTGATGGTCGGTTTCCACCTGATCCCATGGGTCACGGCGGGCGTGAACGAGGTGGCGCTGCTGCTGAGCGTGGCCCTGTTCCTGCTTTGTCCGGCGGTCTCTATCGTCATGTTCTGCATCTACCTGGTCAATAACCGGAAGCCGCGCCACCAGTGGATTGTATGGTCGTTGGTGGTGTTGTGGCTGGTCAGCATCGCGGGCATGGTCGTCACGGGGGTGCGCGCTTACAACAACCGCCAGAACCTGCGCGTGGAGCATTTCTGGGAGGAGGTGGCCCCCTCCGGCCGGTACATGCCTGCCGTTATGGCGGAAGAGTGGCGCGACGGGGACACGTTCCATGCCGTGGATGCCGAGAGCGGTGTTGAGGTGCGTTACCGTCAGGCGGACACCTGCGCCGTTCACGTGAAAGCGGCGGAGGATGCCATCCGGCATCTGCATACGGAGGTCCGCAACGGCATCCTCTACATACGGAACGAGGACGACCGTATCAAAGGCGGGTCGGTGGCGGTGGTGGAGGTCACGGCTCCGTCGCTCGACATTATCAAACTGTCGGAGGCTTGCAGTTTCCGTTCCGGGCAGGCGCTGAACCTGCGCAAGCTGGATCTGGAGGTGGACGAGGCGTCGTCCGTCACGCTGTCGGGCCGTATCGACACGTTGAGGGTGAAAGTGGATGAGGCCTCGCACGCCGACTTGGAGGGGGTGACAGCGGAGGTGGCCGATGTGCGTGCCACGGAGGCGTCACGGGTGGCCATGGGCACGGTTCGCGACCTGCGTGCGCGCACCACCGAGGCGAGCAAGGTCACCTACAAGGGCCGCCCCGAACGCTTATCAATGAGCAGCAGCGATTTTTCCGTTTCCCGGTGGGAGAATTGATGCGGCAATTGTGTGGCCTGTAGAGACGCAATCATTGCGTCTCTACGAAAATATACCGTAAACCAGCAAGCCCGCCACGCCGCTGAGCAGGATGAGCAGGATGGGGCTGGTTTTGAATTTGAAGGAGGCGATGAACACCACGGCGAAGATGGCGATGCTGACGAAAAACTGCAGCGAGTCGGTGGAGTAGGAGCCGAACGTCTCGGCGGAGACCATCAGCAGCGCGGCGGCGGCAATCAGGCCCACCACGGCCATGCGCAGCACGGACAGGGTGGCCGCCATCACGGGGTTTTGCCTGTATTTCACCAGCAGGTTGCAGACAACGAGCATCAGGATGACGGGCAGCAGGATGGTGGCGAAGGAGGCAGTCAGCGCGCCGAGGATGCCCGCCCATTCCGGGTAGCCCGCGTTGACCACGGCGGTGTAGCCTGTGTAGGTGGCGGTGTTGATGCCCACGGGACCGGGCGTGATTTGCGAGGTGGCCACAATGTCGGTGAACTCCTGCGTGGTCAGCCAGCCCTTTTCCTCCACCACGTCGTGCTGGATGAGGGCAATGGTGGCCAGTCCTCCGCCGAAGCTGAAGACGCCGATCTTCAAGAATGTGAAAAACAGCCGCAGGAAAATCATGATGCCGCCTCCTTTCTGTTTGTGAGATAGCCATATAGGCTTCCGCCGAGGATGGCGGCCAGCACAATCCATACGGGCGACACGCCCAGCAGGTATATGAGCAGGCATGCCAGGATGGGAATCCAGCAGTTGCGCAGGCTGATGCGGGCGGTGCGCGCCATGTTGAACACCGGGGCGGCAATGAGCGCCACCACGGCGGGACGTATCCCCTTGAACACCGCCTCGAACAAGGCGTTGTCGCGGAGCTGCCGGAAGCCTATAGCCAGACACAGGATGATGGCGATGGGCATCAGGATGTTGCCGGCGATGGCGGCCAGCGTTCCCCGCACGCCCCGCAGCCGGTAGCCGATGGAGGTAGCCATGTGGACGGCGAAGATGCCGGGCAGGGCCTGCGACACGGCCATGAGGTCCAGAAACTCCTCCCGCTCCAGCCATTTTCTACGATCCACCAACTCCTTCTCCATCAATGGGATCATGGCGTAGCCGCCCCCGATGGTGAAGGTGCCGATTTTGAAGAATGACCAGAAAAGTTGATGCAGTCGGACCATAATTTTAGCGGGCACAAAAATACAAATTAATGGGGTTGTTGGATACATGGAGAAGATTCGATATGCTGAACTTTTTTTTTGTATATTGCGCCGCTTTTTTCAAACGACAAGGAGGCCTTTCTGTTAAAGGCTATAATTGACTGATATATTATGACTTGTAGAAAAATAACCAAGATATTGTCCATCGCCGTCATGGCGGTTTTGTGCTTCTTTTTTCCCATTTCCGGTCAGGCGGCCGACGCTTCCGGCGATGGTTTCCAGGCGGGTCCCTTCATTATCGACCACGTAACAGACAGTTACGGATGGCATATTTGTGGTGAGGGCGACAAGAGTGTCACTATCCCGTTGCCGGTGATTCTGGTCGATGGGGGGCGTCCGGTGGTCTTCATGTCCAGCAAGTTCCATCACGGCCATGCGGCCTACAAGGGCTATGCGTTGGGCTGGGGCGACCAGAAGGGTTCCATCGTGAAGCTGACCGATGACTACACGGGTCCTTTGGAAGAAGGGGGCGAATATGCCGTGGACCATGTGTGCAAATTCAACGTTTCCATCACCAAGAATGTGTGCGCCCTCTTTATCTCGTTGATACTCATTGCGTGGATATTCCTTTCGGTGGCCAAGCAGTACAAGCAGCGGCCCGACCAGGCTCCCAGGGGAATGCAGGCCCTGGTGGAACCGGTGATCGTGTTCCTGCAGGACGAGGTCATCAATCCATCTTTGGGAAAACATGCCGACAAATATGCACCTTATCTGCTCACGCTCTTCTTCTTCATCCTGTTGAACAACCTTATGGGGCTGATTCCGATATTTCCAGGCGGCGCCAACCTGACGGGCAATATCGCCGTTACGGGTATCTTGGCCCTGATCACCTTCTTCATCACGACGTTTTCCGCCGGCAAGGAGTATTGGGTGGACATTTTCAACACGCCGGGCGTGCCCTGGTGGTTGAAGCTGCCCGCCCCGATCATGCCGTTTGTGGAGTTGATCGGCATCTTCACGAAGCCGTTCGTGCTGATGGTCCGTCTTTTTGCCAACATCACCGCCGGCCACATCATTGTGCTGGGTTTCATCTCGTTGATATTCATCTTCGGGCAGATGGCACCCGCCCTCGGCTACGGTGTGTCGGTGGTGTCCATCTTCTTCTACATATTCATGGGCTGTCTGGAACTGCTGGTGGCCTTCATCCAGGCATTTGTCTTCACCCTGCTGAGCGCCATCTACATCGGCATGGCGTGTGGTCATGAGGAGTCAACTGAATTAGTGAAATAAACTTTTTTAACCAATTTTAAATTATACCAATTATGTCTGTATTCACAACATTAATGCAAGCAGCCACAAATTTAGGTATTGGTCAGATGGGTGCCGGTATCGGTGCCGGTCTCGCCGCCATCGGTGCTGGTCTTGGTATTGGTAACATTGGCCGTGACGCCATGTCTGCCATCGCCCGCCAGCCGGAAGTGTCCGGTGACATCCGTACCAACATGATCTTGGCCGCCGCTCTTATCGAGGGTGTCGCCCTGTTCGCCATCGTGGTCTGTCTGCTCATCGCAATTGCGTAAGCATTTCAACGTGTCCCCGCGGTTGGCGGGGATACGTTGTTTTAAAAATTGAATTAAAAAAACACCATTTAATCATATATGGAACTCATAAAACCCTCATTCGGACTCATTTTCTGGATGCTTATCGGTTTCGGCATCCTGTTTTTCATATTGGCCAAGTTCGCGTGGCCCGTCATCACGGGGGGCATTGCCAGCCGTAACAAGAAGATCCAGGACCAGTTGGACGAAGCCGAGCGCGTTCACACCGAGCTGGAGAACATCAATCAAAAGTATCAGGCCATGCTGGCTGAGGCCAAGTCGGAGCGCGACGCCATCCTCAACGAAGCCCGTGTTGTCACGGAAAAGATGAAGGAAGAGGCTCTGCTCAAGGCGGAACAGCAGTCGCAGGCCATCATCGAAGATGCCAAGAAGGCCATCAACTACGAGAAACTCAAGGCCATCACGGACGTGAAGAACGAGATTGCCAACCTCTCCATTGAGATTGCAGAGAAGGTGATCGGTGAGGAGCTGAAGGACGAGGCCAGACAGAAACAGCTTATTGAAAAGTGGGTGAAGGATTGCAACCTGAACTAACCTTCCCCCAACGCATACGCGCTATTCGGGAGAGTTATGGACACAAGACACACGCATCATTTGAAATACAAACTGGCACTTCTTGTGCTGGTTTCTCTTTTGTGTTCAGGCATCCCGCAAAAAACTTTCGCTCAGTTTTATAACGGCTCGCAGCTCACCTTCGGCAAGAATCGCGTGCAGCACCAGAACTTCAACTGGCAGTATATGCGCGCCGAGCAGTATGACGTGTATTACTATCCCACCGGACGGGCGCTGGCACAGTATGTGTTCTACAAGGTGCCCGGTTATATCCGTGAAATAGAGCATCTTCTGAATTATACCTCCCAGAAGAAACTACAGTTTATCGTCTATAACACGCAGGAGGATTTCCGCGAGTCCAATTTTGCCTACGATGACGACGATTTTTACAACCAGGGCGGTGTCACCAATGTGTATGGCACCAAGATATACCTTTACTTTGACGGCAATCACGCCCATCTAGAGCGCATGATCCGCAGCGGCATCATGAACGTGTATGCGCATTGGCTCGTGCAGGGTGCCAGCGTGGGCTCCAACATGACGTACGATTACCTGATGGATGTGCCCAACTGGTACTTCAGCGGGCTGGCTTCCTATTTCGGGGAGGCTTGGAACAGCGACATCGACTATCATGTTAAGGACGGTATCCTCACCCAGCGTTACGCCGACTTTGACGAACTTTCGCCCGTGGATGCCACCTACGCGGGCCATTCGTTCTGGAAGTATGTGGTGGACCTTTATGGGAAACAGGTGATCCCGAAGATTTTGTATAACACCCGTTCATCCAAGAACATGGAGCGGGGTTTCCTGTATGCCACCAAGACACCTTATCGCGTGCTGCTGGTCAACTGGTACAAATACTATTATGTGATGTACCATCCTGACAAGAGTCGCACCATGCCTGTGGGCGACGGTTTGCTCAAACATCCCAAGGCCGCCCGCCATTACGGGCAGTTCTGCTTCTCGCCCGATGGCGAATCCCACGCCTACGTGACCAACGAGGCGGGGCAGATCCGCGTGTGGCTGAAAACCCCGGCGTGGAGCCGGCCACGGTGCATCCTGAAACGTTTTCAGAAAACCGAAGACAACCCCGACTACTCCTATCCGTTGCTTTCGTGGCATCCACAGGGTGACGTGCTGGGCATGACATTCGAGGACAAGGGACATTGCTATTATTATCCCTATAATCTGGAAAAAAAGAAATGGGAGAAACGTTTTCTGGTGGATGTGGAGAAGATTACCTCCTGGTGCTATGCTCCCGATGGCAAGATGATGCTGTTTTCCGGCTTTAAAAACGGGCAATCCGACATTTACCTTTACAGTTTCCTGTCGCGCTCGTTCCAAAATCTGACCAACGACTTTTACGACGACTACGGTCCGGTGTTTTTGAAAGACCAGCAGCAGATTGTCTTTGCCTCGACGCGGAACAGGGACACGATCGGGCTGAAAGATGATTTCATGGAGGCTGTCCCGAAACGTTATCCGGAGTTGTACATGTATGATTATTCGAGGAAAAATCCAGAGTTGCTTCGGGTGACCAACACGCCGTACGCCGAAGAGTATGGCGTGCAGTTTGTGGGGCCGCAGCAGATTATCTACCTGAGCGACAAGGATGGCCTGGTCAACCGCTACATGGCCACGTTCGACAGTACCATCAGTCGGGTGGATACAGCCGTGCACTACGCCTATTATGCCAAGAGCACGGCGCTGACCGACCGGGCGTACAGCATTGTGGAGCAGGCATATAACCCCGCTTCGGGCAAGGTGGCCGACATCTCGCTGGTGGATAAAGTGAAACGCATCTACCTTTCGATGCTGAATCCGCTGTTCACGCCGGAGGTATCGCCCTCGGTGTTCCATAACAAGATACAGCAGGAGATGGCCGGCGGTGTTGTTTCCAAAACCGACAGTGCAAAGGCTACGACCACCACCAAACAGCATGGGTTCGTGCAGGTGTATTCGGATGATTCGGAGACAGGAGTCGGGAGCTCGGAGAAGTCGGGTCGCAAACATTCAGAGTTCTACATCCCGGTGGGCACGGGCTATCGGGTGCAGTATTCCATCAACAAGGTCATCACGCAGGCCGACTTCAGTTTCCTCAACAACACGTATCAGCAGTTCACGGGCGGCACGTCGCCCATCTATCTCAATTCCGGCCTGAACGCCTTGTTTATGCTGGGTATCAATGATCTTTTTGAGGATTACCGGGTGACGGGCGGTTTCCGTGTAGGCTTGAACCTGCGCAATTACGAGTTTATGTTGAGCTATGAGAATCTGGCGCGCCGCCTTGACCGGCAGATTATCCTATACCGGCAGACCATCTCAAGCGAGGCTGGCGAGTATTATATCAAACAGGGCAATAATACGTTGTTTTACATCCTGAAATACCCGTTCAACAAACATCACAGTCTGCGGCTGACGCTGAAGGGCCGGTACGAGACGTGCGTGTATGCCTCCTTAGGCGACGTGTCGCTGCAGATGCCCGACAGTCGTCATGTGTGGGCGGGCGCCCGTTTGGAGTACATCTTCGACTCGTCCAAAGAGCTTTATACCAATCTGTGGCGTGGCACCAAGCTGAAGATGTTCGCCGAATACGAGCAGCGGGCGGAGCGCGAGACGATGAATCTCTTTGTGGTCGGTCTGGATGCGCGGCGGTCGTTCAAGCTCTACCGCAACATGACCTTGGCCCTGCGTGCCGCCGCCTCTACCAACGTGGGCTCGGCGCGTCTGGTCTATTACATGGGTGGCGTTGACAACTGGGTGAGGGCTAAGTTCAACAGCGATATCTGGGTGGATCAGAGTAAGAATTATGCCTATCAGACGTTGGCCACCAATATGCGCGGTTTCAAGCAGAATATCCGCAACGGCACCTCTTTCGTGCTGTTTAGCGGCGAGTTGCGCATCCCCTTTGTGCAACTGATTGCCGGACGTAAACTGTCAATCAATTTCCTGAATTCCATGCAGTTCAACCTGTTTGGCGATGTGGGCACGGCGTGGACGGGCTGGACACCCTATTCCGAGGACAATTGTCTCTATACGCGCTACATCTATTCCGGCCCGATTACCGTGATGGTGAAACGGCAGGTGGACCCGTTTGTGGGCGGCTTCGGCGTGGGATTCCGCTGCTCTCTGCTGGGCTATTTCCTGCGCCTGGATTATGCGTGGGGTGTGGAGGACTTCAAGATTGCCAACAAGAAGGGCATGTTTATGTTCTCCATCGGAACGGATTTCTAAAACTCTTCAGATCGGAATGGTCGTACCGCGCGGTCGAAGATGCCGTTGAGGTAGGCGATCATCATGCCGTAGTTGGATACGGGGATGCCGTGTTCGATGGCGGGCCGTAGGCGGTTTAGGAGTTGCCGGCGGGTAATCATGCAGCCGCCGCACTGGATGACCATGGCGTATTGGCGGATGTCGGGAATCTGGTTGAGGCCGGCCACAAAATCGAAATGTAATTCTTTGCCGGTATGCTGTTGGATCCAGCGGGGCAGTTTGCCGCGTCCGATATCCTCGCAGGAGGTGCGGTGCGTGCAGGACTCCAGCATGAGGATGCGGTCGCCGTCGTGCAGCTGGTCAACCATCGGGGTGCCTTGCAGGTAGTGCTCGAAGTCGCCCTTGTGATGGGCCAGCACGATGCTGAAGCCCGTGAGCGGGACAGCCTCCGGCACGTCCCGGGCCACGCGGGCGAACATCTGGCTGTCGGTGACCACCAGCGCGGGAAGTTCGTGGTCGGCAATCCACCCGGCCACCTTGTCCTCTTTCAGCACGATGGCGATGGCGTCGTTGTCGAGGATGTCGCGAATCATCTGCACTTGCGGCAGGATAAGCCGGCCCTCGGGGGCTTCCGAATCGATGGGGGTGACCAGCACCACGGTGTCGCCCTCGCGGATGATGTCGCCCAACAGGGAGTGCGAGATGTAGGCCGACGGGGGCATCTTGGCCACGACGGCCTCCAGCATGGCAGCGATGCCGTCGCCGGTTTTGGCGCTCACCTCGTACATGTTGTCGGCGATGACGCCGTCGGTCACGCGCTGCGGCTCATTCAGGTCGGATTTGTTGTTGACGATGATGAACGGAATCTCGTATTCGTGGAAATGGTCGGCCAACATCCGCTCGGGTTGTCCGTATTGGTGGTTGGTGGTGACGAGGATGGCGAAGTCGATGGTGGGCAGCACGTCCAAGGTCTTCCGGATGCGTTTCTGCCCGATGGTGCCTTCGTCGTCGATGCCGGCGGTGTCGATAAGGATGACGGGCCCGATGCCGAAGATCTCGATGGACTTGCGCACGGGGTCGGTGGTGGTGCCGGCGTGTGGGTCCACGATGGCGATGTCCTGGCCGGTAATCGCGTTGATGAGCGAGCTTTTGCCGTTGTTGCGCCGCCCGAAGATGCCGATATGCGGTTTGTTTTCTCTACCTTTCATGATATAACTATTGTACAGTCCCATACAGGTCATATTCCGCAGCATCGGTGATTTCCACGTTGTAAAATTCCCCGATGGTGAGGGCTTTTTCTTTGGAAATCAGCACGCTGTTATCTACATCGGGCGAGTCGAACTCGGTGCGGCCCACGTAGTGGTCGCGCTCCTCGCCGTCGATGATGACACGGAGGGTGCTGCCCACTTTCGACTGATTGATTTCCAGCGAGATGGTCTCCTGCAGCTGCATGATCTCGCCCACGCGGCGGGTTTTGATGTTGCGGCGTATGGGGTCGCCCAGCGGGTAGGCGGGGGTGTCTTCTTCCTGCGAGTAGGCGAACACGCCGAGGCGCTCGAACCGGTTGCGGCGCACGAATTCCACGAGTTCCTTATGTTGTTCGAGTGTCTCGCCCGGGTAGCCGGAGATGAGCGTTGTGCGCAGGGCGATGCCGGGCACCGTCTCGCGGATGCGGGCGATGAGGTCGTAGATGTACTGCGAACCACCGCCCCGGCGCATATCCTTGAGGATGGCGTCGCTGATGTGCTGGAAGGGGATGTCGAGGTAGCGGCAGAACTGCGGGTAGGCGTTCATCACGTCCAGAATCTCGTAGGGGAAGTTGAGCGGGTAGGCGTAATGCAGCCGGTACCATTCGATGCCGTGCACCTGGGCCAGAGCCTCCATCAGGTTGGCCAGCTCGCGTTTGCCGGTGAGGTCGATGCCGTAGTAGGTGAGGTCCTGTGCGATGAGCATCACCTCCTTCACGCCCTGGTCGGCCAGCTTGCGCACCTCCTCTACCAGCAGAGGGATGGGCTTGGAAACCTGCTTGCCGCGGATGAGCGGGATGGCGCAATAGGAGCATTGGTGGTCGCAGCCTTCCGACACCTTGAGGTATGCGTAGTGGGGTGGGGTGGAGAGCAGTCGGTCACTGGTGCCTAACAGGTCGAACTCGTTGGCATCCACCATCTTGTGCAAATCTGCGAAGGTGTAGAACCCGTCCACCTCGGGCAACTCGGCCTCCAGCTCCGCCTTGCAGCGCTGGGCCAGACAGCCCACCACGTACAGCTTCTTGATGTGGCGGCGCATCTTGCGCTCCACCTGGACAAGGATCTCATTGACCGACTCCTCGCGCGCGTCGCCGATGAAGCTGCACGTGTTGAGGATGACGATGTCGCTCTTCATGGTGCCCTCGAAGAAGACGCGGTGCCCCAGCCGTTGCAGCCGGGCAGCCAGCACTTCCGAATCTACGATGTTCTTGGAACATCCTAAGGTTATGATGTTTACAGTCATTTTCTCTGTATGATTTTAAAACGGCAAACCTACATTTTTTTTCGGAATTATCAAAATGCCATATCTGTTTATCCATTGTGCCGTTTTTCAGGAAAAGAATGGATAAATTGGGAAAATGATGCGTGTTTTCTATGGTATTCGGATTTTCAGGATAAAAGAAAAAAACGTACCTTTGCAACGGCTATTCTATGGAGTCTTCCATCCGAATGATGCCATAAGACACGCCGCTGCACAATAATGGAAGAAGTGGTGAAACTGGCTGGCAGACAGCAAGATGAAAATCCTGTCAGCGCTGAATGTAGTGTTCTTGTTCATCCCGAAGTTGAAAAAAGCAACAGCGGGAAGTCGGTGGGGTATGCGCCGCAGCCGGAGGTGCGCTACTGGTTTCCCATCCGCGCCACCTACCACCGCGCTCAGAAAGTGTACGACCGGCTGGTGGCGCTTGGCAACGACCGCCTTGAACCGTACCTTCCGACACTCTGTCGCGTTGAAGAGGACGAGAATACCGGCAATTCAGTGATAAAGGAGGAACCGTTGGACAAAAGCCTATTGTTTGTGCGCACCACGTTTCTGGATTTTCGGAAGTTGTTGGAAAATCCGTTGTTAATTCCGGGATTGACACCTTATTACAACCATTTTAAAACCAATGGGTTCGGTAAAAACGAGTTGCTGACGGTGCCCGACCGGCAGATGGAGAGCTTCAAGATCATTGTCGAGTCGCGCAATCAGAACATCATCGTCAGGCAATCTGAAGTGCCGAAGATCATCGAGGGCGACCGGGTGGTCGTCACAGACGGTGCTTTCGCTGGCGTGGAGGGCGTGGTGATGAAATACAAGCACCAAAAGCGCGTCTTCGTGCAGCTGCACGGCGTCGGCATCTACGCCACGGCCTATGTGCCGGGGGCGTGGCTGAAGAAAATTGATAATTGAAATGTAGAGACGCAGTGCACTGCGTCTCTACCTATCCCCTGTTCCCTAAAACCTATCCCCTATCATGGGTATCATCGCAAGACAAAGCATCAAAGGCACCATCGCCACCTACATCGGGGTGGCCATCGGCTTCGTGACCACCTTCTTCATCATCACGTCGTACCTGACGCCGGAGGAGGTCGGATTGACCCGTGTGCTGGTGGATGCTGCCACGCTCTTCAGCTCGCTGGCGCTGATGGGTACGGGTTCGTCCACGTTGCGTTTCTATCCGCATTTCAAGGACGACAGCCGCAACCAGCAGGGACTTTATTTCTGGACGCTGATCATTCCCTTTGTCGGTTTTCTGTTGTTTCTGCTTGTTTTCCTTGTTTTTAAAGGGTTGATAATCCGTGCGTTTGAAGACAATTCCCCGCTATTTGTCAATTATGTCTATTTCACACTTCCGATGGCCTTCTTCATGCTGTATATGTGTGTGTGCGAGACAAATGCGACAATACTGGAGCGGGTTGCGGTTCCGCGTGCCATTCGCGAGGTCTTTATCCGTGTCAGCCTTTTGGTTGGTTACCTGCTCTATGGTTTATGGCATGTGATAAATTTGGATGGGCTGGTGATTGTCTTTTGCGCGACGTATGGGCTGGGAGCAGTGCTGAATCTTTGTTATCTTCTTTTCTCACAGAAGATTTCGTTCAAGCCCGATTTCAGTAACATTACGCCAGAGTTGCGTCGCGATTTCCTGTGGTACACTCTGTTCTTGATTACGGCGGCGTTGGTGGGCAGCGTGATGCCCACGCTGAGCAGCTTCTTCATCAGCGCCAAGATGGGCTTGATGTTCACGGGTATCTATGCCATAGCCAACTACATAGCCACCATGGTGGAGATTCCGTCGCGGTCGTTGAACGCCATCGTGCAGCCGCGCATCGCAGTGGCGTTGCGGGCCACACCCGCCGACTTGTCCACAGCCACGCGACTGTATCAGCAAGTGTCGTTGAACCAGCTGCTTGTGGGCATGGTGATCTTTATTTTGATTTGGATAAATATTGACCTCTTTTTCGACCTTTTGCCCAATGGGGAGCAGTATGCTGCGGGCAAATGGGTGGTGCTGATATTGGCCACTTCCAAACTGATTACGTCAGCTTTTGCTATTGGCAGTTCTGCCCTCAGTTACACTCGTTGGTACTATACTGGTTTGTTCTTCACGCTTTTACTGATGGTATTGTCAATCTTTTTGAATAACTATCTGATTCCGATTTGCGGCATTGAGGGTGGTGCGTTGGCCACGTTGGGCTCCAACGTCATCTATTACATCCTGCTGTTGTTG
Organism: Bacteroidales bacterium; assembly: GCA_017551725.1. Taxonomy (GTDB): domain Bacteria; phylum Bacteroidota; class Bacteroidia; order Bacteroidales; family WCHB1-69; genus F23-D06. The sequence continues at coordinate 40,977 of JAFZKY010000061.1, forward strand.
TATGTCAAGTGGCGGGTGGGCACCTATCCGTTCAGTTGGGGGCAGTTCAAAGTGCTGGCGGTGGGCGTGCTGATGTTCATCCTCAACTATTTGATACTCTTTGTTGTAGGCAAGATTGTTACGGAGCCTTCGTTAGCATTCCGGGTAGTGGAGGGCGTGGTGCGCACGGGCATCGTGTCGCTGGTTGGATTGCTGGTGGTGTATTACTGGAACGTGTCCGCGGATGTGAACCGGCTGATAAGAAAAGGATTTCGCCAAATCGCCAAATGAAAAATCGTCAAATCGCCAAATGAAAAATCGTCAAATCGCCAAATGAAAAATCGCCAAATCGCCAAATGAAATTTGTAATTGATTAAAATTGAGTGTATTAGCAGTGCGTGATTTGCGTGTATATGCCGATGCTTTGAACGGTCAGGTATTTCATTTCAGGGATAGAAATGGTCTGGAATGTGACACCGTTATCCATTTGCGCAACGGACATTACGGGCTTGTGGAGATTAAATTGGGCGGTGAGAAACTGATTAATGAAGGAGCAAGCTCTTTAAATAGATTGGAAACGAAAATTGATGTGGAACGGATGAATGCACCCTCTTTCAAGATGGTGCTTACCGCTGTGGGTAATATGGCGTACCATCGTAAAGAGGATGGCGTTTATGTGGTCCCGATAGGATACTTGAAACCATAGACCGCATTGGTCCCGAAAAGGGCGGCTGCTGGAAGGTGGAGGAAAAACATTGATTATACTATACAAAGACCATAATGACGAAATGATTAGACGGTTGAAGATATGGCTGCTGTGCGTTGCCGTCCTGACGGTTGCCCGCGCCCAGAACATCTTGCCCGACAATATGGTGACCGCCGACTGCACGACCAATGCGGAGGTGCAGAATTGGGGTATCGTACAAGGAAGTAGCAGTCAGTCCCTCTCTCACATGTATGCTCAGCCTTACATTGGTGACATTGACAACGACGGTCAGACCGAGATTGTTACGGTCGGGTATTATGATTCGCCCACAATGTCCTCATCCATTATCGTGTATAGTCCGAATCTGCAACTCAAATATACCATCAACACCAGCCCGATGTATGTTTATGGTGGCTATCCTCTGGCTGTTGGCGACGTGGACAGGGATGGGGTAGCCGAGTTGTTTGTACAAAACAAGGACGGCTTTCTGCGATGCTATCATTATAATGGAACCTTGCTATGGACATCTAATGAATCTTTGGCGGCGACACAGAACCAAACCCCTAATCTTATCCTGGCCGATGTGAATGGGGACAGCATTCCGGAAATCTGGTCCATGCAAAAAATTTTCAATGCTGTGTCGGGTGTGGCATTGATGTCGGTGCCTGAACTTATCGGCTACTCCCATCTCTACATGGGTTCGGGAGGAGAATCCTTGATGCCGATATTCGCCGACTTTGACAATGACGGCATTTTGGAATTGGCTGGCGGCAACAAAGTCTATAAGTTGAACATTACGAATAGTTCTGGCACAACAGGAAACAGTGCAACCCTCTGGAAGACTATCACCGCTAATGGGGTTGGCGATGGGCTGACCTCCGCGGCGGATATTGACTTGGATGGCTATCTGGATTTGGTGGTGGTGCAAAACGGCTGCATGTATGCATGGAAGCCATACAGCGGTGCAGGGAGTAGCCCCGAACTGATTGCCAGCTGCTCATACAGTTCCAGCACGGCTGGTTCTCGCGCTCTGCTGACCGATGTGGATAATGACGGATATCCGGAAATCTTGTTCACCTTCGCCTATGGAATCACAGCTTACAGATATATGCCTGCAACCCAAAGTCTGCAGCAGATGTGGTCGAAAAACACCAGCGACGGCTCTGGTGCCACTACCATGACCGCTTTTGATTTCAATCAGGACGGTTCTGTAGAGATTGTATATCGCGATGGGTCGGATCTGCGCATCATTGACGGAACCACGGGAAATAACATTTCCACGTTCGCATGTGTAGCGCCCACAGCCGTGGAATATCCCGCTATTGTGGATTTGAATCGGGATGGGCAGGCGGAAATCATTGCATCCTCCAGTACCTATGACATTAATCATGACAGGCATGCGAAATTGCTGGTCTTTCATAGTCCTGCAAATACTGTTTGGGCCCCCGCACGTTATGTTTGGAACCAGCATGCCTATAATGTAGTCAATGTCAACAATGATTTGACGATTCCCGCGGTGAACTTCAACCCTGCCACCCCCTTCACCGACCTGCAGGGTGTGGTGCGCCGTCCGTTCAACAACTTCCTCCAGCAGGCCACCACCTTAGATCAGTATGGAAGGCCCTTCTCACGAATGTTGAACGTTTCAGCCACAGCGGATACAAGCATAACCTACGGAAACGGTACATTCACCTATTCGTTCAGGTTTTGCAATACCGGCGGACGAATCCTGGAAAACCCATTCAGCATAACCTATTATGCAGACAGTTATCGCGGTCCGGTAATTCGGACAGAAACCGTTAACAGCGCCCTGTCAGTGGACAATTGTATGACGCGCACCGCACAATTCACGGAGGCCGAGTTGCTGGCATTCCCGGGTTTGGAGCATATTGTGGTGGCGGTCAACGACAATGGCACGGGGGTGGCGCAGACGGGTGGCCAGCAGGAAGAATGTGACACCACTGATAACTTTTTCGTGTTTTCCGCCAATCCGTGCCACATTCCCACAGACACCGTCACAGCCGACATTTGTGTCCGCGAGCCCTATTCCGATGAGAATTTCAATATTTCCACATCGGAAACGGGAACGGCAGGCACGTCCTATTACCGGCGCACATTCCAGGTGGGAGGCTGCGACAGTGTTATCGTTTTGAAGCTGCGCGTGCACCCCCGATACGATTTGCACTTCTCGGAGACGATTCCGGAAGGTACGACATACAGCCGTTACGGGATGTATCTGCACGAGAGCATGATGGAAGGGCGAAGTCGTATCGACACATCCATTACATACCAAAGCAAATACGGCTGCGACAGTATCGTAAATATAAGCATTCAGGTAGCGACGAATGTCACCTTATATTTGCCCAACGCCATCACCCCATCCAAAGCCGACGGGCAGAACGACTACTTCTTCATCCCTGAAAAGATCCGGAGCCAGATGGACGATTTTAAAATTGTCATCTATAACCGGTGGGGGGAAATGGTCTTTTATTCCACCGACAAGGCCTTCGCTTGGCATGGGGATTACAAAGGTAAGATATTCTACAACAGCGTTTACCGGTATGTAATCCGCTATTCGGACCATTTCGGGGAGGAGTTCACCGTAAACGGCACCATCACGGTGTTGTAGGGAGTATGAAGCCATTGTTGACAGTTGTTGTAATTAAACGAAACGAAAAAAGTTGTACTTTTGCAATCTTAATTCATAATTGGAAGATTTTCAATGTTCAATCTAAATAAATTCATTTCGGAGCATGTCACCCAGCGGTCAAAAAGTTTGTTTACTTCTGATATAGAGGCTAATAGGAACAAGTTGGTCGAAGAGATTGAAGGGCGTTCTGTGCTGGTCATTGGCGGTGCCGGCTCCATCGGATCACAGTTTATCAGAAGCGTGTGTCAATTCAAGCCCGCGAAACTGGTTGTGGTTGACTTGAGCGAGAACGGTCTGGCACTGCTGACACGCGACTTGCGTAGCACGTACGGAATGTATGTGCCGCAGGACTACCGTACCTATACGCTCAATTTCGCCGACCCTATCTTTGAACGCATTTTCCGTGAGGAGAAGGGCTTCGACATTGTGGCAAACTTCTCCGCCCACAAACATGTGCGGAGTGAGAAAGATAAGTACTCCGTGCAGGCTCTGCTTGAGAACAACGACATCAAGGCTAAGCGCCTGCTCGACCTGCTGTGCGAGTTTCCTCCACGGCACTTCTTCTGTGTTTCTACCGACAAGGCTGCCAACCCCGTGAACATTATGGGTGCCAGCAAGCGCGTGATGGAAGACCTTATCATGGCTTACGCCGACCGCTTTCCAGTTACGACCGCCCGCTTCGCCAATGTGGCGTTCAGCAACGGTTCGCTGCCGCTGAGTTTTTTGGATCGCATCATGAGCAAGCAGCCGTTGGTGGCTCCCAGCGATGTGCGCCGTTACTTTGTCTCCCCCGAGGAGAGTGGACAGATTTGTATGTTGGCATGTATTTTAGGAAAAAGTGGCGAGGTGTTCTTCCCCAAGTTGCGCGAAGACGACATGAAAACCTTCAGTGAAATCTGCGACCGTTTCATTACTGCAATGGGGTATGAAAAACGCGAGTTTGACAATGACGAGGATGCCAAACGCTTTGCTGCCGAAATGCCCTACGACACCAAGGTGTGGCCGGTGGTCTATTCAAAGAGTGACACCACGGGCGAGAAATCTTTTGAGGAGTTCTACGTGCCGGGCGAGAAACTGAATCTCAGCCGTTTCCAATCGCTTGGTGTCATTGAGGAAAGTAAGCATCGTCCTATCGGAGAGGTGAATGCGTTTTTTGAAAAGCTGGAAACGCTGTTTGCCAATCCTAATTTCACGAAAGAAGAGGTTGTAGAGGCTTTGAAAGCGTTTATTCCCAATTTTGAGCACGAGGAGAAGGGGAGGAATTTGGATCAGAAGATGTGAGGTTGAGACTGAGGTTAAGGTTAAGAATTTGAGTGTGATGTATCAGAAAGTTACGAATTTCATAAAAACCCTCTATGGCAATCAGGAATTTACGCCGTTGGCGGTTCCCGTTTTCGTGGGTAATGAGAAAAAATACCTCAACGAGTGCATCGACAGCACGTTTGTTTCAAGCGTGGGCAAGTTCGTGGACCGTTTTGAGGAGATGGTGGCGGAATATACGGGTGCCAAACGGGCAGTGGTTTGTGTGAACGGCACCAACGCGTTGCATATCGCTATGATGTTGGCTGGTGTGGAACGTGGTGACGAGGTGCTGACGCAAGCCCTTACCTTCATTGCTACCTGCAACGCTATCAGCTACATTGGTGCGCATCCCGTCTTCATTGATGTGGATAAGGAGACGATGGGGTTGTCGCCTGTGGCTCTTAGGCATTGGTTGGAAACGAATGCCGAAGTGAAGAACGGGGTTTGTTACAACAAGCGTACGGGCCACCGTGTGAAAGCGTGTGTGCCGATGCATACTTTCGGGCACCCATGCAAGATTGAGGATATTGCCGCTGTGTGCCAGGAGTATCATCTGGAATTGGTGGAGGATGCGGCCGAGAGCATCGGTAGTTTTTACAAGGGAAAACATACGGGTACTTTTGGAAAAATAGGAGCGCTGAGTTTCAATGGCAACAAAACCATCACCACGGGTGGCGGTGGAATGCTGTTGTTCAATGATGAGGAGCTGGGCAAGTTGGCCAAGCACCTTACCACGCAGGCCAAAGTGCCGCACCGTTGGGCGTTTGTACACGACCATATCGGTTACAACTATCGGATGCCCAATATCAATGCGGCGTTGGGCTGTGCCCAGATGGAGCATTTGGAAGAGTATGTGTTGAACAAACGCGAGACAGCGCAGCGGTATAAGGAGTTTTTCCAAAATGAGGTTGAGGTTAAGGATGAGGTTGAGTTCTTCACGGAGCCGGAAAACTGTCGTTCCAACTACTGGCTCAATGTGGTCATCTTGAAAGACAAGGAAGCGCAGCTGAAATTTTTGCAGGAGACCAACGACAATGGTGTGATGACCCGCCCCATTTGGGAATTGATGAACCGCCTCCCGATGTTCGAGCATTGCCAGCACGACAGTCTGGAGAATACCATCTGGTTTGCCGACAGGGTGGTGAACATACCGAGCAGTGTAAGATTGTAAAATGGGAAATAGTATATCAGAAAGAAATTCTAGCATTGAGCTTTTGAGAATCGTATGTATGATTATGATTCTCAATCTTCATGCTTTTTTCATTCCTGCAACATTAACATGGGGAACGCTGAGCTTTGCCAATATTGTTACCATTTTTTCAGAGTCATTATCCATTTGCGCAGTTAATTCATTTGTGCTGATTTCAGGTTATTTTTCCATTAAATGGAAATGGCGCGGATTCTTGTCACTCATTTTTCAAGTATATTTTTTTGTTTTTCTCATATATATTGGTCTTCTTTTAGCAGGTGATCTCCAATTTAAATGGAGTGACTTTTTCTTCCGGGCCAATTGTATAAGGTATTCATATTGGTTTGTCACCTCATATGTGGTTTTGTATATACTATCGCCGATTCTCAATGTGTTTGTAGAGAACGCTTCAAAAAAGCAATTGCTATACTACCTTATTGCATTTTATTTGATTGAAACTTATTTATGTAATGCTGGCGAAATATTTGCGAGTGGTTATTCACCACTTCATTTCATTGGCTTATATCTGTTAGGGCGTACATTTAATAAATATCCAGTCAAAAAGTTAGAATCAGTAGGGTTTTCAGCTGCAATGTACGTTATTGCTACTTGTTGTATTGCAATTCTTTTTATCGGATATAAAATATTCACAACCAACTCCAAAACTGCTTTTGACTTGCCGGGCTGTTATAGTAATCCTTTGGTCATTATCCAATCTGTTGCTTTGTTTTTTCTATTCAAAAACTTTAAAATTAAAAGCAAGGTCATCAATTGGTGTTCTATTTCCATTTTATCTGTATATTTGTTGCACATGCACCCAGATGTGAAACAGTATTATTATGATCATACGGCATCATTGTACGGATTAAGTGTTTTTGACAGATTTATTCATCTGGCCATTTTATTTGCTGCCATAGTTGTTGTAAGCATACTAATTGACAAGCTTCGTATTTTATGCTTTAATGCATGCTGGAATTTGGGATATGTGGTCAAAGAACGAATAAAATTGAAGTGTTGTCATCGAAGGGAGGATGGTTTATAGTATGGTTTATAGATTGGGTAATTAGTAGTACGAGTATAGTGAGTTTTGTAAAATGAGAAATATGAAGCATTTGATTATATTAGGGGCGGGCGGTTTCGCACGGGATGTGTTTAATTTTGCCATAAATAGTAAAGGGTATAATGAATTATTTGATGTTAAGGGTTTTTTGGACATTAATCTCCATTCTTTGGATGGTTTTAGCGGCTATCCGCCTATTTTAGGCTCGGAGAATGATTATGATATCCAGGAAGGAGATGTGTTTATAACCGCTGTAGGAGATAATAAGTTAAGAAAAAAAATTGTTGATGTGATTGTCTCTAAAGGAGGAAAGTTCATAACATTAATACATCAGACCGCTGTTATCCATACCAATGCAAAAATAGGAGAAGGTTGTATAATACAACCAAATACAGTCATAGGTGCAGATACAAATACAGGTAGTCATACATATATTCAGAATGGTGCAATATTAGGGCATGATGTCCGTGTCGGTTCTTTTTGTAGAATTGATTGCAATGTAATGTTCGTTGGAGGAACATTATGCGAAGATTTTGTGACAGTTCATACTAATTCTGTAATCAATCATAATGTAGTGGTAGGGGAAAATGCCGTAGTAGGTGCTTGTAGTTTTGTGATTCGAAAAGTGAAACCGGGAATTACTGTGTTCGGTATTCCCGCAAAGAAAATAGCATTTAATTAATATTTTTAAATACAATAAGTTATGTTAGATGAAAAACAATTCATTCAGAATTTTGCAGACCAATTTGACGACGAGCCCGAAGGTCTAACATTGGAAACAAAATTTCGCGATATTGCTGGATGGTCTTCAATTATTGCCCTTTCCGAAATGGCTATGTACGATGAAGAGTATAATGTGATTCTCTCAGCTAACGAAATGGAGAACGCAAATTGTATAGCAGATATATACAACATAGTGAACAAAAGATACCAAGGATAATGATGTACAATCCATATTCACTTGAAGGGAAAACCATTTTAATTACCGGCGCAGCCTCTGGCATTGGCAAAGCAACCTCAATTGAGAGCTCCAAACTTGGAGCCATAATTGTTGCAGTTGACTTGAATGCTGAAGGATTGGAAAAACTGATGCCGCAACTGGAAGGGGAGGGGCATCTTTCCTTTGCCGGAAATCTTTGTGATCAAGATTTTCTAAAAGAGCTGGGAGAGAACGTGCCAGCCCTTGACGGTGTATTCTTGTGTGCCGGAGTGTCGGACACGACTCCTGTTAAGTTCATCACGGAAGAGAAGATACAACGAGTGTTTGACGTGAACTTGACGGCACCTATAATGATGCTGAAGCAGTTGCTTGTGAAGAAGAAAATTAACAAAGGAGGTTCCCTCGTCTGGATGAGCAGTTATGGTGCGGAGAAAGTTGAACCAGGATTGGGTATTTATGCAGCTTCAAAGTCAGCAGTAAATGGTATTATGCGGGCTTATGCCAAAGAATTGGTATCTCGGAAAATACGATCTAACTCCATTATGCCTATGATGATACGTACAGAGTTGCTAAGTACGCTCAATAACATTTCGGACAAAGATTGGGAAAAACAGGAGGCATTATATCCGCTTGGATTTGGTAATCCCCTTGATGTGGCTTATGCAGCTATTTATTTATTTAGTGATGCTAGCCGTTGGGTTACGGGGACACAGATCAAGATGGATGGAGGTAGTAATTTATAATAGAAAAAATGGCATTAATTAAGTATAAAGGGGTGCGCATTAAAGCTATCAGCGCTTGTGTGCCTAAAAATGTGAGCAAAAACAGTGACCTTGGATATTTGATTTCCGAGGAAGATATTGAAAAGACTATCACGTCCATAGGTATTAAAGAAAAACGCTTTGTGGATGAGGATGTCACTGCTGCAGACTTGTGCTATAAGGCAGCACAGAAACTGTTAGAGGATTGTCAAATAGACAGAAATAGCATAGATATGGTGCTTTTTCTGAGTCAGTTGCCAGATTACAAGATACCTGCCACAGCACCTATTTTGCAGCACAGGTTGGGCTTGCCTACAACGACGGCAGCACTTGATCTTTCATTGGGTTGTTCGGGTTGGGTGTATGCTCTTTCGACCGCTATGGCATACGCTTCTATGTCGGGTATCAATAGGGTATTGCTGCTTGATGGCGAGACTTTTTCAAAATTTGTGAACAAAATGGATAAGGTGGATGCCCCGCTATATGGTGATGCCGGAACTGCTACGCTTGTCGAAAAGTCAGACGATGATTTTGAGACAGTTTTCGCCTTGTATTCTGATGGGTCGGGTGAAGATGCTGTCAAGATCAAGGCAGGGGGCGGCCGTTTCAAAACTACGGTTGAGAATATGAAGGAGCATACGGAAAAGGACGGCAGCATATTGTCTGATAATGAGGTTTTTATGAATGGGATGGAGGTGTTTAATTTCGTGATGCGCACCGTGCCGAGAAGTATCAAGGATTTGTGCGCTGCCCAGAATCTGGAATTGACTTCGGTGGGCCATTTAATCCTTCATCAGGCCAATAAGTTTATGACAGATTTTGTCGCCAAGAGAATAAAGTATCCTTTGGAACGTGTCCCGTATTGCTTGGATAAATATGGTAATACTAGTTCTCCATCTATCCCATTGACTATCTCTTCGGAATTGTCAGGGAAGAATCTGACAGATGCCATCATCTCAGGGTTTGGCGCTGGCTTGTCTTGGGCTACGGCTTATATTTCATTGAAGGATTGTAATGTATCACCCGTAATTGAGTATTAGGCTATGCTGAAGGATTTCAAATTCCACCATATCGGAGTCGCCGTCAAAGACATTGAGGCCACGGCATCTGTGTACGAGCAGGGCGGATACAAACGTTCCGAGTCGGTTTTTGACCCCATACAGAACGTCAACATCTGCTGGCTGACCAAAGATGGGATGCCTGCGGTGGAACTCCTGGCTCCGGCGGATGAGAACTCCCCCGTGAACAAAACCCTTGAAAAAGTGGGGGTCGCGCCCTACCACTGTTGCTATGTGGTGGACAATATTGAGGAGGCAGTGGCGGAATTGAAAAAACAAAAATATATCATGGTGAGCAAACCGGCTGAGGCCGTGGCATTTTGCGGCAGCAAGGTTTGTTTTCTTTTCAATAAAAACGTGGGGCTGATAGAAATTGTCGAGACTCCAGCAAATATCATTAGATGAGCCTGTTCGTTTTCAGAAACAATACAGTGGAGAGATTCTTCCCCAAAGACTATACGTTTTCGGGCTATGATGACATCTCCGTAATTCCCGCCGATGTCAACGGCTACGTTTGGTTCTATCAGGCGCCGGTGGGGCACAGCCGTGAAACTTCCATAGAGGAGATACAGGGATACCAGCAGAAGTTTGACTTCGTGCTTTCTCGAACAGATGCAAACAAGACTGTGATCGCCCTCACGATGGAGGAAATCTATGCCCTTCCTCTTACCGACGATGACCATGCCGTCCGCAGGGCCATTTGGCAGTATAACGCTGCTTTGTTCGAGGCTGAGAAAAACCACGCCAATTTGAAGGTGATTGACTATTCGCAATTCACCCGCAACTATCCCGCAACCGACCTCCTGGACTGGAAGTTCTATTTCATCAGCCAGATGGGCATAAATCCCAAACTGACGAAAGACTTTCAGGCATGGTGGCAGCGCAAGGTCGACAGCATCGCTTTGAAGAGGAAGAAGTGCATTGTGCTGGATCTGGACAACACCCTTTGGGGCGGCGTTTTGGGCGAGGATGGAATCAGCGGCATCAAGATCGGCGGCGACTACCCGGGCAAAGCCTTCGCCTTTTTCCAGAAGTCGTTGCTCCAGCTCTCCCAAGCTGGCGTCATTCTCACCGTATGCTCCAAAAACAACGAGACAGATGTGCTGGAAGCATGGGAAAAGAACCCGTTTATGGTCTTGAAGAAGGAACACTTTGCCGCTTACCGCATCAACTGGACCGACAAGGCTACGAACATCCGGGAGCTGGCTGAGGAGTTGAATATCGGGTTGGACAGTTTCGTGTTTATAGACGACAATCCCACTGAGCGCGAACTCATCAGACAGATGCTTCCGATGGTGAGCGTGCCTGAATTTCCGACACAGCCTTACGAGTTACCCGTATTTTTCAAGAAGTTGGTGGAAGATTATTTCAAGGTGTATTCCATTACCGAGGAGGACAAGAAAAAGACGGAGCAATACAAAGCCAATGCCGCCCGAGTTCAGGCGCAGCATTCGTTTTCCGATTTTAGTGCCTTCCTGGAAAGTTTGGATATCCAAATCACCATTGAGGCCGCCAACGAATTCAACATTCCCCGCATCGCGCAGATGACGCAGAAGACCAACCAGTTCAACCTTACCACCAAGCGTTATACGGATGCAGATGTGAAAGATTTTCTCTCCAATGGATGGAAGATATGGTGCGTCAGTGTGGCGGACCGCTTCGGTGACAATGGTATTACGGGCTGCATCATGATTAATGGGGATGAGATTGACACCTTTTTGCTCAGCTGTCGCATCCTCGGCAAAGGCATCGAAAAAGCTTTTATCAAGAAGGTTATGGCCTTGCTGAAAGAGGACGGCATTGTTTCATTGAAGGCCGCCTATCAGCCCACAGCCAAAAACGCACAGGTGGCCGACTTCTACGACCGGTGCGGTTTCACGTGTGTGACCGAGAATGCTGACGGCAGCAAGAACTATGTTTTGGACCTGAACGCTGCCGATCTGGAAATTGAGAAGTATTATCACATAAATTTGAAATAAGATGGAAGAAAAAGTACTTGAAATATTGAAAAATGTCTTTGAGCTGGACACCGTGGACACAACCTGTTCACAGCAAACCTGCGAAAAATGGGATTCTATGGGTCAGCTAAATCTTGTTGTAGAATTGGAGAGCGAGTTTGACATCTCGCTGGAACCGGAGGAAATCGGGGAGATGACCTCGTTCCAAGATATTATAAGAATTTTGAATGATAAAGGAATTAAGAATGAATAGAGTAATTATTATTGCAGAAGCTGGGGTTAACCATAATGGTGATATAACTATTGCGAAACAGCTAATTGATGAAGCAAAGCAGGCGGGTGCTGATTATGTGAAATTCCAAACAGCAAGTTCTCCCTCTGCAGTTACATCTAAATTTGCCAATATGGCGGAATATCAAAAAAGGAATGTGGGTCGGGAAGAAAGTCAATTAGAGTTTTTAAAGGATTTTACTCTGCCACTAGATGCATTCAAACTATTAAAATCATATTGTGATGAAATTGGAATCAATTTTTTGTCCACACCGTTTGATTTGAATGCTGTTGACTTCCTTTATGATTTGGGTATGGATTTCATGAAAGTCCCGTCTGGGGAAGTGACGAATCTGCCGTATCTTAAAAAAGTGGCTTCAAAGAAGTTACCCGTTGTAATGTCTTCGGGTATGTGCAAAATGGATGAAGTTGAGTCTGCTTTGAATGTCTTTTATAAGGAAGGTCTTAGACCAGATGACATTACATTGTTGCATTGCAACACCGAATACCCCACTCCTTTTGAGGATGTGAATCTAAAAGCGATGCTTACGATGAGGAATGCTTTTGGAGTGAATATCGGCTATTCCGACCATACCCGTGGCATTGAGGTTCCTATCGCGGCAGTAGCTTTGGGTGCAACGGTCATAGAAAAGCATTTCACCCTTGATCGTAATATGCCCGGCCCGGACCACAAAGCATCTCTGGAACCGAATGAACTCAAAGCGATGGTGAATGCAATCAGAAATATCGAAAAAGCTATGGGAAATGGGGAGAAAAAAGTATCGGATTCTGAAAGAAAGAATATTGCTATTGCGAGGAGAAGTATAGTTGCGGCTAAAGATATACATAAAGGAGAACTCCTTACAGAAGAAAACTTGACGGTAAAGCGCCCCGGCACAGGAATCTCTCCGATGCGTTGGGAGGAGGTGCTGGGAACAAAATCCGTGCGGGATTTTACGGAGGATGAATTGATAGAATTGTAATGTTGGGAAAATGACGCCGACCGACCTCATACATATTATTCAGCAGGGTGAATCCGCGACTGTGGAGTTTAAAGATGCAGCAAAGGGGCTCCCTTTGTCCTTTTATGAGACTGCTGTTAGCTTTTCTAATACAGATGGCGGAGTGGTATTGCTCGGAGTGAATGATGATGGCGAATTCACAGGATTGTCAATGGAGAAGTGCCAAAAGATGTCAAAAGATGTTGTTTCAACACTAAACTCCATAGATTGTGTCTCCCCCGTTATTTATGTTCAGCCTTTCATCATCAGTTTTCCTGAAGGAAGTGTTGTCGTTTGTCAGTTCCCTGCTAGTAGTCAAGTACACCAATATAAAGGAGATATTTTTGTTCGGGAGTATGAGGCGGATATTAGAATTACAGACAATCAGCAGCGAGTGAGTGATCTGTACCTTCGGAAAAGAAATTTTTTCACAGAATCGACTATATACCCTTATTTGGGAATGTCCGATTTGGATGAAAAGCTATTTGATAAGGCTCGTGCACTCATCCGAGGTTATCGGAGTGACCATCCGTGGCTGACATTGAGCAATGAGGAATTGTTGCGGAGTTCATCGCTATATATCAAAGATTTTCAAAGTGGACAACAAGGGTACACTTTGGCAGCAGCATTAGTGTTCGGAAAAGACACCACCATCCAGTCTCTATTGCCAGCATACAAAGTGGAAGCAATTGTTAGAATCAATAATAAAGACCGCTGGGACGATCGTATTATACCGCCATTGCGAACGAATCTGATAGACACCTATATCGAACTGAAAAACTTTATTAACAGACATCTGCCTGAGAAATTTTATTTAGAGGGGGACCAACGAGTGGATTTGCGTGACAAAATTTTCAGGGAGGTGATTGCCAATGCCATCGTCCATCGTGAATACACCAGTGCATACGCCACAGAACTGATTATTACAAAATCTGAGGTGCGGATTACCAATCCTAATAAGCCTCTTTTTCATGGATTTATACATAAAAACGACTTTACTCCCTATCCAAAAAATCCTAATCTCCGAAAATTTTTCACTGCTTTTGGGTGGACGGAAGAAATCGGTTCTGGAATCCGCAACACGAACCATTATGTCCCTCTTTACAGTGACGATGCAGTGCCATCTTTTGAGGAGAAAGAAATTTTTGTGACCAAAATTCCGTTGCAGCATTACATATTCAAACCATACGTTGAGCATTTTGCATTGTGGCTGAATCTTCCTGTAGATCCCATAGAACATCTCAAATTGGGATTGGCTAAACAGGAGATTCCTTCGCATCTGTTTGATGCTACTTGGGAAGAGCTTCTTTTGGATTTGGTACCGAGTTGGGTGGAAAAAGGAACCAAGTTGAAAGAATTTTTATATTCTGGCACACAATCTCTTACGATTGAAAAAATAAAAAAAGTACCGAGTTGGAACAAAAAATGCACCGAGTTGCTCCCGAAGAAAATCTGGTACATTATTACTATTTTGGCATTATGCGCAACACCTACTTCTTTCGGGGAATTATTGAAATTCTTCCAATATAAAAATCAATATTCTTTTAGGGAAACATACTTGTTCCCTTTGCGTAAATTGGATTTTCTCTGCCTGACCAAGCCCGATACACCCAATGCCCCTGACAATAAGTATGTGATTACGGAAGCTGGGAAAGCCTTTTTGTTGAATATATAGTTATGAGAAAAATCTGCGTCATTACCGGAACCCGCGCCGAATACGGCCTGCTCAGTCGCCTGATGCGAATGATAAAGGACGACAAGGAAACCTTATTGCAGATTGTGGCCACCAATATGCACCTGTCGCCCAAATTTGGCAATACCTATCAGGAAGTTGAAAATGATGGTTTTACCATAGATTATAAGGTTCCTATTATTGATGAAAATGCTCCGGATACAGCCACCACTACCGTGTTGTCGTTGTCGAAAGCGTTGGCTGGTTTTGCCAAGGCGTACGAATCGCTCCAGCCAGATTTAATTGTGATTTTGGGCGACCGCTATGAGATGTTGGCCGCCGCATCCGCTGCCCTGATTTTCAAGATTCCAGTGGCACACCTCTATGGTGGTGAAATCACCGAAGGAGCATACGATGATGCTATCCGTCATTCTATCACTAAAATGAGCCACCTGCATTTTACCTCTACCGAAGCCTATCGCAAGCGTGTGATTCAGATGGGTGAACAGCCCGATCGCGTTTTTTGTGTGGGTGCCATTGGGGTGGAAAATGCCAAGAAGGTACCGCTGATGTCGAAAGAGGAAATAGAAGAGTCATTGGGATTTCACTTGGATAGGAACACGGTGCTGGCGACGTATCATCCGGTGACGAATAAGGTTGAGGATGAGGTTAAGGATAAGGATGAGGTTGAGGGATTCTTTGCGGCATTGGGAGAGAGGAAGGATTTGCGGATTTTGTTCACGATGCCGAACTCCGATACGGGCGGACAGGTGATTATGGAGCGGATTAAACAGTTTGTAGCGCAAAATCCGGAAAGGAGTATTGCCTTTACTTCTTTAGGGATGAAACGGTACTTGTCTGTCTTGCAATATGTCGGCGCAGTAATCGGGAACTCTTCCAGCGGTTTGGCGGAGGTGCCGACCTTTCATATCCCTACATTGAATATCGGTGACCGTCAGAAAGGGCGAACGGCGGGTAAAAGTGTCATTCATTGTGGAACTTCCAAAGATGAGATTTTGACAGGGTTGGCCAAAATCGTCTCTCCTGAAATTCGTCGAATGGCGCAGCAGTCATCCAATCCCTACGAAAAAGAAGGCACCGCCAAGCATATCTTTGAGGTAATCAAGAACTACCCGTTACATAATATCACGCAGAAACATTTTTACGATATTAACCAATGACCCCATTAATTATCATTCCTGCTCGTGGCGGCAGTAAAGGCATCCCGCATAAAAATATTAAATTGCTGAATGGCAAGCCGTTGATTTGTTATTCTATTGATGTCGCCCGCCAATATACGATCGATGAGAATATATGTGTTACCACGGATGACAATGAAATTATTTCTGTTGTTGAACAGTATGGTTTGAAAGTCCCTTTTGTTCGTCCGGCAGAACTGGCTACTGACACCGCTTCCAGCAATGATGTTTTAGTACACGCATTGAATTTTTATGAATCCCAAGGGCGACAAGTGGATGTAGTCATATTATTGCAACCCACTTCTCCATTCAGAAAAGTTTCTTTTGTAAAAGAGGCCGTTGAATTGTACAACGAAGACTTGGATATGGTAGTTTCGGTTAAAGAAACCTCGGCAAACCCGTATTATAATTGTTTTGAAGAAGATACGAATGGCTTTTTATTGATTAGCAAATCGATTAGTCACCCCATTACTCGCCGTCAGGATGCACCAAAAGTATGGGAATACAACGGTTCGATATATGTGATTAATCCAATTTCGTTAAAAGACAAAGGGATGCAGCATTTTATGAAAATCAGAAAATATCCAATGCCTGAATTGTATTCGGTTGATATTGATCATCTTTTTGATTGGAAAATAGCCGAGTTATTACTAAATGAAAATATGATAGAATTGTAAAAATGAAAGATAAATACAAAATCTCATCTTCTTTGACTATCCTTCAAGCCCTTACGGCATTGAATGAAATAGGCCATGCATCGCAAACTCTGTTTGTGGTGGATGAAAATGATAAAATGGTGGGGACTCTTACCGATGGTGATATCAGAAGAAGCTTGATTGCGGGAAATCCGATAGATGCCCCTGTGAGTTCGGTGATGCACACGGAATTTCAATTTGTAAAAGAAGCTGAATGGGACGTGCGAAAATTGAAATCGCTGCGGAAGTTGAATATCCTGTTCATACCCATTTTGGATGAAGAACGGCATATTGTGGGCGTTTGCAATCTGATGAAATATAAAAACATTCTTCCCATTGATGCCGTATTGATGGCTGGAGGCAAAGGCGAACGCTTGCGTCCTCTTACCGAACGCACCCCAAAACCATTGCTGCCAGTAGGGGAGAAGGCTATTATTGATTTCAACATCGACAATTTGGCCTATTATGGTGTAAAGAACATCTCGGTAACAGTCAATTATCTGAAAGAGCAGTTGGAGGAGCATTTTGCCGAGGAACGCAATGGCATCCAGGTGCGGTGCGTGCGCGAACCCCGCTTTTTGGGCACCATCGGTTCGCTGCGCTTTGTGGAGAAGTTCGAGAACGATACCATTCTCGTGATGAACTCCGACCTATTCACCAATATCGACTTGGAGGATTTCTATCTCCAGTTTGTTGAGACAGGTGCGGATATGTCGGCGGCCGCCATCCCATACTCCGTATCTGTGCCCTACGGCATCTTCAACGTGAATGAGGAAACCATCACCGGTCTGACCGAAAAGCCCACCTACAACTACTATGCCAACGCCGGCATTTATCTAATCAAGCGTGAAATGCTGGATCTCATTCCCGCAGACACTTTCTTCAATGCCACCGATTTGATTGAACTGCTCATATCCCAAAAGAAAAGAGTAGTCCGCTTCCCTATCCACGGCTACTGGATCGACATCGGCAACAAGGACGAATACGCCAAAGCACAGGATATTGTGAGGCATTTGTAATAAGTATAATTTTGAGATTTTTTCTCAAAATTATACATAAAATAATTTTTTTCTGTATATTTGCACTCCCAAAAATAAAGATATATTTAAACGTAAATAATTATGCTACTTGAATTTACGGTAGGAAATTATCGTTCTTTTTACGATAATAGGACATTTTCCATGCTTTCGCAGAAAATTAGTGAGGAGGCAAAAGAAAATGTAAACCATGTGCTGTCATACGATATCCTTAAAACGTTGGCTGTCTATGGGGCTAATTCGAGCGGGAAATCCAATCTGATCAATGCCATGCAGACAATGGATTCATGTGTGCTCACCTCGGTTAAGCTCAACCCTAATGAAGAGCTGATGTATGATCCCTTCCTGCTTCGTAAAGGCAATGACAAGCCCACTGTATTCGAAGTGTCGTTCTTAAAAAATGAGTACTGCTATCGTTATGGATTTTCATATAACCGGACAAAGATTGTTGATGAGTGGCTTTTTCGACGTACGACCAAACGTTCAAAAGAACAAACCATCTTTATTCGTAATGAAGAGGGGATTGCATACGATGATAAGAAGTTTCCCGATGGCCCTGATAATGTTGCCTTAAAGACGGGAGTGAATGGTAACCGCTTGCTTCTTTCTCTTTGCGCGCAATTGGGTGGCAATATTTCCAGTCAGGTGATTTCATGGTTTGAGACGGATTTTAATGTAGTGTCTGGCCTTAATAACCAAGGATATCGTAGTTTCTCAAAGCTTTTATTCCATAATAATAGGGGAGAAAGCAGAAAAGCAATGAGTTTTTTCAAGAAATTACAATTGGGATTCAATGAGATTTCAACACAAGAAGAGCAATTGGCAATTCCAGATGGGACGCCGAAAAATCTTATCCCATTGTTGAGTAGAGAAATCCTTGGTAGGAAAAACATCAAAATAGAGTCGGTACACAATTTGTATGATTCCAAAGGAAAGGGTTGTGGCTCAGTTAATTTCCCATTTGAGGATAGGGAGTCGTCAGGTACAAGAAAACTTTTTGATATGTCGGGACCTATCTTTGACACTTTGGAAAACGGAACCATACTGGTGATTGATGAGTTGGATGCGAAAATGCACCCGCTGATTTCACAAGAAATCATACGGTTGTTTCATAATAGTGAAACGAACCCCAAAAATGCACAATTGATTTTCACTACGCATGATACTAATTTGTTGTCAACCAAAATGATGCGGCGTGATCAGATTTGGTTTACAGAAAAAAATGAGACAGAACAAACAGACTTGTATTGCCTCACAGATATCGTATTTCCCGACGGCACAAAGCCACGCAATGATGCCAATTACGAAAAGAATTATATCGCCGGTCGATATGGTGCTATTCCATACATTGTCAACGAGTAAATCAGAGAGAGATGCCCGCAATTAAGATAAAATTGGACCCCGCACTTGAGCGGCGATACGCGAAAAAGGCGCAAAAACATAAAGCCCGGAAGGTGGTGTGCAAAATTCTTATTGTTTGTGAGGGCACAAAAACAGAACCCAACTATTTTAAGGCATTTTCTTCTTTCAACAGAGGTACTACGGTTTACGATATTGAGGTAAAAGGATTGGGCAGGAACACTATGGATGTGGTGGATAAGGCTATTGACCTCAAGAACAAAGGCGATTATGACCGCGTATGGACTGTGTTCGACAAAGACTCTTTTTCGGATGACAAATTCAACGGAGCCATTATCAAAGCTGGGAGCAACGGTATTTGCTGTGCGTGGAGTAATGAGGCTTTCGAGCTGTGGTATCTATACCATTTTGTTAATCGTACAACAGGAATGAGCAGGTCGGAATACCAGAAGGCCATTTCTAAGGCGGTTAACAGCTCCCCGAAATATAGGTTGAGGAATGCATACCAATATGCCAAAAACGATGTTGACAATTATCGAATTATGACGCAATATGGCTCTATGGATAAAGCCATACTCTATGCAGAAGCGATGAGCAACCAATATACCGATCAACGTTATGCTACGCATAATCCATGCACGATGGTATTTCGTTTGGTTCGTCAGCTGATAGGGAAAGACGAAGAATTGAATGAGGAACTGAAAAGGAAGATTGAAGGGTTTTAAGAGACAAGGAGATGGGAAGTGTTAAAAAATTTTATAGGGTGAGTTGAAAATAATCTTGCTAATATGCCAGGTAAGTCAGTAGCAGTGCATTTGTTTAAAAACAAATTGGTAAAGGAATTTGCTTTTCAGCATAGTTTTGATGGCGTTTGCGATTATTGCGGCAAAAAAACTAAAGTTTTACCATTAAGTATCGTTGTTGGATATATTGACGGGATTATTGGGGGATATTATGGTGACCCAGATGAAGAAGGTGTGGGTTGGGACTCTACATTAGACAGAAATGCAATTTCGGGATTCCATTCGGAAGGAGGTGGGTATATTGTACCAAACAATCGCGCTTATTTTGACGAGATGAGCGAATTATTGTTAAGGAATGGTTTTGTGGTGGAATCTGATAGTTTATGGACGGATATTGCAAGTGCTTTGAGTTATCATGCGCGTCTTGTAGAGAGAGATCCATACGGATTAAATCCAGCAGAAATACGTTGGGTGGACTGGCAAATGATAAAAAGTCGTGCTATAGGTATGGCAAGGGAAGGAAAATCACTTGGTAAAATAATTTCCATTGAAGCAGCGCGTCTTGATTACTTGAGAAAGGATGTGTATCAAGCTATATACCCTTTTCAAGTAAAAAGGGATTTATTATTATACAGAGCGGTAAACTATCAGGATAAGCTATCCCATGTAGTATTCACTAACATTACATCACCACCAGCTTCAAAGACTAGGGAGATGCGGATGAGCAAGAAAGGAGATTCCGTATTTTATGGCTCGACTAATATTGAAACTACAAAGAAGGAAGCATCAATGGATAATTCTTCTAGATACACTTACATAGGAAAATTTGTGACAAAACATCCTTTGAGGCTTCTTGATTTGACGGGGATTCCTAATC
This sequence comes from Bacteroidales bacterium, assembly GCA_017551725.1. Classification (GTDB taxonomy): domain Bacteria; phylum Bacteroidota; class Bacteroidia; order Bacteroidales; family WCHB1-69; genus F23-D06. Next base: position 61,433 of record JAFZKY010000061.1, read on the forward strand.
AATTGTCGATTTTTGATCAAAAACAATATCATCTTTTAGCCTTTTTCCGCGATTTTTGTAAGGCTATTTCCGAATATGTTCCAGAGCAGGATGCTATTAACTATGCTCCGACACAACTGATTACATATTACTTCCGTAAAGAACTGAAGCATTATGATGATGAAACAAAAAGTTTCCCTATCGATGGTATACTATATTCCAGCAGCAAGGATTGCGCGATGAACGCAGTTTTATTTTTTAATAACGAACGCAGTGCTGACCATTTAGAACTTTTGGAATGGCAATTAATAGAACATTGAGCACATGTACTAGTTCTTAAAGTATATACAAATGTCAGATTGTCAAGTTCCCTTAATTCTTTATTAGGGTTAATGTTTGTTGGGATTTTTTTTGAGAAAGTACTAATCAATATCAGATAATTGCTTATTTTTGCAGTCGTGATTGATGATAATTTATTGAGAACATGTTGAGAATCCTACTTCTTTCAGATATACATTTCATCCATTGTGAGGATGACGAGAATGAATACCGTTCTCTGGAGTCAGCCTTTGTTGAGGCAATGGATGAGGTGCGAGATTCTGGTGGGCTTGATCAGATACTGATTTGTGGTGATATAGCGAACGCAGGACAAGAAAGCGAGTATGAGAAAGCAGAGAAATTTTTGCAGGAGGTATTAGAACATTTAGGTTGCAATGAACATCAGACGCAGATATATGTGGCGCCTGGTAACCATGATGTCAACAGGAATACAAATAAAGAAACTCGCTTGGCATTGCGTCCAACTTTGTTGGACCCATCAAAGTCTGATAACTTTATCAAAAATGCAAAGCATGTAGAATGTAACACGCTGAAGATAATTTATTCACCTTTACGTGAATTCTACAAGTTTGCAAATGCACACTCATCCATTGATGGAATAGCTGAGGGTATTTTATCGGAGGCTCCTAATTTTAATGATAAAGGCTTCCGCAAGGAAGTGGAGCTGGGCATACTTGACAATTATATAGTTAAACTCCATTGTCTTAATTCTGCATTGCTATGTGATATAGAAGATGTAAACGATCCTCGTTCCATGAAGGTTGGAGAACATAAACTATATATTCCAAGGTTTGCATACAATGTTGAGACAAATAGTACTGTGGTAAATATCTCTATGATGCATCATCCTCATGCGTGGTTCGTTAATGATACAGAACTGCGTACTGAGTTTGACCGCAAGTTCAAGTTCCAGATTTATGGCCATGTGCATACGCAGTGTATTTCACAGGATGAGGAAGGTAAAAGTGCTATTCGTTTACAAGTAGGTTCCCTTCATCCTGGCAACGAAGGGGATCCTGCTCTCTATCCCCCTATATACAATATCTTGGAGATTGATATTGTTCGTAGTGTTTTAAAAGTCAAAGTAAACTGCTATAGTTGGGATGGTGAAGAATTTGTTAAAAACAACAAATTTTCATACCAACGTAGGGTGGCTTTGAAAAAGAAGAAAAGCAGAACAACGAACCAAAGGAAGGAAGTTAGTAAAATGAAAACGGCAGTAGAAATGTCTGATGAAGTTTATGCAATCAGATACCGCTTCTTCAATTCGGAGCATATCAAGGAGATTATTTGTGAGATAAATGCCAAGGCTTACGATGACAATAAGCCTGAGTATGCAAATGCTATGGCTTTCTTCAAGACAGCCTCTTCTAAAACAGACGTTATTGAAAAATTAGGAGCCGCTTTAACTAAATATGGTGAATGATATGAAACGAAATCTAAAAGAAATCCTTACAGAGGTGCTGGTCTTTCCTTATGAGCAGGGCATCGTAGACGCATTGAAAGATGCATGCTTAAGGTATGTAGAGGCGATTGAATTAGGTCAGTTTGAAGAATGTGTCCTCCATCTTTGTCTAGACATACCTGCTTCTGATTTGATACAAAGTATAAATACACAGACGAATCGTAAATTCCCAAGCAGAGTATATCGTGCCTTAGCTGGTTATGTTGTAGGAGAGGTTCTTGATAATGATAACGATGAAGATGACAATGTGGTATTCCCACTTGCTCTTCGAAATGCAATGAAGGCTAAGGTTGATGATGCTGACGGCATTATCAGTAAGACGATAGACCCCGCATGCTTTGTAGCAGTAGAGGATTATTGGAAAGAAAATGTAGCCATTCCTTCTATAATTGGAAAAGATATAGTATCCAAAGAGATATATGATAATTCCACTTGGGCTGGTACGGGCTTTGACGTGGAGGAAACTTTTGGAGATATACAGGCACTTGCCAAATTCTATAATCGCGAGCAGTTTAAGAAAAAATTTGCAGGTCGTAAACCATCCGACAATCAAGATATATATGTTTTTGCCAATCAAGTAGTAGACGAAATTGCTGCACAAGACTGGCTATTTACTGCAGAGAACCCTGTTCAGACCCTTAAAAGTTTGGAGTTGAAAGGCTCTGCTATCAGCCTTGCAAATGTTAAGTCAAAAATTCGGGCAAATTCAGATACAGTGAATGATGACATAGATAGCGTGTCGGTTTACCGCCGCTATCTCTATGCAAATGATTATGAGGAGTTGGGCACACGGCGTATCAGCCCTTTACATTTTGGCATTGCTATTTTCTATGAGTTACTTTATGAACGTTTAAAGTCTGAGAAATATGAGTAACGAAGTTGTGAATTTGAAATTGTATGGTAATGACGGAGAGAGCACAAAGCCCGTGCAGACAGAAACGCCAGAAATTGAGTATACCGAAGGCTCGTATCGTTATAATGCATTGACAGATGCTGATGTCAATTCGCTGAATTCAGCCGCACGCCCAACACTGATAACATTGTTTGGAATCAGTGAATGCGGTAAGACAACCTTTGTGGGCAGTTTGTTTGCCATTTTAAGGAGAAGACCGGATCTTTTGAAGAAGACTTTCTTGGACTCCGATACGCTGACAGGTTTTGAGAAACGTGTACATCTCAGATTACTATCTGAAAGTGGAGTATCTGTACAACAGAGAACACGGCGTAAGGCAAATAGCATCCTAAATGCAGTTTTGGGAAACGAGCGTGGAGAGAACTCTCATATGTTTGTCTTCTCCGACAAATCAGGAGAAATCTATTTGGATGCGGTTTCCAAAGATAATGTTGTGGAAGAACAAACTGCAGTGAAATATGCTGATAGATTAGTTTTGTTTGTTGACATCGAAGCTCTCTTGGATGATAAAAAATATATGCTGTATAAAAAAAACACAGGTACGCTATTAACTCGTTTCAAATCGAAAAATATGCTACCGCTAAATGCAGAGATATTTGTTGCTTTCAATAAGATAGATATAGTTGAAAGGGCAGCCCTTGAAGCGGCAAAAACGCTGAAAGGTGAAATTGATGAAGCAAAAAAGAAAGAGTTTATTAATAGTTGGAAATCAAGAAGGAAGTCAGTGTTGAATGTAATTAAAGAAATTATAAACGTACCTGATGAGCAAGTCTTCGATATTTGCTCTAAGGGGATTCAACGCGATGCTGAAGATAAAGGACTGATAGAATTGTTGTCAAAAATTCTAGACAAACCAAAAATGAAATCACTTTCTTCTGAGTATAACTGGATTCAAGGATTATTAAAATCATAATCATTATGGAGCAGAGCAATCAATGTCTTTTTGTTGGAATACAAGATACTGGAAAGTCTTCTTATTTGGGGGCTTTTTGGGCTATTGAGAGTGATGGGCAATCAGGACATGCACTAACTTTTAACGGTTTGCCGCCCAATTCCGAGTATCTTGAATCATTGGGGAGTTTATGGTTGCAGCAAGAGCCTGTGAATAGAAGCCCTATGAACTCCCATGAGATGGAGATTTGTTTGAAGCATAGAGATACGGGTTCGGTCATTAATCTTGCCATCCCTGATTTTAAGGGTGAAAGGTTTAAATTAATCCTTCAAAACGATAGACCATCAGAGATAGATAAATGGCTAAAGAAATCAAATAAAATCATTTTCTTTCTTCCCCCATTAAGAGAACGTGTATTTAATGAAGAATATGGCGAGAATGAGAATCAGGAAGCAAAGATGCCCGATAAAGATTTTAGTGTTGATGAAATTGAACCTTGGATTCAAATTGTAGAACTTTTAAAATTTATATACGAAGAAAAAGGTGATATAAAGATTGCTTTCTGTGTATCTAAGTGGGATGAACTCATGCCCAAAGGTTTGAAAGTGGAGAAGTGGATAGAACAGGAACATCTATTTTTCTATACTTATATAAAATATCACTACTCTAATTCTAATGTGAAATTCTATGGTGTTAGTGCACAAGGACTGAATTACGAAAACAGGGGTGACTTAACTGAAGCTAAGGTTAGTGAACTAACCGAAAAAGGCAAACGTGCCTACATCTCATCTGGCACTGACAAGGATTACGATATTACCAAGCCGCTGGCTTGGCTTCTTGAAGATTAAAAGGCTATGATTACGTTGCACCAGATGCTTCATGGGTACAAACTTGGACATAACTATATTCAAGGGAGCATAGTCTTGCCGTCTCCACACGACATGGATAAGATTGCTACGCTTAGCGACTGGTCCGAGTATGTGGGGATTAACAACGAGCGTGACTACATTACGGCTTATCCGCTGGATGAGAGCCCTTACTATGTTGTGGCTAAGACTTGGTATGCTGATGAGATGCGCCGTCCTGGATGTGTTTGGACACATAGTTTGCTTATACATACAGATGATTTAGCTAAGATAACAGACTTCTGCAACCTGTTATACCTCTTTGAGGTACCGTTGACAGAAAACTATGAGAGCTATTCTATGCCACGTGCGTTTGTTGAAGATGCAAAGAATGTAGTGACGCATTTGTCTGAGATTGGTGAGAACAGAGCTGCAGAAGTGTACGAAAATTTGTTGTCAGATACGCCTTCTTTCATTCTGTCAGAGTTTCCTTCACAACAAAGCCAAGAGTTGATGCTGACTTTGCTCAACTATATACCAGTTGAGATTCTTAAGGATAAGTCTGTTTGTTCAGGAACGGCATCACCACGAGCCTACGAGGGACAGTACCTATCACTCCAGTTCGTTACTCACGATGGTAATGCTGTCAATTATCTGGCCAATAAGGCCACTGCTACATGGTCTCAGCTTGTTGGTGTAAGTGTAGTCAATAATAGACCGCAATTGGCAAGTCTGATAAGGCACTATCAAGATGAATTAGGTGATAGCGTTGAGAAACTTGCAGGTTTCCTGAATGTGGTGGTGTTGATAAACCGAAGTTGCAAGGATGATGAAGAGAAACAACAGGTCCTGTTGAAGATAATCAGCACTTTATCACAAACCTTTCCCAATCAAGAAGAAGGTAAAGTTTTTAAATCAGCTGTATTTCAACCCTCTTTGGCACGAGAACTTGGTGGAGAAGAAAATTTTCTATATACCATTTCTACTGTAGATATAGCATCGTTCACAGAAGAACAAGTGGAATATGAAAGGCGCATGCGTAACCTTTCAACTGTTCAGTTCTTGGAGTTGCTGAAACGCTTATATAGTTCTGAAGAGTTGAACGAATGGGGTATGAAGACGGTTAATGATGTGCCCCAGTATATAAGCTATGCAGAGCTTGCAGATTTGAAGAAAACGGATACGGCTTTCTTTCAAACTATTATCTTCAGTAGCTCCGAACTGCTTAATCAGATTGTATGGGCAGACTTCACGAAAGAAGAACTTCAGTCATTGCTGTCTGTATTCTCAGATAAGAATATGGTTAATGCGTTTAAACACTGGAGCGAATTGTTCACGACCATGTTGGAGCAGAATGTATCTATTGCCTCCAATCTGGCACACGTGTTCATTTCGCATGACAGTAGTTGTGTGGACAAATATCTGACATACCTTAATTCAGAGAATCATCACCTGCAACGTGCTATTTCAATGGAACTTGAGCATTATCCCAATGCTGTCTTGGATTGGCTGTCAAAGGTATCAAGCATCAATCACGATGTGGCTTATGTGTTGGTTAACTCAATAAATGAGCTGAGTCATATAGTAAAAAATAAAGGTAGTAGAATTTGGATGCCGTTTTTCCAATTGCTTAATGAAAAGTTTCCCATACAATACTTTATTTTTCTGTATAGATTGTCTTTCAATTGGCAAGACAAAGAGGCATTAATGTATTTGCGACATGCTTTTTATCCGATCCATGTACTTTTGGAGCAAGACAAAATGTATTATTATTTTTGGTATAGAATAGAACCTTATACAGAAAACTTATTCTTTTGGCAGAATTGGGATAAATGTAAAAAAGTACGGAAAATGGTTATTAGGCGGCTTAAGGAGGCCGGGTATCCCCAATCTGTTGTTGCAAACTATACTCCAAACCCTCAGATTAATGAATGGCTTCTTAAAGAATGGTAATAAATAATCTGATATTCAATTCGGCAATTGTGAGGAAGAAGCCTCTGGATAAAATATCAAATAACCAAAAACATTAGCATAGTTTTCAGTAATTGATTATTTTTGCAACCATAAATGACATTTAGTAGATAATGGATGAGATAGATTTTCAATTGTTATCAAAACAAACAAATAACAGCCCAAATCTTAAATTTTATTATGTTCAAATCTTGTTGTTGTCATGAGCTTTAAATTAAATGAAATTTGTCTATCTGGTTATAAATCAATTGGACAAGAAGAACATATTAACATAAATGATAATGTTACCGTTCTTATTGGAACAAATGGTGTCGGCAAAAGTAACCTTATCTCTTTTTTCCACATGTTAGGTTTTGCTGTAACCAAATCCCTACAGCAATATGTTGCCGAACATGGATTTGCTAATTCTTTTCTTCATTATGGGACAAAAAGAACGCAATCAATGTCGGCAAAGCTGATCTTTTCAGATGATAAAAGTAAAAATGAATATTTTTTCAGATTGTCGTATGCAGCTGGTGACACTTTAATATATACAGAGGAAGTTTTAAAATTTCTATCGGCAGGTCAGATGAAGCCTTTTGTGCTCACTATGGATGTCGGACAAAAAGAATCTCAGTTACAGGATGCTAAGAGCCCGGGTAAACCGCATAGCAAGACTATCGCTGTCTTTTATTCATTATTGATGGGTTGTAAATATTTCCAATTTCATGATACATCCCTTTCTGCAAGAATAAGAAATACCGGATATATCGGTGATTCAAAATATCTTCGCTCAGATGCTGGGAATTTAGCTGCATTTTTATATGGATTGAAAACGAGACCGCAAGGATTGCCTTATTATAATCGTATTATTCGATACATACAACAGTGTTTCCCGCAATTCGGCGATTTTGTTATGCAACCCACGATACAGAACGACCAGTACATTAATTTGGATTGGAAAGAAAAGGATAGCGACTACATTATGGGGGCACATCAATTATCTGATGGCACACTTAGGTTTATGGCTTTAACTGCCTTGCTCTTACAGCCGCAAGATACTCTTCCGCCAATCATTGTGCTGGATGAGCCCGAATTGGGACTTCATCCCACAGCTGTCGAGATGTTGGCGGGTTTCATCAAACGTGCCAGTGAAAATGCGCAAATTATTATCGCAACACAATCCCCTCGTTTGGTCGATGAATTTCCGGCTAATGATATTATTGTTGTTGATAGGGATCCTATAACGAAATCCTCATCTTTTTCTAATTTGGATGATAATAAATTGCATGAATGGCTTAAGAACTATACCACCAGTGAATTATGGGATAAAAATGTGATAGGAGGTCGCCCATGATTCGATTACATATTACAGCGGAAGGACAAACAGAAGAACTTTTTGTCAACCAAATACTGGCCAATCACCTTGGTTCATTCGACATTAGTACGGATGTCCGTTGTGTTATGACCAGCAGAGATAAAAGGAGGCAAGACAGGATATTTCGTGGTGGAATGACCAATTATGCCAAAGCCAAAAACGATATACTTCAGTGGTTAAAAGAGGAAATTCACAATACGGACGTCTTCTTCACAACAATGTTCGACTTTTACGCTCTGCCAGATGATTTTCCTTGCTATAAAGAAGCAACGAAGGTTTCGGATCCGTATCAACAGGTGAAAATCATTGAAGATGCTTTTAAGGAGGATATTGGAGATGGCAGATTTATACCATACATACAGTTGCATGAGTATGAGGCACTGCTACTCTCTAAACCACAGGCATTTGAGATAGAATATTTTGACCAAAAAAGTGGAATCAGAGAGTTGACTTCTCTTATCAAATCCATTCCGAATCCAGAATTGATAGATGGAGGCAAGAATACATCACCCTCGAAACGAATCATCAAGGTGTTCCCTAACTACGGGGATAACAAGCCTGTCATTGGAGCGATGGTAGCCCAAGAAATTGGTTTGGAACACATGTTGCGCACATGCAGCCATTTCGCAGAATGGGTGAAAAAGTTAGAAAATTTAGGGGAAAAATAAATTCTATCATAATATATGGCAAAAAAGATTCAAGAATTTGTTGTTTCAGCTTTGCGAATTGATCAACGGTGTAATCCGGAATTACGCAAGGTGTTGGGGGATGAGTTTTATTTCTTCAACAAGCGTTGTGTGCTGGGCAAAAACCGTCAGGTTATATTAAATCCGCTATATAATAGCAAATTCAATCTCTATGGTTCAAAATTGAATGTCAATACAATCGTTGGCAAGAATGGTAGCGGGAAATCATCATTGCTTGAAATGATGTACCGTATAGTGAACAATTTTAGTTCACTACTGGTCAGAGACACACGTAGAGGAGGTGCTTATCCGCTTTATTTCATTAATGGATTATGGGCTGAATTGTATTATGTGATTGATAATGGAGTTGATGATGCTCAGTTGGTACGACTTTCGTGTCAAGGTGACCAAGTGGTTCTTAAAGTGGGCGACGATGATGTTTTCACTCTTCATTTGACTGGTGATACTGACAAGATGAATCAGGCTAAGATCGCCGAAAAATGGGACAAATTGTTTTATACGATTGTAACCAATTATTCGGTACAGTCGTTTATCAGTGGCGATTTCAAAGACGAGGAAGCATATCGAGTCTATTCCGATGGGAAGGCACAGCTAAAAGACGAAACCCTTTGGATGTCGAGCCTGTTTCATAAAAACGATGGCTACTTGACACCAATTGTACTTAACCCTTATCGTGATGAATTTGGCAACATGGATACAGACGTTGAGCGTCGATTAACTATAAGCCGGTTGACATCTATTTTAGAATTCTATAAAGCGCAGAAGGTCGATTTTCTTGAAGGATACAGACTTCACGATATTCGCTACCAGTACGACCCACAGATAGTTGTTGATAAGTATATCGGTAAAATGGCAGACGATGATATAATTGCCGATTCAATTTCGCAACGAGTATGGGATTTCCATAAAGCAGCTTTGACAAAAGGCACTTATGCCAATGTGATTTTGAATCGCTTAGGTTTTTTGGCTCTTGATTACTCAAATATTATGATTGAGAGGGCTGCGGCTTATTTGGTTTATAAGGTTTTGTCGATAGCGAAAACTTATCCTACCTATGCCATTTATCAGATAACATCAGATCCTAATCAAGTATTTGACAAACTTGTTGAACAAAAAGATAAGATTAATCTGGGTGTTTTGGTTGATGAGATACAGAAAGACAAATCTCATATTACACTGAAAATAAGACAGACTATACGTTTCCTAAAGAATTTCAATCCTTCCAAGTGGTTGGTCGGGAATTTACAGAGCGAATTTACATTTGAGCAATACCAACAAGCTCTTGGTGATAATGTCAATGCAAGAAGCTTAACTTCATTGATGGAGCAGATTCCTCCGTCTTTTTTTGTTCCCACTATCTATTTCGACAAAATTGAAAAAGGGAAAGTGGTAAAGACAGAGGTGCCGCTCACAAGAATGAGTTCAGGTGAACGGCAATATCTGTACAACTTTAGTACAATCATCTATCATGTGAGGAATCTTCTGTCGGTACAGGATTCCAATAGAGTGAGGTATCGTGCGATACATCTTGTGTTTGATGAGGTTGAAATATGTTTCCATCCGGAATACCAAAGAAAGTTCATCAACAGTTTACTTTCTATAATAAACAGAACACGAATCAATGGCCATTGTGCTATTCAAATAACTATTGCCACACATTCCCCATTTATTCTATCGGATGTGCCTCAAGATAATATTTTATACCTTGAAGAAGGGCATGATATAAGTGGTAGGATGACGGTTAATCCTTTTGGCGCCAATATTAACGATGTGCTGCAACAAAGTTTCTTTTTGGAAAATGGATTTGTCGGAGAATTCGCACAAAGCAAAATCAATTCGTTGATTGATTATCTTCAGGAAGGAAAGCACGGCGACGAATGGAATATTGATAACTCCAACTATTTTATAGAGAATGTGGTTGGGGAGCCAATAATTAAGGGCTTGCTTCACGAATTATGGGTTGAGAAGAAAGAAGAAAATGCGCAGAATACTGATAACAGATAAAGTGGCGAAACTGGCCAAAGATTATCGCGACAACCTTTTTAAAAAAAGGAGAAGAGATTTTGTCAGGCCGTTGGTTTTACTCAAATCATTGCTCAACGATATAAATGCAAAGAAGGGGAAGCGATATAATAATTGGAAGGTATATGCGGATTACCTGTCAAATATCATAACTCATTACGATGAGTTGTTGGATTTGAGCCCCAGTCAGTTCGGTGTATATCATACCAATTACTTCGATGTTCACAAGGACATATTGACTGATAAGAAATGGAAGAAAACAAAAGCAGGAAGAACATCGTTTTCCGATACCGTAGTGAAGCTAATGAGGTATGAAGATGTAAGAGAAAAAGAAATTTTACCTTATTTGGAAAAACTCGGCATAAAGACATGTGTTTACTGCAATTCCCAATTTGTGCCGACTGTTCATGTTGAGAAGGGGAAAGTGTTGGGAGGTTATCAATTGGATCATAATTGGCCTAAATCGGAATTTCCTTTCTTGTGTACTTCTTTTTATAACCTGTACCCTGTTTGCTCAAATTGCAATCTATGGAAACTGGATAATAAGGCGGAGTTTGTGCTGTATACTGAAGACCATAGGCAAATTGAACCTTTTGAATTTAGTTTGACAAAGGCTTCTGTTGTTAAATATATGCTATATCAGAATCCCGAAGTACTTGATATTGTTTTTGGTAGTAGCGATAAGACTCTTGGAGATAATCATAAACAATTATTCCATACTGACGAGTATTATCGATCGTTCCGAGATGTTGCAGAAGAATTGGTGTGGAAAAGCAAAACAAGAAACAATGTGTATAAGAAACAGCTGATAAGTAGTTTTTTGAAGCTATTTCCAAGAAAGAATGCTGACATTAACCGTTTCCTCTATGGTTTCTATACCTCTCCACAAGATACCCATCAAAGACCTCTTACAAAATTGCAGCAAGACATTGCAAGGCAAATGAAAATTATTTAGTTACCCCCCCCACCATTAAAAATACACACCATTATGAAATACACCATCTTTACACAATTTGTCCCATGCTTCTACTCGCCGTGGGATTATGCAAGAGTGCTGGACAGCACCATCGATTTCGCAAACGAAGGCCATGATGTCAGTTTGGTCTATTGCAATGGGAAAGCCATTTGCAATTGTAGAGACAATATGTCGTCCAACCCTCGTATATGCAAATTGTGCAATAAGTACAGAAAAATTCTGTATGAAAAATTGCCGAAGTCGGTGAAGCTGATTCCACTCTCTGACTATTCTTCTTCTTTACATTCTGATTATTCGGTGTCATTTAACTCTATTGCAGAGCTGAAAAAACTGGATTACAAGGGTGTGAAAATTGGATATGCGGCGTTTTCGTCATATCTTACGCAAACAAGGAACCTTACACCTCTTTTGGATGACGCTTTCATGAATTATTTTACGCTTTCTTTGAAGACTTGTTGCCAATATACTGATATTGTGGAGCGTATTATTGAAGATACAAAGCCTGATGTGATAGCATGTTATAATTCCCGATTTATATATGCTCGTCCTGTTATTGACATGGCGGTGAAACAGGGGATCCCACATATTAGTTTCGAAGATACCGTGAACACTAAGAGTGAGAAAGTTAAAGTCGCTTTTAATACTGTGGCGCACAATGTTGATGAAATCACTGAATTGATAGAAGCGTATTGGAATTCTGACAAACTCTCCATAGAAGAAAAGACTAAAATGTCAGAAGGCTTCTTCTATAATCGGAAGCACTCCATTGCATCGGGTGATAAATTGTATGTAAAGGACCAGTCTTTGGGAATGCTGCCGGATAATTGGAATAAAGAGTTGCATAACATATTGATTCTGAATAGCTCGGAAGATGAGTTCGCTTCTTTAGGTGAAGAATTTGAAGGGAAATCGCTCTTTGAATCACAATATGTAGGTATCAAACATTTGATTTCAGAGTTTAAGGATGTGGAAGGGTATCATTTCTATCTTAGGGTACATCCTAATTTGAAGAATGTTCATTATAAGTATCATACGGCTTTGTATGACCTCTTTGAGGGTGTCAGCAATTTTACTATTATTCCCGCCAATTCGCCGATAAGTACTTATTCTTTGATAGATAATTGTGATAAGGTCGTCGTTTTTGGCTCAACTACAGGTCCGGAAGCTGTTTATTGGGGAAAGCCTACGATTCTCTTGTCGTATTGTGCCTACTCGTATCTGAATATCTGCTATACCCCTAACAACACCTCAGAACTGCGTCAGCTTTTACTGGATAAATCGCTTCCAGCTAAAGATAAAATGGGAGCGTTAAAGTATGGCTATTATCGTTGGAATGATGAAAACTCTCCCCTTGAACATTATCATTGTGAGGATAAAATGGTTCATGTTCTGGGTAAGAGTTTTAAGGTTGCTGTTTTTAATTATGGTTGGTTAAAAAAACTTAGGCTTATCCTTATTCAGATATTTGGGAAGAAAGCATATTATAAATCGCTCTTTTTGCCAACGAAAGAAGCATAATATTTATCCAATTTTGCAGTTATTACCCTCATGAATTTCTATATCAACCCTAACATCCAGAATACCCCCCGCGTGTTTCCCAAACAGGGAAGGGAAGCATATCATTGTTATGATGCCAACGAGAACGCCGAAGGTCTTCCTTTGGATTTTGTGGAGGAGGTAAAAAAGGAAATCACTCCGGAATTTTTGGCTCGCTACCCGGAGCCCGACCGTTTCTTGAAAAAGTACGCCAATTATATTGGTGTGGATTTTGAAAACGTGTATGGCACCAATGGTTCGGATCACGGCATCCGCGTTCTGCTGGAAACCTTTGGCGAGCCCGGTAAAGAGGTGGTAACCGTTTCTCCCACTTTTGAAATCTACTGGGTTTGCTGCAGTCTGCTGGGGCTTGTTCACAAACCTGTGATGTACAACAGGGATTTTACCATATCTGTGCAACAAATCTTAGATACCATTACATCCAATACCCGTATCGTGGTTTTGCTCAACCCCAACAGCCCTATCGGGAATCTGTATTCGGATGAGGAAGTGAGTAAGGTGGTTGCACGGGCGAAAGAGGTGGGCGCCATCGTAATCTTGGATGAGGCATACCACTATTTTTACGAAAAGACTTTCCTGAAATTTGCCATTGAAAACGACAATGTACTCCTCCTTCGCACCTTCTCCAAACTGATGTCTATCGCCGGATGTCGCTTGGGCGTGGTAGTCGGAAGCTCGCAACTTATTCATTATGTGAAAAATTCACGGTTGGCCTACGAGATGAATGTTGTGGGGCTACTGTTTGCAGAACGGTTGCTGGAGCATCCTGAAATCATCCAACGTCTCATCGAGAAAGAAAAAGCAGGAAAGGATTTTCTGATGAAAAAGTTGGCCGAACAGGGTTATTGGTTTATGGATTGTCACGGCAATTATGTGTTACTACGGCCGAAACACGATGCTCATCAGATTGCCAAGCGTTTGGAAGAGGAAAAGCATGTTCTGGTTCACGCATACGGCAATGAATTAATGAAGGATCTGCTCAGGGTGACTATCGGTTCAGAAGAATCTATGGCATTTTTTATCAATGCGTTGCTTGAGGTGGACAAATAATTTGATACTATGAAAAAAGTAATCACATACGGAACTTACGATCTGCTGCATTACGGACATATCCGCTTGCTGGAGCGGGCCAAGGAATTGGGCGACTATCTGATTGTGGGCGTTACCGCCGACGCTTTCGACCGCGCCCGTGGGAAAATTAATGTCAAACAAACCCTGATGGAACGCATAGAGGCCGTGAAGGCTCTCGGTATCGCCGATGAGATTATTGTGGAAGAGTATGAGGGGCAGAAAATTGATGATATCCAGCGGTTTGGAGTGGATATTTTCACGGTGGGCTCCGACTGGGTCGGGAAGTTCGACTACCTGAAGGAGTATTGCCAAGTGGTGTATCTCGATCGCACCGAGGGCGTGTCCAGCACTGAGCTGCGGGCAAAAAACAGCCTTACCCGTCTGGGCTTCATCGGCAATGCCCCCTTCCGGGATAAAATCATCAACGAGTGCCGCTTCGTCAATGGGGTGGAGGTGGTGCCGCCGTCCGACCTTCCGATTGAGGATTTGATGGAGAAGGTGGATGCCGTCTTCATCTTGTCGCACCCCTCCGAGCACTACCAACATGTGAAGTACGCTTTGGAGCACGGCAAACACGTGATGGTGGAATCGCCGGTGGCCATCGGCGCACAGCAGGCCCAAGAGCTGTTCCAGCTGGCCAATGAGAAGGGCCTTGTTTTGATGGAGTCCATCAAAACCGCATACGCCTTGGCCTACTCGCGGCTGTTGCTGTTGGTGAAGGGAGGCCGTATCGGCAATGTGGTTTCGGTGGATGTGACCTGCACCAGCCTGCGCGAGCAGACGGAGCCGGTGGCACGCCCGTGGAGCAGCTTGTGCGCATGGGGGCCCACAGCCCTGCTGCCCATTTTCCAGATATTAGGCACCGACTATAAGGAGAAGCATATTGTGCAACGGCGTTCCGAAACGGATGCCTCGTTCGACCTGTTCACGAAAATCGATTTCCGTTACGATAAGGCTGTGGCCGCCCTGAAAGTGGGAAAGGGAGTGAAGTCGGAAGGTGAGCTGATAGTTTCAGGTACAAAAGGTTATATTTATGTGCCGGCACCGTGGTGGAAAACCGACTATTTTGAAATCCGCTATGAGAATGCGGAAGAAAACCGCCGGTTTTTCTATCAGTTGGATGGCGAAGGAATCCGCTATGAGCTGGTGGCTTTTGTGAAAAATATCGAAACACGGAAAATTATGCATTACCTTTCCGAAGAGGTATCCATCGCTATTGCGGGCATTATGGAAGATGGTCAGGGCGATGCTGTGCAGTTAATTTAAGAAAATTTACTTTTAATGTAATCAACATAATATGAGAAAGTTAGTAGTAAAGATTTTAGAAAAGTTAGGGTTGTACCGCTGGGCTGTGAAGTATGTGAATCGGATAGAGCATTACAAGATGGCGCGGGCGGTGCGCAAACATGGTCTGGACACTTTGATCAGTATGGACGAGGCTTTCACCGAGGTGGGCGCCCAGATGTTTTTGATATACGGGACCCTGCTCGGGGCCTACCGCGATCATAATTTTATCCCCTACGATTTCGATTTGGATGTTGGGGTAATGGAGGATCAACTTCCTGAAAATTACAGAGATGCTATTCTCAAACGTGGTTTTCGTCTCAGATGTCAGAATTACGTGAAAGAGAATGGCCGTGTGATTGTGGAGACATACGAAAAAGATGGAGTGGGAATTGATGTGTATTATACGCGGTCGGTGGATGAACAAACCTATGGGATTTTTAGTCCGAGAAAGCACGAATATAAAGAGTGGCGTACAGCCAACGCCACAGATGGATTCCCTGTGGAGTGCCAATTTGTGGATAAGTGCGAATTCGTCAGAACCGATTTCCTCGGCCACAAATTTTATTTCCCTGAAAAGGTGGCCGATTGGTTAAAAGACATTTACACCGAAACTTATATGACTCCTATCAAGAATTTTGATGATATGACTCCCAAACGCCGTATGATTTATCCGGTTGAATTCCGTTCTTATAGGAAGTTCGAAATAGAATAATACTTAGTGTTTTATAAGTAAAAAAGCCAGCCTCATCAGCTGGCTTTTTTGTTTTAGCGTTGAAGGATGGTGTACCACCGGTCGGTTTCGGAGTACTCCTTCTCCTTGTTGAAGTGCGGAAGGAATCCCTGTTCGGTGATGGTAAATCCTGCGTTGAGGAATGCCGTGTATAATTGATTGTATTCATCCGGTGTGCGGTAGATGGAGCTGTATTCCGTATGCATTGCATCCGACCAGAACTCATTCAAGGTGAGGCGTTTTTCAACGGCAACGGTTTCGGTGAGGTACAGGATAGCGTGGTCAGCGATGAGATTGATGAAGGTGGCGATGCACTCTTCAATCTCTGAATCGTTGATATACATGCAAACGCCGGCAATGATGCCTCGGTCGAACTTTTTCCCTTTTATTTTCTCACCGATCTGTTGGAATGAGCAGGGAATGAAGTCAGCGTTGGGGAAGTTGAGCCGTTGTTGGGCTTGGGCAATCATTTCGGAGGAGAAGTCGCATCCGCAATAGTATTGGCATAGCGGGATGACCGTTTCGCCCCATCTGCCAATGCCACAGCCAATGTCAATGAACGAATTATCGCCTGTCAGATTCAGCTTCGGGAGAATGGTCTTTTTCTCAAACTCATCCCACTTGCGTGCGTAATCCGGGTTCTGGTCGCCAAGCAGCACGGAAATATATCCTTCTTTTTTTTCTTTGGCTCTTTCGTCAAACAGCTTTTGCACGCTGGTCCCGTTGATGTCGGAAACCGTACCATAAATTCTTTTATTGTTTTCCATAAATTTTTCTATGTTATTAAAATTTTGGCAAAAATACAGTTTTTCTACGAATAAAATGGCTTATTAGACGAACAACACCTCTCGGAACTTCTCCACCACCGCCTCTTCGGAGTATTTTTCCAAGAACATCTGCCGTGAGTAAGCGTTGAAACGGGGGCGGGGATTCTTTTCAAAATCATGGATGCGGGCGATGAACTCCTCAGCAGTGTTGCATTTGCCTCCTACTTTGTCGTAATCCACTTCATAACCCATGAAGGCCTCGTCGGTGGCGATGATGTTTTTTCCGTACATTAATGATTCGCAGGTTTTTACCTTCATGCCACTGCCTTTGAAGATGGGTAGGATCATCATGTCGGCCTCCTCAAAATAGGGCAGCAGGTCAGGGGCGTCGCTGATCACTTCGATGTCTTTTAGCGAAGGCTCTTCCTCCTTCAGCCGGGCCATGCCCTTTCCCACCACTTTCATTTTTATGTTCACGTGCGGGAGGACGTTCTGCACGAACCAGAGTATGCCTTCGTTGTTGGGCGGGAAATACGCGCCTAAGAATAGGCACAGCGGCTGTGTGGATGTTTTTTCTTGTGAATAGCCGTCCTTGAGGTATTTATCTTTGAAGGCTATCGGAATCAGTACATCAGCTTTTCGGCCATATCGTTGGAAGAGTTCATCATCGTCGCGCGGGTTCAAGGCTATAGTTTTGTCGGAATACTGGCAAGCAAAACGGTCGTTTGCATCGACACATCGCAATATCAAGCCTTTCCCAAATTTGTTTCCCAACTTTGCTTCAAAATAGGGCACTTCCACGTTGTGGAAGAAGGAAATGATGCGGCCTTTGTAGCCCGACTGTTTCAATTTTTTTGCCACAATGCCGAACACACTGCGGTCGATGAAAACCACATCGTACGATTGCGCCATGGCCACCATCTCTTTCACACGCCGGGGTATCAATCCAAAATAGTAGTTGAACGGAAAATAGAACACTCCTTTTGCATAATCTGCTACCGATTTCTTTTTACTCTCGTCGTGAATGAAGTAGGTGGTGATGTGGTCTTCGCCCACGAGTCGCGACAATACATTGTAATTCCGTTGGCTGGCTTGTTCGCCGCCTTCAAGGATGTTCTTGGATTTTTTGTATCGAATAAAGAGGATGTTCATAGCGAAAATTGAGTGGTCGGGAATCGGTTATTTGCTCGTAGGGCTATTAATGGTTTCTTTTTTCCCTTTCCGATAATACAGTGTCAGACTTCCTGCAACCACCAATACGAACAAGATAGAGACAATTAAGGATATCTTATCCAATTTGTGGAAAAGGGGAGCTTCGTTTTTGAACTCAATTGTGTGTTCGCCAGCAGGGATAATCATTGCCCTCAAAATGTAATTGGCGCGGAAATAGTCGGCGGGTTTGCCGTCAATGTAGGCGCGCCAGTCGGGAGCGTAATAGACTTCGGAGAAGACCGCCAACTGGTCTTTGTTGGTCTTGGTCTTATACACCACATAGTCGGGATTGTAGGGTTTTTGGTGGTCCATTATGATGACAGAGTTGCTGTCGCGTTCCAGATTTTTGCCCTGCACCATGTCGGCAAAGCGCTTGTCGATAATAGCGGTGTCAGCCGGGTTCAACTCGTTTAGTGCCAGAATTTCTGCATTGGGATCCTCCACCAGCTGGTAAGCATCCACGAACCAGGCGTTGCCCAAAGCCTCGGGGTTTCGCTGCACCAGAGGTTGACCGTTCTGTCTAGGCGTTACCACATATCGGGTGTTCAGCATGTTAAGTACATTGGTGTTGATATGGCGGGAGAGGTAGAAGTCGATGAGATCTTGATAACGACGCAGTTTGGCTGCATTATATCCACCAATCTGATGGTGGAAGGCAGACGGGTATGAGTCATTGAAGGTGTTCACCGACAGGTCGAACACACGGTAGTCCTCGTCATTGAACTGCGCGGCATACTGATCCAGCGTCTGGTCGGTCTGCGAAGGTCTCAGCTGGGTGCGTTTTTCAGTGATGAAATTGGATTCGTTGAGATAGCGGCGATCCACGCCCCAAAGGTCGAACAGTACCAAGCAGGCCAAAACGCCAATGATGATGCCCGACTGTTTGATTTTCTGGTTGATATAGAGCCATAAGAAGAGCGAGGAAATCAAAATCAGGATCAGCGAGCGCCATGAATCGGACATGAAGAGCGACTTGCGATCCTTGATCAGTACATCCTGAATCATATCCCACTGGTTGCCATATTGCGCAGCCATCTGCACATCACTGACACCCGAGAAGGAGAAACTGCCAGAAAAGACCATCATCAGCAGGATAAAACCAGTGGTGATGCCCGTGGAGATGTACAACCCAAGATTCAACTTCTTTTTGTCCACGGGATTTTCCTTGTCAAAAATGGCTTTCAATGCCAGTACGGCCATCAACACCATGGTCACATTAGCGATGACCAGACTCATGGAGGGTGTTCGGAACTTGTTATAGAGCGGCAAATGATAGAACAGGAAACTGTTGAAGCCCATCAAATTTTTGCCCCACGACATGAGAATGGCCAAAATGGTGGCTAACAGAATCCACCAGCGCTCGGGGCCTTTCACTACGAAAAGACCGAATACAAACAGGAAAATGACGATGGCGCCGAAATAGACGGGGCCGGAGGTGAAGGGTTGGTCGCCCCAATAGAGCGGGGCCTGTTTCTGGCGGAAGTTCTTGTAGAACTCAGAGTCCGTGCCGACGGTCTCGCCAGAGCCTCCGCCATACGCGCCAGGAACGAGCAGCGTGTAAGTTTCACCCTTTCCATAACTCCAAGCGTAAGCATAATCAATATCCAAACCATTGGAGGCGGCAATGGACTTGGCTTCTCCATCCTTGTAAAGGTCTTCAGGGGTAACGGTAATTTCAGAACCCCCACGCATAGTGTATTTTGAGTATTCTTGGTTTATAAAAAGAAGGCTTGCATTTGCACCAACAGCAAAAGCACAACCTGCTAAAATAACCCCTCCACCATAAAGTAGCGGTTTAAACATCTTGTCTTTTATGGCATAAATAAAGTAAACAATTCCCAAAATAACACACACTATCATGGTGTAATATGTGATTTGTATATGATTGTAAGCAATTTGTATTCCTAAAGCAAGTGTAAAAAGAATACCACCCCATAAGTATTTCTTTTTTTTCAGTATCAGTAACATACCTCCAATAATTGGCGCCATCATGGCTAATGTATGCGCTTTAGTGATATGTCCCGCTTCAATAATGATAATGTTATAGCTGGCTAATCCAAAAGTCAAGGCTCCCAACAAACTCAACCAAGGTGATAACCCCATGGCTATCAAGGCGACATAGAAGCCAATCAAGTAAATGAATATCACCCCAATATTTCCTCCATAGCCAAATCTGGAAAAATTTATTGTCCTTCCAATTTCCACAAAAACTGATTTTTTTGCAGGAGCAGTTACAAGATAGGAAGGCATTCCGCTGAACATTGAGCTGGTCCATGTGGTATATTTCCCCGTCTTTTTGTAAAAGTCGTGTTGTTCCTTAGCCATGGCTCTCCATTTCAATGTATCGCCTTGCTGGATGACTTTTCCGTCGAAAGCGGGGGACATGTAAATGGCAGCCACGAGGAAGAAGAACAGGATTATGCCTCCGTGGGTCAGTGTTTTCTTAAGAATCGGTTTCATATTTCTATTGTTTTTTATTTCAAAATTCAAGGCGGCAAAAGTACGAAAAATAACGCGCAATTTCTCAATTCTTATACAGTTTCACCACTTAGTCGCGCCAACCGCTCACACACCATCTGCCAATAAGCCTCTTGGTAGTCCTTTGGAAGAAAAGATTGTTGTATGTTGTATAACCATCCCGGTACCTTTTGATGGAATTTACGGAAAATATTGGAGATGACCTTGTCGGGGATGTCCGCCTTTTGCATCGCCTGGACAAAATCTGTTGTATTGATTTTCTTTTTCCGTCCGTTGAGCGTAAGTGCCAATTCTTCTTTGTCTTTTGGGTTCACCAACGCTGCATTCAGCAAATCGTAAGCTGGGGTCAAGCGGAAGCCGTCCCCACAGGGATCGTATAAAGCGAAGTTTTTCAGGTGCATATCGTTGTTGCCTGTCAGCCAGCAGAAGATCAGCAGTTCGTAATAACGCGTCAGGTCCATCTCAGGTAGGGAGGAGTACTCGCGAATTACTTTTGCCACCTGCTCGTAAGAGCTTTTGTATTTGTACTCTGTCGTGCGTCCTGACAGTTGGCAAAGGTCTTCCATGGCGATTTTCTCGCCTGAGGTCATACGGTCGATGCGTCGGGTGATGTAGCTGAGTTCTCCATCTTTCATACGGATGAGGGAATGTGGAACGGTCTGAATTCCGAATTGATCCGCCAAACACATTGTAAGCTGCTCTACTTCGGGTAGATAGGGGAACATATCTGTCTGGGGTTTGAGGATGAAACCACCCCAAAGACCCACAATGGTCAGACTGCTGCAGCCTTTGTGCTCGTTGAGGTGCAGCGATATTTTGGGCTGGACACCTGTCAAAGTGGTTTGAGTCTGAATGAGCTCTGCGGCCAAAGAGTCCATATCGGCTCGCGTATAGTCAAAAGTCGGGGCAGGGGAGACACCGAAAAATTTTTTTGCACAGGCCGCATGAAAATCCTGTTCCCCGGAATTCAGTACTTTATTGCAATACAGACATTTACTCATTTTCTTCTGGAATTTCAACAACACTTAAAGCACCGATGCAGTCCTTGCAGCAGAGCAACAGCAGCGACATCCTGTCCAGTCTGCTGATGTCGGTGTTGCGCAAGGCCACATCCAGCAACCAGCCTTCTGGAATCAATCCGTCAAATGCCGGAAACAGGGTCGGACTCCCGTATGCGAGATTGGATAAGGGCATGGTCAAAC
Source organism: Bacteroidales bacterium (assembly GCA_017551725.1). Lineage (GTDB taxonomy): Bacteria > Bacteroidota > Bacteroidia > Bacteroidales > WCHB1-69 > F23-D06. The sequence continues at coordinate 83,203 of JAFZKY010000061.1, forward strand.
TGACTGGTTGAGGATTGTCAGATGACAAATATTCTGGCAGATACTCGAAGCGGTACCCCGTGTCAGTCTCGGTTAAAACACCAGCCAATTGGTTTTTATAGAAAATGTTAGCTCTGCGCATGTTCTCTTCTTTGGGGTACTAGTTCATAATCAAACAGGTTAAGGACCTTGTTCACCATATCCATCCTTTGTGATGTTTTGCCTTGTTCCAATTCTCGAACGAAAAAAAGACTTACCCCTGACCGATATGCCAAATCCTCTTGAGTGAGCCCGTGTTTTTTGCGCAATTCTTTAACGCATAATGACAAACGTGTTTTCATAAAACTATATGATTTCGTCTGCAAAAATACACTTTTTCTTAATATTATATGGAATCTCATATATTTTTTGTCTGAAATAAAAAATTATATGTTTTTTCATATAATATAACATCTGACAAAATGTTATTAATTCCTACGTATGGCTTGAAAAAATCATTATCTTTGCACTTCCAAACCAACCACCCTATGAAAATCATCATTCTTGGGACAGCTTACCCCTACCGCGGCGGATTGTCGGCGTTTAACGAGCGACTGGCTTACGAATATCAGAACCAGGGACACGAAGTGGAAATTTACACCTTCACTCATCAGTACCCGGATTTCCTGTTCCCAGGGAAAACGCAATACAGCACCGAACCCGCGCCCGAAGGACTTAAGATTGTGCGCAAAGTACACTCTTACAATCCGTTCAACTGGATTAAAGTCGGACGCGAAATCAAACGGAAAAAGCCCGACATGATGATCACCAAGTTCTGGCTGCCGTTCATGTCGCCCTGCTTCGGCACCATCGCGCGGATTGTACGCAAGAACAGGCATACCAGGTTGATTTCCATTCTCGATAACGTCATCCCGCATGAACACCGTCCCGGCGACAAGATGTTCGTGCGCTACTTCATTCGCCCTACCGATGGTTTTGTGGCTATGTCGAAGTCGGTGCTGGCAGACCTGCGGCTATTCACCAAGGACAAACCCGCCGTGTTCAGTCCGCACCCGCTGTACGACCACTACGGGGAACGACTGCCGCGCGAGAAAGCCCTATCGCTGCTGAATCTCAGTCCAGAGAATCGTTATGTGCTCTTTTTCGGCTTTATCCGTGCCTATAAGGGACTGGACCTGCTATTGGACGCTTTTGCAGACAATCGGCTGAAAGAGGCCGGGGTGAAACTGTTGGTGGCAGGCGAGTTTTACGGCGACCCGGAGCCCTATTTCAACAAAATCAAGGAGTTGAGCATTGAGGATCGTGTCGTTCTCTGCACCGACTTCATTCCTGACAGCGAGGTAAACCGCTATTTCAGCGCGGCGGACATTGTGGCACAACCGTATAAAACTGCCACGCAGAGCGGCGTTACGCAAATTGCTTTCCACTTTGAAAAGCCCATGTTGGTGACCAATGTGGGCGGCCTCGCTGAAATTGTGCCCGATGGCAAAATCGGCTATGTGACGGAACCCGATTCGGAGCAGATTGCCGATGCATTGTGCCGTTTCTTCGCAGAAAACAGGCAGGCGGAGTTTGAAAAGAATGTGGTGGAAGAGAAGAAGAAGTATGCTTGGTCTGCCTTCACGGCGGCCATTGACAGCATTCTCGCTGTGTTAAAATAAATGTTATCTTTGCATAAGGAATTTTCCATTTGAAAATTCCTATATTAACCTGATATCAAGTAAAATAATAATTTATTTGTAGATTCACGATATGATTATTCGCAGTAAAGTTCCTTTGAGGTTGGGTCTTGCCGGCGGCGGCACGGATGTCTCTCCGTTTTCCGACATCTATGGTGGGGCTATCCTCAATGCCACGGTCAACATGTATGCCTATACCACTTTGGAGCCGTTGGACAACGGACAGATTGTGTTCGAGAACCCGGCCAAAGAAGAGTTGGGAGAAAGTCTCGCAGCAACCGAGAATTTAACCCCTGAAGGTTACTTTATCCTTCACAAGGGTGTATATAATCGCATTGTCAATCAGTTCACGCACAAGCCGTTGTCGTTCAAGATGAGCACGTTTGTAGATGCGCCTCCCGGCTCCGGCTTAGGCACCTCCTCCACACTGGTAGTCTCCATTCTCGGTGCGTTCGTGGAGTGGCTGAAACTGCCGTTGGGCGAGTACGACATCGCGAAGCTGGCCTACGAAATCGAGCGTAAAGATCTGCAAATGGCCGGTGGAAAACAAGACCAATATGCGGCCACTTTCGGCGGGTTCAACTATATGGAGTTCATCGGCGACAACGTGATTGTCAACCCGTTGCGCATCCGTCAGCGTTACCTCGACGAGCTGGCACACAACCTTGTGCTCTATCATACAGCCACGAGTCATGTCTCTGCCAAAATCATTGAGGAGCAACAAAAGAACGTCAAGGAGAAGAAGCAGAAATCCATTGATGCGATGCTGGCTCTGAAGGAACAGGCTTTCCACATGAAAGAGGTGTTGCTGAAGGGCGATTTGGATGCTATCGGGCAGATATTGGATGAAGGCTGGAAGCACAAGAAACAGATGGCCGACAGCGTATCCAACACATTCATCGACGAGGTGTACGAGGCAGCGCGGGCGGCAGGTGCCACCGGCGGCAAGATTTCCGGTGCGGGCGGCGGCGGCTTCATGTTCTTCTACTGCCCCTCCAACGCCCGCTACAAAGTCATAGACCGCCTCGCCGAGTTCGGTGGGCAATCGAAACGCTACGAATTTGTGACCGAAGGTCTTAAGACATGGACAATGTAAGATTCCCTTTCTATGTAGAAGGGGTGCCCGCAGGGCGGGGTAGTAGAAAAAGACGCGAATAATGACAACAATAATACAAAAAGAAGCAATCATACTGGCCGGCGGTTTCGGCACGCGGTTACAGGGTGTGGTGAATGATGTTCCCAAACCCATGGCGCCTGTGAACGGACGTCCGTTTCTAACCTATGTATTGGATTATCTGATTGAATATAAATACAATAGGGTTGTCTTGTCGGTGGGTTATCTGCATGAGAAGATAGAGGAGTATTTTGGCACGCAATACAAATCGCTTGAGATTGATTATGCCGTGGAGACAGAACCGCTCGGTACGGGTGGCGGTATCTGGTTTGCAATGTCTAAGTGCCATTCCGACAATGTTTTGGTTGTCAATGGAGATACTCTTTTCAAAGTGGATTTATCCGCTTTTGAGCGTTTTTTTACAGAAAAACAGAGTCCGCTCTCGATTGTTCTCCGCGAGGTGGAGGACGTGTCCCGCTACGGCAGTGTGTTGATTGGCGACAACAACTTGATCGTAATGTTTTCGGAAAAGGAATCGTCGGAAGGAAGCGGTCTCATTAACGGAGGCGTATATCTCATAGACAGAAGCTTGTTCGACAAATACCCCCAACCGAAGAAATTCTCGTTTGAAAAAGATTTAATGATGAAATTTTATACAAAAGAGTTGTTTTATGGAATGCCCTCTGATGGTTACTTTATTGACATTGGCATTCCAAAAGATTATGCCCGGGCGCAGCAAGAACTGCCTGTTTTATAGTTGTTTTTAATCTGATTATTAAATTATGAACTCCCGTATTCCCCAATCCATTCAGCAATCCATCGCCGCGAAGCAGGCGGTTCTCGATAACCCCGAATTTATGGAGCGCATCCAGCAGGCGGCTGACATGATTGTCGCCTCCCTGCGCGGCGGCGGCAAAATCCATTTCTGCGGCAACGGTGGCAGCGCCGCCGACGCGCAACACCTCGCCGCCGAGCTCTCCGGCCGCTTCTACTTCGATCGGCCGCCCCTCAACGCCGAAGCCCTCCACTGCAACACCTCCTACCTCACCGCTGTGGGCAACGATTACGGCTACGACCTCGTCTTCTCGCGCCTGCTGCGCGGCACCGCCAAGGCCGGTGACGTCATCGTGGGCATCTCCACCTCCGGCAACTCCAAGAACATCCTCAATGCCTTCGAGGTGGCCAAGGAGATGGGCGTGAAAATCATCGCTATGACGGGCGAGACCGGCGGCAAGATGAAGGAATGTGCGGACATCCTGCTCAATGTGCCCTCCACCGACACGCCGCGCATCCAGGAGAGCCATATCATGCTCGGCCACATTATCTGCGAACTCGTAGAGAGTGCGCTTTTCGCATGAGTGTAACTCATTTGCAGTACAGTTTACCTTTTTTCTCAAAAACATTCTCGTTTTTGGGAGATTTTTACTACTTTTGCCGTGTGAATCTCATTTCCATCGGATGAGAGGTCCGCACCCCTAAATCGTATGCCATTATGTACATGAATGAATCCCTTTTCAAAGACTTTTTAAGCAACAGGGAGATATTATGGCTGGGCATCAACTTCTCGCAGGCGAAATTCACACGCCAGGGGCTGGACTTCTCCCAAGAGATTATGCAGCACTATTTCCAGGATTGGAACAAGTTGATTCTCAACGACCAGAAAAAATACGACATCCGCATGAGCTTCCGCAAGCCCATCATGCAGTACGACTTGTCGCTGGTGACCAAAATCAACAAGACAGCCAAAGCCTCCAATATTCTGGTGCCGCACATCAGTTTCAAGGACGTGCTCCAGGAAGAAGGCGTTCGGGAGTACGTCGCCCAGTATCCCGTTGTGTCCGACATCCGCTTTGCCCTTACCTTTCTGGTGGAGTCGTTCGACACGCTTGCCAAGACGGCTTCCATTTGGGTCATCATCTTCCAGACTGCTGACGCCGAGCCGGTGCTGTGCGAGAAATTCCTGAAGACTCCTGGCGGATTTGGTGCTCGAAACTACTGGGCCAGAACGTTTTATAATTTGCTTTTTGACATAAAAAAACAGGATTACCTCCGCTGGGAGAACATGGTCAAGGAACCGGAACTCCAGCATCCGGACATCATTAATCCTATAATCTGATTTTTCAATATGGGTGCATTCAAAGCATACGATTTCCGCGGAATCTTCGGCCAGGATTTCGACTTGGACACAGTGTATAAATTCGGCTATTTCCTTCCTTCGCTTTTAAAAACGGACAAAGTGCTCATCGGGCGCGATATGCGTACCACTTCGCCGCAGATGTTCGAGGCTCTTTCCCGTGGCGTCACCGATGCAGGTGCCGATGTTTATGACATGGGGCTGACCACCACGCCGATGGTCTATTATTTCACCGCGCAGCACCATTTCGATGCTTCGGTGATGATCACCGCCTCGCACAACCCCAAGGACCACAACGGGTTGAAGGTCTCCACCACCAACGCTCTGCCCGTGGGCTATGACTCCGGTCTCGGCGAGCTGGAACGTCGTGTGAAAGAAGAGCCCGTGACGCCCGCTGCCACCAAAGGTCGCATCGTACCTTATCCTGTGAAAGACGAATACCTTGCCTTCCAAAGCCGTTATCATCACGACCTCTCCAACCTCAACATCGTGATGGACTGCAGCAATGGCATGGCCGCCCTGCTGGTGAAGGACATCTTTGGCACGGCGCCTACCTATATGTTCGACACCCTCGACGGCACGTTCCCCAACCACGAGGCCAATCCATTGGAGGCGGAGAATGTGGTGGCCCTGCAGGCAAAGGTGCGCGAAACGCACGCCGACATCGGTGTCATCTTCGACGGCGACGCCGACCGCGTGATGTTCGTGGACGAACACGGCGACTTTATCCCGCCCGACCTGATGATTGCCGTTCTCGGGCATTATTTCATAAAAGAGAAAGACTACCCCGGCAAGGTCATCCAGGACATCCGGACATCCAAATCCGTGTCCGAATACATCGAGAAGATGGGCCGCGAGGTCGAGATTTGGCGTGTGGGACGTGCCTATGCCGCGCTGAAGCTGCGTGAGATCGACGGCGCCTTCGGCGGGGAGTTCGCCGGCCATTACTATTTTCGCGACTTCTTCTACTCCGATTCCGCCATGATTGCCGCCCAGGTGCTGCTGCATGTCTTCAGTGACATGAAGCGCCAGGGCATGTCCGTATCCCAGCTTATCCGACAAATCAAGCAGTACGCCAACTCCGGCGAGATCAACTTCACTATCCAGCAGAAAAAAGAGGCTATGGAGGCCGTGCGCGAACATTTCTGCGCCATCGAAGAACCCTCCACCGTGATGGACTTTGACGGCTACCGCATTGAGTTCCGCGATTGGTGGTTCAATATACGTCCCTCTAACACAGAACCTTACCTGCGCCTGCTCATGGAAGCCCGCACTCCTGAGATGCTACAGGAGAAGCTGGCGGAGATGAAAGCCGTGCTGAAGGCATTCCAACAGTAAAACGGTTCATCAGCGGGATAACCAACGAAACATAGCACGATGTTCGACAAAATTCTCAACACCTTCGTGACGCGAGTGTTCTCCATGTTGATGATGTTCCTTGTGGTCATCATCAACACCAACACCTTCGGCCCCGAGGGCACGGGCACCATCGCGCTGGTCATCCTCGGGCTCACGCTGTTGCAGGTGCTGTCGAACTTTGTGGGCGGGACTTCTTTGGTGTTTTTGACCCCGCAGAAAAACATTTTCCAGCTGTTGTTCCTCTCCTACCTTTGGGCGGTGGTCAGCAACCTCGGTGGAGTGGTTGCCTTGCATTATCTCAAACTTGTGCCACAGGAATACACGTTCCATCTGCTTGCGCTTACGTTGGTGTACAGCATCTACTATATCCATGTGGGCATCATTCAGGGGAAAGAGGAGATCCGGCGTTTCAATGCGCTGCAACTCACGCAGGTTGTGCTGCTGTTGTTGTCGCTGGCTGGGGCAATTCTCGTCTGCAAAGGCACGCACCGTACCCCGACCGTGGATATCTATTTATACGTGTTTCTGTTCTCCTATCTCGTGCCGGCGGCGGTCAGTTGCTTTTATATCGCCAAGCATGTTGGCAAGCCTGACTTCCAAGGTATGGGCGGATTGCTGGCGGAGATGTTCCGGCTTGGTTTTTGGACGCAGCTTGCCAATCTGACGCAGTTGCTCACCTACCGGCTCAACTATTACCTGATAGAGGGTTTTGTTGGCCGTAAACCATTGGGTCTCTATGAATTGGGAACCCGTATTTCCGAGGCGGTCTGGATTTTTCCGAAAAGCATCTGTCTGGTGCAGTATGCCCGCATAGCGAACAGCGATGACGATCAGTATGCCAAGCATCTCACGTTGGGGCTGCTCAAGATTGTGTTTGTGTTTTCGCTTTTGGCTGTGTTGTTCCTTTGGGCGCTGCCGGCCAGCTTCATCGCTTGGGTGTTCGGGCCGGAGTTCGCTGCCTCCAAGCCGGTCATCTGCAGCCTGCTTCCGGGTATCGTGTCGCTGGCGTGCATGTCGGTGATGTCGCACCATTTCGCCGGTTATGGCAAATACTGGATCAACGCGGTGGGTTCCCTTATCGGCTTGGCTGTCACGGCGGCGTTGGGCTTCACACTCCTGCCTGCGGCGGCGGAAGCGGGTCAGCTGAATGCCTTGCGCACCGCCGGCTGGATATCCTCAGGTGCCTATTTCGCCTCGTTGGTCTTCACCACGGTCTGTTTCATCCACCATACTTCCGCCGGCTTCCGGGATTTCCTTATCACCAAAGAGGACTGGCTCCTGTTGAAGAATATTGTTCACGATAAAATCACCTCTTTCCGAAACCGCAAATGATGACCATACTGCATCTTCCATCCTGGTTCCCGAATTCGCAGAAGCCCTTGGACGGCAATTTCATCCTCCGGCATATTGCGGCTGTGGCCCCGTTTACCCGTTCCATTATGTTGCGGCATACGGATGTTGCTTTCGAAAAATATCTGTCAATGGATGATTGGACTCTGTTTTATCCGATCTTCGCGCCAAGAAAACTCTCAAAAGTACAATTGCTCCATGCTTACGACAAGGCTTTCCGTGCCATCATCCGGGAGTATGGGAAACCGGATATCATTCATCTGCACGTTGCCCTGCCGCTGGGTCCTGTGGCGGTGTATTTGAGCACACGCTATTGTATTCCGCTGGTGGTGAGCGAGCACTGGTCTGTCTATCAGCCTCAAAATAGGCATCTCCTATCAGCCGCGCAACGGATTCAACTGAAAATGGTCTATCGTTGCGCCGCCGCCGTCACGACCGTTTCCGATAACTTGCACAATGCCATCGTGGAGACCGTGCCGGCTGCTGCGGGTGTGCCGTACCACCAGGTCAGCAATGTGGTGGATACCAACCTCTTCACCCCCAATCCTTCTCGGATGTCTGATGATGGCAAATGGCACATCCTGCATGTTTCCACGTTGGAGAATGCTTCCAAGAACATTATGGGTATCCTGCGCGTCGTCAAGGCTTTGAATGCGATACGCACGGATTTTGTGCTCGATATTATCCATGATCTTGGCAATGCGGAGGCGGAGCAGTTTATCCAAGACAATAATATGGGGGAATATGTCCGTCTGTTGGGTAAAAAAACGCCTTCCGAGGTGGCGGAACATATCCGTCAAAGCGCGTTTATGCTGCAGTTTTCCAATTATGAGAACCAGCCTTGTGTGTTGTTGGAGTCGTTTGCGTGCGGGAAGCCGGTCCTGGCCACGCGGGTGGGTGGCATTCCTGAAATCGTGGACACGTCCCGCGGGCGGCTGGTCGCGCCGAAGGACGAAAACGCTCTTTTGGAACAACTCCAGTTCATGTTGGACCACAGCCGCGATTTCGACCGCGACGCCATCCGTGATTATGCGGCGTGCCATTTCAGCGTCCGGCACATTGGCCAGGCACTATATAATATATATGGTATGGTTTTGAAACAGGACTGCACTGAATTGCCTTTTGAGGAGGCTACTCCTCCGTCGGGCGGCTGCTGACATAATCGCGCCATTTGTTCACCACCGCCTGAAAATCCGCCGGCAGTTCCGATTCAAACAACACGTATTCGCCTTTTGTGGGATGCATGAATCCTATGGACTTGGCGTGAAGCGCCTGTCGGGGCATCAGGGCAAAGCAGTTGCGTATGAACTGCTGGTACTTGGAGAAGGTGGTCCCTTTCAGGATGCGGTGGCCGCCGTACGACTCGTCATTGAAGAGCGGGTGGCCGATATGCTGCATGTGTACGCGTATCTGGTGCGTGCGGCCCGTCTCGAGCTGACATTCCACAAGTGTCACATAACCAAAGCGTTCCAATACTCGCCAGTGGGTGACGGCGTGCTTGCCGCGCTCGTCGTCTTCCGGGAACACGGTCATGATCATGCGGTCTTTGGGATGGCGGCCCACGTTGCCCACGATGGTGCCGGAGTCCTCGTCGAAGTCGCCCCACACCAGCGCCCAGTACTTGCGTTCGAGGTTGTGGTCGAAGAAGACCTTGGCGAGGCGCATCTGGGCCAGCTCGTTCTTGGTGACCACCATGAGGCCGGAGGTGTTTTTGTCGATGCGGTGTACCAGCAAGGGTTTCACAGGTGTGCCGTCGGGCTGCCGCTGGTCCTGGAAATAGTAGCACAGCGCGTTGACCAGCGTGCCGGTGTAGTTGCCGAAGGCGGGATGCACCACCATGCCGGGCTCCTTGTTGACGATGACGAAGTCGTCGTCCTCGTAGATGATGTTGACGGGTATGTCTTCCGGATAGACCTCTGTGTCGCGGGGCGGGTTGGGCATCAGGATGGAGATCACATCGTTGGGATGCACCTTGTAGTTCTGCCGCTCGGGCTTGCCGTTCACCAGGATGCACCCGGCCTTCGCCGCCTGCTGTATCTTGTTGCGCGAGGTGTTGCGGATCAGGTTGAACAGGTATTTGTCAATGCGGAGCAGCTCCGTGCCGGGATCGACCACGAAACGGTAATGCTCGTACAGTTCATCTTTGGGGTTCGTACCCTCTGTTTCCGTAATGGGGTTCTCTACTTTCATCAAGCATGATTTTTCGGCGCAAAGATAGGATTTTTTCAAACAGGAGGAAGAAGGTAAAGTCGAAAATATGTTAAATGTTAATATTTCATAAAACTTTTATTTAGATATTGACAAAAGGGCGATATGGTTGTATCTTTGTCACCAAATTGGAATGCGATGAAGAAATGGATGATGTTGGGCTTGTGCTTGGCGATAGGGGTGATGGCGCTGCGCGGACAGTCGGATTCCCTCTACAAGGTGGCTTTTTACAATGTGGAAAATCTTTTCCACCCTTCTAATGACTCTCTCACGGCCGATGAGGCTTTTACGCCGACGGGTTCGTATCATTGGAGTTATGCGAAGTATTTCCGGAAAATCAGCAATGTGGCGAAGGTGCTGATTGCCATGGGGCGCGGGCATCCTCCGGCTGTGGTGGGCCTGGCTGAAATCGAGTGCGAGCAGGTGCTTAAGGATCTATGCTATCGCTCGCCTTTGCGGAAGTTTGGTTATCGCTATGTGCATCACGACTCGCCCGACCGTCGTGGCGTGGATGTGGCGTTGCTCTACCGCGACAGCCTCGTCACCGTCGTGCGGGAGCGTGCGCTGCCCGTGGTATTCGCCTTCGACCCGCAGGCCCGTACCCGCGACCTGCTGTATGTGTGCCTGCGCTTCCCGGAGGGTGATTCGCTGCACATTATTGTCAACCATTGGACCTCCCGCTACGGCGGCTATGCGGCCACGGTGCCCAAACGCAATGCCTGTGCGGACGTGGCACGCGCGTGCGTGGATTCCCTGCTGGCAACCGACCCGCAGGCCAAGATTCTCCTGATGGGGGATTTCAACGACTATCCTACCGATGAGAGTATGGAACAGCATCTGCGCGCCCGCCGGTATTCGCCCGACAATGAGCGGGATACGCTTTTTAATCTGATGTATGCATTTGAAAAAGAGCCGAATAAAGGCTCACACAAGCACGAGGATTTCTGGGGCTGCCTCGACCAGATGGTGGTCTCCCGGGCGTTGCTGTTCGGGACGAATGGGATGTGCATTGCGGGACGGGAGGCCCATATCTTCCAGGATGACTTCCTGTTGGTGCCGGATGAGAAATACGGCGGGGTGAAGAATTTTCGCACCTTTCTCGGTCCGCGCTACGTGGGCGGCTTCTCCGACCATCTGCCGGTGTTTATTGAATTTTCTTCACAAAAAAGGTGAACTGCTGGTCGATTTTGTGGCGGAAATGTTTCAATATGAAATAGTAGGCCACCAGAAAAACAAGGCTGACGATGACGCTGGCCAGCTCGCTGCGGAAGATGGCGTAGGAACCGAACAGGGCCGCAATCAGGACGAGGAACGGGATGAGGTAGGCAATCAGGATGGCTTTCCAGCCAGCCTGCTGTTTCAGGACGAGGTGTACGCGCTCGCCAATCTCGAAGGTTTCCCCGTACAGGGCTCGTGCGGTGACAAACTCCTGCCGCTGGTCGGAGGATATGCAGATGCTTTTGGCATGGCACTCGCTGCACGCCGAGCTGATGGTGATCTCGATGTCGATCTCCTCGCCGCGGACGGCCCGCACGATGCCCTCTTTGCAAATGGTGTTTTCTTCTGTCATGTGGGAATGGGTGTTAGGGTTGAAATCAGGCTTCGAAGAGCGTGCGGAACATCTCCTCCACCTTCACGATGGGGATGAGTGTCAATTGGAAATCCTTGGGATTGATGCCCTTCATGTTGTATTTGGAGATGAACATCCGGCGGAAGCCGAGTTTGTCGGCTTCGGCGATGCGCTGGGCGATGCGGGACACGGGACGCACCTCGCCGCTGAGGCCCATCTCGCCGGCGAAGCAGGTTTTGGCGTCGATGGCGATGTCGGTGGCCGAGGAGAGGATGGCCGCCACGATGGCCAGGTTGATGGCGGGGTCCTCCACGCGCACGCCACCGGCGATGTTGAGGAACACGTCTTTGGCACCCAGTTTGAAGCGGCACCGCTTCTCCAGCACGGCCAGCAGCATATTCATGCGGCGGATGTCGTAGCCCGTGGCGGAACGCTGCGGCACGCCATAGACCGCCGAGCTGACCAGCGCCTGCGTCTCAATCATCATGGGCCGGTTGCCCTCCAGGATGCAGGCCACCGCGTTGCCGCTGTAGTCCTCCTCATGTTGCGACAGCAGTATCTCCGACGGGTTGAGGATCTCGTTGAGGCCGGTCTGCGTCATCTCGAAGATGCCCATCTCGGAGGTGGAGCCGAAGCGGTTCTTGATGCAGCGCACGATGCGGTAGCCGTAGTGCTGGTCGCCCTCGAACTGCAGCACCGTGTCCACGATGTGTTCCAGGATCTTGGGCCCGGCCAGCGTGCCGTCTTTGGTGATGTGGCCGATGAGGAACACCGGGATGCCCGTGGTCTTGGCCAGATGCTGGAACTCGGCGGCGCACTCCTTGAGTTGGGAGATGGAGCCGGCGGCGGAGTCCAGCAGGTTGCTCTGCATGGTCTGGATGGAGTCGGCGATGACCATGTCGGGTTTCAGTTCTTCTATATGCTTGAAAATCTGTGATGTGTCGGTTTCGGTGAGCACGTAGCAGTGGGGCGCCGGCTGGCTGGAGAGGCGGGCGGCCCGCATCTTGAGCTGTGCCTCGCTCTCTTCCCCGGAGACGTACAGGATTTTGCAGTTGCGGATGTGCAGTGCCATCTGCAGCAGCAGCGTGGACTTGCCGATGCCGGGCTCGCCGCCCAGTAGGACGATGGAGCCGGCCACGATGCCGCCGCCGAGCACCCGGTCGAATTCGCCGAAGGAGGTGGAGATGCGGGGCAGCTGCAGCAGCGAGACCTCATCGATGGGCTTGGGCGCGCTTTTGGAGACCACGGCGGTGGAGCGGCCTTTGGCGGGTGTCTCCTCCCGCTGCACGACCTCCTCCACAAAGGTGTTCCACTCGCCGCACGACGGGCAGCGGCCGATCCATTGCGCCGACTGCGCCCCGCAATTCTTGCAGAAATATTGGGTTTTGCTCTTTGCCATGCGTTACGTTTTTAATCCGCAAAGGTACATAATTTCTTGCAATCGTCTCAGGTTGTATAGGATGTTTCTTTGTTTTTCCTATTTTTGCACCCCAATTTTAAAATGCTATGAGAAATTTTCACATCCCGATTATCGCCCTTCTTCTGTGTGTTTGCCCGATGATAACCTTTGCCGCGCCGGTGGATTCCCTTTCCGCCAAAAATGTGGCCAAAGAGTTTGTGCGTGCCCATCATTCTGAAAGGACTAGTAACCAAGTTTATAGGGTGAATACAACGTACCCGCATCTCTTCGTGTTCAATGTGGAGGGTGGGGGATTCGTGGTGGTGAGCGGCGACGACCGCACACGTCCCGTGTTGGCCTACTCCGAGACCGGAAGCTTTGAATCTGCCGAGATACCCGATGCGCTCACAGCATGGCTCTCCCGATATGAAGAGCAACTTTCCGATTTGGCCGACGGGGCCGAACCCTGTGCGTATCATCCCACGCGGAACGACCGCTCCGTGAGTCCGCTTATTGCAACCCGCTGGAAACAGTCTTCTGCGTACAACTCCTTGTGTCCGGTGGATACCACGCTGCCCCAGTATGGCGGCCATCCTTCGGTGGGCTGCGTGGCGTTGGCGCTGGGCCAGGTGATGCGCTACTGGCAATGGCCGCAGCAGGGCAGGGGATCGAACACCTACTCGCTGGCCGGTACCTATTCCTGCTGGCACTATGGCACCCTGTCGGCCGATTTTGGTGCCACCACGTACGATTGGGCCAATATGCCCGTACAGCTTACCGACAGCAGCTCGCAGGCCGAGATTACGGCTGTGGCTACGCTGCTCTACCACTGCGGCGTGGCTGTGAATATGCGTTACAACAGCGACTGCCAGGGCAGCAGCAGCGCCCTGATGTCGTCGCAATACTACGCCGCCACGCGCTTTTTTGGCTATTCAAGCGATGCAACCCTTTGCGAAAGAGCGAATTATACGGACATCCAGTGGAAAACCCTGCTCAAGAATAACCTCGACAACCAAATACCGGTTCTTTACAGCGGAAGTTCCTACTATGATCCTGTTAACGGGACTTATTCCGGAGCGCATGCTTTCATCCTCGACGGTTACGACAACGATGATTATTTCCACGTGAACTGGGGATGGGGTGGTGCATACGATGGCTATTTTGCCATTGAGGCAATGTCGCCGGCCTACTATAATTTCTCGCACGATGAAAATGCGACCATAGGCCTTGTTCCCGCCACTATCGTGAATCCGCCGTTCACGGACTTGTTGCAGGCAACCGCTCTGGATACCAATTATGTGCAGCCGGGTGGGGTGCTTGGCGGCCATAGCCGTATGGTGAACGTGGGCGACACGACCGACAACTTTTTCGTGGGCCAGGCCGTCATCGAGAACCTCAGCCAGCAGTTTGTGAAATGGCTCGATGTGCAGCATCTCTCCATCGCCGCCGGCGACACGTTGCAATATTCGTTCCAGCGCACGGTGGACCTGCCCGTGGGCAGCTATTATGTAATGATGTATCGCAGTTCCGACTCAATTGACATCAACGCGACGAGCACATTGGGTTCTATGCAGTTCCCGGCCCGATACCGTACGGATATTGATTTCTGGGTGGTGGATAGCAACCGCTCGGAACTCACTAACTTGGTGATTTTCATACGCTTCGCCGATGATGAGGAGATTACCCACGATTTTGCGCAGATTGACACCATGTTCAATGGCAAGACGCCGGGTTACTTGAGCGTGTATAATTTCTTTGATGCTTTGTCGTATGGCAAAATAAAATACGTGACGAAGTATGCCAACCAAGTGTATGGGAACAACATTGTCTCATACGTGGACGCTCACCCCCGTGGCTATTACGAACCCTACAGTCCAACCAACCCGGAAGGGTATCAGGGACAGAATCCCTTTGTGGGCATCTCCATGCGGGAGGCGCAGTTGTTGGCCGCCGCGATGAGCTATGTGAACTCCCACGGACTGGTGGACACCTATGTGACCTTGGATGGCGATGGTGACGGCTATATTGACAATATCAGCTTTATCGTCAAAGGCGGAACTGGCCCTTGGGCAACGATCCTCTGGCCGCACATGGAGTTTTTCCCTCAGGATTCCATCGATTATCCCGTGATGATCAATGGAAAGCGGCCCAATACGTTTAATTTCGAGTTCGAGGGTGCCTCGCCGTCGCTTTTCTCCGCCAATGTGTTCCGGCACGAGATGGGCCATTCGCTCTATATGCCCGACTTATACCATTATACGGACTATCCGTCGGTTGACCCTGCTGGCTATTGGGATATGATGTGCTACAACTACGCGCCGAACCATACCAATATGATGTTCAAATCCAAGATTTTGAAGGTGGCGGAAGATCCCGTGGAGATTACGGAGGATGGAGATTACACCCTGTTGAGCAACGCCTCGTCCCCCACGCAGAGTTGCTACTACATCCGTTCATCCATCGATCCTACTCAGTGGTTCACGTTCGAATACCGCAACCAGGCCGACCTGTTTGACGGGGGCATTCCCGGCACGGGGTTGATTGTCGGCCGTTGGAACGACACGGTGCCGCTGAACTATCAGGGCTTGTTTGCCAACGCCTTCTTCGATTATGAACATCAGGCGCACCAGTATTGGATTTTCCGTCCCGGCAGCACCTGCGACACGGTGAACGGCGACATCAATATGGCGCATTTCTGTGCGGCGGAGGGTCGCACCTCCTTCGGCCCGACTACGGACCCTTATCCCTATCTGACGGACGGCACGCCGGAGAATAGCTTTGAAATCACGGATATTCAGGAGTACGGCAGTTATCTGACATTCCACGTCCATTTCTTCAATGTTGGCGTTCAGGATGTTACGCTGGCGGAGGATGTGCGGGTGTATCCTAATCCGGCCTCCGACAGGATTACCGTTTCGGGTTCTGATTTGCAGCGTGTGGAAATATACAGCATTACGGGGCAACTTCTCTTGGTGGAAAATGGCAGCCAAGAGCAATACTCAATCTCCATCGGACAACTGCCAGCGGGCGTATTGCTGCTGAAAGTGGTGCGTGCCGACGGCTCCGAGTGTGTGCGTAAGGTGGTGAAGCGTTAGCGATTACTGGCCAAAGCTGGACCCGTCGAAGCAATGGGTGCAGATGCGCTCTTTGGGCAGGCCGATAGCTTTGGAAATAGTGGATAACTTGTTAAACTTCAGCGTATCTACGCCAAGATGTTGGCGGATGCGTTCCACCATGCGTGCGTATTGCGGTGTGGTGTCGTCGCAGTAAAGGTGCAGGTTCTTGGTGCTGTCGCCCTCCAGTTCCTCCACCACTCGACGGGTTATCAGTTCCATTTCCGTTTTGGAGGCGGAGAAATTCAGGAAATGGCAGCCGTAGAGCAGGGGCGGGCAGCTGATGCGGATGTGTACCTCTTTGGCCCCGTATTCATAGAGTTTGCGCACGTTGTCGCGCAGCTGCGTGCCGCGCACGATGGAGTCGTCGCAGAAGACGATGCGCTGGCCCTGCAGAATCTTGGTGTTGGGCAGCAACTTCATGCGGGCCACGTGCTCGCGGGTCTCCTGGTTGACGGGCATGAAACTTCTGGACCACGTGGGGGTATATTTGATGATACCCCGGCGATACGGGATCTGCTTGCCCATGGCGTAGCCTAAGGCCATGCCGATGCCGGAATCGGGGATGGCGGACACGAAATCGGCCTCCACATCATCTTCCTTGCCCATCTCGTAGCCATATAGGTATCGAGTGTTCTCCACGTTCACGCTTTCGTATTCGGAGGAGGGGTAGCCGTAATAAATCCAGAGGAAGGAGCAAATCTGCATCTTCTCGTTGGGGGCCAGCAGTTGCTCATATCCGTGTGTGGTTACTTTGACGATTTCGCCCGGCCCCACAAAGCGGTCGATGGCATAGTCCAGGTTGGCGAAACTGTGGCTGTCGAAGGCGAGTGCGTAGCCGGTGCTTTTCTTGCCGATGACGATAGGCGTGCGCCCGTAGTAGTCGCGGGCGGCGATGATGCCGTCATCAGTCAGTATAAGCATGGAGCAGGAACCCTTCACTTTGCGATATACGTTCTGGATGCCGTCCACAAAATCCTTGCCTTGCGTGATCATCAGGGCAACAAGTTCGGTAGGGTTGGTTGTGCCGGAACTGAGTTCGGTGAACTGCTGGTTCTTGTCCAGACATTCTTTCTCCAATTCGGCCATATTGTTGATTTTCGCCACGGTGACGATGGCAAAACGCCCCAGGTGAGAATTCACCACGATGGGTTGCGCGTCGGTGTCGCTGATGACCCCGATGCCGAGACTGCCTTTGAATTTCTCCAAATCGTCGCCGAACTTGGTCCGGAAGTAGGAGTTCTGTATGTTGTGGATAGAACGATGGAAGACTTCCCCTTCGATGGTCACCATGCCGCCACGCTTGGTGCCGAGGTGAGAGTGGTAGTCGATACCGTAAAAAAGATCAGGATTGCAGGATCCGTTGGATACAACGCCGAAAAATCCGCCCATAATTTTTTGATATTTAAAGGTTTGACAAAAATGTTCGCTACATTATGGAACGGGTGCAATAATACGATTTTTGCTTTTTCCTCTTGTTGTAAAAATGAAGAAGTTATTACCGATTTATGAACAATGGGAGGATATCCCCTGTGAAAACCGTGGGAAATACGAAAGGGTGCGGATATTTTTGAATATTCACGCATCCTTACCTATATGTTTCGGAAAAATCTTCGAGTTATTTCAAAACATTATCTTACCCTGGTTCCGTTGTTATTTGCTAAATAAAATACGTCGTAAATGAATCCTCGGCAAGAGAACGGCGGATTCTTCGGTGTCGCCTTCGCCTTTCCAAGCCACAATGTAGGTCGCTTCCGCTGCATATACTTCAAACCCTTTTTCGTAAAGGTCTTTTAATTCATTTCTTTTTTTATTGGACAGCATTGCCACCGGGTTCCCTTTTTCGTCATATAATACATTGTTGCAAAAGCGTAAAGATTGGCCGCTTTGTATCTGGAAAATGGTTGCTTTTTTGTCTTTGAAGAAGTCGAGAATTACATCACGGTGCGTCAGCTGGATAGTTATGTCGTTAAGGTGATCATAAAGATTCTTGTCCTCTACACGAACCATGTCTTGCGTGCGTATTCCATTGAAAATGTCAGTAAATGTATGGATGTACAAGGCTTTTCGGGCACGGGTTATACCCACGTACAATTTTCGTATATTTTCATCTGTCGCCTCCTCTTCTTTCGCCAGCAGCATAAACACTGTGTCAAACTCGCGTCCCTTGGTTTTGTGAATGGTGGAAACCATTACGGTTTGGGTGTCTGCGTAGCAAAAGTCTTCAATGTTGGATTCAAAGACATACTCTTCCAAATCACTATGGAATAGGGTTTTATTGGTGGTTTCAAATGAATGGAAAAAGGCTTGCAAATAGTCCTTCAAATCGCTTTGCGCATATTTGTCAAGGGTTCTTTGTTTGGCTGATGCCCAGTTGTCTTCAGAGATGATAGGGGTGGATTTGTTTTTACGGATCTGTTTTATGAAGTAACGGATTTCAGCCAAGTCTGACAAGTGGAAAGAACTTCCCGATTGTATTAGTTTGGCATGGAATCCCTCTTTAAGCAAAAGTCCTGTCATCTGTACTGCTTCATCGTTGGTGTTGGTCATGATGCATACGGAACCGTTTGTCCCGATACTTTTTAGTTGTTTGATGATGGGTGTGTACAGGTTGTTGCTGGCATGTTTGGTGAGATGAACCAGCCCTTTATCTGAAGATATTGCTTGGCAGGTATTTTTCTTCATTCGGTTGTCAATGCGACGAATGAATAGGTTGGAAAAGTTGACAATGCTTTGGGAACTGCGATAGTTGTCCGTCATTTCATAGGTTTTCGCTTGAAAATCTGAAATGAGAGAACGCATATATTTGGAGTCCGAACCACGGAATTGGTAGATATTTTGGTCGTCATCGCCTACGGCAATCACACGCATATCTTCGTTGCGGTGAATCAATGCTTTCACAAGGGCATATTCGTTGGCATCCATATCTTGAGCCTCGTCAATAACCAAAACGGTTTTGGCTATTTTTGACGGCTCAACCTCTCCATTTTCAATCATGTCTGCGGCAAGGCGCACCACATGATCAACCTCTTCCATGTTCCCGATTTTCCCAATCAGGTCGAAACTGAAGGAGTGAAACGTTTTAATATCCACGAAATAAGCTGGGCCTCCTCCAATTAATTTGATTAGCCGTTGCTTGAACTCGATGGCAGCAGCACGCGAAAAGGTCAGCATCAGCAACTGTTCGTATTTTACATCCTCCATGAGAAGTAACGAAGCCAATTTATGAACCAACACCCTTGTTTTTCCACTTCCAGGGCCGGCGGCCACCACAATGTACTTGGATTCTTTGTCTTGGATAATTTCCCGTTGCTTGTCTGATAGTTCACCGAAAAGTTGACGGTATTTTTCAACGGTGATGTTCTTTTCAATTTCAGTAGCTCTTTCGCCTTTGAAATATTGATTGATAAACTTTTTGTGATCTAATTGGAAATAGTCTTGTACAAATTGTAATGCAGCTCGGTAATCCTTGACCATCAGATTGGCATATTCTCCAACAATATGTATCTGTCTGATTTTTTGCTTGTAAAATTCATCTAAAAGACGATAGTCATCTTTTTTATAGCTGTATTTCATCTCGGCCAATCGCTTGATCTGCATGGCGTTGTAAACTACCAAAAAACCACCTTCTATTTTTAATGCCCCGATTTTACTGAGGTATAACAACGCTTCTTCAACATCGCTAACATGACAGGGCTTGCCGGTAGTGTTTAATAGTGGATTTTCGGAAAAACTCTTGTGGATTTCGGTAACAGAGAATTGCACCAATCGGTAATCGTTATCATGGTTTGTTGATTTGTCTTGTGGTATGGAGTATAAGTATTGAATAATGAATTGACAAAGATCAAAACGAAGAGTGTTTTTTTCTGTGAGAGTATCCGCATTTTGATTCAAAATGAAGCGCACATACCCTTTCTCAACATTTTCTTTCTTTTTGATGTGGAATTTTATACTGAGAAAATATAAAATGGTACGAATCTTTTTTATTGAAGAATCAAGTATTCCGGCCATCAACGCTTGTTCATTCAGCTCTTTATAGGTGATTTCAATTTTATTGTCAACTGAAATGGCTTTAGCAATAATGAAACGCTCAAGATTGGCATAGGAATTTAATACTTTCTCTGACTTCTTTTCATTGTCCGATTTGTGGAGAATGGCTGACATGTCGCGCGAATCGGCCAAAATACCCTCTTGGCGCATCAAATTCACCGCATTTATGACATCTGATTTGTTCATCCCCAGTATGTCTGCGAGGTAATCCACACGGGATTCGGCTTCTGCGCTTCCTGCATCTGACTTGTATTTGCTGGATATTAGAGACTTGATAATTCGTACAGCTTGTGTTCGCTCGTCAGTACTGAAGAGGGATGAGTGTTCAAGGCGTTGACGTGCCTCTTCCATGTTCTTGACCATGATTCCGGTGGCAAAGATGTGGGGCACATTATTGCCTCGGCTGACATAACCGGCATTCTCCAATGCGGCTACAGCCGTGCGCACGCGGGTTTCGATGTCATATACCTCATCATTCCAACCCGCTTGCCGTGCGATTTCCAAGGCTGAACAACTAACCGATTTCCGTTGTCGTGTGAGGTCTTTGATGGCTTTCCAAACCTGCTGTATTTCGTTGATACTCAGTTTTGTCTGGTTTAGGAGTACGAAATGCTTATCCAAATCATGGTCGCTGTAAAGGATATAGCATTTGGCATTCAGTTGAGGATCACGGCCTGCGCGACCTGCCTCCTGAACATAGTTTTCCAAAGAATCCGAAATGTCGTAGTGGATCACCATACCTACGTCTTTCTTGTCCACGCCCATTCCGAACGCAGATGTGGCCACGATAGCCCGGATTTCATTTGACATGAATGCATTTTGATTGGCAATCTTGTCATTAGGGTCCATTTTTCCGTTGAACGGCAAGGCCGGAAACCCGTCACTGGTCAATTTCTCAGCAAGTTCCACCGTCTTTCGTGTGCGTGAAACGTAGATGATAGTTGGAGAGTCATTGGCGGAGAGCAAATTGCGCAAATAAGTGTATTTCTCATCTTCGGTTTCAGCGTGGATGACGGAGTATTGCAAATTGGTTCTTTCCGCAGAGGAGGCGAAGATGTGCAAGTCTAAACCTAATTTCTTTTGAAAATACTCTTTGATGTCGGTGATGACTTTCTGCTTGGCGGTGGCGGTGAAACATGATACTGGAATGTTGATGTTGTTTCCTTTTTTCTCTTGCAGCTTGCGGATGAAATCGGCAATATAAAGATAATCCACCCGGAAATCTTGTCCCCATGCAGAAAAACAGTGTGCTTCGTCAATCACAAAACGCACGACATTTCGAGATAGGAGCAGTTTTTCAATTGTCTTGGAACGCAGCATTTCGGGAGCAATGTATAGAATAGACGTACTGCCGTCTGCCACTCGTTCGAAAGCATTGGTGCGCGAAATGGGATCCAACAGTCCATTGATGGTTACTGCCTCGGAAATACCTTTCTCTGCGAGGTTGTCCACCTGGTCTTTCATTAGTGACTGCAATGGAGATATGACTATTGTGAGACCATGTTCAGTGCGCCCTGCCATAAGGGCTGGCAATTGGAATGTCAGCGATTTTCCGCCGCCAGTCGGAAAGATGGAGAGCAGCGACTTGCCGTCCACTGCCGTCTGTACTGCATGTTCCTGTAAGGGCTCCCCGTCAAATGTTCGGAACTCTTTATATCCGAAAAAAGATAGTAGGTTTTTGTGGATGTCTAATGTCTCTCCGCAATAGGAACATTTTTGATGGCATGGCGTGCCGCACAATTCTTTATAAACACTTTCAACAAGAGGAAAATTGTGAAACACCCAAGGGGGAGTGATAGAGAACGAGTCGTTTGCATGAATTAGTGAGAGTGAATACGCCAGTTCAATGGGGTGTTTTTTTGTCAGACGAGTAATGTCCACGTGGTCGCATATCAACCCATGAAACATTTCTTTAACTGTTGTAGTTAAATTTTCTTTGGAGTTGTCTTTAAAATCAATAAAACTGAAAAAACCCTTGAATTCATTAAAAGAAGACAACAAATAAAAATAGATGTTTTTTAGATTTTGTGGAAGATTTTGGAAGGCGATAATCTCATCGTAAAACAGGTCCCGAGCTTTCATACAATCGTTGAGCGGGTTGTTCAACTCATCATGCTGCAGTTTGTCGTCTTTCAATAGTTTATGGTATGGATGATGAGGAAATAGCAAAGGAGATAAGTATAGAGTGTCAATGACCTTTTTGCGGCCGATTCCTGGAATACTTGTCAGATACTTTAAGTCATGATGCAAGATGTTATGGCCGCATACAAATTCGGCTTTGCGCACAAATCGGGCAAATTCCTCTTTTGAGGACGTGTGGAGCTTTTCATTAGGCTCAATATAAGCGCCATAATCCTGTACTTTTTTGCTTTCAGGATGTACTTCTGTATCAATGAAAACGACAATATGGTTGTTTTCATCCACATGCGAGGATGGGTTAAGAATTTTATTCAGATAATCTTGTATGCTGGCCATTTGCCGTAACCCTTTTTAAGGGTTGCAAAAATAGCAAAATTAACAATCAATTCTTAATTTTCCAAACAGAGAAACTCTTGCATGAATGATGAAAAATTCGAATTGGTTCAAATTTGTCCCAAACATGCAAAGAATCGACACATTTATTAGCCGATTCTTGGATAATGATATAGTATTTGACCCATTGTCCGCACACCCGTGCGGATGCATCAAAACTCCCCTTCTAATTTTTAGAAGGGGTGCCCGAAGGGCGGGGTAGTTAATATGGATTATAATTCCTTTTGCAGCTGATGCCAAAACACGATCTTGGCCATGATGTCCGTCTTTCGGGTCTTGCGTGCATTGCCTGACAGTTCCAAATTCGCAGGGAGATTATGGATGCTATTGTCCTTGATTATAAAGCCGTTGATGATTATAGTGTTTTTTAATAAGGTGTTTAGTTGCAATATATTACTACCCCGGCCTGCGGCCACCCCTTCTGCAACAGAAGGGGAGTTCTGGGATGTCCGCACACCCGTGCGGACAAGGAGAAATTGTAAACTCCTGTCTATTTAAAGGAAAAAAATCCAGCTATGATAATAGATATCCTTTAATGTCGTGAGAATAACAACAGGTCAACATCTACACCCTTGTTTTCTAATACCCAAACACTTTTGCGGCCTCTTCCATGCGTTTGCGCACGGGCACGTCGAAGGGGCAGCGCTCTTCGCAGGCGCCGCACTGCACGCACTCGCTGGCGTGATGCGCCAGCAGCTTGTACTCTCCGGCCAGTTCGGCACTCACCTCACCTGCCAACTTGGCCTTGTCCAACAGTTTGTTCACCTTGGCGATGTCGATGCCCACGGGGCAGGGATCGCAGTGCGAGCAGTAGGTGCAGCCGCCCTGGCAGCCTTGGGCCTGCGCCGTGGGCTTGCTGAGGGCGGCGTTGTAGTCTCGCTCCTCGTCGGTGGCCTTGAGGTAGTGCAGGTATTCGTCCACCTTGCCGGCGCTGTCGATGCTGCACAAGGCCGTGGCCACGCACGGTTTGGCCAGCACGTAGGCGAAGCATTGCTCGCGGGTGAGCGCTGTCTTCAAAGGCGATTTCTCCGCATCCAGCAGGCGGTCGCCGCCGCCGAATGTCTTCATTACCGTGATGGCAATGTTGTGCTGGGCGCAGTAGTCGTACAGCTCCACGCGCACGGGATCAATGCCCGGCAACATCTCGTCGAATGTGGAGGGGTCCCAGGGGTTTTTGCCCGACACCACGCGGTCGAAGGCGGGGTTGAGGCTGAACATGATGACCTCCACCAGCCCGCTCTTGGCGATGGCGAGGGCCACCTCTGCATTGTGGCTGCTCACGCCGATATGCTTGATCTTGCCCTGTGCTTTCAAATCCTTGACATATTGCAGATAATCACTGCCTTGCACGGCCTCCCAGTCTTCCATCTTGTCGAAGATGTGCATCATGCCGATGTCGATGTAGTCGGTGTTCAGGCGTGCGAGCAGGTCTTCAAACCCTTTTTTGCACTTCTCCACCTCGCGGGTGCGCTCGTGGCTTTTGCCGTTCCACCAGCAGCCAATATGGCCTTGGATGATCATCTCCTTGCGGCGGTCGCCGAGGCCATAGCCGATGTTGCTGCGCACCTTGGGGTTGGCGTCGTAGATGTCCATGTAGTTCATGCCGTGGTCGAGGGCATAGGTCACCAGTTCGCGGGAGGCGGCGGAGTCAATCTCGTCAAAGCCGCCGCAGCCGAGGCCGATGACGCCCACGCGCAGACCCGTGCTGCCCAGCGTGCGGTACTCCATGTCGGGGTTTTCTTTGAAAGTGTTGTCTTTGCTGTTGCAGGCGGTCAGCAGGAGTGCCGCGCACGCGATGACGAAGCACGGCAGCAGGATGGTGTAGATTTTTCTCATTGTATTATTTTTTGATGAAACAATTTGCCGAAAAAAGAAAACAAGATATGTGGAATTCTCGGAAATGAGTTTTTACGAGTGCAAAGATAAAAAACTTTTTTAGCAAAAGACAAAGAATATGAGGCGTAACTGTTTTTGTTTCTCTTTGCAAATATCGGATAGAAAAACATTCTCACAAGGATACGAACTGTTGCTGTTAGGGGGCACCGTCTCCCTAAAATCCATTACAAGGAATGTTTTCAATGTCTTTAAAAACAGATGGCAGAAATTCAGACAGATAGAGTCTCCAATTGCGCCATACATGGCCTCCTGGGGTTTTATAATAAATGTATGGGATTTGCTGTGTGTCTATTTTCCGGACAAAACGCTTGCTCTGTGAATGGAAGATGTCCCTTTTGCCAGTTCCAATCCAATAGATAGTATTACGGTGGCTCGGAAATTGCTTGCGATGCACAATCGGAGAGAACAATCCCACATACTTGAAATTGCCCTCGTACAGATTGGCAAGTGTGGCAGATTGGGCCGCTCCCGCCGATAATCCGGCTACCGCTCGCATGTTCATGTCGGAGGATATACGGTAGCGGACGGATAGAAAACTGTCCATTTGTGGGAATATTTGCTCAAAGTCGTGGTGGAACCAGGAAGTGTAAAGGAGCAGATTCCGCAATAATCCTACATGCTCGTTTTGGCCGATAAGTTTTTTGGGGTTGGCGTCAGGCATCGCGATAATCATCGGTTTGGCTTTGCCTTGACGTATCAGATTATCAGCCATTTGTATAGCTCGTCCGCGATCGTGCCAGGCCAGTTCATTGCCGTCAATGCCGTGCAAGAGATACAGTACGGGATAGGTAAGCTCCGTATTGTCATAGTTTGGCGGCAGGTATAAAAGGATGCGGCGTGTTTTCCCGCAGGCGGAATCCCAAAACTCGCACGTATCTGTCTTCCCGTATAACGAGTCGGTATGGCACAAACCCGTCAGCGTGGAACCGGGCATGACGAATACGCTCCGTTTCCCGTTAGAAATCCGTATAGAATCCGCGTTGCCGGGGTCCACCAGCTTTTGCCCGTGTGATTTGAAGTGATAGGTATAAACTTCCGGTGCGAGCGGAAGCGTGGTGTAAGAAAACAGTCCGCTTTTGTCAGAGGTCATGCGGGCCGATCGCAGGTTTTCCCTGTTCACGTTGTACTTCTTGCTCCGCAAAGCGCAATCACATAATATCCGCACATGACGGCTTTCCGGCCTTTTCAGAACAAACGTCACAGAACCGTCTTCGTTATATATAGGAGAACTGGATCCGGTTGGTTGAGCTCCTGTGAGAACGGGGAATATCAGGAACAATATGATCAGTCTGTAGCTAATTGTTCTTGCTGGCCTTTTCATGATCCGCGATTTCTTCCATCAGCATTTTCTCGAAGTTTGCCACTGATTCTGTTATGCTGTATTGCTTGACAAGATCCGCGTATTTTTTCCCCATTTCCAGTCTGGCTTCCGGATGTTCAATCCAATAATCGATCTTTTGCGCCAGCAAACGTGGCTTGCGGGGCGTGAACAGACTGCGGCTGTCTAAGGCGAACTGAGGGGTTGCGCTCTGTGAACTGCTTGAAATGAGCGGCACCAGTCCAGAACCCATTGCCTCCAAACACGAAAGGGACTCCAGTTCCACTTCACCCGCGTGTACGTATAAATCCGCATATCCCAGTACATTCATCAGTTGCCTGTCTGACATGTACCCGATACGGGGCGGATTGGATAGCTTTTTCCCTCTCTTGCGCAATGTTTTCCCTTTCAAACCGGTTCCCACCAAAATCACTTGGATTTTCGATTCGTATGCCGAATGTTTGACAGCCTCCAAAATGGTGTCCTGGTGTTTTTCCGGCGATAGTCGGCCCACCATCAGCAGCACAAACTTGTCGGCACACCAGGATGGTTTGTCGCATTTGTGCCAGCTGAATTGCGGGGGGCAGCCGTTGCTGATGACGTGCATTTCAGAGGTGTATCCGAGTTGGACCAGATAGTCGGTTATGAACCGGCTTGGACAGTGTATATGACGGAAAAACTTGTAGAAATGCCGATTGAAGTAATTATAAATCAGAGTGTTTAACCATTTTACGTCTTGCATGTGGAAGGTGGCCGTCACATTTTCTGGTTGCACATGAAAGGCTGCCGTACAGGGCTTGCCCATCTTGTCTGCCATCCGTTTTGTCGCAATTTCTAATCTAAAAGGCATGAAACAATGCGCTATATCACACCATTCCAAGGCTTCACGGATGACATCTTCATCCACTTTGGAATATTGAAATCCATGACGTTTGACCAGTCGGTTGAACAACGGAAGGTGCAATTCCGGCACCACAAAACGGTTGGTGTCGGGTATTCCGGTTGTAAGAATCTTCACCTCATGACCGCGGCTTCTCAATTCTGAAGCGAACCGTTTGGCAGAAACACTTGTTCCATTATGGTTGTCTATGGTTTCAATGACAAAAAGTATTTTCATATTTTAATGCAGCTTCTTTATAAAAATTGTGATCTTAAATCGGCGGCAAAAATAGTGCTTTATATGTTACAAAATGATTTTATGATTTTTTATATAATATAGATAGTTGAATATAAGTAAATTACAAAAGTTAAAATATGTTAATCAGTATAAATGGGTGATGTTAGGATATGGTTTAGCCTCAAATTTTACGGATAGGGTATTTCTGTTTTCAATGACGTTTTGGTACAGTTGAAATAAAAAAACTCCCAACGGAGAAAATGCCTTCGTTGGGAGTTTGTCGGATTTGGACGGTGATGCCTTATTTCTTGATGATTTTTCCCAGCAGGCCGCCGAGGAGTTTGCCTGCGCCGGAGGCTGAAGAGGAGGAGCTGCTGCCGCCCAGCAGGGAGCCCAGCACGTTGCCGATGTTGCTGCCGGCGGAGGCGTGGTTCTTGCCGAGGATGGACAGCAGGTTCGGGGCGATGGAGGCCAGGATGTTGCTCACCTGGTCGTTGGTGGTGCTGGTCTGGGAGGAGAGCCCGGAGATGACGGAGCCGAGGTTGCCGCCGAAAATCTTGCTGAGGATCTTCTTGCCGTCCTCGATGTTGATGCCCATACCCTGGCCCGCGTGGCTGCTCAGCGCCTGCACGAGAGCGGATGCGCCCGCGGCGGTGCCGGCGTTTTTCTGCATGGCACTCAGGAATTTGGGGATGGCCGCCTTGATGACGGACACAATCTTGCTGGAATCGATGTTGAATTTCTTGCTGATCTCACCGATCATATTGTTGCCAGTGAGGGAATTGATAATACTGGTTAAATCCATAGCAGTAGAATTTTGTGTGAATAACTTTTTTAGGTTTGCAAAGATATGAAAATTATTGCTTCTCCATCTCAGAGAGATATTGTTCAATTTGGGTTTTGAGGATAGGAAGATCCTCTGTTATCACATTCCAGACTCCTTCTTCGTCAATTTGGTAATAGTCGTGAACGAGCACGTGGCGCATACCAATCACACCGCGCCAATTGGTATCAGGATGCGCTGAAATAAATTCCTTCGATAATTTGTTAGATGCCTCTCCAATGACCTGAATGTTCCAAGTGACTGCGTGACGGAGAATTTTGTCCTTGACAATATCCCCATACTCTTTACCCACAACATATTCTTCGATGGTCAATATGGCATCCCAAATATGCTCTAATCTTGATTTGTCATTAAGCGGACTTCTCATAAATCAGTTTTTTATCACGGTTAGCAGTTTCAACAGCAAAAGGCAAAAGCGTTCCGTCTTTCACCAAATCGACCTTTCGGTGCAACAAATCCTCTAAGTCGAGCATCATTGTTGCATGACCTATCAAAGAGACTCTTGCTTTCTTGTCAAAAACCACTAACAAGTCCACATCACTGTCTAGTGTCTCTTCGCCGCGGGCGAAAGAGCCAAATACCCATGCCTTCAGCACCGGCTGTGTCTTGAAATACTCACAAATGGTTTCAATCATTTTGCTGTCCATAATTAGGGTCTTTTGCAATGGCAAAGATACATTTTTCTTTAATATGAAATCGAGAAATGTATATTTTTGAAGATATAGGACTTAGTATTCAGCATACGTAATCCCTTGTGCGAAAAAAAAGAGGCGGCCTTTCGACCGCCTCTTCTCAAGAATATGCTGAAAGATTACTCTTTGTCTCTGTATTCTTTCACGATGTCCTTGACCATGGCAGGAGCCAGACGGCCATACACCTTGCCGTCCACGAGGCAGACAGGTGCCAGACCGCAGGCGCCCACGCAACGCAAAGAGGTAAGGGAGAACAGACCGTCTTTGTCGGTCTGGCCCACCTCGAGGTTGAGTTCCTTGCGGAAGGCGTCCAGGATCTTCTCAGCGCCACGCACGTAGCAGGCGGTACCCATACATACGGAGATGGGGTACTTGCCCTTCGGCGTCATGGTGAAGAATGCGTAGAAGGAAACCACACCGTAAACCTTGGCGGTCGGCATGTGCAGTCTCTCCGCAATCAGCTCCTGAACCTCTGCCGGCAGATAGCCGAGGAAGTCCTGCGTTTGATGTAAGACATTGATGAGCTCGCCAGGGTTGTTGCCGAAGTTATTGCAGATATCAATAACTTTTTCCCTGACTTCGGGTTTCATTTTGATTATGATCTTCTTATTATCCATGTTTATGCTTTTTTCAGATTAATTAATTGTTTAAATCCACTTCCACGGTGGTCTGTCTGTCGAAATAGTGCGTGTGCAGCAGTTCGTGAGACTTGTGGCCGCAAGGTTCACCCAGATACTCTTTGTAGATGGCCTGGATGGACGGGTTCTCGTGGGATTTACGGATCGGCATTTCGCGGTCGGCACGGTAGATGGCCTCCCAACGAGCCTTGATGATGTCGGCGTTGCCGTGGTGAAGCGGCTGGCCTGCGCCGTCGATACAACCACCAGGACATGCCATAATCTCAATAGCATGGAAGTTGCACTTGCCGGCTTTGATGTCTTCCAGCAGCTTACGGGCATTCTTCAGACCGTGGGCGATACCGATGTTCAGCTTCAAGCCATCCACATCGATGGTGGCGCTACGAACACCTTCCAAGCCACGCAGCTCTTCGAAGTCGATCTTCGGGAGCGGTTTCTTGGTGATGATCTCGTAAGCGGTACGCACAGCAGCCTCAATCACACCGCCCGTGGTACCGAAGATCACAGCAGCACCGGTGGACTCACCGAGCGGGCTGTCGAACTCAGCATCCGGCAGGGATTTGAAGTCGATGTTGGCCATCTTGATGAGACGGGCCAGCTCGCGGGTGGAGATGGAGTAGTCAACATCAGGATTGCCGTTCACCTTGAATTCATCACGGCCAACTTCATATTTCTTGGCCAAGCAAGGCATCACAGACACGCTGATCATGTCTTCGCGCTTGCAGTTAATCTTTTCAGCAAAATAGGATTTGGCGATGGCACCGAACATCTGTTGCGGAGATTTTGCCGTGGAAGGAAGATCTCTCATATCCGGGAACTGGTGCTCGAAGAAGTTCACCCATGCAGGACAGCAGGAGGTGAGGATAGGAAGCGGAACGCTCTTGTCGCCACCCAGATATTTGGTCAGACGGCCGATGAGCTCGGTACCCTCTTCCATGATCGTCAAGTCGGCGGACCAGTCGGTGTCGAACACATAGTCGAAGCCGAGGGCCTTCAAAGCGGCGGTCAGCTTGCCCGTAGCGATGGTGCCGGGTTCCATACCGAATTCTTCGCCGATGGCGACACGCACGGCGGGAGCCACTTGGACAACCGTCTTCTTGTTCGGGTCCACGATAGCGCGAAGCACAGCGCCGGTGTGGTCAACCTCGGTGAGGGCGCCCACAGGACAAACGGCGACGCACTGGCCGCAGAAGGTACACGGTGAGTGATCCAGATGCTGGTTGAAAGCGGTGGAGACCACTGCCGGGAAACCACGCTCGATGGCGGACAGAGCGCCAACGGTCTGCATCTCGTTACACATCGTCTCACAACGACGGCACATAACGCACTTGTTCATGTCGCGGATGATAGACGGAGAAACCTCGATCTGATAGGAGGATTGCTCGTGCTCCGGTCCGATGAACGGGTTCTTACGAATGCCGAAGCGGACGGCGAGGTCTTGCAGCTCGCAGTTGCCGTTCTTGGCACACTGCAGACAGTCGGCCGGGTGGTCGGAGAGGATCAGCTCGAGAACGGTTCTGCGGGCGTTGATCACGCGCATGGAGTTCGTTCTCACCACCATGTCGGGCATACATTCGGTGACACAGGCGGGAGCCAGGTTACGACGACCGGCCACTTCCACCACACAAATACGGCATCCGCCGGGTTTGTTGTGAACACCCAAATTGTTCAGCTCAAAATGGCAAAGGGTAGGAATATCGATACCCATGCCTTGAGCGGCTTTCAGAATAGTAGTACCTTTCGGCACTTCAACTTCTCTATTGTCTATTGTTAATTTTATCATATCCATATTAATACCCTTTTACTATTTAATACTAATTGCGTTAAACTTACATTTTTCAATACAGGTACCGCACTTGATACAGAGCTCTTGGTTGATTTCGTGCGGCATCTTCACCGTACCCTTGATGGCGCCGACCGGGCAGTTGCGTGCGCAGGCGGTACAACCCTTACAGAGTTCAGGATCGATGACATATTGTTTCAGGGCCTTGCACTGGCCGGCGGGACATTTCTTGTCAACCACGTGGGCCACGTACTCATCCCAGAAGTTGTCGATGGTGGACAACACCGGGTTCGGGGAGGTCTGGCCGAGACCGCAGAGGGCCGTGTCTTTGATGACGTGTGCCAGGTTGCGGAGCTTCTCGAGGTCTTCCATGGTGCCTTGGCCCTTGGTGATCTTGTCAAGGATTTCGCACAGACGTTTGTTGCCGATACGGCAGGGTGAGCACTTGCCGCAGGACTCTTCCACGGTGAAGTCGAGGTAGAACTTGGCCACGGAGACCATACAAGAGGTCTCGTCCATGACGATCATACCGCCGGAGCCCATCATAGAGCCAGCAGCCACGAGGTTATCGTAGTCGATGGGGGTGTCGAGGAACTTCTCGGTCAAGCAGCCGCCGGAAGGACCGCCGGTTTGCACGGCTTTGAACTTCTTGCCGCCCTTGATGCCACCGCCGATTTCGTAGATGACCTCGCGGAGGGTGATGCCCATAGGCACCTCGATCAGACCGACGTTGTTGATCTGGCCGGCCAGAGCGAACACTTTCGTACCTTTGGACTTTTCAGTTCCGATGGAGGAGAACCACTCCCAGCCCTTGTTGATGATGACAGGGATGTTGGCGTAGGTCTCCACGTTGTTCACGTTGGAGGGTTTCTTCATGTAACCCGAAACAGCCGGGAACGGGGGTTTGAAGGTGGGCTCACCACGTTGACCTTCCATGGAGTGGATCAAAGCAGTCTCCTCACCGCAAACGAATGCGCCGGCACCGTAACGGAGGATGATGTCGAAATCGAAGTCCGTGCCGAAGATGTTCTTGCCGAGGAGGCCGTACTCACGAGCCTGGTCGATAGCGATTTGCAGGCGGTGGATTGCCAGCGGGTACTCAGCGCGGATATAGACCAGACCGATGGTGGCTCCGATACAGAAACCGCCGATAGCCATAGCCTCGATGATGGAGTGCGGGTCGCCTTCCAAGATGGAACGATCCATGAATGCGCCGGGGTCACCCTCGTCGGCATTACAGATGATGTATTTCTGGTCGGCAGCGTTCTTGGCGCAGAGTTCCCATTTCAAACCAGTCGGGAAACCGGCACCGCCACGGCCGCGAAGACCGGACTTCTTGATGATGTCGATGGTGGCAGCGGGATCGTGTTGCTCCAAAACGGTGGCCAAAGCCTTGTAACCGTCGCGTGCGATGTATTCGTCGATGTTTTCGGGATCGATGAAACCGCAGTTACGCAGGGCGATACGCATCTGTTTCTTGTAGAAACCCATGTGCTTGGAGTCGGAGATGTGCTCCTTGTCCTCGGGGTTTTCATACAGCAGGCGCTGCACTTTTCTACCCTTGATGATGTGCTCGTTGACGATTTCGAGGCAATCTTCGGGTTTCACCTGGGTGTAGAAGGTGTTATCGGGAAGAATCTTCACGATGGGGCCTTTTTCGCAGAAGCCGAAGCAACCGGTGGTCACGACCTGAACATCGTCGTCAAGACCCTTCTCCGCCAGGATTTGTTGGAAATTCTCTCTGATTTTGGGGCTTTCTGAGGCCGTACATCCCGTACCGCCGCAGAGCAGAATGTGATATTTATAGCTTGCCATAACTGACCTCCTTACTGATTATTTGTCGATTTTTTCATAATTGACCGGAATGACGCCTTCCAGAATCTCGTCGTTCATGATGTACTTGGTGACGAGTTCCTGACCTTTCTTGGTGTCCACGTGACCATAGACGATGGGGTCGTGGCCCGGTTTTTT
This sequence comes from Bacteroidales bacterium, assembly GCA_017551725.1. Classification (GTDB taxonomy): domain Bacteria; phylum Bacteroidota; class Bacteroidia; order Bacteroidales; family WCHB1-69; genus F23-D06. The sequence goes on from JAFZKY010000061.1 coordinate 115,949, forward strand.
AACTTCGACGGTAGGTTCAGCATAGCAGTAGCCCATGCAGCCCGTCTGAGTCACAACAGCCTTGACATTTTGCTTGTTGCATTCCTCAATGATGGCTTCCATAGTCTGTTTTGCGCCGGAAGCGATACCGCAGGTTGCCATGGCCACCTTGATTTGCACGAGGTTCTCGACGTTCTCGCCGCCTTCGC
>JAFZKY010000007.1 GCA_017551725.1 Bacteroidales bacterium
ATTTTGGTTTGAGCGTGCAAAAGTACAAAAAAAAGTGTTATTTTTGCGGCTTATTAAAATAAGGTTGAAATTAATCGTAACAGTATGAAGGGACTATACTTGCCGATCCTTTTCCTGTGCTTCACCATCTCACTTTCTGCCCAGCAGACGGTCACCATTGAGGAGTGTCAACAATGGGCCATCGCGCAGACGTCGGCCAATGTCCAGAAGAACCTCAACGAACAGATTCTCAAGACCAATCTCAACAATGCGGCCTCGCATCTGTTCCCGAAACTCTCCATCAATGGTCGTTTCTCTTACGAGTCGGCGGATGTCCTCGGTCTTTCCTCCATTCCACCATTTGACAGTCAGCCCGAACTGGCCAAGATGCAGTACCATATCGGCATGGATCTTGAGCAGACGCTCTTTGACGGCTGCCGCCTATTCTACGGACGGCGATTGGCCACCATGCAGAACGATGCGGAGATCCTGAAAATTGAACTTTCGATGAACGAGATGAAGGCCAATGTCATCAACCTCTATTTGAATCTTCTGATTCTGGATAAGCAATTAGGCATCATTGAAAATGTGCAGAGCACGTTCCAGGATCAGCTCAATCAGCTGCAAGTGCTTCTCAAGGAAGGTGTCATCATGCAGAACACCCTCTCACAGATGGAGTTGGAGGAATTAAAAATACAACAGCAGCACGACGAGCTTTTGGCCAAGCGCGAGTCCATCATTTCTTCGCTTTCCATCCTAACCGGGCACGACTTGTCAAAGGTGCAGTTCGCCATGCCGGTGCTTGCCCTGGTGGACACTTCTGCAAACTCATCCCGTTTGGAATACGAAGTCTTTGACAACCAGGCAAAGCAGATGGATTTCCAGCGGAAGATGCACTTTTCCAGCAGCCTTCCCAAAATCGCCATCTTCGCCACCGGCGGCTATGGACGTCCCGACTACCAGTTCTATTTCAATCGTCCCGACTGGTATTACATGGCGGGTGTAACCCTGCGGGTGCCGCTCATCGACTGGGCCAAGACCTCCGGATTGAGCAAGGTGGTGGAAATCCAGAAGGAGATTCTGCAAAGCCAAGAGTCTGATTTCAAAAAGTCCAACCAGATTGCCATTCAGGACAAGTTGAATGAAATCCGGCGTATAGAAAAACTGTTGGAGTTGGATAAGGCCATCACGGAGAAATACCAGGCGGTGACGAAGAGCTATTCCAGCCAGCTGATGAACGGTACCATCACGGTCATCGACTATATCCGCCAACATAATGATGAAGTTCAATCTCTTATGAACCAAGAGGTTCACAATATACAACTGATCAAGGCCAAATATGAATTGTTAGCCTTGAAAGGCCAGTTATGATGCATTCAAAATTACAAACAACGATGAATAAACTGCTAAACGTATCCGGTTCGCCCCATGTTCATAGCGATGACACCGTGCAGAAAATCATGTGGTCGGTGGTCGTTGCCCTGATACCGGCATTTGTGGTGTCCGTATTCTATTTCGGATTGCCCGTAATCATTCTCACGGCGGTGTCTGTGGGATGTTGTGTTCTGTTCGAGTATTTGATTCAGCGCTTCATGCTGAAACAGACGCCCACCGTCAGCGACGGTTCGGCGGTGGTCACGGGCATGCTGCTCGCGTTCAATGTGCCCGCCAACCTGCCAATCTGGATGATGGTGGTGGGTGCTATCGTGGCCATCGGCATCGCCAAGATGCCCTTCGGCGGTCTCGGGCACAACCCCTTCAATCCGGCACTCGTGGCCCGTGTGTTCCTTCTTATCGCCTTCCCGGTGGCCATGACCACCTGGCCGGTGCCCACCCCGATCTGGAGCTTTGGCGCCGATGTGGTGACGGGACCCACGCCGCTGGGCATCCTGAAAGAGGGCGCCAATGTGGAAATGCCCACCTATATGAACATGCTCATCGGCCAGATGGGCGGCAGCTTCGGCGAGGTGTCTGCCATCGCCCTGCTGATCGGCGCCATCTTCCTCTTGTGGAAGCGCATCATCACCTGGCACATCCCCGTGGCCTTCATACTGACGGTCTTCGTGGTGGCCGGCATCTTCTGGCTGGTGGATCCTACCCAATATGCCAACCCGTTCTTCCACCTCCTCACCGGCGGTCTTATCCTCGGCGCCTGCTTCATGGCCACCGACATGGTGACCTCGCCGACATCCCCAGTGGGTATGCTCATCTTCGGTTGTGGCTGCGGTCTACTTACCATCATCATCCGCCTCTTCGGTGCTTATCCCGAGGGCGTCTCGTTCTCCATCCTGCTGATGAACGCCTTGGTGCCGCTCATCAACCGCTGGTTTGTTCCTAAAACGTTTGCCAAATAACTATAAAACCTATCGATTATGACAGCTAAGAAAGAATCATTGTTACGACTGGTTGTTGTGCTGACCGCGATTGCCTTGGTGGCGGGTTTGGCCCTCACCGGTGTATATGCGCTCACCAAAGACCCTATCGAGACGGCACAGGCGGCAAAAAAACAGGAGGCCTTGAACAAGGTGCTCCCCGGCTTCAAAGGTGAAATTCGCGACATTACAGTCCAAGATAACGACGGCGAGGATATTCTGGTCCATCTGGCCGTCAATCCCGACGGCTCCCTTTTTGGAGCAGGCGTGGAGACCTACACGAAAAAGGCTTTCGCCGGACGCTTCGACCTGATGGTCGGCTTCGACATGACGGGCACCATCCTGAATACGGAGGTGATCAAAGCTGGCGAAACCCCGGGCTTGGGCGATAAGATCAACAAAGACAAGAGCGATTTTGCACTGCAGTTCAGCAACCGCAATCCGCAAGACTTCAAGCTGATAGTGAAGAAGGACGGCGGCGATGTGGATGCCATCACGGCGGCTACCATCTCGTCCAGAGCCTATTGCGATGCCGTGCAACGCGCCTACGATGTTTTTATGAAAGTAAAGGAGGATTATCATGAGTAAAATAAAGATTTTAACCAAAGGTTTCTTCAAGGAGAATCCGAGCCTTATCCTGGTGCTCGGCATGTGTCCCACGTTGGCCGTCACCACCTCCGTGAACAACGCCCTCGGTATGGGTGCCGCCACAACCTTCGTGCTGCTGATGTCCAACATCATCATTTCCCTGCTGAAGAATGTGATTCCCGACAAGGTGCGCATCCCCTGTTTCATCGTGATTATCGCCACGTTTGTGAGTATGGTGGATCTGATTATCCAAGGCTTTGTGCCCGCCCTTTCCGAGAGTCTCGGCGTGTTTATCCCCTTGATTGTGGTCAACTGCATCGTGCTGGGTCGTGCGGAGGCCTTCGCCAGCAAGAACACGGTGTTTGATTCCATCCTTGACGGTCTTGGCATGGGCATCGGTTTCACCATCTCGCTGGTGCTGATCGCTGCCGTGCGCGAGGTTCTCGGCGCCGGCTCCTTCATGGGCTGGCAGTTTATCCCCGCCGACTACAACATCCTGATCTTCGTGCTTGCCCCGGGTGCATTCCTCGTGCTCGGTTTCATCATGGCGCTGGTGCGTCATTGCGTCAACAGGGTGGAGGAGAAGCGTAAAAGTAAAATGTGTGCCACGAAATAATCTAAGGATACCACTTAAAACATTACAAACATTATAACCTTATAAACAGTAAAAACCTTACTTGTCATGGAATATATATTAATGTTAATAGGAGCTGTTTTAGTCAATAACATCATTCTGGTGCAGTTCCTCGGTATTTGTCCCTTCCTGGGCGTTTCCAGCAAGGTGAACACGGCATTGGGCATGGGCGTGGCGGTCATCTTCGTGATGACGCTGGCCACTCTCGTCACCTCCACATTGCAGAAATATGTGCTGGTGCCGCTCAACATCACCTTCCTGCAGACCATCGTCTTCATCTTGGTGATTGCCTCCTTGGTGCAGATGGTGGAGATCATCCTGAAGAAGATGAGCCCCTCCCTGTACAAAGCCCTCGGCGTGTATCTACCCCTGATCACGACTAACTGCGCCGTGCTGGGTATCGCCATCAAGGTGACCGAGCAGCCCGTCATCGCCGCCCATGGTTTCTCGATTATCGACAGCACAATCTACTCCATCTTCATCGCCATCGGTTTCACGGTGGCCATCGTGATTTTCGCCGGTCTTCGCGAGCAACTGGAGTTAGTCTCTATTCCGAAAGGAATGAAGGGCGTGCCAATCTCTTTGATAACCGCCGGTATTCTGGCCATGGCGTTCATGGGCTTCTCCAACCTCGTTTAGGATTCACATATTATTATATTGTATAAATCTGTTGCATAAAGAAAGGAAAGATAATGCTGGTTCCCTGCTCAAAGACCTGTAAAACCCTGTTTTTTGTACTAATAGCCCTTCTTTATTGTTTCCATTTCGATAATTTGTATGCCCAAAAGGATTCCGTCCCCCTCTTTACGACATTGCGTATGGAGGTTCGGGCGGATTTCAGTTTTCGGCATCCGTTGACGCAGCTTGCCGATGGCGGTATTGAGCACGGCGAGGATGTGTATGGATTTGCGGGAAAATATTTTAACATCCACGTAGGGGGCAATATCGGGAAGAAGGTCTCCTATTATTTCCGTCAGCGTATAGTGGCCAACCCCGGCAGCGTGCGCTTTTTCGACAATACGGACTTTCTCTACATCAACTATGCCATCAATCCCAACTGGAGCCTGCGTTTCGGCAAGGAGGCCTTGGCGGTGGGCGGTTTTGAATATGATGCCGCCCCGATTGACGTGCTGTTCTGTTCCTATTATTGGGACAATTTCTACTGCTTCCAGTTAGCGGCCTCAGGCGCGTACCACACCCGCGACGGCAATCATACGATTATTGCACAGGTGGGCGCATCCCCGTACCTGCACTACGGCTCTTTCTACCAGAACTCCTTGATGAGCTACAATCTGTACTGGTCCGGCAAGTTCGGCCCTTTCCAGACGTTGTATTCCATCAACATGTTTGAGCGGGAACGGGGCAAATTTATGAATTATTTTGCCTTGGGAAACAAGCTCAAGTTCAAGAAATGGGACTTGTATGTGGATTTCATCCATCATGCTACCCATCTGGGCCAGCTGATGCGGAATTTTGCGGTAATTAGCTGTGCCAATGTGTATTTTAACGATTATGTAAACCTTTTCGTCAAGGGTGGTTACGAGCAGAATTTCGACAGGGATGAGATTCTCCATTATCGGGAAACGGAAGAGTTGTGGGACTGTCTGGCCCTTCCCGGGCAGCAGTATTTCTTCGGTGGTCTGGGCGTGGAGATTCGTCCGAAGGCGTGCCCCGACGTCCGCATCCATGCGTTTGCGGCGGATTTCTGCACACGGGACTACGCCCAACCCATCGCTACCAACCAGTCGGATGCGGACGTGCCGACCTTGCACGGCGTGACGGCCAATGTGGGTTTGACATGGAATATTAACTTCTTAAAATATCTCAAAAACAAATGAAACCATTTCCCCGCAGGAAAACTTTCCAATATGCCCGTTTTATAGAGGCTTTTTTTGAGCGGATTGAACACATGTTCAAGCTCAAGAACCCCATGCGGTTCACGAGCAAGCGTTCCCTTGAGGCCCTCCTTTTCCTGGTGCTTTTTGTCGGTTTCTTCTTCGGCCTTGCCTATAAGATGTCGTTGCCGATGATGCTCAACACCTTCATGCAGACGGCCTACCATCTGCTGATGGAGACGGTGTTCTATATCATGGCCATCTGTGTACTCATGGGGGCCATCGGCAAGCTGCTGGCCGAATTTGGCGTGGTGCGTCTTTTCGAGAATATCCTGCGTCCCTTCATGAAACCCCTCTATAACCTGCCCGGCGTGGCCGCGTTGGGGGCCGTGATGACCTTCCTGAGCGACAATCCGGCTATTATGACCTTGTCCAAGGACAAGAATTTCAGCCGTTATTTCAAGAAATACCAACTGGTATCCCTGACGAATTTCGGTACGGCCTTCGGCATGGGACTGGTGGTGCTGGCCTTCATGACGGGGCTTGGATATGGCAGGGGAGCATTGGTCGGCATCGTGGGTGCGGTGGTCGGCAGCATTGTCTCTACCCGCCTTATGCAGCGGTCGGTGCTGAAGACCTACCCGGAACTGGATGCGCCGGTGGCGGAAGATACCGGCGACGAGCAGCAAATCTCCTTCAAGAGCGAAGGTTCGGTGTTCCTGCGTTTTCTCAATTCCATTCTGGATGGCGGCAAGGACGGGGTGAGCATCGGTTTGGCCATCATTCCCGGCGTTTTGGTGATTTCCACACTGGTGATGATGCTGACTTTCGGTCCCGGTGAGGGCGGCGTTTATACGGGTCAGGCCTACGAGGGCGTGCCGGTCATCACATGGCTGGCCGACAAGATCAACGTGGTGTTCCTGTGGCTGTTCGGTTTTGGCAGTCCCGAGCTGATATCGTTCCCCATCACCGCGCTGGGTGCTGTAGGTGCGGCGTTGGGCTTGGTGCCCCGCTTCATTGCGCAGGGCATCATCGACAATAACGCTATCGCGGTGTTCACGGCCATGGGCATGTGCTGGAGCGGCTACCTGAGCACTCATGCCGCTATGCTCGACTCGCTCGGCTACCGCAAACTTATATCCAAGGCCATCGGGGCGCACACCATCGGCGGTTTGTGTGCCGGTATCGCGGCCCATTGGCTCTTCGTCTTGATTTCGTTGATTTAATAATGATGATAAAAAAACTGTTTTTTATAGGGCTCATCATCGCCGCTGTTTGCGGTCTTCGGGCGCAGGAACGCGAGTTGGTCATCCTGCACACGAACGACACCCACAGCCAGATAGAACCTTACACCTACAAGGCTGACACCAACGTGGGTGGCTATCTGCGGCGCGAGGCGTTTGTGCGCGAGGTGCGGCAGCAGCATCCGAATGTGCTGCTGGTGGATGCCGGCGACTTTTCCCAGGGCACGCCGTATTTCAATTTCTATAAAGGATATGTGGAACTGCACCTGATGAATGAGATGGGCTATGATGCGGTCACGTTGGGAAACCATGAGTTCGACAACGGAAGCGCCGCGCTGGCCAAACGTTTGAAAAAAGCCCGCTTTGCTACCGTCTGTGCCAACTATGAGTTTAAGAACAAGGCACTTGCCAAGGTGGTGAAACCGTACGTCATTGTGGAGCGGGGTGGTCTGAAAATCGGCATCTTCGGCCTCCTGGTGGATGTGGGTCCGCTGGTGGCCCCCGACATCTCCAATGATTTGGTCTATCACGATCCTGTGGAGCCCGCCCGCAAGATGGTGGCGGAACTCAAAAGCCAAGGCTGTGACCTGATTGTCTGCCTCTCGCATCTCGGAGTGGAGGATCATGCGATGAATGATTTGAAACTGGCCGAACAGGTGGACGGTATTGATGTAATAATAGGCGGCCATTCCCACAAAGAGCTTGCCCAGCCGAAGCTGGTACGCAATACCCGCATTTGCCAGATGACAAATCGCGGAAAATGTGTAGGGGAAATGATAATTCATTTTTAACGGGAAAGATAAGATAGTATATGGCTGAAAATCTGAGACTTGTTTCCGACTTGGCGCTGATACTGATATCAGCTGGTGTGGTGACGATCGTGTTCAAACTTCTGAAACAGCCTTTGGTCTTAGGCTATATCGTGGCCGGTTTTCTGGTGGGTCCGCACCTGCATATTTTCCCCACCGTGACGGACGTAGCCGATGTGGAGGTCTGGTCTGAAATCGGTATCATCTTCCTGCTTTTCGCTCTGGGATTGGAATTTAGCTTCAAAAAATTGTTTTCCGTCGGCAGCAAAGCCTTTGTGACGGCGCTTTTGGAGATTATTTCGATGATTGCGGTGGGTATGCTGTTGGGTTTCCTGATGGATTGGGGCGTGATGGAGAGTATATTCTTGGGTGGTATGCTGGCGATGTCGTCCACCACGATCATCATCAAGGCTTTTGAGGATATGAAGCTGAAAAACGAGCCGTTTGTGGATCTCACGCTGGTGGTTCTGATCATTCAGGATATTGTGGCGGTGGTGATGATGGTGTTGCTTTCCACGGCTGCGGCCAGTAAGCAGGCGGCCGGCAAGGAGATGCTGGGCAGCATCTTAAAGCTGCTCTTCTTCCTGATCCTATGGTTTGTGGTTGGCATCTATCTGATACCCACATTTTTCCGTAAGGCGAAAAAATATATCAATGATGAAACGCTGCTGATTATCTCCATCGGTTTGTGCTTTGGCATGGTGATCATTGCCAACAACGTCGGATTCTCCTCCGCTTTGGGTGCGTTTGTGATTGGTTCCATTTTGTCGGAAACGGTGGAAAGTGAGCGGATTGTGGAACTCACACGTAGCATAAAAGACCTTTTCGGTGCCATTTTCTTCGTTTCTGTGGGTATGATGGTCGATCCGGCGGTGCTGGGCCAATATTGGAAGCTGATCCTTTCGCTTGTTGTTATTACATTGGTAATCAAGGCGATAGTGTCGTCGTTGGCTGCATTGCTAGCGGGTGCCTCTTTGGAGGATTCGCTGAAGACGGGCTTCACGCTCTCCCAAATCGGCGAATTTGCCTTCATCGTGGCGTCGGTCGGCGTTTCGCTCAAGGTGATGCCCAGCCACATCTATCCGGTTATCATCGCCGCTTCCGTTATCACGACATTTACCACCCCATACTGGATAAAAGCCGCCACGCCTTGCTACAAGTGGCTGAATGGCAAACTGTCACCCGAATTGAAGGCCCGTATGGACGAATATTGCCTGCTCGGGCGCAAGTCCGGCGACAAGAATTGGGGGAGCATCATCACCTATTCTCTCCCGAGAGTGCTGATTTTCACGGTCTTGAGCATGGCTCTGCTGGTCATTCTCTTCGACTACCTTTTCCCATTTATCCGTCAGATTGAGGTGGTGAAAACGCTTCCTCGATGGATTTACAATTCATTCTGCGCCATTTCGTCCCTTCTGGTGTTGTTGCCGTTTTTATACGGAATTGTGTATAATAATGTGAAAACAAGACAGTTGTATGCGGAGATGTCGCAGAAGAATAGAAGTAATATCATTGTGATTACGGTTTGGACGCTGCTGCGTTTTATCATTGCCGCCATGTTCGTTTTTACCATCTTGGTGAAATTCTTCAAGTACACCAAGTGGGTCATTGTTCTGATCACGATTGCCATCATTATCTTTATGATGTTCTCCAGCCGCACATTGAAGCGTTTCACGCTTTTGGAATCTTCCTTTATGAAGAATCTCAATGCCAAGGATAATATGCAAAATTAACAATCAATTCTTAAATTTGATTTTAACAATTAATTCTTAATAGGATTTCTTTTGTTTTGATTATTAAATAGATAAGATTTTTATAAAATCTTTACTTGCTTAATTATTCTTAATTATTTAAAAATCTCTTGACAAACGTAGCCTCTTTGTATTATCTTTGTCGCCGAAATAAGCAAGGAGGTGAAAATGAAGAGCAGATTATGTTGGATTTTATTAGGAATGGTCAGTCTGTTTTCTTCCGTGGGGATAGCTCAGGAAGAGGTGTCGAGGCAGCAGTTTGACGAGCAATTGGAAAATGACATCCGGGCGAAGTGGGTGTCGGATTATGATGCGGTACGTCCGTTCTTTGAGGAGGCGTATGCCCTTCATGCAACGATACAGAAAGGTCTTCTGGAGGCAGTGGCTTTTCAATATACCCGTTTTTCCCGAGACAGGGGCGATGGTGACGAGCAGGAGGATTCCTCGTCCATTCCCCGTACGTATAGCATTATGGGCCTTACAGCGGACGGCAAGGGTGTGTTCAGGGAAAATCTTGAAAAGGTGTCCGCCTTGTCGGGGGTGCCTGTGGACGATATCCGGCGGGATGACCGATGGGCTGTGCTGGCATACGCCGGGGCTTTCGCCCGCCTGCAACGTCAATACGGACTCTATGGCCCCAAGGTGGAGGAATATGCATCCATCCTCTTGGATTTGTGTGAGTTGCCGATTCCAGACACGTTGGATAAAAATCGTCAGGAGGTGATGTGGAGCCGTTTTGCCTTGAATAGTTTCCTGTATGAGATTTATGTCTTTTTGTCAGACACGGCTCATAGGGGAATCGGGATTCCGGCATATTCGGTGGATTTCAAGGGATTGTTTGGCGAAGGTCTTGACATATTGTCAAATAAAACAGTTACCGGGGAGGCTTTGAAATCGGTCGGGGGTGTGTCGGCAACGGATTATCCCGGCGCGATTTGGAATCCGGCGGCGAGTTGCAACTATTCGTCGGGTAGGGGAGGAACCGCCATCTCCAATGTGACGATACACTACACCTCAGGGACGTATGCCGGTGCTATCGCGTGGTTCGGCAACTGCAACGCCCGCGCCTCGGCGCACTATGTGATCCGCTCCATGGACGGGCAGATCACGCAGATGGTGCGTGAGGCGGACAAGGCATGGCATGTCGGAAGCGCCAATTCCTATACCATCGGCATCGAACATGAGGCTTATGGGAATGTCTGGAGCTATTTCACGCCGCAGATGTATCAGTCTTCTGCTGATCTGGTACGGAACATCACATCCCGTTATTCCAATATAAGTCCCCACAGGGTGTTTTATCGTGACACGTTGGATGATGGCACGGCGTTGAATGACGGCTTGCACAGCTTGGGCGGTAGCACCGCCTGTACTCAGATTCGTGGCCATCAGCATTTTCCAAGCCAAACGCACACAGATCCAGGCCCTTACTGGAATTGGAACTATTACTATAAGTTGATTAATCCTAATCCGAATGTGGTACTGTTCACGGATAGCTGCGGCTCTTTTATGGATTCGGGCGGGGCGGGTGCCAACTATGGCAACGATGAGCGCAAGGTGTATCACATCCATGTGGCAGGGGCGGACAGTATCGTGCTGGATTTCACAAGTTTTGCTCTTGAACCCAATTATGATTTTTTGTGGATATATGCAGGCAGCTCGGTGTTTGACCCGCAGGTGGGTCGCTGGAACACTCATTCGCCAGGCCGGGTGATGGTGCCCGGGGAGGATGTGGTGCTGGAGTTTCGCTCCGACTGTGCCACGACGGCAGCAGGTTGGGAGGCGATGTGGCACGGCTGCTTTCCGGTATCTCCTATGACGGATACGTCAGCGCCAACCACGCAGATATTGCTGGCGGATGACACATGGCAAACAAAGGATTTTACCGTTGCCTATCAGGATACGGACGATGTGGCTCTCCGTCACCAGTTTTATCAGGTGATGGAATACGATGGGGTAAAGTGGACGGCGAATCCTTATTGCGGTTTCCTCTGCGATAATTTCGATACGGATTTGGACACGTTGGTTTGGCAGACGGCGACAAACTGCAGTGTTGAGAACCAACAACTGAAATTGGGAACTGCCCAATCAGGAAATGCCTGGACCACAGCTCGGTTGAACGGGCAGGCACACAAGGTGTTCCTTTACGACTTCTATTTGACATGGGTCGATGGTTCGGATGCTTCATTCTATTTTCATTGTGATGCTCCGCCCACCCCGAATACGACTTTTTCTGGATACAAGGTGCAGTTCGCCCGCGACAGTCACGCAATCCGGCTCTGCAGAGTGGATAATGGTGCGGAACAACTGCTGTGTGCTGTGAATAATGCATATCTGTCACTACAACAACCCTACCGGTTTCGTGTTGTCTTGGACCGGAATACGGGTGAAATTCTTTTGTTCAAGCATGCTGTGTTGTTGTGTCATGTGCGTGATAGTGCGTGGGCGAATGTTCCTTGGCTATCGAACTGTCTGGCGTTTGCTTCGGATGCTTCGACAGTGAATGTGGATAACGTGCGGGTGTATGGCTCGCGGGGTTTACAGACCCGAATCACAGTGGGGGCGGATGACACTTGCATGGTGCGCTATCAATCTTGGCAGGGAAGCGTAGCCGCCAAGGTGAAGTCCATTGTGCTGGATAGAGCAAACAAGTTTTCTTCTCTGGAGGAAAAACGGGTGAAAGTGGATTTTTCGCCGCCATCTATGGTGGACATGCTGAAAGTTTATTCCCAAATGGTCAATGATAATGCTCAGAACGTTACGCTGTCTTGGCTCGGCAGTAAAGATCCTCATTCGGATGTGAAACAGTATGAATATATGATTGTAAGCCCCAATCCTCGGGATTATACGTATAGAAACGGTTGGCGGAATTTGGGATTGGCGACATCGGTACAAGTGTCAGTGGATTGTCGGCAGGTACCGAATGTGATGATACAAGTGCGGGCGGAGAATAATGCGGGATTGAAGTCTTCAGTGGCCCAGCATTTGGAGTATTGCAGATGCCACAATAACATCTTGACCAAACAGTTCGCTGTTTTCCCGAATCCGGCACGAGACGAGTTGGAGATAGAAGTAAGGAATGTAGTGGGGATGGAAATGGTGCCTGTAGGCGAACGGACGGTGAGTCTGTATGACCTTGCGGGGCGTGTGTTGAAGGAGGCGACATTGGACCAGCGACAGAAACTCTCGTTGGAGGGATGTCCGCCCGGAATCTATATGCTGCAGGTTCTACAAGGAGGTCGGATATTGTTGTGTGAGAAAGTGGTGAAGATAGGGAAATAAAACACATTCAAGGCTTCCGGAAGATCCCTGCAAAAAGAAAGGCGGCCCGCAATGGGTCGCCTTTTCGGATAATGATATTAAAGCAAGTATGGGGTGATTCCCCTCATATTCTAGTACATGCCGCCCATGCCTGGGTTCATGCCTCCCATGGGAGCAGCGGGCGTCTCTTCCTTGATTTCAGCCAGCACACATTCCGTGGTCAGCAACATGCCGGCGATGGAAGCGGCGTTCTCCAGGGCCACACGGGCAACCTTGGTCGGGTCGATGACACCAGCCTCGATCATGTTGACGAACTGGTCGGTGCGGGCATTGTAGCCATAGTCGCCTTTGCCCTTGGCGATGGCGTTGACGATAACGGAACCCTCCTTGCCGGCATTGGCGGCAATTTGGCGCAACGGCTCTTCCAACGCTCTGCGGACGATGTCGATACCAATCTTCTGGTCTTCGTTCTCGCCCTTGAGGTTCTTCAGGCTGCTGATGGAGCGGATGTAGGCCACGCCACCGCCCGGGATGATACCCTCTTCGATGGCGGCACGGGTGGCGTGCAAAGCGTCATCGTAGCGGTCTTTCTTCTCCTTCATCTCCACTTCGGAAGCGGCACCCACGTAGATGACGGCCACGCCGCCGGCCAACTTGGCCAAGCGCTCCTGGAGCTTCTCGCGGTCGTAATCAGACGTGGTCTTCTCGATTTGAGCCTTGATCATACCAATACGGCCTTCAATGGCGTTCTTGTCGCCCTTGCCGCTGACAATGGTTGTGTTCTCCTTGTCCACCGTGATTTTCTCGGCGGTGCCCAGCATCTCCAGACCGGCATCTTCCAGTTTGAAGCCCTTTTCTTCGGAGATGACCGTGCCGCCCGTCAGGATGGCGATGTCTTCCAACATCTCTTTGCGTCTGTCGCCGAAGCCCGGAGCCTTCACGGCCACGATCTTCAGGCCGCCACGCAGTCTGTTCACGACCAATGTGGCCAAAGCCTCGCTGTCAACATCTTCGGAGATGATCAGCAACGGACGTCCGGATTGGACCACCTTTTCCAAGATGGGCAGGAACTCCTTCATGTTGCTGATTTTCTTGTCGTAAATCAGGATGAACGGGTTGTCATAGACGGCTTCCATCTTCTCGGTGTCGGTGACGAAATAGGGGGAGATGTAGCCTCTGTCGAACTGCATACCCTCCACAATCTTGACGGTGGTGTCGGTGCCCTTGGCTTCCTCGATGGTGATCACACCCTCTTTCTTCACCTTCTGCATGGCTTCGGCGATGACCTTGCCCACAGCGTTGTCGTTGTTGGCGGAGATGGTGGCCACCTGCTCGATTTTCTCGGGGCTGTCGTTGATTTCCACCGACTGGCTCTTGAGGTTCTCCACCACGGTGGCGACGGCCTTGTCGATACCGCGTTTCAGTTCCATCGGGTTGGCGCCGGCGGTCACGTTCTTCAAACCGGTGTTGAAGATGGCTTGTGCCAGCACGGTGGCAGTCGTGGTGCCGTCACCGGCCTGGTCGTTGGTCTTGG
>JAFZKY010000062.1 GCA_017551725.1 Bacteroidales bacterium
TCTTCTCGTTGGAATCGTGCCAAAGCGATAAGCGCATCGCCGTCATGCTCTTCAACGTACATTCTTTTTACTATTGGATAATATTGGTCTTCAGTTGGCAAGGATTCCAGGAGTTCGGCTCTTCTTTTAAGATGTCTTAAATCTGGGGCGAAAAGCAACGAGTCAACGAGGCGAAGGGAGTCCTGCTCGGAAACTAAACTGTTTTTAAAGAGTTCCTCTATTAGGAAGTTGGCTACATTGTCATGCTCGCAAACATCACCGTAGCATATCAAAAACGAATTCTTGTTATGGAGAATGTCGAAAACCAAAGGTATAGCCAAATCACTCTTCCGTCCTATCAAAATTCTTCCAGCAATGGCTTTGACAACGGATGAAGTATTTTCTCGAGCTATTTTGTTTAGTGTTTTATCATCAGCATGGCGCGCCAGAGTTTGTGTATGAACCCAGCATCTTGGAACGTTGCCCCAACCGTCAGTCCCCAAATAACACACATAATTGTATTTCCGAATGCTGTCAATGGCTTCGTTTACTGTGTTTATTTCTTGTGCCACCAACGGACTGGCCGCGCATAACAGCATAAGGTGTAGGACGATGATGAGGGGAGCGTTGGGTTTCATCAGAATGTCTTATATCACCGTAATCTTTTTATAGCGAATACGTTTCGGCGTGACATTGCCGAGGCGCATCTTCTTGTTCTCTTCGTATTCGGTGTAGCTGCCCTCGTAGAAATAGACCTGCGAGTCGCCCTCGAAGGCGAGGATGTGTGTGCAGATACGGTCGAGGAACCAGCGGTCGTGGCTGATGATGACGGCGCAGCCCGCGAAGTTTTCCAGACCCTCCTCCAGGGCGCGCAACGTGTTGACGTCGATGTCGTTGGTCGGCTCGTCCAGAAGCAATACGTTGGCCTCCGACTTGAGGGTGAGGGCTAGGTGCAGACGGTTGCGTTCGCCGCCGGACAACACGCCGGCCTTCTTGTTCTGCTCGGTGCCGCTGAAGTTGAAACGCGACAGGTAGGCGCGCGAGTTGATGAGCCGTCCGCCCATCATGATCTGCTCGTTGCCTTCCGAGACCACCTCCCAGACGCTCTTCTCCGGGTCGATAACGGTGTGCTGCTGGTCGATATAGCCCACCTTGACGGTTTCGCCCACCTTGAAGTCGCCGCTGTCGGGTTTGTCCAAGCCCATGATGAGGCGGAAGAGGGTGGTCTTACCGGCGCCGTTGGGCCCGATGACACCCACGATGCCGTTGGGCGGCAGGTTGAAGTTGAGGTCGTCAAACAAGAGCTTGTCGCCGAAAGCTTTGCGCACGTGCTGGGCTTCGATGACGTTGTTGCCGAGGCGTGGACCGTTGGGGATGAAGATCTGCAAAGTCTCCTCCTTCTCCTTCACATTCTCGTTGAGCAGCTTGTCGTAGGCGTTCAGACGGGCCTTCGACTTGGCGTGACGTGCCTTCGGGGCCATGCGCACCCACTCCAACTCGCGCTCGAGTGTCTTCATGCGCTTGCTCTCCTGCTTCTGCTCCAGCGCCAGGCGGTTCGACTTCTGCTCCAGCCAGGAGGAGTAGTTGCCCTGCCAAGGGATGCCCTCGCCGCGGTCGAGTTCGAGAATCCAGCCGGCCACGTGGTCGAGGAAGTAGCGGTCGTGGGTCACGGCGATGACGGTGCCCTTATATTGCTGTAAATGAGCCTCCAGCCACTCCACCGATTCAGCGTCGAGGTGGTTGGTGGGCTCGTCAAGGAGCAGGATGTCGGGTTCGGTGAGCAGCAGACGGCACAGGGCCACGCGACGGCGCTCGCCACCGGAGAGGTTTTTCACGGGCGTGTCGCCGTCGGGACAGCGCAGGGCGTCCATGGCGCGCTCCAGCTTGTTGTCCAGCTCCCAAGCATCGTATTGGTCGATGAGTTCGGTGAGCTCGCCCTGCCGCTCGATGAGCTTGTTCATCTCGTCGTCGCTCATCGGTTCGGCGAATTTCATGTTCACCTCCTCATATTCTTTCAAAACATCCACAATCTTCTGCACGCCCTGCTGCACCACCTCCTTCACGGTGAGGTTGTCGTCCAGCTGCGGCTCCTGCGGCAGGTAGCCGACAGAATAGCCCGGCGAAAAGACCACCTCGCCCTGGTACGACTTGTCGATGCCGGCGATGATTTTCAGCAACGTGGATTTGCCCGCGCCGTTGAGACCCAACACGCCGATTTTCGCCCCATAAAAGAAGGAGAGATAGATGTTCTTAAGGATATGTCTTTGAGGTGGAATCGTCTTGCTGACGTTGACCATCGAGAAAATAATCTTCTTGTCGTCTGCCATAGGTTTGCAATTTACAATTAATAATTAACAGTTAATAATTAATAGTTTTAAGGTGTAAAGGTGTTGAAAGTAGGAGGGGATGAAAGTAATAAAGTTCATAGTCTCTTAACTTCTTAACTCCCACGTCCAACAGCTAAGACCCACTTTTAAGGCTACGGATTCGTTCCAGTGCTTCCCGCACGTTGGCGCGAGGGGTGCCGATGTTCATGCGCATGAAGCCTTCGCCGTCGGGGCCGTAGTCCAGACCGCTGTTCAGTCCAACCTTGGCTTTGCGAATGAGCAGGTCCACCAGCTCTTTGTGGGGCAGGTTCCAAGCTCGGAAGTCGAGCCAGAGCAGGAAGGAGGCTTCGGGGCGCATCATCTTGATTTCCGGAAGGTTCTGTTGCAGATATTGTTCGGTGAAGTCAATGTTGCCGACCAGATATTCAAGCAGTTGTCGCCGCCATTCCTCGCCCTTTGAGAAGGCGGCGTCGGCGGCCACGTAGGCGAAAAGCGTGCCTAAGGAGAGCTCGTTGGCATCCAGAAAGCCGAAGAAGTGCTTCTTGATGTCGGCGTCCGGCACGTAGCACACGGAGGAGGCCAGCCCCGCCATGTTGAAGGTCTTGCTTGGCGCGATGAATGTGATGGAGTTGTGCAACGCCTCTTCCGAGACGGTGGAGAAGGAGGTGTGTGTGAAGCCGGGCAGGGTGAGGTCGGCATGGATCTCGTCGGCGATGACGAGCACGTGCTGGCGGTGGCAGATGTCGGCGATTTGGCGCAGCTCTTCCGGTGACCATACCGTGCCGCCGGGGTTGTGCGGGTTGGCGAGGATCATCACCTTGCAGTCTTTGGCCTTCTCTTCCAGATCGTTGTAGTCGATGGCGAAGCGCCCGTTGACGGTTTTCAGCGGACTGCTCACGAACACGCGCCCGCTGCGGTGCGGCACGTTGATGAACGGGGGATACACGGGCGTGGTGATGAGCACTTTGTCGCCGGGGTGGGTGAAGGCCTGCAGCACGAAGGCGATGCCCTGCACGATGCCGGGGATGAAGTGGATGTTCTTCCACTTGGTCTCAATATGGTAATGCTCGCGCATCCAGTTGAGTACGGCCATCTTGTAGTGCTCCGGCGCGAAGGTGTAGCCGAAGACCTCGTGACTGCACCGCTCGCGCACGGCGTTCACGATGAAGTCGGGCGTGCGGAAGTCCATGTCGGCCACCCACATGGGCAGCACGTCGTCGGTGCCGAACACCTCGTTCAGCATGTCGTGTTTCACGCAGCTGGTGCCGCGGCGGGGAACGATCTCGTCAAAGTTGTAGGTGGTCATGGAGAGTTTTTTTGCAGGTTATGCTTCCGAAGAATTATCAACCGTCTTGGGTTCCTGTTTCCGGGACGGTTTTCTGCGTTTCCGCTTGGCGGGTTGCTCCGCTGCGGGTGCAGGCTCCTCAACCGCCGTGTCTTCCGCCGGTTCCAGTTCCTTGGCCTTGGGCTTCTCCTCGCGGGTTTTCTTGCTCTCCTTGGGCATTTCCATGTGACGCACATACACGTCGCGCTGCGGGAACGGGATTTCTATATGGTTTTTGTTCAATGTGTTATAAACCACCTCCTTGACTTTGGCAAGCACTGCGGCTTTTTCTTCCACCAACACCCAGAAGACAACGAACAGGTCAACGCTGCTGTCGCCGAAGTCGTTGAAGACCACCGAGAATCCCTGCTTGGTGTCCACCACATACTTGCCGGCCTTGTTCTTGACGATGACCGACTGTAGGTTGTCCACCAGCATTTTGCGCACGCGCTCCACATTGACGCCGTAGGCCACGCCCACGGGCACCTTCACGAGCACATAGCCGTGGTTGCGGGTCAGGTTCTTGAAGTTCTTGCTGAAGAGCGTCGCATTCTGGAAGGCGATCACACTTCCGTCGAGTGTCACCACCTGCGTACTCTGGTAGTTGATGCTCTCAACCTTGCCCTGCACGCCGTCGCACTCGATGTAGTCACCCACCCGCAGACGTCCGGCCATCAGCGAGACACCGTAAACGAAATTCTCCAACAGGTCCTTCATGGCAAAACCAAGACCGGTAGCCAAGCCGGCCATCACGATGGAGATGCCGCTGCTGGAAACTTTCAGGATCATCAGTGCGGCAATGACGTAGCTGCCCCAAACCAGGATGCTGATGACATTGTTGACCAGCGTGGCGTTGCCCGGCCCGTGAAGGTCGGATTTGCGACGCTTGCGGAGCATCAGATAGAAGGCTTTGATCGCGTAGTTCAAATAACGGAACAGGAAATACAGCTCCAGAATCAGACATAGCTTGTACAAGGATACTTCAATGACGCCGGGCTTGTTCAGGAAGACGAACGTGAAGATTTTGCGGCACACGGCCGACATCTCGAAGATGCTGGTAGCCCAATAGACGCTGGCCGGCACCGACAGCACAGCCAATATTGGCAGAAGGGCCTTGAACAGGAAATCGTAGAACCAGGTCTGGGCAATGTATTCGCCCTTGTTCATCTGGGGTTGTATCTTCTTGAAATATTTCTCGATTTCTGTATCATTATGCAATTCCACGCCTTTCTCACGGGCGATCTTGCGCGTCAGGCGGCGTGATTCGTACATCTTGGCCAGATCATAGAAGCAGGTGATGCTCTGGATGGCGGCTAGTTGGATGGCCCACCAAAGCATGATCTGCACCGCCAGCAGCACGAAACCGAACCAGGAGGCCACACAGGCCACCACCATCGCCACAAACGACACCAACGTGTAAATCATATCGCTGTCGGGCAGCTTCTCGATTTTGCGCTTCATCACAAGGAACTGCCAGATGGTGAAGACCAGCAGAATGGGCGGATAAATGAGGTTCACCACATTGTTGGGAATCAAGATGATGCGGAACACCACCACGATGAAAGCCATGAGGATGAACGGCGTGTAGGAACGGACGCCGGCCCGTATCTGACGGTCACTCAGGCGGATGAGAAGCGACACCAGAATAACCTCCACCAGCCAGGAGAAGAAGATCATCAGGCTGATGGCCATCAGCACGAAATTCTGATGCACGAAGAATTTTGCGATGGAGATGGAGATGGCGAAGATGGCCACACCGCACGCGAGCGTGACAAACGGACGTTTGTTGTTTTCCTTGAAATAGCGGCGCCACTTCTTCGGCAGCACCCAGCGCATGATGACGTAGCTCAGCAGACTGGCAAACAGAATATAGAAGAGCATGAAGATGGTGATAGAATAGATGACGGGGCCGCGCCATTCGGATTTGCGGCTGAAAGGCTTGTACTTGTCGTCCACATCCTTCTTGGCCAGAACATAATACATCCGGAAGCGCTTAAGGGTCTGGAAATAGTTGCCGCTGCCGTTCACGAAGATGCTTTTCTGGATTTTCTCGTACCGCGACATGGCGTAGGCATTGAGCTGTTCCACGCGCTTGGTCACGCGCTCGTAATGCTCCTGGTCGCGCTCCACATTCTCCAGCATGGTGACGTAGTTGTCGCGCAGGGCGGTGGCGTACTCCACGCACGCCTCGCGGTCGTCAAGCCCCTGCTGGTCCAGGATGAAGAGGTTCTTGGCCGCCGTGTCGAGCACCGTCTTGGGCAGCATCTGCCGG
This sequence comes from Bacteroidales bacterium, assembly GCA_017551725.1. Lineage (GTDB taxonomy): Bacteria > Bacteroidota > Bacteroidia > Bacteroidales > WCHB1-69 > F23-D06. Next base: position 5,903 of record JAFZKY010000062.1, read on the forward strand.
ATGGAATCGGGCAGCTTCGCCAACTCGCCGTTCGGCAGCATCCGCGGGGGCAGAGCCTGCAGCGACTTGATGAGGGCCTCGTACCGTTCGATTTCGGACTTGATGCGTTCCTTCATCTTGTTGTACGGCATGTGGCGCGCTTTCATGTTGCGGTACTGTTCGGTGGCCGCCTGGCACGCGTAGGCCATATCGAAGGTAAAGTCCGAATTCTGCGAGTACAGCATCAGGGCTATCTGGTTGCTGTTCTGCATCATGCGCACCAGATTGGCGTGCTGTTCCCCGTTGCGTTTCTCAAAACGGGCCATCATGGCTTTCTGCTCATTATACGAGCGTTCGAGTTCGGCGCGCAACACGCCTAACGTTTGGGGCAGGTCTTTTTCTTTTAACACAGCCTGCGCCTGGAACGTCGTGAGCAAGCAGAGGAGCAAAAAAGCGAATATCTTTTTCATATTTCTATATTTATTCTATACTTGAACTTTGTGGCGGCAAAAATACAAAAAAACAACCATTCAAGCTCGAAACAGACACAATAATGGTCAACATAACATCGTTGCAATTAGGTTGTTTCTGTTTGTCCCTTATGAGAAAATTACGGTCTTTCCTTCCTAAGCACAGTGACAAGGATTGGCATTACATTATCCCTGTGCTGAACATCATCCTCATCGCCATCTCAATATGGCTCAACACCACCTTCAACGGTGGCTTTTGCGTCTTTGTGCCGTGGGCAATGGCGGTGCAGATTGTCTGTTTCGTCAATATGATCACTTTCACGTGGCTGGAACAGACTCCTCTTTGGCGGCCCAACGCCTTTCTTTGCGGCATCAGCACGGGAGTGTTCTTCTATTGGGTGATTTTCTCCGAAGAATTGGTCATTCTGTTTCCCGTATCCATTTTGTTCATCTTCTTACTGGTTTGGCGGAATGTGAAACATCCTGTCAGGAAACAATCAAAACCGTGGTATTTTGCGGGAATCGTCGTGTGCTTGGTTTTCGCCATCGTGTCGGCAATCTTTTTCTCTTCTGCGGCCAAAAAGGTCAAAAAAGGGGATTACGACACCAAGAACCCGATGACCGAGCGTATTTTGGGGATGCATTTCCGTTACCACACCCGCATCTGCATCTACGACGGCTGGCGACCGCCGTTGCATGACCCTGCTATGGTGCTGGGAATGCGGCTCACGGGCGACAAAGATCCGTTGGAGGGGATGACCTTGGAAACTCGTCTTCAGCTTTACCACGAGGTGTTTCCGACTCTTCCCGTGAAAAACCATTGCGCCTGTTCAAAGGAGTCGAAAAGATACCATTATTTCGATGATTACCTTTGGAAAGCGCTGGAATTCAAGCCTATGAAGGTAATGAAATGGGTGTCTGTTTATAGATATGGGGTATCGGTTGAAGAAAACAATGAGAGATTAGCAGCTGCAGGGCTACCCTTTTCGTTTACTGGTGATGAATTCAACCGTGTTGAGGTAAACTTAAAGGATGGCATCGACACTCTTACTTCAGGGAGTGCAGGTTCGTATTTCGATGAAGTGGCGCTCGTGGAATTCGACGGACAGCCGATGTACCGACTGACCTGTGAGGTCATAATCGATGAAGTCAAACATATCCCGATACATTGGGAGATTTTCGTTTTACCTAGTGGCATTCAATTCGCTACGGAGTCTTTTGACATTCATGGATGTTATAACTATTGGCTCGCATCGAAATCCATCAACTTTATGGATTCTGTGGGGATTTTCTATCCCGAAATAGATGTCAGGGATACGGTGAAAATTTATCGAATTGAGACGCAATAAAATAGCCCTGTCCATCGCACATTCATAGCATTGACTTTTTTCGTACCTTTGCGCCCCCTAAAAAACGGGCCGCAGAAGGATGAAACCGTATAAGATTTTCCTGTTCATCGCATTGATAATCGGAGCGTTGGCCGCCGTATGCTATTTCTTTCCCAAAGACGGGATAAAGATTGGCACGGCGGAGTTGCGCTTCCCCTCCTTCGACGATGTGCTGGTGGGCGACACCCTCGCTAACGTGAAGATCGACGAAATCGACTCCGTGGAGCTGAAACACCTCAACGACTTGAAGGACACGCTGCAGCAATACCGCCAGGCGGTGACCGAGCAGACCGGCCACTTCTACCTGCCCGACGACGATGTCACCTTCTTCGACCGTTTCTTCGCCCGTGCGGAGCAGGCGCGTGCCAACCACGAGGTGGTGCGCATCCTCCACTACGGCGACTCGCAGATCGAGATGGACCGCATCTCGTGCAACATCCGTAGCTGGTTCCAGCGCATGTTCGGCGGCGGCGGTCCGGGCATGGTGCCCGTCATCCAGACCATCCCGTCGTTCGCGGTAAGCCAGTACGCCTCCGGCGACCTGACACTCTACTCGTCGTATGGCGACGGGGCGCGCACCAACGGCAACTACGGCCTCATGGCCAAGTGCTACCGGCTGGGCGGCGGCGCCACCTTCGGGGCCAACGCCTCCCGCCATGGCGACACCGACCCCCGCGTGAAGAGGTTCTCCAACATCACGCTGCTTTACAACGACCGCACCGGCAACTTCTCCGCTACCCTCCGCGACCGTAAGAGCCGCTACGACAGCACCCAACAGGTGGGACTGTCCGGCATACACACCTGCCACTGGCGGATGGACTCCGCTACCACCGCGCTGCAGATTGCCATGCGCGGCTCCGCCGACATCTACGGCATCATGCTGGATGACGGCTACGGCGTGGCGGTGGACAACATCCCGCTGCGCGGCTCCTCCGGCAACCAGTTCACCCTCATCACGGACACCCTGCTGCGCAGCTGCTACCGGCAGGCCAACGTGGGGATGATCATCCTGCAGTTCGGCGGCAACTCCGTGCCCGTCATCTACAACGACAAGTCGCTCAACAACTACTGCGAGAGTATCGACCGACAGTTCAAGCGCATACGCCGCAGCTGCCCCGGCGCCACCATCCTCTTTATCGGGCCCTCCGACATGAGCACGCGGCGCGGCGGCAAGCTCGACACCTACCCCATGCTGCCACGCCTCATCGACAGTCTGCGCACCATCGCCCTGCGCAACCACGCCGCTTACTGGGACATCTACGAGGTGATGGGCGGACAAAGCTCCATGGTGACATGGGTGCGCAACGGCCTCGCCGGCCCCGACTACGTGCATTTCACCCCCGCCGGCGCACGCAAGGTGGGTCAGAATCTGGCCAACAACTTCGCCACCATGTACGAGTTCTACCGTACGCGCAAGAATATGCCTAAACAACAATTCGACACCCTATGGACAGCCACCGCAAAATAATCTTTCTGATTGTCGCCTTGCTGACCTGGGGCGCGCACGCCCTCTTCGGGCAGGTGGACCTGACCGCCGCCGACTCGGTGCCCGACATGCCCACCTTCACCGACACGCTGGTGGTGGACACCATTGTCACCTTCGTGGAGACGGAAGCCGACATGGACGAGAATCCCGAAGAGACCAGCATCCTGACCGAAATCGACACGCTATACTGGGGGCGCGACAGCATCACGCTGGTGCGTTTTTTCCAGAAACTAGATAATGTGCTGAAAAACAAGCAGGGCAACGTTCACATCATACAGATGGGCGGCTCGCACGTGCAGGCGGGCACCATGACGCACCGCATACGCACGCACCTGCTGGACGAGTACGGGGAACCGGCCGCATCGAGGGGCTTCATCTTCCCATACTCCGCCGCCAGCACCTGCAACAACCCCTACGACTACCGCACCGGCAAGACCAAGTTTTTCAACCTCATACGCAACGTCTATCAGAACTATGCCTTCCCCCTCGGGGCCGCCGGTATCGCCGTGTGGAACACCGACACCCTCAACGCCATCACCATCAAGATGAACGCGCCGGGGTACGACTTCGTGTCCGACACCATCATCCTGCTGGGCAAGGCCTGCGGATGGCCCATCGACCCCATCCTCAAAGAGGACACCCTCTACCATTTCCCCGACAGCATCGACTTTGACAACGACCGCTATTTCTATTATTTTGACCATTTTGTAAAAGATTTCACCCTATACTTCCCGTGCAGCAAGGGCGATACCTTCGTGGTGAACGGCATCCTGCTGAAGAACAGCAGACCAGGCATAACGCTCTCATCCATAGGGGTGAACGGCGCGCAGACCTCCTCGTACTTGCGTTGCCAGAACCTTACCCGCGACATGCAGCTGCTGCAACCCGACCTGGTCATCTTCAACATCGGCGTGAACGATGCCTACGGCAGCACCTTCGACTCGGTGGCCTTCAAGAAAAACTACTTGAAGCTGGTGCAGCGCATCCGCGAGGCCAATCCCGACTGCGCCTTCATCTTCGTGTCCAACAACGACACCTGGAAGAAGGGGAAGAAAGGCCGTTATTATGTGAACAAGACCGGCCCGATGGTGCAGGACGTCATGTACCGGCTGGCCAACCTGACTGGCGGGGCCGTGTGGGACCAGTTCGCCGTGATGGGCGGGCTCAAGTCCATGGAAAGCTGGCGCAAGAAGGGCTTGGCGCAGAAAGACCGCGTGCACTTCACCGCCGCCGGATACAACCTCATCGGCGACCTCTTCTGGGATGCCTTTATTCATGAACTAAAAAGCGAGAAGAAATGAACCTGGAGAGCCTGAAGATTTTCCTGACCAATCTCTTCTCGTTCAACGAGGAGTATCCGTTGTTGTTCACGCAGTTCAACTTCTGGGCTTTCTTCGCCCTGGTGTTCGCCTTCTTCTCCCTGTTCCACAGCAAACGGCTGCTGCGCAACGGGTTCCTCTTCTTCGCCAGCGTCTTCTTCTACTACAAAACCTCCGGCCTCTTCGTGCTCATCCTCCTCTTCGACATGATCCTTGACTACTTCTTAGGCATCTTCATGGACCGATCCCAGCGGCAGGGCGCGAAGAAATTCCACATGATTGTCGGCGTGGTCATCAACTTATTGGTACTCTGTTACTTCAAATATGCCTACTTCTTCACCGACGCCTACAACACCATCGTGGGCAGCCAGTATGAAGTCATCAACTGGCTGGCGCAGTGGACCAACGATTTGAGCGGCAAGGACTATTTCGATGCCTCCAAGATATTGCTGCCTGTGGGCATTTCATTCTACACCTTCCAGAATATCAGCTACTTGGTGGATGTTTACAAGGGGAAGATACGGCACGTTTCCAATCTGCTGGACTTCGGCTTCTACGTCACCTTCTTCCCGCAGTTGGTGGCGGGTCCCATCGTGCGTGCCGACCAGTTTGTGCCGCAGTTGTACAAGAAATTCTTCCTGAGCAGACGGCAGTTCGGCATCGCCGTGTTCTGGATCCTGAACGGATTGGCCAAGAAGCTGATTATGAGCGACTATCTGGCCGTCAACTTCGTAGATAGAGTCTTCAACAACCCCTCGCTTTTCACGGCCTTCGAGAACTTCTCGGCCCTGTTCATCTACTCGCTGCAAGTGTATGCCGACTTCTCGGGCTACACGGACATCGCCATCGGTGTGGCCATGCTGATGGGCTTCTACCTGCCCAAGAACTTCAACTCGCCGTATAAGGCCGACTCGCCGAGCAACTTCTGGAAGCGGTGGCACATCTCGCTTTCCAAGTGGCTGCAGGACTACCTGTACATTCCGCTGGGCGGCAACCGCAACGCCACCGTGGGCACATACCTGTGCATCTTGATGATTGGGGCGGTCATCATCTTGCTGACCAAGAATGCCGTCATCACGAGCATCATTGTCGGGTTGGCGGTCATCCTCACTGTTATCTCCTTGATTAGCAAGAAGGCGCGGTTAAAGATCAGCACCAACATCAACATGATGAACACTATGCTGTTGGGCGGTTTGTGGCACGGCGCGTCGTGGAATTTCATGATTTGGGGTGGTTTGAACGGCTTCGGCATCTTGGGATTCAAGATTTGGCGGCACTTCCAGCAATGGCTGCGGAGCTTGGTGTCGTTCGTCATCTTCGGGGCGTTCTTTGCGTGCAACTGGTTCTGGCCCAGTCCGGTGCTGATGATTTTCACCGTCTGGTCGGGGGTGTTCTTCGCAGGCACGCTCATCCGTTGCATCTACTCGGCCATCTGGCCCAACCGGGATATCAACTGGCTGAATTTCAGCTGGAACGTGTTCATGACCTTCGTATTCATTTCGTTCACACGATTGTTCTTCCGTTCGGGTTCCAACCTGGATCCGGCGGTGGCCAACGAGACGGCTTGGAACACGGCCAAGGCGATGGTGAACAGCATTGGCGGCCACTGGAACGTGGCGGCCATCCCCGAAATATTGGCCAACTACTGGATTGTGTTCACGTTGTTTGTGTTGGGCATGATCATCCACTGGCTGCCGGAGCGATGGAAACGCTGGTACCGGGTCAACTTCGCCCTGTTGCCCATCTGGCTCATCGGCCTCCTCGTGGTGGTGGCGGTCTTCGTGCTCTACCAGTTCATCACCGCCGACCTTCAGCCGTTCATCTATTTCCAGTTCTAGATTTGTGTAAGGAGAGATGAATTCCCCTTCTTCTCAAGATTTGACGAATGAACGAGTGCAGAGGCAAAGCTGGCTTTGACTTTGCCGAGTGATGAGGAAAAGAAGGCGCAGCCTTCAATGGGTGCCCGCAGGGCGGGGTAGTTGTATAAATGAATGATATACATATTACTACCCTGGCCGTTGGCCACCCCTTCTAAAATAGAAGGGGAGTTAGATTTGTATGCACCGCGTGCCGAAGGCACGCCACTTCCTCAGAAGTTTTAATTTGGTTTTTTTCCGCTTTTTTATTTTTTTTGTAATCTAATCAGTTCTCCTCACGGGAGAATGTCCTGATAGAACAAACAACGAACAGACTATGACCGACAACTATATCAATTTTGACGAATACATACGCCAAAGGCGAGCCGGCCCAGCGGGAGGCAGCTTACGCTTGGAGTACAGCTATTGGCCTTCAAGCTGTGGATGGAGGCGGCCTGAAAGGCCAACCAGCGGCCAGCCCAATGCAACGCATTGGGATATCGGCCAGCCACGGACAATGCCCTTGGCAAATCAGCACCATGAGGATAACAACCGCCCCGAAGGGGCATAAGCATCAAAAATATGGCACAATCGCTTTGTAAGGTATATTTGCACATTGTGTTTCACACCAAGACTTTCGCGATGAGTATCTAGAGTTTTTGCGGCTATATAGAATTGAATATAACGAACAGTATGTTTTTTCCGATTGACAATATGACGCTTATGCCCCTTTGGGGCGGATTTTGCGAATATTCCGCCAATACCAAGGACGTCGTCCTTGGCTAA